>CAYTKQ010000003.1:0-224919 GCA_964438705.1 uncultured Christensenella sp. | reverse complement strand
CCCCTGGCACACGGCTTAGAAGGCCGTTGCTCTATCCAACTGAGCTACAGGCGCAAGCACTTCGCGGCATTGTCGGCCCCGACAATTTTGCCTTGGCTGACAATTAAAAATTATAGCAAATACGCCTTGAAAAGTCAATTCATTTTATATATTTATATCACAAAAAACTTTCAATATTTTGCTTTTCCATATGCGACATCAAGTGGCAGTATATGCGCGTTTTCATTGCATATTGTGGCAAATGTAATAAAATGTTCAGAATTATTCCATAGATTTTGACACATCATCGTGCTATAATCTGAAATTGTGCGTGATATGTTTTATGAAACAAAGCCCTGTAGGGCTTTATGGAGGTCTTGAAAAGTGCTATCATTTATTACGAATTTTAATTTAATCCTGTTTATTGTTTTTACGGTTTTATATTCTTACCAAATTATATATGTTGCCGTTGCGCTGGTTAAAAAAGGTAAAGCGCCCTCCCCCGCTTCCCAAAATCATCATTTTGCGGTTCTGATTGCCGCACGAAACGAAAGTGCTGTAATCGGCCAGCTCATCGAGAGCATCAAAAAGCAAAACTATCCAAAAGATAAGCTGGATATTTTTGTCATTGCAGACAATTGTACGGACGACACGGCGGATGTCGCGCGCTCAGCCGGCGCGAATGTCTATGAGCGTTTCAATCAAAAATATATCGGAAAGGGCTACGCCCTCACCTTTGCGCTACGCAACATCAAGCGAGACTACGGCAAAGACAAGTTTGAAGGCTACTTTGTGTTTGACGCGGACAACCTGCTTGACGAAAATTATGTCGCGGAGATGAACAAGCTGTTCGATCACGGCTATCGCATTCTTACCTGTTACCGCAACTCGAAAAACTATGGGACCAACTGGATTTCCGCAGGTTATTCCCTGTGGTTTCTCCGCGAGTCCAAATACCTCAATAATCCCCGCATGATGCTCAAAACAAGCTGTGCGATTTCGGGAACGGGCTTTTTGATCCACAACGATATCATTCAAAAAAATCATGGTTGGAAGCATCATCTGCTGACGGAAGACATTGAATTCTCAGTGGACAGCATCATCAACGGTGAGACCATCGGCTATTGCGGCGCGGCAAAAATCTACGACGAGCAGCCGAGCACGTGGAAGCAGTCGTGGACGCAGCGGCTGCGTTGGTCCAAGGGTTTTTACCAAGTGCTTGGAACTTACTCCAAAGGCCTTTTAAAGGGCTTTGCAGTTGATCGAAAATTTGCGTGCTACGATATGTTCATCACGATCGCTCCTGCCATTTTTGTTTCATTGGCCAGCATCGTCGTCAATGCGTGTTTTTTGTTGAGTGGTATGATGAATGACAGCTTCTATTTGCAGCATTTGGTCTTTTCGACCACGACCTCCGCAATCGTGACGTCGCTGTTTAATTTCTACCTCATGCTGTTCCTTGTGGGCATGATCACCACCATCACTGAATGGAAGGAAATTCACGATACAAGCGCGGGCAAAAAAATATTTTATATGTTTACCTTCCCGCTCTTTATCCTGACCTATATTCCCATTTCCATCGCCGCTCTGTTCAAAAAGATCAGCTGGGAGCCGATTTCGCACAGCGTATCAAAATCCATCGAGGATTTTGAGCGCTCTTGAGAACAAATCAAAAAGGATGTGCTGCCAAGCACATCCTTTTTTTAAACTTTCTTTAGCCGCGTTCCAGATCGATGCGGAATTCATTGAGGTCTCCGCGATATTTTGCAATTGAATATTCCACAGGCGTGCCGTCCTTCGTATAGGAAAGCGTATAAACCACATAGATTGGCGAACCCTCCGGTATGGAAAGCATTGCTGACAGCTCCTTATCCGCAAGCCCCACCTGCAGCCTTCTTGTAACCTTGTGGATCACAACACCAAATTCCTCTTCCAGCGTCTTATAAAGAGAATTTTTGCTCAGATCTTCGTTTAAAAGGCCCTTGAACGGTTTTGCAGGGAGATAGGTCTTTACATACACCATCGGATCACTGTTGGCGTAGCGCGTCCTGTAAACATACACGCACGTCGAACGTCCATCCAGTCCAAGTTCCTCCAAAACATCCCGGTCGTGTGTGATTCCCATATCACGCACAATGGTTGAGGGCTGCAAGCCTTTTTTGATCATTTCATCGTTATAATTTTCGATCGTTTGAAAAAAACGTCCCTCCACCTTCGGCTTGGCAATAAAAGTGCCTTTTGCTTTCTGACGTCTCAGGTGCCCTTCTGCAACAAGTTCGCTGAACGCCTGACGGATCGTCGCCCGGCTGACGTTCAAAATTCCGCAGAGTTCCTCCTCCGTCGGCACGGTATCGCCTTCTTTAAGGATATTATTTTCAATGTTTTTGACCATGAACTGCTTCAGTTGGTAATAGAGTGGAACCGGAATGTTCCTGTCCAGCTTCAGCTGGTAGTAAACGGAATTCATAAATCCGCCCCTTTCATGCTTGTAATTTTCTGTTCCGCTTCTGTATGTATCAAAGGCTCATTGTCATGATATTCACACAAAATATAATTCTCATTATAACGCATTTTTATGCGCATTACAAACAGAG
Organism: uncultured Christensenella sp.; assembly: GCA_964438705.1. GTDB lineage: Bacteria > Bacillota > Clostridia > Christensenellales > Christensenellaceae > Christensenella. The sequence goes on along the minus strand of CAYTKQ010000003.1, from coordinate 222,346 downwards.
AATGCAGATCAAATTTCTTTCAGTGTTCTCAGCTTAGGGACCACACCCATTTCACCGATCAAAAGCGTTGCGTAGCGCACCGTGCCGTCAAAAGATTCGCCCGCGCTTCCCGGGTTCACCATCCAAATTCCTTCGTTATATTCGCAGAATGGCCGGTGCGTATGCCCAAAGAGTACCGCTTTTGCATCCTCTTCCTGCGCCTTATAAAACAAACGATCATAGGAATATTTCACCTGAAAGAGGTGCCCATGTGTCAACAATATCTTTTGCCCTTTTAAAACGACCGCATCCGTTTCGTTGCCGGAATCGCCCATGTCGCAATTTCCCTTCACGCCAACGACCTTTGCGTTGCTCTTTTGGTCGATATAGCGCGCATCCGAACTGTTGTCACCCAAATGAAAAATGTAATCGACCGGGCCGCATTCGCTCAAAACTGCGTCGATTGCGCTTCTATTCCCGTGCGTATCGCTCATCACAAGTGCATGAATATAGTCCACTTACCGTTCTCCCACCATCTTCTGCAGTTTTCGCAGCGCCTTGCCGCGGTGACTGATCTCGTTTTTGGTTTCTGCGGGCAGCTCCGCAAATGTCTGTTCGTACTCCTCCACATAAAACAGCGGATCATACCCAAATCCATTTTCCCCACGTGCCTCGTCGATCACACGGCCTTGTGCGCGTTCCTCCACGTAAAGCTTTTCCTGTCCGTTGTTCGCGAGCACAAGCGCGCACACGAACCATGCGCGGCGGTTTTCAATCCCTTTAAGCATAGAGATCAGCTTTTCGTTGTTTTTCTGATCGTCCGCTCCTTCGCCCGAAAAGCGCGCAGAATAGATGCCGGGCGCCATATCGAGCGCCTCCACACACAATCCGGAATCGTCCGCCAACACGTCGCCCTCCACCATCAGGCTGATCTCCACAGCTTTTTTGCTGGCATTGGCGTGAAAGCTGTCCCCGTCCTCCACCACATCCGCCACGATGCCTGCGTCTTTTAAGGACTGTATTTCATCATAAAATTTGCCGAGGACCGCTTTGATCTCCCGGACCTTTCCTTGATTGTTTGTTGCGATAATCAACCGTTTCATATTATGATTCCCTCTTCCTTTAATTGTTCTTTTTGGCGCGCAATGATCTGTCCAATGCCATTTTTGCACAACGCCATCAGCGCAGCAAATTCCGCCTCCGTCACTGTACGCTTCTCGCCGCAGATCTGTATTTCCCCGATGTTCCCGTCGTCCGCCGCAATCATGTTCATGTCGGCCTGCGCACCGCTGTCCTCAGTATAACACAAGTCGAGCAGCGCAATATCGTCCACCAGCCCCGCTGAGACCGCCGCAATATGCTTCTTAAGGGGAGACTTTGCAAGTATTCCTTGCTTAAGCGCCTTATCGATGCACAATGCTGCTGCGACAAATGCTCCGCTGATGGAGGCCGTACGCGTGCCTCCGTCGGCGTTTATGACATCACAGTCAATATATAGCGTATATTCACCCATCCCCTTAAAATCGCACACACTGCGCAGCGAACGACCGATCAGGCGTTGTATTTCCACCCCGCGTCCGTCCGGCTTCGCGCCATTGCGCTTTTTTCTGTTGGGCGTGGATGAGGGCAGCATCGCATATTCTGCGGTGAGCCAGCCGTTTCCCGTTCCCTCCAGAAAAGGCGGCACGCCGCTTTCCAGCATCGCCGTGCACAATACCTGTGTATCCCCTGTACTGATCAACACGCTTCCGTGCGCGTTTTTCACCACATTCTTCTGAATCGTAAGCGGACGCAGTTCGTCCGCCTTTCTGTCATCTTTTCTCATTGCTTTCTCCTATCTTTTTCCTTGTCAATTTTAGCATAATTCCGCTTCACATACAATTGTTGTGGTATAATGAAAGGACGAAACGGAGGATTCTTATGACGCTTGACGGTCTGACATTATATACATGCATTGCGGAGCTAAAGGAGCGCTGTGCCGACGCAAAAATACAAAAAGTACTGATGCCCGGCAAGGAGGAAGTGGTGCTTCAGCTATACGCGGCGGGCGAAGGCACGCTGAAGCTGGTATTGAGCGCTGATGCGGGCGACTGCGCCGTATACCTGACGTCGCATGGCAAGGAAAACCCAAAGACACCGCCGGCATTCTGTATGTTCCTGCGTAAGTACCTGACCGGTGCGCGCATTGCGGATATCGCACAACGTGGACTTGACCGCGTCGTGGTCTTTGCATTGGAAACAAAAGACGAGCTTCTTCATCCGCTGACGCTGAAACTCATTGTGGAAGTGATGGGAAAATATTCAAATATTATCGTAACGGATGAAAATGGAAAAATTCTCGACAGCATCCGTCGTGTGTCGATCGATATGAGCAGCAAGCGTCAAATTTTGCCGGGTGTGTATTACGAAGACCCGCCCCAGACCAAATTTGATCCGCTCGCCTTATCGCAGACAACGCTCATGGAGGCGCTTTTAACCCGACAGGATACGAAGATCGTATCGCACATCGTTTCCGTGTTTGACGGACTTTCGTTGCAGACCGCGCAGGAAATTTTACACCGCGCCGGAGTATCCGCCGTGCTTACGTCGGAGCTCAGCGAAAAGCAGATCGAGCAGATCGCCCTGACGATGCGCGACTTTTTACAAGTTTCAGTCGCCTCTCCGCTTCCGTGTGTACAGTTCAACGCAGATAAAACACCTGTATTTTTTTCCTGTGTGCCCTATGAAACCTATCCTGCCGAAGCGCGGAAATCATTTTCGTTTGTCAATGAAATGCTAGATTACTATTATAGTCGCCGTCTGACGATTTCTCGCTTGAAGCAGCAAAAGGACGCGCTCGCAAAAACGATCAACAAGAGTTACGCAAAGCTGATGAAGCTGATCAGCATTTATGAGGCGACGCTGCGCGACGCAGACAAAGCGCAGCGTATCCAAAAACGCGCAGACCTCATCACCGCAAATATTTACCGCCTGAAAAAGGGAATGCAATCGTTTGAAACGGTGGACTATGAAACGGGCGAAACGGTTGTGATACCGCTCGATGTTTCGCGCTCTCCGCAGGAGGCTGCCCAAAAGCTTTACAAAAAGATCGGCAAGCTCAAGACAGCGGCGGCAATCAACGAGAAAAAACTTGCGGACGCGCGCGACGAACAGGATTTTTTGGAGCGCGCCCTGCTTTTCACAGAAAACGCGGACTCTCCGGAAGACATCGCCGATATCCGCCATACCCTTTCACGCGCGGGTTATCTTGCCGCGTCGGTCAAAGGCAAAAAAGAAGAGACTCCGCCGTCCGCCCCATTGCGCTTTGTCTCTCCCACAGGATATGATATTTTTGTGGGTAAAAATGACAGGCAAAATGAACAGTTGACGATGCGGCTCTCAGAAAAGGACGACATCTGGTTTCATGCACAAAAAATTCCCGGTTCCCATGTTCTGTTGGTTGCGAACGGGACGGATTTAAACGATATTGACGATGAAACCGTCGTGATGGCGGCAGAGCTTGCCGCCGCGCATTCGCGCGCAAAGCAGTCGGGTAAAACCGCAGTCGACTATACACAGCGCAGGAACGTTAAAAAACCGCCCGCCTCCCGTCCGGGAAAGGTCATTTACGACGACTATTTCACCGTGTATGTGGATGCACACAAGGGCGCTCTGCTCACGCCGGAGGAGACACACTGATGGACGCGCGGGAACAGATTTACGAATTATTTTCTGGGCAGGTGGATCGGAACGAGAACCGAAATCTGGAAATAAAAGACAACTATATCATCAAGCGGGGGCATTCTCCCAACGGCTGGTATTCCCTTTCCAACAAGGATCGCGTCCGTTTGCAGCTTGCGCCCGTCGCAAGCAACTGGGAATATGTGCAACTCAATGATTTGATGTTTTTGTGGTATAGCAAAAATGTGATCAAAAAGCTGATCGCTTATGCCGATTATCCGGACGGAAGGACCCGTGCCTACTATGAAGGCGATTTTCACATCGAATCCATTGTGCGTCGCCGCATCCCGCCCACTGTGCTGACGCGCAAATATTGCATGATTTGTGCAGACAATCTGTTTGGGCGCGAAATACGCAGCTTTTTTGTGGATCTTGGCAAAAACAAAAATGGCTTGATCGACATTCAGCTTTATGACAAAGATTTATGTCTGCTGCGCGACATCCCACCAAAGATCGACGACATATGGACCTTCAACAAATGGTTCCAGCGCGGGCTGCGCCTTCGCACGCCTGTTTTTCAAAGCACAAGCGGAACAACAGCGCGCTGAAACAACAAAAAACGGACCATCCATGTGCAATTTCAATGGATAGCCCGCCTTCTTAACAAATTCATTTAATAGGGACGTGCATAAAATGCAACCTTCCATTTTCCCGCGCCGCTTTCTCCCCACAGGTCGCTGACCACGACTTTTCCTTTGGAAGAGCTTGCCTCTACGACCTTTCCGTCTCCAAGATAGATGCCAACGTGATGGATTTCGTCATATCTGCCGCAATTGCATCCACTTTTTTGCCAAAACACCAGATCACCGGGCTGCAAGTCCTGCTTTTCTATCGTATAGCCTTTTTGCACGCAATATTTTGCCTGCTCCGCCGCCGTACCCGGCAGTGAAACACCTGCATTTCGATAGGCACCCTGCGTCAGAGAACTGCAATCCACATAATTACCCGTTCCACGTTTTGCCTGCGAATAAGGATCGCCGAGACGCGTCAATGCCGATTCTGCTGCGTTCAAGCCTGTCATACCCGCAGCACTGCTGTTTCCTGTAAAGTAACCCGTTGTTGCACTTGGCGCAATGCCATAGGCCGCATTGACCGCTGAAAGATTGCTGCCCTGTATCAGACCGGAGTTGCCCCCCGCAAGCTGCATAAACATGGAAAACATGGACGTGTCAGAAAACATTCCATCCGTTTCATCGTCCGCGCTTCCAAGCCCTGAAAACAATGCGCGGTCCATTTGTGAAGACATCAGTTCCGCGAAAAGCAAAGCAAAAGCATTTGAATTGCTTGCCTGCACATTCGTCTGTGCTTCCCCAGTTCCATATGGCGTTCCCTGTACGCCGCCGATCGAATCCATGCAAAACTCCCTCATTTTACGTAATTCTGTGTTCCATTATAAGGTTTTTAGCAAGTTTTTTCAAGACACAACTGCAAAAAACGCGTAAAATTCCTTTATTTTACAGGAAGCGTCCGGCTTCCCGGCTTCACCAGAGGCGCATTTGTTTTGCAAATCGGGCAATCGTCGGGTTCATACGATTTCACTTCCATGGAAAGCACCGCACGGAATGGAACGCCAAAGTCGACCTGCCCCGCGCTTCTATCCACTACGCTGCCCACACCAACGACCTCCGCACCCAACGTTTGGAGAAGCGCAATCACTTCCTTCACGGAGCCGCCTGTTGTCACCACGTCCTCCGTCACCAGTATTTTCGCGCCCTCCGGCACACAAAAACCACGCCTAAGCGTCATCGCGCCATTCTCGCGCTCCGCAAAAATATTTTTCACACCCAACTGCCGCGACATCTCATATGCCATGATGATCCCGCCGATCGCCGGCCCTACCACGAGATTGATCTCCATATCGGAAAACTGTTCCGCAAGCTGCTTACAGATCATCTCTGAAACGTCAGGATATTGAAACAGCTTTGCACACTGCATATATTTATCGGAATGCCGCCCTGAGGTCAGCAAAAAATGCCCCTCCAGCATCACTTCTTTTTCTTTAAAAATCGTTATGATCTCTTCACGCGTCAACATATCACATACCATCCTTTCCTATACGACGAGCGAACCGGTCAGCTCGCTGATCTTTTCAATTTCCATCCTGTCCGCAAATCGCTCCAGCTCTCCCACGATAATTTCCGACGCGGAAGGGTTTCGCATCGTCGCCGCGCCGACCATCACGGCGTCAGCACCCGCGATCATAAATTCCGCCGCATCCTCGCCGCTCATGATCCCGCCCAGCCCGATGATCGGAATGCCGAGCTTTGCCTTATAAACGTCCCATACCATGCGCAGCGCCACCGGCTTTACAGCCGGGCCGGACAGCCCGCCCGTCACGTTTGCAAGAATAGGCCGCCGCGACTTCGCGTTGATGGCCATACCCATGATGCAGTTGATCAGCGATACCGCATCGCCCCCCGCGTCACGCGCGGCCCTCGCCATTTCCGCCACGTTCGTCACGTTGGGCGTCAGCTTGATGATCAGCGGTTTTTTTGCGACGCGCTTCACCGCGCCCACAATGCTACCGATCGCGCACGCATCCGTTCCGAAGCTCATGCCGCCTTGTTTCACATTCGGGCAGGAAACGTTGACCTCATAAAGGTCGATGTTCGTATCGTTTAAGCGTTCCGCCACATATGCGTAATCCTCCGCTGAGGACCCTGCGATGTTCGCGATCTTAACCGTATTGAAATTCTTGATGCGCGGATAGATGCTGCGCAAAAATTCATCCACGCCGGGGTTCTGCAAGCCCACCGCATTGAGCACCCCGCTCGCCGTCTCTGCCACGCGCACAGGCGGATTTCCCTGCCTCGGCTCCCTCGTGAGCGCCTTTAACGTGAACGCGCCAAGCTTGGAGACATCCATATGTAAATTATATTCCTCCGCGTATCCAAACGTGCCGGAGGCTGTGATCACGGGATTTTTTAACTCCACTCCCGCAATGCTTACCCTCATATCACTCATAAAGCGCGTCGACCTCCTTCATATCAAATACCGGTCCCTCGATGCATACCTTTTTGTGCTGTCCGTTCACCTTGCACACGCAAACCGCGCAGCCGCCGGTTCCGCAGCCCATATGCTGCTCCAGCGAGACATAAGACGGTACATCCGTTCCGGCAAGCACCTTCGCAAGCGATTTGAAGAAGGGCATCGGCCCGCAGGACAGGATCACATCCGGCTTTTCCCGCGCCAAACGTTCCTTCAAAAGATTGGTGCAAAAACCGTGTTCGCCAAAGGTTCCGTCATCTGTGGCAACAAATGCTTTGGAAAAGCGTTCGAAATCCTGCACCTCGTACACGCATTCCGCGGAACGATAACCGAGGAACGACGAATATTCCCTGTCCGGATATTTGACCACAAGGGATTTTAACGGCGCCACACCGATCCCTCCGCCAATCAGCCACACTTTTTTCATATCGTCCTTCAACTGAAAACCGTTTCCAAGCGGCATCAACACATCCAGACAGTCCCCTTTCTGCACAAGCGTCAGGAGCTTTGTACCCTTGCCGACCACCGCGTAGATCAGGTGTACTTCCTTTTTTTCTACATCCACGTAGTTGATGCTGATTGGTCTGCGCAGCAAAAGTTCCTTTGCGTGCGGAATTTCGATGTGCGCGAATTGGCCCGGACGAAAAAAACGTAAAAAATCTTCGGTGCACGTCAGTTTCATCAAATAGGTGTTCTGTGCAATCTGGTCGTTTGAAACGACCCGTTCCGTAAAATGTTTTTTGATCATGCTCTCTTTTTCCTGTCTATGATTTCTACAAATTCGTCGAACAAATATGCCGTATCCTCCGGCCCCGGCGCGGCTTCCGGATGAAATTGCACCGTGAACATCGGATAACCGATATATTTCACCCCTTCGATCGTCTGGTCATTCCAGTTCTTATGCGACACCACCGCGCATGCGGGAAGTGAACGGCTCATGATCGTATATCCGTGGTTTTGGGAAGTGATGTAGACCTTGTTTTTCTGCATATCTTTCACCGGATGATTTGCGCCCCGGTGCCCGTATTTCAGCTTTTCCGTATCAGCGCCCATTGCAAGCGCCACAAGCTGATGTCCAAGGCATATCCCAAAAATAGGCATTTCGCCGATCAACTGTTTGAGGTTTTCAATGATCTTTGTATTTTCTTTCGGATCGCCCGGCCCGTTGGTCAGCATCAGTCCGTCAAAATTTCCCGAAAGGATTTCTTTTGGGTCTGTGAGCGCCGGAAAAACCGTAAGCGCGCAGTCGCGCTTTTCGAGGCTGCGCAATATGTTGCGTTTCAAGCCAAAATCGAGCACCGCCACGTTACGCTTCCCTCCGCAATAGCGATACTTCCTTTCGCACGTCACAAACTCCACAGGTTTTTGTGTTTCGTAAACCTTCATTTCCTCGATCTGATGGACAGACGGCGGAACTTGCGTGATGATTCCGTGCATCGTCCCCTTGTCCCTCAGCTTACGCGTCAATTCACGCGTGTCGATCCCCGAAAGCCCGACAATATGATAGCGCTCCAAATATTCTTCCAGCGTTTCCTTGCAGTTCCAGTTGGAAGGAAGGGCGCACAGTTCGCGCATCACGAACGCACGCACCTGCGGATGTGCCGATTCGGAAATTTCTTCATCGATCCCATAATTTCCAATCAGCGGATAGGTCATCGTGACGATCTGCCCGCAATAGGAAGGATCTGTGAGCACCTCCTGATATCCCGTCATGCCCGTATTGAACACGACTTCACCCATAATATCTTCTTTAGCTCCAAAGGATTCTCCTTTGAAGATCGTTCCGTCCTCCAGTGTCAGATATGCCATTCTTTTACCTCTTATTCATATGAAATTCCATTTTGTGCAAAGGTTTCGAGGATATCGGCACGCATCGCAAGCGTTGCCTCCCGCGCCGCTTTTTCAAAGGACACCCCCGCGTATGCTTCGTTTTTGTGTGCAATAAGGATCGCCCTGGAATTGTTGACAATTCCGCCCAGCCCTTTTTTGTCAAAGTTCGGCACAAGCCCTTGTGCGCTTCCCCCCTGTGCGCCATAGCCTGGGATCAGCACAAAGATATGCGGATGCTCGGCACGTATTTCCTCCGCCTGCTGCGGATAAGTCGCGCCGATCACCGCACCCACGGACGAATAGCCATATGTTCCGATGCACTCCTCGCCCCACTGCTCTACATAATCCGCCATGCGGTCATAGATCGTCTTTCCGTTGAGCGCGATGTCCTGCAACTCTCCAGAGCTCGGATTCGAAGTCTTGACGAGCACAAAAATGCCCTTGTTGTATTGTTTGCAGTCCTCCACAAAGGGCGCGATGCCGTCTGTTCCAAGATATCCGTTCACCGTCGCAAAATCTGCGTCAAACACAGGTATTTCCTCTGCACCGATCTTTGTCCGCCCAAGATACGCGGAGGAGTACGCCGTTGCCGTCGCGCCGATGTCGTTGCGCTTCACATCCGCAATGACGACGAGCCCCGCACTTTTGGCATAGCGGATCGTATCGCGAAACGCCTTCATACCCTCGCATCCGTACATTTCATAGTAAGCGGCCTGCACCTTGACTGCAGGAACGATATCCGCAAGCGCATCGATGAGCGCGCAATTATATTGAAATATGTTATTTGCCGCATAGGTCAGCGGATCGGTGGAATATTCACGCGACAGGGCTTCCTGCGGAATGTAATCAAATTTCGTATCCAGCCCTACGCAAATCGGGCTCTTTTTTTCAATGATTTGTTCAATCAGCTTGTCTATCATAAGTCAGCTTCCCCCTCCTGATCGTGTAGCATACCCTACCCTTAAGTTCCATGCCCAAAAACGGACTGTTCTTTGCCTTGGAAACGACCATGCTTTCATTATACACGAATTTTTCATTGATGTCGCATATTGCGATGTCTGCGGGCGCATTTATTTTCAACTCTCCGCTTTCCCGCTTCAAAAGGGTGTTTGGCCACTTGGAAAGCAGACGCGCTATGTCGCACAGCCCTATCACACCCGTATGCAGCAGATTTGTCACGGTGAGCGCAAAGGCCGTCTCAAACCCAATCAGACCAAAGGGAGCTTTTTCGATGTCCAGTGTTTTTTCTTCCTTGCTGTGCGGCGCGTGATCCGTCGCGATCGCGTCAATCGTTCCATCCGCGATCCCGGCACGAATCGCCATCAGGTCGCTTTTCTCCCGCAACGGCGGATTGACCTTGGCGTTTGGGTTTTTGTCCAAAATCATTTCATCCGTGATGGAAAAATAATGCGGCCCTGTCTCGCACGTCACGGGAACCCCGTTTTTCTTCGCACGTCTTACAAGCTCCACGCTGCCCGCTGTGGAAACATGGCAGATGTGGATGGGCGTGTCCGTCTGTCCGGCGTAAAAAATATCCCGCGCCGTCATCACTTCCTCCACTGCGCGCGGAATTCCCGGGATCCCTGCTTTTCGCGCATTCTCGCCCTCGTTCACGACACCGTTCCCGCGCAGCTCGAGGTCCTCTTCGTGCAGCATCAGCGGCACGTCGAGCTCCTTTGCGCGCTTCATCGCCGCGAGGATCATCGCATCCTCCGCAACGGGCAGGCCGTCGTCCGAAAACGCGACAGCCCCCGCTTGCATCAGCGCTTCAAAGTCGGTGAGCTGTTCGCCCCGCATGCCACACGTGATGGACGCAACCGGAAGCACTTCCGCAAAGTTGGCTTCCTTCGCCTTGTTGCGGATATATTCCACGACCTGCACACTGTCGCACACCGGTTTTGTGTTCGGCATACAGCACACGGCGGTGTAACCGCCCGCCGCCGCCGCGCGCGTGCCCGTAGTGACATCCTCCTTGTGTGTGAGGCCGGGATCGCGCAAATGGCAATGCAGATCAACAAAGCCGGGGAAAGCAAACAACCCTGTTCCCTCGATCACGCGCTCCGCTTTTTTTGCGATCTCTGCGGCGATCTCCGCGATTTTCCCGTCCTCTATGAGGATGTCCATGTTCTCACACACTTTATCCGCGTTCACAATGGAAATATTTTTGATCAGTATTGACGACATAAGGCTCCTTGACTATATTTTTTATATATTTTTGGGCAGGATCGCGTTCAGAATGATACCTGCCAACGCGCTCAGGAAAATATTCGAAAGCGTGAACGTCTCTGAAAACTGGATACCACCTTGCAAACCAAGACCAATCACCAGCATCAACGACACAATGATCAAATTCCGGCTGTGCGAAAAATCGAGCTGCGCCTCTGCCAGCGTCCGCAGGCCGATTGTCGCGATCATGCCAAACAGCAGGATCGACACGCCTCCCATGACTGCGCCGGGGATCGAACCCAAAAACGCCGTGAATATCCCAAAAAAGCTGATGATGATCGCGAACACCGCCGCAATGCGCAGTGTGACGGGATTGTAGTTTTTGGTAACCGCGAGCACGCCCGTGTTCTCGCCATAGGTCGTATTTGCCGGGCCGCCGAGGAAACCCGCGACCATCGTGGCAATTCCATCGCCCATCAGCGTTCTGTGCAGGCCCGGGTCTTCGATGAAGTTTTTGCCGACCACTGCTCCATTTGTCGTGATGTCGCCGATATGCTCCATAAAGGTGACGATCGCCGTTGGCGCGATGATTGCAATCGCCGTCACCACCTTGGTGGGCTCGAGCGGATTTGTGAAAAAGATGTTGAAGCTGGGCACCTGAAATCCAAGATTTGCGCCATTCTGGAAGCCGGAGAAATCAACCTGCCCCATCAGCGCCGCGCAGGTATACCCGACCGCAATGGCTATGATGATCGGAACCAGCTTGAAAAATCCTTTTGCAAAGATGGAAATGATGACCATCGTCGCCACCACGATCAGTGCGATCACCCAGCGCATCCACAGGATGTCAGGTACGCTTTCCGCTGCGGGCGCGTTCACAATATTGGTAAACGCCGTTGGCGCAAGCGTCAAACCGATCACCATGATCATCGGCCCTGTGACAACAGGCGGAAACACCGACATCACACGTTTTACGCCGATCAGTTTGACCAACAGCGCGAGAATCAGATAAAGCGCCCCGGCCGCCATGATGCCAATCGCCACATAGGGAAGCGCCGCCTGATACTGCGGTGTATTCATAAAGCCTTCCGTTGCCACGTCCACCCCGCTGATCTGCGTGGCGACAATGATGATCACGCCGATAAACGCAAAGCTGGAGCCCAGAAACACCGGTACTTTGCCCTTTGTGATCAGGTGAAAGATCAGCGTGCCGATGCCGGCGCAGCAGATTGCCACCGCAGGATTCAGTCCTGTCAGAAGCGGAACCAGAACCGTCGCCCCAAACATCGCAAAAAGATGCTGGAACCCAAGGATCATTTTTTTCCCTGTGCCGTGTTGTTGATTGATTGAATGTTCCATGTGATACCTCCCAATAAAATAAATGAATGAATCCAAAAAACTTATCCATAAGGATAAGTTTTACGTGCCTGTGATATGGTCACAAATATCGACGCTTTCCTCGCCGTCAAATTCCATCACCTTGACCGATATGATCTCATGAGCCGAGGTGGGAACGTTTTTCCCAACAAAATCTGCGCGGATCGGCAGCTCGCGATGCCCACGGTCTATGAGTACCGCAAATTTGATGAACGTTGGACGGCCCATGTCCATGATGGCATCCATTGCAGCACGTGCCGTCCGTCCAGTGTAGAGTACATCATCAAAAAGCACGATCCGTTTACCATCCACGTCAAATCCCAAATGCGTCTCTCCCACCACCGGCTGTTCAGAATCCTTGGAGAGATCGTCGCGATAAAATGTAATATCGAGCGTGCCGATCGGTATATCGACATTTTCAAACTCTTTGATGTAGTCCGCAATCCGCTGTGCAATGGTCACACCACGGCGCGCGACACCTACAAATACAAGCTCCCTCGCACCATCCGTATTTTCAATGATCTGGTGGGCGATGCGCTTGAGCGTGCGCCGCATCGTTTCCTGATCCATGATCGTCGTTTTTTTCTTGCCTTCCATCTTCTCTCCCGTTGGGTATAAAAAAGCCCCGCGCATCGTTTCAAGACACAGCAAGGCATACAAAAAAGCTTTTGATATGTCACCTTACGGCCTCTCGACGGACCAGTTTAAAGGTATTGTTTATACTTGTTTCAGTATAGCAAATTTCCTGTGCGGATTCAATTGCTATTTCATATTTTTTCCAACTTTTCAAGTGCGTGTTCAAAATAGTCCGGCAACGAGGCTGAAAATTCCATCTCCTGTCCCGTTGTCGGATGGGTGAGGATCAGTCTGTGTGCGTGCAAAAGCTGCCCATTGAGCCCAAAAGGATTTTTTTGCTTTGTATAAATGACGTCTCCTACCACCGGATGACCGATGTGTTTCATATGAACGCGTATTTGATGGGTACGCCCCGTCTTCAGTTCGCATTCCACAAAGGTATATCCTTGAAAACGCTCAATCACACGATAATGCGTTTCCGCTTCCCTGCCCCCTGCGCGCACGACCGCCATACGCTTCCGGTCGCGCGGGTCGCGGTCGATTTGCGTAAGGATCACGCCTTCGTCGCTTTTGACATTCCCGTGAACAAGCGCATAATAGAAACGTTTTGCGCTTTTTTTTGCAATCTGATCGCTCAGGCTGTGATGCGCCGCATCGTTTTTTGCAATGACCAGCAATCCCGATGTATCCTTATCGAGACGGTGCACGATCCCCGGCCGCAGCTCGCCGTTGATGCCCGAAAGATCACCGATGTGATGCATGATCGCATTCACAAGTGTACCTTCATAATTTCCGGGCGCAGGATGCGTCACCATACCCTGCGGTTTATTGACGACCGCAATATCTGCGTCCTGATATACGATTTTAAGCGGGATATCCTGCGCGACAATCTGCACTTCTTCAAGCTCAGGCACTTCAAATGTAATCACCGCGCCCAACCGAACCTTCGCGCCCGCCTTGGCCGTTTTTTCGTCCAATAAAACGGCATCCTGTTCGATCAGATTTTTGAAAAAGGAACGTGAAAACTGCGGATATTGCTCCGCCAAATAAGCATCGAGCCGCTTGCCGCTCTCTTCCACGCGCTTACTGAACGCCGCCATCCTCTTTCTCCGTTTTCTTGTGCTTATCCCAGAACCATATCACCCATACACCGAGCATTATCGCGCCAAACGTCACAAAACAATCCGCAACGTTAAAAATCGCGAAATCGACAAACGTAAACTGCATCATATCCGTCACATATCCTTGCGCAATACGGTCGATGAGGTTTCCGATCGCTCCGCCGGCGATGAAGACCATTGCCATATCAAAAAGCCTCGAGTGCAATTGCTTTTTGTATTTGTACAATAAAAATATGACGACCACAGCCATGACGGCTGACAAGATCGCCAGAAGCCATGTCGCGCTGTTGAACATGCTGAATGCCGCTCCGGTATTCTGTACATGTGTGAAATCCATAAATCCCGGAATAAATGTGATGCTATCTCCTACGGGGATGTTGGTCACCGTAAAATATTTCACAAGCTGATCTCCGATCACGATTACCGCAATCAAAAGTGCATATATCATTTCGTGCGCCCCTTTTTTCTCTGATACGACCCATTATATCATACACGCAGACAAAAAAATACCGCCTGCACCAAACAGCCGGTATTGATTTCATGCTTACTCAGTCGTCGATGATCTCATTCACGATCTCCTGCAAATTGGCCGTGCTCTGCATAAAGTCATGCTCTGTTTCTTCCTTGGACTGTTTCAGAATTTCATTGAGATGAATGCTTGAATTCTGGGAGTCACTGTCCAGATCCGCCATTTGATTCGTGAGGCTGTTGATGGACTGGCTGATTTCATTTGCGTGCACCTGCACCAGACCGCCGTCATCAAGCTTTGACTCCGCATACGCCATCTGTTCATCAAGGAACATACGGAAGCGTCTCTTGTAGTCTCCGATCTGCTTTTCATAGCGCTTGATCTCGTGCTTTGCAGCCTCCATCCGAAGCTGCGTGCTTTCGATGACCGTTCGCGCGTTCTGGTTCGCCACGTCCATGATCTTTTGGGCCTGAAGCTCGGCCTTTTCAATATAGAGCGTTGCGTTGCGCTGCGCCGTAATCACCGTTGCCATCAGCTTTTCTTCCACGTTCTCGAGCTTATCGGCTTTTTGCTTGAGCCGTGCGATTTCGGATTTCAATTCTTCGTTTTTCGCGATCACATTTTCATTTTCTTCCATCAGTGATTCGAATTGCTTGATGATTTCATCCAGAAATGCATCGACCTGCTCCTGATCATAACCATTCAGTTTTTTCGAAAATTCCTTTTCAAGAATGTCCTTGGGCGTGATGTTCATCCGCTTCACCTCAATTACTTATTGACTGCCGCCGCGCGCATGACGCGCACAAAAGCATGATTATTCCCTGTCCAGATAGCCTCCGAAGCCAAAATCTTCCACAGATTCCGCCGCGTTTGTCGAAACATCCACATTGTAAGGAGCCACCACAAAAATATTGCGCGCAGCCTTGCGGATATTCCCATTGAGCGCATAGACCGCACCGCTCACAAAATCGAGAATGCGCTGCGCAACGTCCGTATCCAACTCATCCAGGTTGATGATGATCGGCTTTTTCTCCTTCAAGTTATCGATGATGCTCTGTGTGTCTTCATAAGAAACAGGCTTGTAAATCAGCACGCGCACCTTGCTCGTGTCCGGAATTCCTACGATCTTACCCGTATCGCCTTTTTCCCTGTTTCTCTTGGAATATTTTTTTTCTTCCATTGGCGCCGGTTCGTATTCGTCCGGCGGAAAGCTCATATCATCGTCCATCATATCCTGATCCTCATATTCGTTGTCATAATCTTCCTCGTCTGTGGGTTCAAGCCCAATAAAGGAAAGTAATTTGTCTCCGATTTTCGCCATCAACTAAGCCTCCTACTTATTATAAACTCTGCTTCCGAATATGGCCGTTCCTACACGTACCATGTTCGCGCCTTCGAGAATCGCTTCTTCATAATCATTCGACATTCCCATCGAAAGATATTCAAAGCCCGGGTAATCCTTCTTTTTAGAATCAAAAAGCGTCTTTGCCCGTGCAAAAATCTTTCTCAGATAGACCTTGTCGTCTGTATAGGGAGCAATCGTCATAATCCCCTTCAGTCTGATTCGGTCAAGCCCGGAGATTTCTTCCAAAAACGGCTCTACTTCATTGAGATAAAGCCCAGATTTGCTCTCTTCCTCCGCTATGTTCACCTGCATCAAAACATCGATAGACGCATCCTTTTTTACGCATTCTTTTTGCAATTCCTGCGCAAGGGAAAGACGGTCCATGGAATGTAATAACGCTACTCCATTATTAATTATATACTTAACTTTGTTTGTTTGCAACTGCCCAATCAGATTCCATCGGATATCTTTGGGAAGAACCTCGCTTTTTTTCAAAAACTCCTGTACACGATTTTCGCCAAATTCTTTTATGCCTTCCCGATAGGCCGCCTCAACAGCCTCTGCATCCACCGTCTTGGAAACGGCGATCAGGTGTATTGCTTCTTCATTGACCCCTGCGCTCAGTGCCGCTTTCATGATCTTTTCACGGACTGCCGTTATATTTTCCCTCAGTTCCATTTTCTATACCTCAACGTGCTGGTTGACCGCCAGTTGGGAGTTTTCCTCTGTTGGACGAATGATCGCATTTCCATCCTTGACAATATCGACACTCACGGGCACAAATGTTTTTTCGCGTCCTGTGACGATATTCACCCCCGTAACGCCATCTTCTTCTATAAGCGCTTTTTCCGGAACTTTGAGTCCGCTAAACTGTGTGAACACCTTGGCCTGTGCCCTGCGCACATTGAGAAGTTCGCCAATGTCGTCATCAATCTCTATTGTGTAGATGTAGCTCTTATCCTCTGTGATCGTGCCGACTACAGTACCCTGATACTGCCGCGATATGTAATCGTCAAACGCAATCGAAAAAACCGTACCGTTCGCAAACTCCGGGATTTCCTGATCAGACTGCACCAAAAGATACCACTTATAGCTGTTCACCAACCGAAAGACGGGAGATTCCACCTCGCCGCCCGCAGCGGCGACCACCTTACCTGTGGTCCCGTTCAAAATGCCTTCTATGTCGGCAGACTTGATGCTTTGTATGTTTGCAGCATTGAGGATGCTCTCTGCTCCATCAAAATAGAAGCTTACAACGCCCGCGCTTGGCGCCGTGAGCGTCTGGCGCCAGTTGTTGACGCGTCCGTCGATTTCCTGCTCCTGCGCATAAAACTCCTCCAGCTGCTGATCCTTGGGAACCGTATCTTTGAGATACTGCCGCTTTTGCGCCATCAATGCTTTTAACTCACGTTCCGCCGTTACGATATCGCCTTGCGCGGTATCGTTGATCATTTTTTTGATCTCCTCGGCCTTTATCATGATCTGTGAGTCGAGGTCCGTAACGGTCGGGTCGTTCAATCCGTTCAACTGATATTGCTCGATCTTAGTTTGATAGTCGATCAGGTCGTTCATGACCTTCTCGTTATACCCCCACTTATAGACCTGCATCACTTCGGCCTCAGCCTCCACGCGGTCTCCTTCGGCTACAATATAATTGGGCTTTCCGTAGTTTTGCGCGGAAATCACCTGTTCGTCGCGCACGATGATTGCGGAAACCTGTTTTTCAAAAGGGATCGTGCCCTGCTCCACCACCGCTGTATTGATATTGAAAATAAAAAAGAGAACGACAATCGCAACCACAACCACCGCACTCAAAAAAATGTAAAATTTTGGGTTGACCTGTCTTCTCCGTCCCATCGCCATTTTAAATGTCCTTCTTTAAATGTTGCGTAAACACCACATTCAGTGTTTTGCTTACACATTATACCACAATTTAAAGAATTGTCATAGCTTTAATGTGACGTCTACCGCATTGCCCGCCTCGCTGTAGCTCAGGCTGTCCGTCATCATTTTTACAAGATATACCCCCCGGCCGCTCTCGTGCATCAAATACTCCCGCTGCGTCACATTACGCTCTACATAAGCAGTGCTTTCAAAACCGCAGCCATCGTCTCGCAGCATGATGCGCAAACCTTCCGGGCCATATTCCGCCTGCATCTTCACTTCATTCGCGTCCGAATATTTAAATATATTCACCACCAACTCGCTCATCACCAAACGGATGCGGTATTCCTGCTCCTCATTGAGAGCTTGTTCCCGTCCCACTCCCGTGATCACCGAGGCAATCGCTTCATTCAGTTCGTCCAAACCGAAAAGTTTTTTCCTTATCAACAACTGTTCATACTCCTGCCGTTTTTTCTCATATGATATACATACCCCTTCGGAAAAAAACGTTAACGAAAAAATTGTGAACACTTTCTGAACGCCGCGCCGCCATCTATCTTTTGTAAAGCATCGCAAGCTTGCTCAATATTTTACGCTCCATGCGTGACACCTGCATTTGAGACACATTCAGCATATCCGCAACCTGCTTTTGCGTTTTATTTCTCAGATATCTCTGCTCGATGATTTTCTTTTCCGTATCGTTTAACAGGCTCATACAGTAATTGATGAAATCATGATTTTCAACATGCTCAAAGCTTGCATCTTCCTGGCCCAGCACATTGCCAAGGGAAAAGTTTTCACTGTCTGCGGCAAGCGCACTGTCTAAGGACAATATGTTGTCCGCCTGCTGCATTTCCAAAACCTCCAGAATGCGTTCCACAGAAAGCTCGAGTTCTTCGGCAATTTCTTTTGGAGAAGGCTTGCGCCCATTGCTGGCGAGGTATTCCTGCGTATAGAGTTTGATCTTCTTCAGTTGCTCCGTATCCCGGCGCGGCAGCCGCATCACACGAGATGAGTCCCTGAAATAGTTTTTGATCTCTCCAATCAAGGAAGGCGTCGCATAGCTCGAGAATTTGATTTCACGTTCGGGTTCGAAACGTTCGATCGCCTTGACGAGCGCAAGGCTTGCCACCTGATAGAGGTCTTCATAATCTACGCCGCGCCCCGCAAACTTTTTCGCCGCGATTTCCGCAATATACAAATAACGTTCGATCAATATATTCCTAATGTCGACGTCATGATCCCTGACATATAATTTAAACAGCTCGTCACTGTCCATTTTCGTATAATCCGCCACTGAAAATTCCCCGTTTCTTGTCGTTATCGATTCGGTTTTTTGCTGAACGAAATGGACTTTAAAAGGCCATCCTCTTCTTCAAACTCCGCATCTTCGCTCAAGGATTGGATCATCAGCCTGCTGATTTCTTCGCTGAATCCCGTACAATCGGCGCAGCCCTCACACATCGTTACGTTTCCCGTTCCGCGCACGCGGATATGCATGCTTTGCGCACATTCCACGGAAAGCTCCAAATTCTCACTCTGCTGCCCGCACAAAAACAGGATGCACGCCTCGCCGACGCATGTTTTCAAATCTTCAATTTCATCCACGTCATACTCTATATTACAAGCAATTCCGGATACCGCAAGCCGGATCGCCTTTAGATATTCCCGTTTTGCGGGGAACTGCATTTTGATCGTTTCAGCCATTATTCAGACACCTCAATTTCAAAAACGTTTGTCAGTCCTGTCACATCAAATATTTTATGTAAGTAGGGTTTCAGCTTTGTAATATGGATCGTACCGCCATATTCCTTCACCTTTTTTAAGATGCTCACCAGCACGCCGAGGCCGGTTGAATCGATATAGCGCAATTGTGCGCAATCAATGGAAACATCCGCCCTGTGCTCACCGATTGCTTCGTCCATCCTGCTTTTAAAGCTGTTCACACTGTTCAAATCAAGATCGCCGTCGAGGCAAACCAAAATTTGATCTTCAAACTTCATTTGAATATCCAAAACTACACCTCCAAAGATTTGATCAAACTGATACCAGTTATTCATAAACAATTTATTCTTTCATGAAACGCAAAAAACAGGGAAATTATCCCTGTTTTTTGAATTCATATCTAATTTGGGCTATCGGTCAGACGATTCCCTGTGCCATCATTGCATTGGCAACCTTCTTAAAGCCCGCGATGTTCGCGCCTGCTACAAAGTTATCTTTAAAGCCATATTCAGCGGATGCTTCCTCACACTGCTTATAGATGTTGATCATGATCTGATGCAGCTTCTCATCCACCTCTTCAAATGTCCAAGGCAGTCTCATGCTGTTTTGCGTCATTTCAAGCGCGGAGGTCGCAACGCCGCCCGCGTTTGCCGCTTTTCCGGGAGCAAACAGAACTCCTGCCGACAAGAACACCTCGGTTCCTTCAATCGTCGTCGGCATGTTTGCGCCTTCACCGACAGCATATACACCGTTTTGCACCAGAATCTTGGCAGATTCTTCGTCGATTTCATTTTGCGTTGCACACGGCAGCGCGATATCGCACTTCACTGTCCAGATGCCGTTGCAGCCCTCCGTATAGGTAGCGCCCTTGACAATGTCCGCATACTCTTTGATCCTGCCTCGGCGTACTTCTTTGATGTCTTTGACCACATCGAGTTGGATGCCGTTCGGATCATAAATATACCCATTGGAATCCGAGAGCGCCACAACCTTCGCACCATAGGATTGTGCCTTTTCGGTTGCATAGATCGCCACGTTGCCCGACCCGGAAATAACCGTTACCGCATCTTTGAAGGACTTGCCCTTCCCTTCGATCACTTCCTTCATGAAGTAAACGAGGCCGTATCCTGTTGCTTCCTTGCGCGCAAGGCTTCCGCCATATTCGAGGCCTTTGCCCGTGAGAATGCCGCTGTATTCATTTCTGATCTTTTTGTACATCCCAAAAAGATAACCGATTTCACGCGCGCCCACGCCGATATCGCCAGCCGGAACATCCGTATCCGCACCGATGTGGCGATAAAGCTCCGCCATGAACGACTGGCAGAAGCGCATTACTTCATTGTCGCTCTTACCCTTGGGGTCAAAATCACAGCCGCCCTTGCCCCCGCCGATCGGCGTGCCGGTCAGGCTGTTTTTGAACACCTGTTCAAATCCAAGAAATTTGATGATTCCAAGATTGACTGAAGGATGGAACCGCAGCCCGCCCTTGTAGGGGCCGATGGAGCTGTTGAACTGCACGCGCATTCCTCGGTTTACATGCACAGCGCCCTTGTCGTCCACCCACGGTACGCGAAACATGATCGCACGTTCCGGCTCCACAAGGCGCTCGAGAAGTCCTGCTTTCTCATATTCCGGATGCTTTTCAAACACAGGCTCCAGCGTGCCGAGCACTTCCGTAACCGCCTGAATAAACTCCGGCTGTCCCGCGTTCTTCTCTTTTACCTGCTCAAGGACATTCTTCACGTAAGACATATTTGTAACCTCCACAAAAAATTTCATTTTACACAACTCACAATGACATTATATCAATAAAAAATTTCAAAAACAAGGGGTTTTTTGAATGTTTTTTGTATTTTTTTGCAATTTGCCACTTGTTTACTTTCATATTATACCCTAAGTACAATATCTAATAACGTTTTTTTCACAATATGTCAAAAACACAACGATTTTGCGTTGTCATGTGCTCCTGCCAAAGTGTATAATGAAAGCAAATCATTATGTGGAGATATCATGAAGGTAGCGTGGAATCAAAAATATACGACAATTGCGGTGTATGCCATCATTGTGGCGACGATCGTCACAATGATCATTTTGTTTTTTTTGAACATTTCGTTTTTTGGCGGCGTAATCGGTTCTTTTTTTTCAATTTTAATGCCGTTTATTGTAGGCGTATGTCTTGCCTACCTGCTGGTGCGCCCGTGCAGGTTTGTGGAGAAGCACTGGTTTGCCTTTATTGAGCGCCGAAATCCACACCCCCGCCTGCGGCGCAGCCTGTCCATCCTTACGGTCATTATCATCGCATTTTTGCTTTTTGCGCTGCTTGTCTATTCCGTCATACCGCAGCTTGTTGCAAGCGTTTCACTTCTGTTGCAAAATCTTCCGTTTTATCTGGACGAACTTCAGTCCTCAATCGAAGGCTTGCTTCAATCATGGAATCTCTACACGCCGCAGGTTTCCCAGCAGATCACCGACTTTCGCTCCACAGTGCTTGATGTAACCGCATTTTTTGATAATCTGATCTCCGGCCTACCGCGTGTCGTATCCAGCGTGGGAACCGGATTATTCAATTTCTTTATCGGGATGATCATAAGCATCTACATTGTTTTCGCACGTGAAAAGTTCAAATGTCAGGCAAAAAAGCTGACCTATGCTATTTTGTCCAAAGGGTTTGCCGAGCGCTTTCTGGATATCCTTCGCTATTCCAACGATGTGTTTCTCGGCTTTATCAACGGAACTCTACTCGATGCCGCATTTGTTGGAATCACAACGTTTATTTTCATGACCGTATGTCAGTTGCCATATGCTTTGCTCATAGCGGTGCTCATCGGCTGTACGAACATCATTCCATTTTTTGGCCCATTTCTTGGGGCGATCCCAAGCGCGATCATCCTGCTGATCGTCGATCCTTTGTATGCATTGGCATTCGTCATCTTCATCCTTGTTTTGCAGCAAATCGACGGAAATATCATAATGCCGAAAATCGTTGGGCTTAACATTGGCATGTCGGCATTCTGGGTTCTGTTTGCTCTCATCCTGTTCGGCGGTCTGTTTGGTTTCGGCGGCATGGTGCTCGGCGTTCCCGTATTTACGATCATCTATTCCCTAATTTCCGCAGGCGTCAATCATTCGCTTGAGAAAAAAGGGATTCCCTCTGAAAAGTTTGCATGTCCAAATAATTTTGGAGTTCCGCCCGCCCGCAAAAAAAAGAAGCGCACAAAAAATCCCACATCATAATAGGATGCGGGATTTTTCATTTTCAAGAAATTTTCAAACCGACGATTTCCTGTCCTCTCGTGCCTACAACCAGCATGTCGCCAAACACTGCGGGCGAGGCTTCGATATTTGATCCAAGATTCAAGCGATCAATCATCGTTCCGCTGCGCGCATCGATCAGCGCGACATCTCCAACGGAATTGCAGGTCACAAGAAACGCGTTGCCTTCCTTATCGTAGATGTCCACGGGAGAGCTCCATGAATATTGTCCGGTGGGCCACCGCCATACCTCCTCGCCGCTTCTCTTATCGATTGCGGCCAGAATGCCCGCGCGTACCTGCGGCGTGCGCGCCACCGGAAAGATGACAAGATCAGAGATGCTATGTTTTCCGTTGATGCACGTTGCCTGTACGCCGCCGGAAATCCCTGCCACCGTATTGCACAAATAGGTACGCCTCCATACATATTCTCCTGTGATGGCATTGATCTTGAACAGCGGAACATCGCCAAGCTTCAGCCTGCGGCTTGCCGTCCAGTGTAAAGATGTTGCGATATAAAGATATGGCACGCCATCTTCAACGCTCAGAACCGGAGATCCATTTGTATCGTCCACAACGTCCTGTGCCCATACGATTTTCATCGTGTTCAGATCGATACACATCAGATTTCCGCCGTTGTCGGCGATATATAAATAATTTTTCCACGCTACACCGCTGTCCTCCATCCCGAGCCAATAACTCTGTTCGCTCGAGCGGTATGTTTTGTAGCGCAGTTTCACGATTTCAGACGGAGCGATACGAAGCGTGCCTGTCGCGCGGTCAAACTCCGTATTCAGCTTCATTGTGTAGAGAATACCGTTTTCCCCCGGCGCAATCAGCGTATCCGTCTTTTCACACACAAGCACGGAACTGTCATAGCCATGAAATTTACGCAGCGAGAACGGATCCAACGCACCAAACTCATACAGCTTTTTGCAATCAATCAGACTGTAAATAAACCCGCGCGCGGGTTCGTCGCCGCACGAATCCCCCGGCCCGAGATAAAGCAGCGGAATCCCGCGCGGATCGACTGCGCCCGCACCTTTAAACGGCAGACCGACGCGAAGATCATCCCGCGTCTTTTCGCCATCCTCGATGTCGATAAAGTAAACATTTCCGTCCATTGTGGAATAAATAGCTTCCGTCAGTCCATCCTTTTCCTTCTTGTGCGGATAAATGTTCATTAGTTCACGCAGCTCTTTTTCCCAGCGCACGATGAGCGGCTGGCCTGTCCAACCGCTGCCCGTCCAAAATCCGCTTCCGTACCCCTTTTGCAATCGGCCCGTTTTGATGGACCAAGCCTTCTCTATCCTTTTTGGCGTTTGCGCAAGCGTGCCATAGGTCGCCCCACTCCGCCGATTGTCTCCGCGAAAGGTTACAATGCCCTCCATATTCGTATATGGCTCGTCTGGTGCGAAATAGATCGGTTCCGCACGCTCATATTCCGATGCGAGCTGGCCGTCGACCTCAAGATCGCACTCAATACCAAGATCTTGTACAAAGGTTCCTTTCACCGCGTGCGGCACGTCCTCAACGCTGCTCTTTTCCGTTGCCTCATAGGTGTAAAGATGCTCGAAGCGGCGGAACATGCGCAGGAAAAAGAGCACGACCGTATCGAGCGCCATCATAAATATGCGAAACCACCGACTTGTTTTCATAATCGTTTCTCCGTCTATTTCTGCTCATTCAGCAGCTTTTTCTTTAAATTATAAAGTCCGTCCGATAAATCCACCTTGTAAAGGTGGGGACGCTTGATTCTTCGAAACTCATCCCAAAAGGTCGCAATGTCTTTCCTTGCGTACTCCTGCGTCTCTTTTAGGGTGGGCGATTCATATACCTGTTCCCCATCCACGAAAACAGGCACCAGCAAATCGCGGAGCTCATAATCCGTGATCGTCATTTTTTTCCACGTTTCGATCGGGTCAAAAATGGTGAGCGGCTTTGAGGTATCGATTTCTTCGTCTGCCAGCATGATCAGGTCGGCGATTGCCATATGGTCCTCTTTCCCATAAATACGCGCGATTTTTTTCACGCCGGGATTGGTGATCTTCCAAACATTCTCGCTGATTTTGAGTTTAGGGATTATCTCCCCTGCTTCCATTGCCGCACATAGCTTATAAACGCCGCCCAGCGCCGGATGGTCGTGACCGGTGATGAGGCGCGTACCAACGCCCCAAACGTCAATTTTTGCTCCTTGCTGCTTTAAATCGGCAATCGTATATTCATCGAGATCACTTGATGCAAAGATGCGCGCCTTTTCAAAACCCGCGTCGTCCAGCATCTTGCGCGCACGCTTGGAAAGATACGCGAGGTCCCCTGAGTCGAGGCGCACCCCCACCGGCTCATACCCCTTTTTACGCAGCTCCTTGAATACGGTGATCGCATTTGGGATACCGCTCTTGAGCGTATCATACGTATCCACCAGCAGCATGCATCCCGACGGGAATGTGTTTGCATAAGCGCGAAAAGCCGTCAGTTCATCCGGGAAGCTCATCACCCAGCTATGCGCGTGCGTACCCGCCGCCGTCGCCCCAAACATCTGTGCTGTCAGCACATTGGATGTAGATGCGCAGCCGCCGATGATCGCCGCGCGCGCACCATATATGCCCGCGTCCGGGCCCTGCGCACGCCGCAGTCCAAATTCCAGCACCGGATCGCCCTGCGCCGCATAGACCACTCTGCTCGCCTTCGTGGCAATCAGCGTCTGATGGTTCACAATGTTGAGAAGCGCCGTTTCCACAAGCTGCGCCTCGCTGATAGGGGCGCTCACGCGTACCAGCGGCTCCATGGGGAATACGACCGTGCCTTCCGGAACCGCGTATAGTTCACCTGTAAAGCGGAAGTCCCGCAGATATCCCATAAACTCCTCATCGAACAGATTCAGCGAACGAAGATAGTCGATATCCTCCTCCGCAAACCGCAGGTTGTTGATCAGGTCGATCACCTGCTCGAGACCCGCGCATACAGCATAGTTTGTCTCATCACCCTGACGGCGAAAAAACAAATCATACACCGCACGTTCCCTGTGCTTTCCCGCCTTGAAATAACCATACATCATCGTCAGCTGATACAGGTCCGTCATCATCGTCAAATTTCTCACGACATACACCCCTTGCTCCTGAAATATTTAAGGGCGGAAAGCTCCGCCCATGTTGATATGATTATGCTTCTGTTTTTTGATCATCCTTGCAATAGCGGCCTTCATAGAGCACATTTGGCTTATTGCGTTTGCGCATCACCAAAATATAAATGATGCCGATTGCCATCAATACCAACGAAAGAAACTGCGAAACCGGCATCCCGCCCGGCCAAAGCTGTAGTGTGGACACGCGAATTCCCTCAATCCAAAACCGTCCGAGCCCGTAGCCAATCAAATACATCGCAAACACATTTCCATCGTGCTTTGCGCGCTTCGCATAGAGCAAAAGAAGTACCAGCACGCCAATATTCCACATGCTTTCGTAGAAAAACGTAGCTTGTACCCACTGATTGATCACCCATTCGCTTCCCGTCCACCGTTCCTGTATATAGACAGCGTACGGGAAAAACTGGAGATTTGGGTCTGTCACTATGTTGCCAAACGCCTCTTCATTGACAAAATTCCCCCATCTGCCGATTGCCTGTCCGAGAATGAGTCCCGGCGCGCACACGTCGAGCAGTCTGCCCAACGGAAATTTGCGCCATTTTGAGAGAATGACCGCAGCGATCACGCCGCCGATGATCGCGCCATAGATGGCGATCCCGCCATTCCATACGGCGATGATCTCATCCGGATGCTGGGAATAATACTCCCACTCAAAGGCCACGTAATAGGCACGCGCCCCAATGATGGAAAGGGGCAGCGCCAAAATCATGAAGTCAACAAGCAGCTCCGCAGTATAGCCCCGCTTCTTGGCCTGATGGACAGCGAGCAGCACGCCCGCAACAATCCCGCAGGCAATCAATATCCCATACCATGCGATATTGAGCCCCTCAATCCCAAACAAATTGTGAATTGCTATATTATCTCCCATAACTTCCTGCCTTAAGACGCGCTTACGCGGTCTCGATCTTCGCCGCGTCCTTCAGACCAAGTTCTTCGATCGCCCATTCGCGCATCTTATATTTTTGAATCTTCATGCTTGCCGTCATGGGGAAGGAATCCACAAAGCGCACATAACGCGGCGATTTGAAGCGCGAAAGCCCATCTCGCACATAATCGATCATTTCTTCCTCCGTTGCGCTTTCATCATCCTTCAAAATGATACACGCGAGCACCTCCTCGCCATAACGCGCATCCGGCACGCCGATAACCTGTACATCGCGCACCTTCGGATGTGTATACAGGAATTCTTCGATCTCGCGCGGATAAATGTTTTCCCCGCCGCGGATGATCATATCCTTTAGGCGGCCTGTAATTTTAAAATAGCCATTTTCATCCATCGTACCAAGGTCGCCCGTATGCAGCCAGCCTTCCTCATCGATAGCCTGCGCCGTCGCCTCCGGCATTTTGTAATAGCCCTTCATCAGGTTATAACCGCGTCCGACAATTTCACCCTGCGTCTCAAATGGAGCGTCTTCTCCCGTTTCCGGATCGATGATCTTCACCTCCACATGCGGGATCGCTTTTCCAACGGTGGAGACACGTGCTTCGATCGGATCGTTCGTCGTGGTCATCGTCATCGCAGGCGAAGCCTCCGTCTGTCCATAGGTGATCACGATTTCAGACATATTCATATCCGAGACCGCACGCTTCATAAACTCAATTGGGCAGGGCGACCCCGCCATAATACCCGTGCGCAGCGTCGAAAAATCGTATTTTTTGAAATCCGGATGATCGAGCATGGAAATAAACATTGTAGGCACGCCGTGTACAGCGGTACACTTTTCAAGTTGGATCGCATTCATCACCTGTACAGGGTTAAAGTGGTCGATCAAAACCATCGTCGCACCGTGCGTATAGGACGCCATCACGCCCAGCACGCATCCAAAGCAATGGAACAGCGGCACCGGAATGCACAGCCTGTCGGTATGCGTAAACTTCATGCAATCGCCAATTGCCATGCCGTTGTTCACAAGATTGTAGTGCGTGAGCATAACACCCTTGGGAAAGCCCGTCGTTCCCGACGTATACTGCATGTTGATCACATCATGAATGTCGAGCTCTTTTTTGCGGGTCTCGAGCTCTTCTCGCGACACATTGTCTGCAAACGCGAAAATATCCTTCCACTGATACATGCCAGGCTTGTGTTCCTCATCCAAGAAAATGACATTCTTCAGATATGGCAGTTTTTCCGAGGAAAGCTTTCCGGGCTCCGACTCCCGCAGTTCGGGGCAAAGACCATAGATATGTTCTGCATAGCTGTTGTTCTTGACCCCCTCCATCATGATGAGCGTCATCGTATCGCTTTGCTTCAAAAGGTATTCCAACTCGAACTGTTTATAGTTCGTATTGACCGTTACCATCACCGCACCCATCTTTGCCGTCGCAAACTGGGTGATCATCCATTCCGGATAGTTGCTCGCCCAGATCGACACCTTGTCGCCCCGTTTTATGCCCATTCCCATAAAAGCACGTGCCACAAGATCGGTAATTTCGTTGAATTCCTTGTAAGAATAACGGACATTCAGATATGGTGAAACCACGCAATCCTGGTCGGGATATAATTCCGCCTGTTTGTTCAGCAGGTCTCCAATCGTTATTTCCATCAGTGCAGACATAATATTGCCCCCTTGAATTTCTTTCAAACTTAACTTGTATATTCTATCAAAAAAGTGTTGATTGCGCAACATTGCCCTGCCAAAAGATTTCAACAAAAAAATTAGAAAATGGAAGGTTTCGTCCTGCTGTGATCTCAAAAAAAAAGCCGCCTTTGCAGGCGGCAAAAAGCGAAAGTGAATCACTTCCGCTTTTTAAAGACCTCTTTGCCCGCATAGACTGCCGCGCTTCCAAGCGCTTCTTCAATGCGCAGCAACTGATTATATTTTGCAGCTCGATCCGTCCTTGCGGGTGCCCCCGTCTTGATTTGCCCGGCCCCTGTCGCCACCGCGATGTCGGCAATGCTTGTGTCCTCCGTTTCGCCCGAACGGTGAGATATGATTGCGGTATATCCGGCATTTCGTGCCATATCAACCGCCTCAAATGTCTCCGTCAGCGTGCCAATCTGGTTGACCTTTACAAGGATCGAATTCGCCGCTCCTTCCGCGATACCCTCCGCCAGACGCTCCGTATTCGTAACGAACAAATCGTCTCCGACGAGCTGCACGGGCACGTCACGCGTCAGCTTTTTCCATCCCGCCCAATCACGGTCAGCCAGACCATCTTCGATGGAAAGAATTGGGAATTGCTCCGCCAGCTTTTTCCATCGGTCGATCAATTCGTCCGCGCTTTTTGTTTCCGGTCTCTTTAAAAGAGCATATTGTCCGTCCGCATACCACTCGCTTGTGGCGGCGTCGATCGCGATCCCGATTTCGTCGGTTGTGTGCCCCGCCATGCCAATCGCTTCAATGATCATGCGGATCGCTTCATCGTCGTCTTCAAGGTCGGGCGCAAATCCGCCTTCGTCCCCAACAGCGGTAGAAAGACCTTTTTTCCTGAGCAGCGCGCCCAGTGCATGATACACCTCAACGCCCCATCGAAGCGCGTCACGAAAGGTTTTTGCCCCATATGGCACGATCATAAACTCCTGAATATCAATGTTGTTTGAAGCATGTTTGCCGCCGTTGAGAATGTTCATCATCGGCACAGGAAGTACACGCGCCATCGTTCCGCCGAGATAATGGTACAGCGATATCTGCTGTGCGTTTGCAACAGCGCGGGCATTTGCAAGTGACACGGCAAGGATCGCATTTGCGCCCAAAGACGCTTTATTTGGCGTGCCGTCCGCGTCGATCATGGTATGGTCGATGAGCACCTGCTTTGAAGCATCCATACCGACGATCCTGCTTGCTATTTTTCCGTCGATATTTCTCGCCGCGCTTAAAACGCCCTGTCCGCCAAACCTTGATTTGTCACCATCCCGCAGCTCGTATGCCTCATACATTCCTGTAGATGCGCCTGACGGCACACTAGCAACGCCTTTGGCCCCGCATGCGAGCTCTACTTCCGCTTCCACGGTCGGGTTCCCGCGCGAATCGATGATTTCGCGGCCGTGTACGGAGATGATTTCGTATTTTTTATCCATAGTTATTCCCCTTTCAAAACCTTTATCGCATAGATACCCAAATATACGTCTATTTATTCAAAAATAAATAGAAAAAAGGCCCATGGATTTCTCCAAAGGCCTTTTCATCTGGCAGCGGAATAAGGGCTCGAACCTTAACTAAACGAGTCAGAGTCGTTTGTGCTACCATTACACAATTCCGCTAAACTACCCCCAAAGTGCCGTTCGCTCTGCTTCTAAAACCCGCCTCACGGCAGGTGGGTATCCTGTTTACAGCTTTAGGCTTTCTGCGCGTAACAGACTTGCACACTGCTGCAAAACGGTCGGACTCCCGAATTTAGAATGTGGGTTTAAAATGCAAAGCGTGACGCACACTCCAGGAAACACGATCAATTTCGTGTATTATAATATCACATCATTTCTACTTTTGCAAACCCATTTTTGCAAATTTTTATATACGCCTCCAATTTTTTTCGCATGACCGTTCTTGAGCAATACTACGGCTGCTCATTTCTTGGCAATCCCGTTCCGACCCGATCGTTTCACTTCGTAAAGCGCCCTGTCCGCAAGATCCAGTACGATTTCAGGATCTGTGGTTGCATTTACCTTCCGGTTGCTATATCCGATCGACAGCGTCAGCCTGCTGCAGCAGACCGATTTTTCATGATTGATATTTTTCTTCTGCAATTTGCTGCGTACTTTGCCGACATATTCAGCCACTTCCTCATCAGTAAGATTCACACATAGACATACAAATTCATCTCCGCCATATCGCCCGGCAAAAATTCCTTCCCCGGCACTTTCTGCGATCACATCCGCAACTGCTTTCAGCGCACGATCTCCTTTGAAATGTCCATAGAAATCATTATATTGTTTGAAATAGTCCACATCCAGCATGATGTACCCAAGCGAATGAATATCCTGTCTCTGCATTGTCTTGGTGATCAGCTTATTTAGATACCGCCTGTTGAAAAGCCCGGTGAGCTCATCCAACTGGCTGATCCGTTCAAGTTCCTTATTTTCAGAGCGCATCGCCTCCTGATCCAACTGTACTCTGGCAATTTCTATTTTGGAAATCATGCTCTGCACCCGGGTCTTCTCTTCAAGCTCCGACATTTGGATCACAATTTCGTAATATCTTGCCAGTGCTTCTTTCAGCAACGCTGTTTCTTGCACCTGTTCCCAATATTTGATCTTCAAAAGCTCAATGCGGTATTGGTTGGCAATCGGGGCCTCATCCTCCATGTCTGAAAGAATTTCAATAAATTTGTGCGCCCACTCTCTTTCACCGAGAAACATCATATCCTCGCAGATCCCTTCAAGCATGTCGCATACAAAAAATTGATTCTCAAACTCAAGCATCCCCATTTCGAGAAGCTGTTCTATTTTTTCGATACAGCGTTTCTTATCGCCAAGCATCACATAATAAGAACCCCACGCAGTTCCCAGCCGAATCTTTTGGTATAAACTGTCTCCTGCTGTTTTTTCACATTTCAACAATGCCTCGCGCATTCCTTCCCGATCACCAAGCGCACGGCACATTTCAGCGAGGTTGCTTAAATAACTCGTCAAAACCCCGCTTTTATTCGCGTAGGACTCAATCAGTTCCACCGCTTTTAAAAAATATTCCTTGGCCATCGACCAGTCGCCCCTGTTTCCAAACGCAATGCCGATATTATTATAGAGCTTGCCCCGTGTGTCCATATCGTTCAATGTTTCTGAAAGGTGCAGCCCTTCAATGTAGTATTCGATCGCAGTCTGTTCGTCATTCAAAGCATAATAATAAAGTCCGGCAAAATTGCATAAGGCAAGCATCAGGTCGTCATATCCCATTTTCTGACACAGCATCCGCGCGCGAATCAAATGGAAATTAAAACTCCCAAAGTCTCTTTGCGCCAACAGGCTGTCTGCCAAATAAACGTGCGCAAAAGCACAGCTATAGGTATCCTGTTTTGGCTCAGCTATCCCAAGAAGCTCTTTGCATAGCCGTTCCTCTTCCCCAAGATCCGTATAGCGCACCTCTAAAATACGTTTCATGAGTTCCGATTCATACAAACGATTGTCTTTTGTCGTCGCCTGATTATTCATAGGCACCTGCCCGTTTCCACGTCACTGTATTACGTCCTTTTTGCTTGCTTTCATAGAGCGCTTTATCCGCCAGCTCGAGCACATAATAGGGGTCCTCCTCCCCCGCTTCCGCCGCAATGCCGATCGAAAGCGTCACCCGATCGCTGCAAAGCGATTTTTCATGCGGAATATTTTTATGATACAATGCATCCCGCACAGCTGCAGCATATCTGTCTATCTGCTCATCGCTGATGCCGCTGCAGACACAGGTAAATTCGTCCCCGCCAAAGCGGCATGGATAAATTCCATCCACCTTGTTTTCATCAAGACATGCGGCAACAATTTTCAGTACTTCGTCGCCTTTCATGTGCTTGTAGTAATCATTATATTCTTTAAAATAATCGACGTCGACCATCACGATGCCCAACGGTTTCGCGCGCTCACCGTCCGTTTGTTTTCTAATCAGACTTTCCAAATATCTGCGATTATAGCTCCCTGTAAGTTCATCCCTGTCATACTGGTGCTGGAGGCTTTTCTGTTCATGTTGCAGCTTTTCTCTTGCTCTGCTCAATTCGTCCAACTGTATTTTGGCCTTCATCGCGCTGGAAATTGTATTGTTGATCCGATCTTTGAACTCCTGCATTTTTTGATAAAATCTCTGGTACGCATCAAAATGTTTTTCTTCCGGCTCAAATTGCAGACTAAAGGCAATCCGTTTCTTTTCCAAAAGGCGCAGCTGATCTATACCACTGCCTGCGCCGGCGGCTTCCTGCAATTCCAGAAAGCGCCGCGCATATGCTTCATTTCCAATATCCATCATACACTGCAGGAGCCCGTTGTAATTTTCAAACGCATACATTTTTTCTTCATTCAGCTTGTCTACCTGATCTAAAATCCTCTGTGCCCACGCAAGGCATTTCCCCGGCTCTCCCGCCTTTGCGTAATAAAGGCACCAGTTGAGCTCCAAAAACCTTTGTTTTGTCCTTGGATCGCCGTCTATATTTTCAACCTCTCTGATGTAATACAGCGCCTCATCGAGCCGATTCATATCGATCAGTATTTCAGCCAAATTCCCGGCAAAGACTGCTCCAAATGGCATTTCAGGCAAGGTTTTTTGCAGTTCATATGCCCGCTGAAAATATTCCAGTGCACGTTCACTGCTGCCGTGCCGCTGGAATGAAAAGCCCATATTGTTCAGAATAGAGCATTCCGATGCCGTATCTTTTAGGTGCCGCGCCAACGTCAGCGCCTCCAAATTGTATTGAATGGAGTTTTGCTCGTCTGCCTTATGCTCGTAATACATTCCAAGGAGGCTGTATATGCGCATCGTTACTTCATCGCATTCTCCCGCTTTCTCGCTGAACTCAAGTGCCTTGATCAGATGCGTCCCCGCACTCTCCACATCGTTAATCGCAGTATAATAATCCCCTAAAAAAGTATATGCAAAAGTCTGCCCATAGGTGTCGCCGCTTTTTTCCGACTTTTCAAGCAACTCCTGGCATAAAGTTTTCTCCTCCTCAATGTCCGTATAGCGGACTTCAAGGATTCGCGACATCAAGTGACTCAGTTCATGGTTCATATGCTGTTCATCCATGCGACCGCTTTCTCCTATATTTATATTCTAACACAAAACCATTGCACTTTTAAATTTTCACAAAATATTCCGCGCCTCGGGGTCGCCATTCATTCCGTTTAGGATATGGCATGCCGCAAAATGACCTTTCTCCACCTCTCGGAGCACAGGCGAACTGCATTTGCAACGTTCCTCCGCCATGCCGCACCTGTCCCAAAAAGGACATCCGTCCGCCCCTTCAATCTGCACGTTTTCCTGTATTTTCATTTTCTCGCGTTCCAGTTTGTTTTCGTTGGGGTCCGGTGTGAGTACAGCCCCCATCAACATTTTTGTATAGGGGTGAGCCGGCGCTGAATATAGCGCATCAGCTTCGGCAAGCTCCACGACCCGTCCCCGGTAAAGTACCGCGATCCGATCGGAAATATAGCGTACCATATTCAAATCGTGCGCAATAAACAAATACGTAAGATTCAGCCGATCTTTCAAGCTTTTCAAAAGATTCATCACCTGGCTTTGGATCGACATGTCGAGCGCTGAAATCGGTTCATCACAGATCAAAAATTCCGGTTCGATCGAAAGCGCACGCGCGATGCCGATCCGCTGACGTTGCCCTCCGGAAAATTCATGCGGATATCGGCTTGCGGCTTCCTGCGGGAGTCCGACTAAGTTCAGTAATTCACATACCCTTTGCTTGCGCCCCTTGCCGGTAAGGCGCTTGTGTATTTCAAGGTTTTCCGCAATGATTGCCTCCACCGTCATACGAGGATCAAGGGATGTATAGGTATCCTGAAAAATCATCTGCACATTTTCGGAATAAGCCAGACGTGCACGGTGACTGCGCGAATCGATCCGCTGTCCCCGATATCTGACCTCCCCCTCCGTAGGGGGATATATGCCCATGATAATGCGGGCAAGGGTGGATTTTCCACACCCCGATTCCCCTACGATGCCGAGCGTCTCTGCTTGAAACACATTGAGCGAAACATCCTTGACC
The DNA here is from genome assembly GCA_964438705.1 of uncultured Christensenella sp. Taxonomy (GTDB): domain Bacteria; phylum Bacillota; class Clostridia; order Christensenellales; family Christensenellaceae; genus Christensenella. The sequence continues at coordinate 188,139 of CAYTKQ010000003.1, read as the reverse complement.
GCTTCCAGTTTTTTCTTTCCGCCCAGAGAAAATTTCTTGGTTACCTGTTCGATTTCTAGCAATGGTTCCATTTACTTCATCCCCTTTCTTCAAAATCAGGATGAAAGCGCCAGCAGGAAACGGCGTGGCCTTCTCCTGCGGTAAATTCATTTGGTTGTCGGTTCACGCAAATGTGCATCGCATAAGAACATCGCTGCGCAAACGCACAGCCCTTAGGCGGCGCATATAAATCCGGCGGAACACCGGGAATCGAAAAAAGCGTACCGGAAGAACCCTCAACGGGAAGGCTCCTTAAAAGCCCCTGTGTATAGGGATGCGCCGCGCACGAAAAAATATTCTGTACGCTTCCCTCTTCCACGATCTTTCCCGCGTACATCACTACCACACGGTCCGCCATATTGGCAACAACACCCAAGTCGTGTGTAATCAGAAGTACGGCCGTTCCCATTTCCTTTCTGATTTCACGGAGCAACAGTAATATGCGAAATTGTGTCGTCACATCAAGTGCCGTGGTCGGCTCGTCCGCAATCAAAAGCCTTGGACTGCGCGCAAGAGCGATTGCGATCATGACCCGCTGGCGCATGCCGCCGGAAAACTGATGCGGATATTGCTGCGCACGTTGGGCCGCGTCCGGTATTTGCACCAACTCCAACAGCCGGACCGCTTCCTTTTGACACGCTTCTCTCGTCTTCTCTTTACTGCGAAAAAGCGATTCTGTGATCTGCTTGCCGACCTTCATTGTCGGGTTAAGGCAGGTCATGGGGTCCTGAAACACCATACCCGCAAGCTTCCCGCGGATTGCCTTCATTTGCTTTTCCGTAGCGCCGAGGATGTCCTCTCCTGCAAGCTCCAGGCGATCCGCTGTAATGCTTGTGGTCTGCGGCGGATTCAGCGCCAGAATGGATTGCGCTGTCACGCTCTTGCCGCATCCGCTTTCTCCCACAAGCGCCACGATTTCCCCCTCCCGTATGGAAAGCGAAACGCCGCGCACCGCATGGACATCTCCGGCATATGCTTCAAACGATACGTTCAGATTTTCTATTTTTAGCACGTCGCCCATATCTTGAAACTCTCCTCAATTTCGGGTCGAGCGCATCCTGCAGCCGATCCCCCAGTATGTTGAATGCAAGCATAATCAGGCAAATAAATAATGCCGGAATGATTAATTGAAACGGATAGGTCTGGAATGTTGCGACCCCTTCGTTTACCATCATGCCAAGTGACGGAAACGGCGGCGGAACGCCCATTCCCAGCATGGAAAGAAACGCTTCCGTAAAGATAACGTTGGGGATATCGAGCGTAATATTCACCACGATGAGCCCCATCATATTGGGCATTAAATGCTGCGAGACAATACGTCCGGCGCTCGCGCCCATCGCCTTTGAAGCGAGCACAAACTCCTGTTCCCGCAGAGAAATCACCTGCCCCCGCACAAGCCGCGCCATCCCGGTCCATCCCACAATAGAATATGCAAGGATCATCGTTCCGATGCCCTGCGGCAAAACTGCCATCAAAAGCAGAACGACGATCAGGTATGGAATGCCGCTGATCACCTCTACAAGCCGCATCATGACATTCTCTTTCCCGCCGCCCAGATAACCTGCCGCCCCGCCATAAGCGACGCCTGCCGCACAATCGATCACCGCTACGACACCTGCCACAAGAAGGGATATGCGCGCGCCGTACCATACGCGCACGAAAATATCCCGGCCCAAATGGTCGGTTCCAAAAACATGCGGAAATCCGGTCGTCGGGTCAATGCTCATAAAAGATTTATTGGCAAACGCTACATTTTGTGCGGCATAATCAAATGGCCAGAATAACGGAATCAGAATCGCTCCCAAAACAATGACGACCAGCACCCATAAAAATATCATTGCGGAAGGGCTTTTTTTGAGCTTTAGCATTACCTCCTGCCAAAAACGCATAGCCGGCCGCACCAGAGTGCTGTCGCACATACTGCTCTGCGGAATGCGTTCGAATTCTTCCGGCGGAATCTGTACTTTTTCGTTATCCACGACGGCCTCCTCCCAGCTTGATGCGCGGATCAAGCATACTATTGATTAGGTCGACCGCAAGATTGCACAGTACCAAAAATATCCCAAAGAACAACGTCGTCCCGATGATCACCGGATAATCGTTCGCGCGAATGGAATCCACGTAATATTTTCCCAGACCGGGAATTGAAAAGACTTTTTCAATTGCAAAAGTTCCTGTAAACAGCACCGCCATAAGCGGCCCCAAAACCGTGATTACCGGCGCGACCGCGTTGCGCAGACCATGATGAAGCACTATTTGCGTTTTGCTCAGCCCTTTCACACGAGCTGTGCGGATGTAATCCTGATTCATTACCTCGATCAGACTGGAGCGCATCAGCCTGCTGATAATGGCAATCGTACTGAATGCAAGTGCAAACGCCGGAAGCATCTTGCTGTTTTCCGCTCCCCATCCAATCACGGCAAAAACGTGCACGCCCGTCGCCTTAAAAAGCATGAGCCCAAAAAAGTATTGCAGAAGCGCACCCAAAATAAAGGATGGGATAGAAACGCCGACAAGCGCCAGAATCATCGAGCCTGTGTCCCACGCAGTCCCATGTTTCACCGCCGCGACAATGCCAAGCGCAAATCCAATAATCAACGCGAATATAAGCGACCGTATCCCAAGTTCCAGAGATACGGGAAATGCCTGCGCAATGATATCTGAAACGGCACGTCCCGAAACAAGCGAGGTGCCGAGATCTCCCTGCACAACATTGGCAAGATAAATCCCATACTGCTCCAGTACGGGCTTGTCAAGACCATACTTTTCTGTAAGCGCCGCTTCCACCTCCGGTCTCAGCGGCTTTTGACCAGTGAACGGATTGCCCGGCAGCATATGCATCAGTGCAAATGTAACAGTGATCAATATAAAAACGGTAAGGGCGGCATAAACCAACCGCCGCCCTAAATATCCTAACCTTGATGTCACATGATCAACCCCCGTTCTCTAACACTATTGTACAACCTATGCTCCGAGGTTCCGCTTCCACTTGTCTCAAACCGCAATCGCCCGACAATGGCTTTGACAATGGCTTTATAGCGGGAATACTTGTATATAAGATACCACATGACCATTCTTTTTGCAATCAAAATCCATCGTCTCCTGCCACAGGTGTTTTTTACCCTGTCATCGTGACCGCATACCCCGGCGAATAAACTGATCCAAGGCCTCCTCCAATATCTCTGCCCATCGCTTTTCCTTTTGTTCTGATCTCGTATTCACATTGAACCTCTATTCGTTGAATATATATTCAACTATACGTCGCTTTTACAGCGAGTCAATCGTATCCCGCTTACTTTCATCTGTGCATCAAAAAATGAGTTGTCCAGTGATCAATCTTTATGCAAAACAGCCTCTCAAACAGGCAAAAAACGGCTTGAAATCATACTGATTTTAGCCGTTTTTTATGAACCTGTGTATATTATGCATCGTTATGCACTTAGTGAGCAAGCCACTTTTGATGGTTCATCATTTTTCAGACAAATCAGTCATCCGCACTTAGAATATCCGCACGACCGGCAAATATTGCAGCCGCCCTCATATTCAAGCGCCTTGCCGCACTCCGGGCATTTGGAATCGTCATGATGTTCCGCTTCATCCTGCATAACGAGCGGCGCGATCTTTTCTCCCTGCATCTGCGCAACGGTTTGCAGAACTCTTCCAATGGCGTCCGGGCACGAAAGCACTTTCACATCGCCGCCCTTTCTGAGCGTCGAATGACAGCGGATGCCGCGCAGCTGCTCCACAATGGATTCCACATCCATCCCTGAACGGAGCGCCGTAGAAATCAGGCGGCTCGTCGCCTCGGACTGTGACGGACATCCGCCCGCGCGGCCAAGGTTCGTGAACACCTCACAAATACCATTCTCATCATAGTTGACGGTGATATAAAGATTACCGCAGCCAATCTTCACCTTTTGCGTGATACCCTGCGTCACCTCCGGCCTGTTGCGCGGCGCAACCTTGGCTTCTTCCCCTTCCGCCGTCTGCATCACCGAAACCGCTTCGGGCTGATCCGCCTTGTTGACCTTGCCGATGTTGAGGACCTGTGCTTCGCGCGAACCGTCACGGTAGATCGTCACGCCCTTCAAGCCGGATTCATACGCCATTTCATATACGGCACGCACGTCATCCTGCGTCGCTTCGCGCGGGAAATTGACTGTCTTGGAAACCGCGTTGTCCGTATATTTCTGGAACGCCGCCTGCATACGGATATGATATTCCGGCGTGATATCGTGCGCCGTTACGAAAATGTCCCTAATATCCTGCGGGATTTCCTCAATGTGCGCGATCGTCCCTTCTTTGGCGATCTTTGCCATCAGCTCCTTGCTGTATAGCCCGCGCTCCTTCATGACCTCTTCAAAATACGGATGAATTTCCAGGAGTTCGTCGTTGTCCATCACGTTGCGGATATAGGAAAGGCCAAAAATCGGCTCGATGCCCGAAGAAGAGCTGCAAATGATCGAAATCGTGCCCGTGGGCGCAATCGTTGTGACCGTCGCGTTTCTCTGCACCATTCCTTGCGATTTGAATACGCTCTCGTCGTAGGTCGGGAATGTCCCACGCTCCTTCGCAAGCGCGCACGACGCATCCCGGGCCGTTTCCCGCAGGAATTTCATTACCTTTTCCGCAAGCGCGATCGCTTCTGCGGAATTATAAGGAATTTTAAGCTTATAGAGAATATCCGCAAACCCCATCAGTCCCAGACCGATCTTGCGTGTGGAAAGGGTCATATCCCTGATCTCATCGAGCGGATAGTTGTTGACCGCGATAACATTGTCAAGGAAATGCACCGCATTGCAGATCGTCTTTTCGAATTCGGCATAATCAAGCGCATATTCGTCGCCGTCTTTGATCATCAGCGCGTTTAAGTTGATGGAACCAAGATTGCAGCTTTCAAATGGCAGCAGCGGCTGTTCGCCGCACGGGTTTGTACTCTCCACCTCGCCGAGCGTCGGAACCGGATTGTCGCGGTTGATGCGATCGAGGAAAACGATCCCCGGTTCACCGTTCGTCCACGCCATTTTTACGATCAGGTTGAACACATCGGGTGCATACAGCTTCCCGCATTCACGCTTGTCGTGCGGATCGATGAGCGCGTAGTCGCGCTTTTCATGCACAGCCTTCATAAATTCTTCCGTGATGCCTACGCTGATATTAAAATTGGTAATTTCAGACGTGTTCTTTTTGCACTGAATGAAATTCATGATATCGGGATGATCGACGCGCAGGATTCCCATATTTGCACCGCGTCGCGTCCCGCCCTGCTTCACCGCCTCCGTCGCCGCGTTAAACACCTTCATAAAACTGACCGGCCCGCTTGCAACGCCGCCCGTGGAATTCACAGACGCGCCCGACGGACGCAGCCGCGAGAAAGAAAAGCCCGTGCCGCCGCCGCTTTTGTGGATCAGCGCCGCATTTTTCAGCGCGTCAAAAATGTCCTCCATGCTATCCGAAACCGGAAGCACAAAACAAGCCGAAAGCTGCCCCAGCGGTCTGCCGGCGTTCATCAACGTCGGAGAATTCGGCATGAATTTCAAATGATACATCATATCATAAAAAATATCCTGTGTCGCCTTTGTGTCGGCGTTCAGATCATATTCCTTATCTGCCTCTGCAATCGCCTGTGCGACGCGTCTGAAAAGATCCTCCGGTGATTCCGTCGGCTTGCCCTCTGCATCCTTTTTTAAGTAACGTCTCTCCAGTACCGTTACAGCATTTTTGCTCAACATCACAAAAATCCCCCTGCGCAATATATTTAGTATCGATCATCAGATCAGAACACTACATATAGTACACCAAGGGGCTCGAAAATACCAGTCCTATTTTTAACTATTTCATGAAACAATCAAAAAAAGATTCAAAAACTGCTATGCTGTGCGGTTCCCCGGAAGAAAAAAATTTCACGTTTCCACGCTCCCCCGAATCGTTCAGCAAATTTTCCTTGCGCAGCACATCCTCCACATGCCGCGCCGTACCAAACATCCCGTCAAACACCTCGCACGGGCCGCCGCAAACTTTCTTGGCCACGTCGTGCATCTGAGCGCTCACAAAAGAATAATGCGTACACCCCACCACCACGCCATTCAGCTTTTCTCCCCTGTATGGCAAAAATTTGTCGTACAGATACGCCTTGATATGCGGGTCTTGCAAATTGCCGCGCTCCACGAGCTCCGCCAAACCTTCGCATTCAATATTTACGATCTTGTCCTGCGCTTCAAGCCGTTCTAAGAGCTTCCTATAACGCTTCTGCTTCAGCGTCGCGGGTGTGGCAAGCACCGCGGTCCTTCCATCCGGATATTTTTCGATTGCAGGCTTCACCGCAGGTTCGATGCTGATGATCGGAATATTATATTTTTCCCGCATCGCCTGCACAGTGATGCTGGTCGCCGTGTTGCACGCGATCACGATCATTTTGACTCCCTGCTGATAGAGAAAATCTCCGCACGCAAGCGAGAGGTCCTTGATCTCTTCCTCTGATTTCGTCCCATACGGCGCGTTTGCGCTGTCTCCATAATACAAATAATTCTCGTTTGGCAAGCGTTTCATGGTTTGTGCAAGCACGCTCACGCCACCCGCCCCGGAGTCATACACTCCGATCGGCAATTCATTCTTTCGCATCTTTTGCCCCGCTTCTCTTCTTTCTGTCGCGATATTTATTATATAACAACCCATTGCAGTAGTAAAGAGTTCCGCCCTTCGCCCATCTGCGCAAAAATAGCTTGCAAACCCCACTGTTGTATGATAAAATAGCTTTTGTTGAATTAAAAATACGGGGGGTGAAAAGATGCCTAACATTAAATCAGCAAAAAAACGCGTTAAAGTGATCGCGAAAAAAACACTGCAGAACAAAATGATCAAGTCCGCTTTGAAGACGGATCTGAAAAAATTTGACGCTGCGGCCGCTGAAAACAGCGCAGATGCACAAGAGCTCTACAAAAATGCTGTCAGCGCGGTGGATAAAGCTGCTTTAAAAGGTACGATTCATAAGAACAAAGCAAATCGTACAAAAGCTCAATTGGCAAAAAAATTAAATAGCAAAGCTGAATAATTTTTTGCTTCCCCCATGAACATAAGATTAAAAAGACTGATTTCACCCGTCAGTCTTTTTTGTTTGGATTTAAGTAAATATCGACAAGCAATGCATATAAATCTGTTTTGAGCGTTACCATACCCTGTTTCGCGTCAAAATCCAGCTGCGCCAGTTTGTTCAAAGCGCGTCGAATTTTTGCGGCGCTGAACAGCTTGCATTGTGCAAGCGCCCGTTTTGCCGCAAATTCCCATGCGCCTGTGGCGCTCATTACGTGGGAAATGACTTTCGCCTCAGGAAATTTCGCATCCCGGCACGCCCGCGCCACAAGCATCTGCCGGAAATTATTCGAAAGCAGCGTAAGAAAGCCGATGGGGTTTGGGTCCTCGGCAAGCATGCGCTCGATGAGCCCTTGTGCTTCCCTTGCATGCCCGCCCGCCATTAAATCATGTATTTTATAGACATTGTATTGCAAGGATTTTACCGCATATTTTTCAATGTCTCCCGCCGTGATTTCTCCACGGCTCACACATGCGAGCTTTAACAGCTCGTTTTGCACGATCCCCATGTCCCCGTCCGAAAGCGAGGCGATGGTCTGCGCATTTTTGCTGGAAATCAGCAGCCCCTTTTCCTTTGCCGCCTGCACGATGTAGGCTGTCAGCTCATGATCCTTGAGCGCACTGCATTCCACAAACAGCCCGCTTTTTATCACAAATTTCACAAACGCTTTGCGCTTATCCGCATTGCCCAGCGCAACGATCAGCAGAATGTTTCCCTCCGGGAAATTGGCCTTTTCAAAGGCCGCACTTAGGTCTCCTGCAGCGGTGGACCCAAGAATATCCGTGTTTTTGACCACCACGACTCTGCGCTCTCCCATGAAAGGAAGCGTCTGCAAGGAGCGCACCACATCCTTTGGGTCCGGCCGTTCCTCAAATACAGAAAGATTCAGCTCCGGCATCTGTACGTCGAGCGCTGCCATAATACCGTGAAATGTCTGCTGCTTGAGCGCGTCATCCTCTCCGCTTAATATGATAAAGTTTTTCACTGCTCCGCTTTTGATTTGCTTAAGCGCGTCATTTGCCTTCATACATAACTCATTTCGTCGTCTTGATTTGTCCGTCCGCCAAAACCGCCACCGCGCCATGCTCTGCGGTCGTAATCACCTCGACCTTGTGCTTGGCAAGCAATTCTATTACAGATCGATCCGGCAGTTCCTTTTTATTGTTTTGTTTCACCGAAATTACCGCGCACTCCGGCCGCAGCGCCATAAGCAGTTCCTCCGTTACCGCGCCCTTTTTGCCCCCGCCCGCAGGTTTGATCACCGGGACCCGCTCGGCAAAATCGATCTTGTCCGGCGTTGTCTGTAAAAACAAGCAGACAGGCGCCCCCTTGTAGCGCAAAACCAGCGACCAATATTTCCCGTCCGTTCCCACAACGTCGAGTGTAGCACTGCCGCCCAACTCTATTTTATCACATAATCCATATTCTTTCACCGCATACGTATCATATTCCTTTTTTTCATAATTCTTAGGGACATAGAGCGCGTTGATGCGTCGCTCACCCGCGAGGCCCTTCAGGTTTTTCGTTTTTTCGTTTGTCACAATGACCGCTTCAAATGTGAGCCTGTTTTCTTCCGCATAGTTTTCTATGTTGGAATACTGCAAATTTCCTCCGTTGTCGATCAGATAATCCCTTCCTTCCACGCTGATATGCACCGCGTCACCCGTTCCCACATCGAGGATCACCGCCTGAAAGGGCACCGTCGGCGCTGTCGCAATTCCGACGCACACGGCCGCCCCCACAAGCACACCTGCGACGATTGTCTTTGCCTTGCGGCCCAAAAGCACATAATCCGAGCAAAGGAAAATCAACGCCATCACGACGATCCCGATCCATACGGGGAATCCCGTCATTTCGATATAGCCGAACGAGGTTTGAGCCAGCAGGCCATTGAGCCACGTGAGGGCACGGATCGAAAGTTCAGCGGGAAACGCCAGCACCTGCCCTGCCGGAAGAAAAATCAGAGAGCATAGCGTCCCTATCCCTGTAAAAATAACGATAACACCCGCAAGTGGAATCGCGAAAAGATTGGCAATCGGCGCACCAAGCGCAATGCTGTTAAAATAGTATGCCGTCATTGGAAACACAGAAACCGTTGCGGACAGCGAAGATGCAATGGGCACATCGAGCTTCGCTTTGTCCAGCCGTATTTTTTTGAGCAGGCGCATTAGGGGCGGATTCAGGCATAGAAGGCCGAATACCACGCCATAGGACATCAAAAGCCCCGCTGAGAACAGCTGTGCAGCGTTGAAAAGAAGCGTCACGATGAGCGCTGCCGAGAGAAACACAAGCGTATCTCTTTTGCCAAAACGCCATCTGCCAATCAGCACAAAGATCATCATCAAAACCGCGCGCAATATGGACGGCGCAAAGCCGGTGAGCGTCGCATACAAAATCAGCAAAATGATATTGAGCGAAAATCGCAGCTTTCTTTCCATGCGAAGCCGCTTCAACAAAAAGTTGAGCGCATAGGAAATGATCGCAATGTGCAGGCCCGATATCGCAAGCACATGCGCAACGCCCGTTTTTGAAAAGTTGTCTCGCACCTCCTGAGGTATTTCGTCCTTCACGCCCAAAAACATCGCCTTTGCGATGGGCGCACTCTCCGCCGAAAAAATATGATCGATGTTTTCGGCGAGCGTTTCACGCAGCAAAAACGGATATTGATACCACGACAGCCGGTTCTCAACCACCTCAACATTTCGCATGTAGGAACTGAATCCGGCACCCTTTCCCGCCAGATACATCTGCTCGTCAAAATCTCCCGGATTTCTGGGAGCTGACGGCGGCGTGATTTCGCTTTCAAAGACGACCGTGTCTCCAAAATCGAGTTTTTCCGGCGAATAGAGGATGACCTTCTTGTCAAACCGCTCTCCATCAAACGTGACGTCGGTCAGCGTGTAGGTGTGCGTCTCGGAATTCATTTTCGCACGGTCTGAAACATATCCTCGTATTTCATAAGATCGGTTTGGTAAAACCGTCGAAAAATCCGTATGGAACTGTCCTTGGAACAAAAACGATCCCAGAAAAAACATGCTTAGGTATAAAAACAGGAACAGCGGCTTCTTTTTAAAAAACAGAAGCCCTATAAAAATAACCGCAAAGACGATCGTTGCCGGAAACGCGAAAAAAGCCGGAAGCCCGGCATAATACGAACAGGCAATTCCGACAATCAGAAAAAACGCGGCAAAAGCGACCGGCCTTTGATTCAGAACGCGTTTCATCCCTACCCCCAAGCCTTTTTAAATCATATATTGTTCCATCTCGTTTACGACTTGTACATGTTCAAAAATCGCCTCTGCTTCCCGCCGGATCTCTTCTTCATCATAAACGGGATTGATGTGCGTAAGCAGCAGGCGCTTTACCCCTGCCTTCTTTGCAGTTTGCGCTGCCTGCGTTACATACATATGCGGAAGCACGCCCGTATCTTCCTGCGAGGATAAAAAACCACTGTCGCATAAAAACATATCCGCATCTGTACAAAACGCGCTCAGCGCCTCACTGTAGCACGCGTCGCCCGAAAACACAAAGCGCTTTGCCCGTTCCTTGATTTTGACCGCGTAACATTCCACCGGATGGATCGTTTTGCAAAAACTGATTTCCACGTCGGTTTCGGGGATTTGAAGCCTTAGGTTTTCCGAAAGCTCCATCGTGTCAAAGCATGGGCAGGCGTGCAGCATGCCATACTCCTTTTCCGGCGTTTTGGGCAGCAGCACCGGAACGGACTGATCGCGCAGCGCATATCGCAAAATGAACATTTCTCCGCAATGATCCGAATGCAGGTGGGTCAGAATGATCATATCAAGATCATCAAGCGCGCAAAACTCCTGCACGCGCGCAAGGCTTCCGCTGCCGGCGTCGATCAATATCCGTTTTCCGCCGCATTCCAGCAAATAAGAGGTGGTTCCTCCTTTTGGGGTCGGATAAGGCCCATATTTTCCCAAAACCGTGAGCTTCACAGCGCCACCCTCAAATTGAGCTTGTTGCGCATCATAAACATCGGATGATAGAGAATGATCGCAAGCCCCGCTCCGCACCCTGCTTGAATCAGATTGGGCACGAGCGTCAAAAGCGATCCTCCGATCCCCACGAGCATCGTCTCATAGCCAAAGTATGAGAAGGCCATTGTGAGCGCGGCAATGACGCATCCAAAAACATAATTTTTCAGCGTTCCGTCCTTCCTTGTGAAACCGCCAACGATAAGCGCCATGGCAGCCTTGATGACGATCGTTGCGGGAATATAGATCATCGAGCCGAGCGTTAAATCCGCCAGCCCGCTTCCAAGCGCTGCGGCAATCGCGCCATAGGGGCCGCCTAAAATATATGCCGCGCAGTAGATCACCACATCACCAAGATTGAAGTATGCGCCTTTGATGGCGGGAACCTGGATTATGAGAAGCATCGTCACCACATAGACAAGCGCCGTCGTCACAGCTGTCGTCGTCAGTCTTCTTGTCTTCACATTCATTGTTCTTTCTCCTTTATGCCAAAATTTCAAATTTTATTCATTTTTAAGAATCCCCGGGTTCTTGAGCAGCGGATCGATCACATTGATGATCCCCCCACCCAGGCTATCTACGCGCACTCCATCCACCAAAAACTGTACGCGTTTTACGTTCGCTATATTGGTAAGCGTATTCACAATGGAATAAACCATCATCGATTCGTCCTTTTGATCGATCTCCTTCAACTTCACCATGATTTCGCTTTTAAAATCAACGACTGCCACGCTCCCCGCAAGGTAAACGTCGTTCACATCGTCCATGGATATTCCCGATATAAAAGCAGGGCTCACATCCTTATCGTCAATCATCGCAGGCCCTTTCATCAGCTCCGACAAAATCTCGCTCGGGTATCCCGCCGTTTCCTGATCGACCATGCGCTCCACACCGTTCAAAAGCGTGTAGGTCGAATTTGGAAAATAAAGCTTGATCCCATTTCCCAGCAGATCATCGCTCATCGCTTGCGTATAAATGACAGGCTCCGCCTGCATTTGTCCGTTTACGTAAATCTCAACGCCGTTTATGGCGGGCATAAACCCAATAATCGTTTTTGCAAGCGCAAGCGCCGCAATCTTTTCTCCGTCGCTGAACTGTCTGGTCACAGCCACCGGGGCCTTTTTGAAATCGAGCCGAACGATACGCTGTCTGCTTTCATTTATCACAATTTGCGTCCCCAACAGTTCTGCGGTTGATTTGTCGATCACCGGCATATGCTGATAGGTATTTTCCGGCCCCCGGATCATGCCGCGCACAACGGCGCCGATCATCTCCTCCGGCACATTTGATTCAAACTGGATGCCCCGTGCCTCCGGCACCAAAAAGTGCTCGGTCTGATCAAGAAAATACAGGATCACATCAAGGGATGGTTTCTCTGTCTCCGCGTTTTTAAACTTCGTCTCTTCTTCACGCAGCGTTCCCTTGGGCTTTTGCTGTGCGCCGCTTGGATACCCGTTATAGCCCGTCTGTACTCCGTTTACAAAAACATTCACATAAGAAACCGCTGAAAAATCGATCAGCGTCGCCGTAAGCGCGACCTTCATCAACCAAATTTCATTCTCTGCCTTTTCAGTGCCCGCCCCCAGAAAAACATTGATCACATCAGGCAATATTTCGATGCCCTCATAAGAAAATCCCTGCGCGACCGGCTGTAAATTTTCTGACGATGGCCCAGCGATCATCGCTTCGACAATCTTTTTTTCGGCGCGTTCGTTCTGCCCGACCGAAATCTTCCTTGTCTCCGCAGCAAGCTCGGATTTTGATTTGTCAAAAAAATACAAGGCAGGGTTGATAACGATCTCCGGGGTCAGATTCACATTCTGCATGACCACTGTTCCTGTCGGTTTGGTATTCTGTTGTTTCTTATCCTCCTGCACAACGGAGCAGCCGGCAAGCACCAGCATCCCCACGCACAGAAGCGCGATCAACCGTTTCATTTCGCGCCCCTAACTCAAAAAGTTTTTCTTAAAAGTCGTATATGTCATTTTCCACACATCATTTTCCAATATCAGCCTAACCGGAATATTGGTCAGCGTTTTCGCGTCACCATCCCGCAGCTTGAGCGTATAACTTGCCATCACAACCTCAGATATCCCGTCTGCTGCGGGGATTTCATCCCCCACCGTGTAATCCGCAACCACCAGCTTCGCGGCTGTGATCTCGCTTTTAAAATCCTCTGCCGAGGGCTTATCTTCCCCATAGAGATTCTTAAAGGAAATGTATTTATACAAAGTGTCCCACGACTTGTTTTCAATGCACCGCATGATTTCGCGCAATGTGTTCGGGCCATTTAGGTTGAGCGCTCCGTTCCGCTCCAGCGCGTCTGTGGTGCCCTGCCCATCCATGCCCGCCTCAGCGAGCGTCAGCGGACGTCCATTCCCCGTTCCCTCATCGTCGATCAATATCTGCACACGTGAAAAATCCCCCTGCTCGATCAATGCGTTGACGATCGAGTAAACCGCAAGCATCCTGCGCGTCGTTTCATATGCGTCATTCGCCACAGCCAACTGATCTTCCGGCATCTGCAAAAACTCCTTGCTCAGCGTCACAAAAAGGTATGTGCCTTCAGAACGCACGCTCACCACCTTCGTATTCTCGTTGATTAGCGGAATAAAATCCACGCGGGTCGTGGACGGTCCTTTGATCAGCTCCTTGATGATCGCGGCATTTGCGTTCTCATTGATGGGAACGGAGAACACGCGTGTTTCCCCCACCAGTAGCGGTTCCTGCATGTATCCAAAGTACAGGCGAGCCGTGCTCTTGTCTTTGCTGACCGACTCCGGCAGAGGATTGATCTGAATGGAAGCATCCTCGGTCGCACTTGCCGTTGGTTTCTGCTCCTCGAGCGAACATGCCGTTATTCCAAAGCCAAACGCCAGACATAAAAGTATGCATATCAGCTTTTTTAGATTCATCATGGGCTTTCCTCCGTATTTTGTATCAGCGGGAGCACAAGCGTAAATACCGACCCAGCCTTCTCCTTGCTCTCCACATCCACACGTCCGCCGTGCATCAGCGCAATCCGCCGCACAATGTGCAAGCCAAGGCCGGTCCCGCCCGTTTCGCGTGAACGCGCCTTGTCCACCCTGTAGAAACGTTCAAAAATATGCTCCAGGTGCTCTTCACTCATCCCAACGCCGTTGTCCTCGATCCGAACCGCGCCCTCAGCGCCATGGCGTTTTGTCGTGACCGCAACGCGTCCCCCGTCACCGGTGTATTTGATGGCGTTTTCGATCAGATTATTGAGGGCCTGCCTGATTTTCAGCGGATCGCACTCGATCTCATAATCATCCGTCAAATCAGCCTTCAATCTGATATCCCGCTCCCGCGCGATCGGTTCAAGCGCTGAGATGCATTTATTAATGATCGCGGAAATGTGCACCCGCTCCACATTGATCATCACAATATCGCTGTCCATCTTTGAAAGCAGCAGCAGGTCGGTGATCAGGCGGTTCATCCGGTCTATTTCCTTATTGATGTCGCCAAGGAACTCCTTATATACCTCTTCTGGAACGCTATCCTGATAGAGCATCGATTCCACCAGTATTTTCATAGACGCCAGCGGTGTTTTTAGCTCATGCGAAGCATCGGAAACAAATTCACTTTTCTGCTCGTCGATGTTTTGCAGCTTTCCGCACATCATATCGAAGGTCTGCGCCATCTCCGCGATTTCGCTTCGGCCCTTGATGTTTGCGCGCTGCGAAAGATCGCCATTGGATATTTTGATCGCCACATCCGTCAGCTTTTTGATCGGCTTTGTAATCAGGTTTGTCATATAGAGGCTGGTCACAATAATAATTCCGCACGCCAGCACAAAAATCCACAGGGTCCTCGACTGCAGCATGTCCGTGGCGGAGACGACGTCCTGTATGCTTGAGGAATACAGGACCGCGCCAATGATCTGCCCATTTTGAATGACGGCGGCTGTGCAATATGCCGCCCAAAAATCTCCCTCGGCACTGTCGATGATGTGAAATCCGTTTGCCGAAGAATTTTTGCCGTATAGAATATCGTCCACCTCGCGCGCGGAAAGCCGCACGCCGTTTAGGGCGGAAAAGCTGTCCGTCTCAACGATACCGGAGCTGTTGAGCACCAAAAAACGCCCGCCGGAATCATTGCTGCCCTTCACGGCGATCTCATACATCGTGTTTGCGTCATAATCGGAAAGATAGGGTGCAACCTGTACCGCAATGCTGTTCGCCGACTTTGCAAGGGATTTTACACGTTGATCCACCAAATATTGACCCACAAGCGAAGACACAGCAACAGATACGAGCCCAAATACGATCGCAACCAATATCAAATATATCAAAGCAAATTGCCACCGTATCGAATACAGCAGTCTATTCGTCCGTAACGTGATCTCTGCCACCTCATCACATCAAAATTTATCTCCGCCCGCTTTTCAGACGTCTGCACCAAAGCTTTTCACTTTATTTTAGCATATTTCATGGCCGTTTGCATTGTTTCACGGAAAAAAGTGGATATCATAAAAAAAGCAGAGCTCCTATGTGAAGGCAACCCCGCTTCTGAATGATACAGCTATAATTACTTATTCGTAAAGTAATATCCTACTCCCCATTTGGTGAGGATATATTCCGGCTTTGCCGGATTTTGCTCAATTTTTTCGCGCAATCTGCGAATGTGCACATCCACCGTGCGAAGATCGCCCTGATGCTTCCATACCAACTCCAAAAGCGTATTTCTGTCAAACACCTTTCCCTTGTTGGTAATAAAGAGGTTCAGCAAATCAAATTCCTTTGCCGTTAGGTTGATGTCCTCGCCCTTAATTTCAACACTCCGGTTGATCAAATTCACCTTCATGTCCTTGACTTGAATTGTCTGCGTATCCGCCGCAGGCTTCTGTGAACTGGTCCTGCGCAGAATCGTTTTGATACGCGCCTTCAGCTCCAGCATGTTGAAAGGTTTGGTCATATAATCATCCGCTCCAAATTCAAGCCCCATGATTTTATCCATATCCTCGCCCTTTGCGGTCAGCATTATGATCGGCACTTCCGATACACTGCGAATTTTCTGGCATACCTCCATACCATCCATTTTGGGCAGCATCAGGTCTAAAAGAATCAGATCATGTTTGTCCGGATCAAACACATTGAGCGCCTCTTCCCCGTCGTACGCAACGTCGATCGAATAGCCCTCCTGCTGCTCCAAATTAAACCGCAGGCCCTTGACCAGCGTAGGTTCGTCGTCCACAATCAAAATATTTTTTGCCATAATGACCGCTCCTTTTTAAGACTAATTTCATTATAACATACCTGTTATGGATTTGTAACATTTAATTTCGCAAAAAAAGCGGCAGAATGCCGCTTTTCCAACTTTGTGATGCACCCTGCCACGTCATGCCGCTTTGCCGACTGCGCAGAAGATGCCGCTCATATTTTCTTGAAATCAGGAATGATTTCAAGCGCCTGTGTTTCACTCACGCCTGCATTCACCAAGAAGAACGCACTCACACAAACCATCGCCGCATACAATACCTTTTTCATTACAATCACTCCTTTTCCTCATTGTTTATACTGTTATTATAAGCACTATTTCTTACAACAAAACACGTAAAATCCTTACGATATTCTTACGATATCAGTGCGATGTATCCGGCTTGTATCAAAAAAACGTATGCCTCTACTTTTCCCGTATGATCTTTTTACTGCTGAAATAGGTCACCGTAAAATATATTCCGTATATTACCGCAATGATCCCCAGCCCTGCAAACACATCTGCATAAACGTCCTCATACCACATCATATCAATCAGGCTCATCATTCCCCTGATGCCAAATATGGCGTGTATGGCTGCGACGGCAAGCGGTATGAGGAAATAGACCGCGATTTGCTTGAAAAGCGACGCATTGATCATCTTCTCCTCCGTACCCAGCTTCCTAAGCGTCGCGTACCGTTTTTTGTTGTCGTTCGCCGCCGACAGCTGCTGCAAGGCGAGGATCACCGCCGCTGTCACAAGGAAGGTGATCCCAAGGTAAATTCCCACGAACGAGATCGTCACGCGCAAACCGATGATGGAATCCTGCGAGGTGAGTGCTGTCGTGAAATCACTGAATGGGCGCTCCTGATTTGTTTGCCGCAATTGATCTTGCAAGGCCTGTATTGCTTGATCCGTTTCTTGTTTGGGCACTCCATCAATATAAATGCCATCCACCATCACATCTCTTAGTTTAAATCCCGCGACGTCCGCATCAGGGTAGATAAAAGTCATCGGCGCAATGGCAGCATTTCCCATGATCCTCATGTTTGCAATACGTATACGCTCAGGACTAAGCGTATATTCTTTTCCGTTGGAATGAATTTTGATCCCATCTTTGGAAAAATCCTCCATGCTATCCGCCATCTTTTCGTTATAGGTCACCGCACCAAGCTCATTTGCACCAATTTTGATCTCCTCCTCACCAATCAAGCGCAGAAAGCTGTTGAACTCCGATACCGAAACCGCTCCCGCAAATGCTTTGATATCCATCGTGTCCGACATTTCATTTGCCTGTGCAACATCGAGATATTCCGCGAAATCCGCCAGCATATCCACATCGCTGTCATAGCGCGCATATTCCGCTGTCTCTTTATAAAATTGATCGACCGGGATCCCGTATGCTTCAAGCGCCGCAACGCCGCCGCCCGCGCTTTTGACCTCATCAGGCTTCATATAGTATTCCGCATCAAACCTGATCGCACGTTCCGCCTCCTTGTTGACCGCAGCAGATACACCCGAGCTTGTTCCAAGCGTCACAAGCGTTACAAACAGCATGATGCACACAAGCGCCATCGATGTATGCGTCGAGTTGATTTTGCTTGTCAGCTGGCGCGTCACAAAAATATTGAGCCCCCTAAAATATCTTTTTTTGTTGTGGGAAGCAATTTTGTAGGCAAACCCCGAAAGCCCCGCAAACAGTAGGAATGTTCCGGGAATCCCGACCAGCATGACGATCGGCAGATACATGATCAGCATGCCCCTGATGATCAGATAATATGCCACGACGATCAAGATGATCCCAACGACGGTAAACGCGATGGAAACGCCCGTCTTTTTACTGATTACCTTTTCATTTTCCGCATCGGAGCGAAGCAGACGGATCACCTTCTGTTTGGAAACACGCACCGCATTGAATACCATCACGCAAAGAAACACCACGCCAAAATAGATAATGGATTGTATCGCGGCCTTCGAGGAAAACACGAACACATATTCTTTCAGCTCCGCTTCAAACATTTTTGCGGTTATAAGCGACATGCCCTGCGAAAATAAGATGCCCGCCACAAGGCCGACCGCAAGTGCCAACACGCCCACAAACAGCGTCTCCACCATAAAGATCGACGCAACGCGCCCCTTACCCATGCCAAGGATGAGATATATTCCCAGTTCCTTGTTTCTGCGCTTGATGAGAAAGTTATTTGCGTAAAGAATTAGGATCGCCAGCGTGATCGCCACAAAAGTCGAGAACACATTGATGCTTTGCAGCATCATCTGCGCTGCACTTGCTTTGTTTTCATTGAGGTCCAGCACCGCCTGCTGCGCCTCAAGTGAATTAAACGCATAAAAAAACATGACCGCGAACATCAGCGTAATGAAGTAAACCGTGTAATCACTGAAGCTTTTGCGGACATTTCGAAACGCCAGTTTACACAGCATCGGCTACGTCACCTCCCAGCAGGGACACCACCTCTATGATCTTACTGAAGAAGTCTCTTCGGCTATCAGCGCCGCGCAAAAGCTCTGTAAAAATCTTGCCGTCACGCAAAAACAATATCCTGCTGCAATAGCTTGCGGCAAAGGCATCGTGGGTGACCATGAGCAGCGTGGCGCCGAGATTCTGGTTCATGCGCACAAAGTTTTCAAGCAGCATCCTCGACGATTTGGAATCGAGCGCTCCCGTTGGCTCGTCTGCGAGGATCAGCGAAGGATCGGTGATGATCGCGCGCGCTGCGGCCACCCGCTGCTTTTGTCCGCCCGACATCTCACAGGGATATTTATACAGCACATCGCTGATTTCAAGCGCTTGTGCAATGCTTTTGATCCGCTCTTTGATCTGCTTATATCCCACGCCGCAAATCGTAAGCGCGAGTGCAATGTTTTCATATCCCGAGAGCGTATCCAACAAATTGAAATCCTGAAAAATAAATCCAAGCTGTTCTCTGCGGAACGCCGACAGCCTGCCCGCACGCAGCATCGTCACATCCGTATCATTGATCGTGATATGCCCGCTCGTCACGTTGTCGATCGTAGACACGCAATTGAGAAGCGTCGTCTTCCCGCTTCCCGACGGCCCCATGATGCCAAGAAACTCGCCCTTTCCCACGTCGAAATTAACATCGTCGAGCGCCTTTGTGATGTTGTCCTTCCCGCCATATATCTTTTCAATATTCCGTACCTTTAACAGCGTTTCCATTTTAACCTCCCAGTAAATGCTCATATCCTGCTCCGTCCAAATCAAATTCCGGTTTTTGCGACCGTATCTTGATTATAAGACCGGGGGCAAAATGCATCCATCGCTTGACCTTACGCTTCCCTTACAATCTCGTAAGATATACAATGCCCTCGCCGACCGGCAAGGGCATTCATGGCTTGATCGATTCTCCGGCCTTTACATACTAAACATTGAATTTTCCGGAAACAAGAGCGAAACGGTCGTTCCTCTTCCGTTTTCGGAGGAGATTTTGATCCCGTGCCCCAGCCGCTCACACAGCCGCGCACACAAATAGAGCCCCATCCCCGTGGATTTCGCCTGCTTTCTTCCGTTGCTCCCCGTAAAGCCCTTTTCAAACACGCGGCCGACTTCCGTATCCGGTATGCCCGTTCCGTTGTCCGTGATATGCAGGACAACCGCTTCCTTTTCTTTGCGGACAAAAACCGTTATTTCGGCGTTTTGCTTATCACAATATTTGATTGCGTTTCCGACGATTTGATTTAATATAAATTCGATCCACTTCGCGTCTGTGTTGACCGATATATCCGGCATATCCGCACTGAATTGGATTTTGCGCGTTATGAAGGATTTTGCGTTTTTGCGCGCCACCGCATATACCACGTCCTTCACATTGGTTTTGCGCACCATGTAATCCTTTTCGACCGCATTGCTGCGCGCATAAAAAAGCACCTGCTCTACAAGATTCTCCACCGCATCCAAATCCTCCGCGAGCCCTTGCGGCACCTGATCGTTGTTTTCCAAAATCAGCCGCGAAGAAGAAATGGGCGTTTTGATCTCGTGCACCCACATCTCGATGTATTCTCTGTATTCCTCCTGTGCTATGCTGTGTGCCTTGATCTCCTCCAGCATCGCCTTATTGCACAGTTTCAAGGAATCGTATAGGATCTCCCCTTCCGAAAAATCCGGCCGTTGCACAAGTTCTGCAATCAGATTTTTTCGTTCAAGCGCATCCGCCATCGAAAAAAAATGATCGTAATATTTTTTGCGCTTTCTATAATCAATGATCAGCGGCACGATCAGGCACCCGGCAAATACTGTGCCAAAAAACACGATGATCATCGTACCCACCCCAAGAAGATAAAAAAGAAGCGCCATCGCCAGCATCAGAAAAACGTCAAACAGCAGAAAGAACGCTTTGTCCTTCAAATAATCCGTCAGCCTCATTTTAAAAGGTACCCCTGTCCGCGTTTGGTTTCGATCACATCGCCAAGCCCCGCTTCCTCAAGCTTTTTACGTAGCCGATTCACATTCACATTGAGCGTATTCTCGTCCACAAACATATCGCTGCTCCACAAATCGTTCATCAGTGCATCGCGCGAAACGATGCTACCGCGCTGCCGGGCAAGCGTATTCAGAATACGCAGTTCATTTTTCGTGAGCTCTATGTCCGCACCCTCATACTCCACAACACTGCGCGACAGATTCAAAATAAAATCTCCGCATTCCAGCTTCTCCACCGTATGATAGGCCCGCTTCAGGACGGAATTGATGCGCGCAAGCAGTATCTGCGTATTGTATGGCTTGGCGATAAAATCATCCGCACCCAGATTCATACTCATCAGCTCATCCATTTCCGTGTCGCGGCTCGTGACGATGATGATCGGCATCTGGGATTGCTTGCGCAGTTCGCGGCAAATCGAATATCCGTCCACCACAGGCAAATTGATATCAAGCAACAGAAGTTCGGCATTCTCTTCAAGGATCGCATTGACGACGTGATCAAAATCGTTGATCAGGCATACAGAATATCCGTATTTTTTGAGAAACGACCCAAGTTCCTCCCTGATTTTTTTGCTGTCTTCCACAATACAAATCTTCATCGCACGCACCGTCCTTCCGCCCCATTATATGCGATTGTCTCTGCCCATACAACGAGATTGCGTCCGGTTTAAGGAAAATTTAAAAAATCTCTACGCCTTTTAATATCTTGAAATGTATTCGGCCACAATAAGAACCCGGCGGCTTCTATCTGCCAACAGGGTTCTTAAACATTCTCAGGCAATCATTGCCGCCGTATTTTAATTGTCTGTAAATTTTGAAATTACTTTTTTGCTTCTTTTTTCTTCACGATCAATGTTCCTCCACCGACGCATCCCACCATGACCAGTATTGCAACATAAAAGAAGATTTCTTTTGAATCTCCTGTTTGCGGAGATGCTGGTTTTCGACTATCCTCTGGTTTATCATCCTTGCTATCCTCTGGTTCTGATTGATCATAACCAAGCGTTTTATGTCGATTGTTTTTCAATAAAAAAAGAGAATGCGATAGCAATTACATTCTCTAAAGTAAAATATTCTGATAATAAGCTGGACTTTATCGTCTAATTATTGTTCCATTCCAGCAAACCTATATTTTACATTCTATCTCTTGTGTTACACCAAAAGCACACCATTTTCGTCTGTTTTTGGCACATATCCTGTCACTTTGTGAGAAAATTAAAAAAACGCGGGAGCTGAACCCTTCCGCGTTTTGCGCTTTGGTTACAAATTTGTTAGCGGCCACTTTCCGCAAGGCCTATTCGCTATTTCCGCTCTGTGATCCGCTTATACATCAGCGTTTCAATGACCGCGATCATGCCGCAGCGTGAAGTAATGTCGATCCCGTCAAAGGAAATATCGTCTGCGAAAATGTAGAAATTCAAATCGCTCATATTTTGGATGATGTTGTTGTCCGCGCGCGTGATTGAGATGATCGTGGGTGTTGCCACCGTAACGATCTGTTCAATATAACGTGCAAGCTTCTGGTTGTTGCCCGTGTAGGACAAAACCATCAGCACATCCTCGCGTTTGATGCGCTTCAGAACCGAATTGATCTCGTAGTCCTCCACCGGCGTTTCCGCGTTGTATCCAAGAACGGTCAGAATGCGCCGCAAATACTGCGCCACATCCGCGCTCAGCCCCGATCCGAGGATATAGACCTTTGGGTAACGGTCCATGATGCGGTTAAAAAGCTCGATCTTGTCGTTGCTGATCACCTTGACCGCCTCGATGACGTTTTTGAGGTAATCCTCCTGATAGTCCTTTTTGCTGATTACATTGGGGATCGCGATGGATTTTGACGTCATTTCGGTCAGGCGAATCATTGCCGTAAATTCGGAATATCCGGAAAATCCCAGCTTTTTGACAAAGCGAAAAAGCGTTGTCGTGGAAACGAAACATGCCGCCGCAAGATCACGGATGCTCATATCCTTCACGACATGCATATTCCTCACCACGTAATTGAAAATCTGCTTTTCCGTGTTGGAGAGGCTGTTTATCTTCGCACTGGTAAAATCATAAAAATCTTCCGCCATCATACCACCTCTTCCGCTTGCCGCGTTTTATGAAAACTGACTGTTATAAAGCCCTGTATAGAACCCATTTTGCGCCATCAGCTCGTCATGGCTTCCCTGCTCGATGATGTCCCCGTCCTTCATCACGAGAATGATGTCCGCATCCTTTATCGTACTCAATCGATGGGCGATCATAAAACTCGTACGCCCGTGCGTCAGCTTGTCCATCGCGTCCTGTATCAGCTTCTCCGTCCGCGTATCCACAGAGCTCGTCGCTTCGTCAAGGATCAATATCTGCGGGTCGGCACAAAAAGCACGCGCAATTGTTAAAAGCTGCTTTTGCCCTTGCGATATATTGCTCGCCTCTTCGTTGATCTCCATGTCATAGCCGCCGGGCAGCGTTCTGATAAAGCTGTCCACATTGGCCATTTCACACGCGGCGTACACTTCCTCATCCGTCGCGTTCGGTTTCCCGTAACGAATATTGTCTTTGATCGAACCGGAATAGAGCCACGTTTCCTGCAAAACCATGCCAAACAGGCTGCGCAGGTTGTGCCGCGATATCTCACGGATATCAAT
Organism: uncultured Christensenella sp.; assembly: GCA_964438705.1. Classification (GTDB taxonomy): domain Bacteria; phylum Bacillota; class Clostridia; order Christensenellales; family Christensenellaceae; genus Christensenella. The sequence continues at coordinate 164,709 of CAYTKQ010000003.1, read as the reverse complement.
CCCGTCCACCATGATGCTCCCGCTATTAAGCTCATAAAAACGCATCAGCAGGTTCACAAGCGTCGTTTTGCCCGCGCCCGTAGGTCCAACGATCGCTACCTTCTGGCCCGGCTTCACGTGCAGGTTCATGTCGGAAATCAAAATTTTATTTGGCACATAGCCAAAACGCACGTGCTCAAACGTGATCTCGCCTTTCGTCCGGTCGATCACCTTCAAATGTCCGTTCTCCGGCACCTGCTCCGGCTCATCCAAAAGCTCGAACACGCGCTCTGCCGCCGCAACGGTGGACTGCATCAGGTTTACGATATTCGCCGTCTGCACGATGGGCTGCGTAAACTGCTGCATATATTGGATAAACGCCTGGATCGCGCCGACAGTCAGCGTAGCGCTCGATGTGAGGATTCCGCCCAGCACACAAATGCCCACGTAGCCAAGATTTCCCACAAAATTTGTCAGCGGCATGATGATGCTCGACGCAAACTGCGATCTTCTCGCGTCCTCGTAAAGGCCGTCGTTCATCCTGTCGAATTCTTCTTCTGTACGCACTTCTGTGCCATAGAGCTTGACGATATTGTGCCCGGAATACATCTCCTCCACATAGCTATTCACCGCGCCCAGCTTATCCTGCTGTCCGATATAATATTTCTGCGATTTTTTGACGACCATCGATGAAAGAAATACCGCCGCCGGAAGCACCAAAAGCGCAATGAGCGTCATCTGCCAACTGATGGAAAACATCATAATGATGATACCAACGATGGTAAAAACTGCCGTAATCAGCTGTGTCATCGTCTGCTGGATGGTGGCGCTGATGCGTTCAATATCCGTCGTCGTGCGCGAAAGCACATCACCGCGCGTATGCGTATCAAAATAATTAAGGGGCAGACGCTGTATCTTCCTGTCCACAGCCTCGCGCAGGTCATAGATCGTGCTTTGCGCCACCTTGGCGGTGGTGCGCTGCTGCAAATACGTAAACAACGCCGATAATCCATAGATGACCACGAGGGATGCCAGAATCATCGACAGCTTCGCAAAATCGATGTTTGCCGAAGAGTTGTTTCCCTCGATGGTGCTCGCCACACCCGCAAAAATCGTGTTGGTGGCTTCGCCCAGCAGCTTTGGACCGATGATCAAAAACAGCGTGCCCAGCGCCGCCAATACGAGCACTGCAATAAACTGCTTCTTATACGGGCCAAAAAATCCAAGCAGGCGCTTCACCGTTCCGCCGGTATTTTTTGCCTTATCATTTGCCACTGGCTGTTCGTTTCCGACTTTCATTCAAAGCACCCCCCTTACGACATCTGCGTGCGCGCGATCTCTGCATAAACGTCACACGTTTTCACAAGTTCGTCGTGCCTGCCCTGTCCGATGATTTTTCCCTTGTCCACAACAAGGATGTTGTCCGCGTCCATGATGGTATTGATGCGCTGTGCGACAATGATGACCGTGGCCCCCTGCGTGTTTTCCTTGATTGCCTTTCTTAAAGCCGCATCCGTTTTGAAATCGAGCGCAGAGAAGCTGTCGTCAAAAATCAGTATATTTGCGTCGCCCGCCAGTGCGCGCGCAATGGCAAGCCGCTGCTTTTGCCCGCCCGAAACGTTCGATCCGCCCTGCGCGATCGGATCGTTGTACAACCGTTCCTTTTGCTCGATAAACGCATCCGCCTGCGCGATGCGTGCTGCGCGCTTCACCTGCTCTTCCGGCATATCCTCGTTTTCATAAGCAATATTCTCGCGGATCGTGCCTAAAAACAAAACCGCCTTCTGTGGCACATAACCGATGCGCTTCCGCAGTTTTTTGATGTCATATTCACGCACATCCACGCCATCCACCAAAACAGTGCCCTCTGAAACATCATAAAGGCGGGGAATCAGCATGATGATGGAAGATTTCCCACTGCCCGTCGCACCGATGATTGCTGTCGTCTTACCCGGCTCCGCTTGAAAGCTGATGTTGGAAATTGCCGGTTTCTCCGCATCGCCATAGCGGAACGTCACGTTACGAAATTCCACAACGCCTGTTCTTTCCTCCGGCGTTTTTGGCATTTTGCTCTCGCGTATATCGATCTCTGTGTCCATCACTTCGTTGATGCGGTCCGCACACACGCTTGCGCGTGGCATCATCGCAAAAATCATAGACATCATCACCAACGCGTACATGATCAGCACAAGATACTGAATAAAGGCCATCAGGTCTCCCACCTCGAGCGTACCCTGCGCAATCTGCTGTCCGCCAAACCAAACAACGGCGATCGTTCCGACGTTGATAATGAGCATCAGCAGCGGCATAAGCGTAGACATCAGTATTTGTGAACGGATAGAGGTTTGCGTCAGTACGCCGTTCGCGTCCTCGAAGCGCTTTTCCTCCCGCTCCTCCGCCGTAAACGCACGGATCACACGCACCCCCGTAACATTTTCGCGCATCACGACATTGAGTCCGTCGAGCTTCGCCTGCATCGAGCGAAACACCGGGAATGCCTTGCGCATCACAAGCACGAGGAATACAACTACGAGCGGCATACATGCAATAATGACCCACGCAAGCTGCATATTCTTTTGCATCGCAAGCGTTACGCCGCCAATACACATGATCGGCGCGAGAACGACTACGCGAAACATCATGATCGTGAAATCCTGAATTTGCATGATATCGTTGGTGGTTCGCGTCGTCAGCGAAGATGTCCCTACCTTATCAAATTCCGCCATCGTAAATTGACCGACCTTGCGAAAAAGCTTTTTGCGCACGTCCGTGCAAAAGCCTACGCCGACCTTAGAGGCAAAATAGCCCACACCGATCGCGCTCGCCGAACCGGCAAGCGTAATGCAAAGCATGATGATTCCGGCGGTCGTGATGTAGCCCACATCTCCCTTGATCACGCCGTCGTTGATGATCGTTGACATGAAGTTCGGCAGCATCAGCATAGAAAACACCTGCCCGAGCATCAAAACGACGAGCAAAACCAATTGTCCGGTATACTTCTTTAATCCTTTATATAATTTCAGCAAAAAGGGCACCCCCTGCGCAAGAAATACTTATTCATATTTTATCCGAAATTGTCTTACATTACTACTGTTTACCCCAAAAAGACAAAAAAATACCGCTTTATGCGGTATTTTTGATTCATAACAGCTTTTCAATAAATGCCTCCACCTGCTCGGGCGTCGTCGTCGGCTCAAAACGCTCGATCACCGCGCCATTTTGATCGATTAAAAACTTTGTGAAATTCCACTTAATGCTGCTGTCCTTCGTGTAATCTCCAAACTCCGCGCGCAGCATTTCATCGAGCTTCGGTGCAATCGGATGATCCATATCAAATCCCGCAAATCCCTTTTGTTCCTTCAAATAGGTATAAAGCGGCTCCTCATCTGCGCCGTTCACGTCGATTTTCGCCATCATGGGAAACGTAACGCCGTAATTCAGCTTGCAAAATTCCTGTATTTCTTTGTTTGTTCCCGGATCTTGCTCTGCGAACTGATTGCATGGGAACCCGATCACCGCAAGCCCCTTGTCTTTATATTTTTCATAAAGCGCCTCTAAGCCTTCAAATTGCGGTGTGAATCCGCACTTGCTTGCGGTGTTCACCAAAAGCAATAGCTTTCCTTCATAATCTCGCAGAGATTGTTTTTCCCCGCTCATTTTCTTCACACTGTAATCATAAATACCCATAATCAATTCTCCTGTATACGATTTTGATTATTGATAAGATTTTACAGGCGGGTTCAAACAACAATTTCCATTTCAGCCAAAGATTGAGACCCCTGCGGCGTTCATCACAACCAGATAAGCCGCACATGCCGCAATGGAAAGCCCAACGCCGATCACCGCCTTCAAATGAAGCGTTTTGAGCGTCGCGCCCCCGACGATCACCCCCAAAATGGCAAAAATCAATCCGCTCCACCAAATCTGCGGTACTAAAATCAGAAACGCCAAAAGTCCGAACAAAATTACAAGCACCGATAAAACCTTGTCACGCATTCCGCACCCCTCCTTTGGGGTCGATCCCCTCGAACACCAATGCATCCACATATGGACGGACAGCCTTCGCTTCCACCTCGCTTCGCACTGTCCACGCAAAAATCGGGACACCTTTTTTCCGCAAACGGCGAATTACACTGCGCCCCACGCCGCTCTGTTCATAATTGATGAAATTAGGTCTGCATAACGCGTTTGTCATCAAATGGCGCATTGTCCACCGCTTCCACCTGGGAAGCTCATCCACGCCGGTATAAAAGGGTGCGGAGAGCTGCCCACGCAAAATATCCGGCGCATTTTTATAATACCACCGCATGGAGAACGGGGAAAATGACTGCACCGCAAAAAGTCCCTTATAACTCCTCAAGCGCTGGCAGACCGCCGCCTCAAGCGCGCCTGCCCTGCCCACATTTTTCAGTTCCACCAGCAACGGCGTTCTTCCCGCCACCAGCTCAAGCACTTCCTCAAGCGTGGGAATGGTATATTCGCTATCTAAGAGCTTCATTTTCCGAAGTTCTTCCGCCGTATAGTCTCCAATCACTCCCTTGCTTCCGGTCATGCGCGCCAGCGCATCGTCATGGAACACCATCAGCACCCCATCCTTTGACAGATGGACGTCCATTTCGATCGCGTATCCGTGATTGATAGCATGTTCGAACGCCCCAAGCGAATTCTCCGGGTATTTCTCGTTATGCAGCCCCCGGTGCGCGTATGAATAATTTTTGAGCCAAGAGGCCGCCGGACGCGCCGATGTCATAAAAAAATATATAAATACGACCGCAATGCAGGCCAATATCAAAATTGTCACAATCATAAATGTACACTCCCGTGCTATATTGTATCATATTTTTGATTTTTTGGTTGTGAAAAGTTATAATAATATATCGAGGTGAATTTTATGCAAAAAACAGGCTTGATCTTGGAGGGCGGCGGCATGCGCGGCTCCTATACTGCCGGTGTTCTGGACGCATTTCTTGATATGGGGATTCATATGCGCGACATCATCGGTGTATCGGCCGGTGCGGCAAACGCGATCTCCTACATATCCGGACAGCGCGGGCGCAACTTGACGATCTACAACACCTGTATCAATACAAAATATCTGAGCCTTCGAAATTTCCTCACGACAGGTTCCTTTTTCGGCATGAAGTATGTATTCTACGAGGTAACGCGCAGCATCGTCCCTTTTGATTATGATGCGTTCAAGGCTTCCGACCAAAAGCTGACCGTCGTCGCGACAAATGTTGCGGACGGCAAGCCATTTTATCATCAGCTCCACGATTTGAATAATGATGCGGACATGAAATATCTCTGCGCTACCGCCGCCATTCCACTGGCCTCTACCATCGTCAAGGTGGACGGGCACAGGCTGATGGACGGCGGTGCAAGCGATTCCGTACCCATCGAATATTCACTCAAAAAAGGAAACACGAGAAACATCATCGTATTGACGCGCAACGAAGGCTTCCGGCATCATAAAAGCAGGACAAGCGGGCTTGCCTATGTGCGCTATCCCTTCTTCCGTGATTTTGCACGTACGGTCTCCAATCGACACATCTACTACAACAAGAGCGTCGAACTTGCAGAACAGCAGGAGCACGACGGCAACGCCCTCATCATCCGACCCACAAAACCGATTATCGCCGGAAGGATGGAAAAAGACCCGGAGAAGCTGTCCGCGCAATATCAGGTCGGTTACGACGACGCGATCGCAAAAAAAGAAGCACTTGAGCGCTTTTTAGACGAATGTAAATAAATGTGCCGCACTAAAAAAGGAGCATTCACGCTCCTTTTTTTGATTATGCGTTTTTCTCTTTGCTTTCCCGCTGCGCCTTTAGGTTCTCGAATGCGGAATAGATCATCAGCTTGATCCGATTGAGCTGATTGACCTCAGACGCACCCGGATCGTAATCCACCGCAACGATGTTTGCCTGCGGATATTTGTTCCTGATCCCGCGGATCATTCCCTTGCCTACCACATGATTGGGCAGACATGCGAATGGCTGTACGCAGATGATGTTCGGCGCACCCTCCTCAATGAGGTGCAGCATCTCCGCCGTCAAGAACCATCCTTCACCCGTGCAGTTGCCGCAGGAAATCATTTCCTCCGATTGCTCCGCCAAATGGCGAATATCCGGGTACGGCGTATAATATTTGCTCTTTTTCAGCGCACGCTGAATGGGGTTGCGAAACCAGTTGACAAGCCAGATCCCAAACATAGACGCTTTGTATACCCCTTTGGATTTACCCATCTCTTCGTGCTTAAATTTGCAGCTATACAAACTATACGTGAAAAACTCCATCAACGCGGGCATCACGGCCTCGCCGCCCTCCCGCTCGATCACCTCAATCGCATGATTGTTGGCGTCCGGATGATATTTCACGAGAATCTCTCCCACGAGGCCCACCTTGGGCTTCACAACATTTGTTCGCTCAATCGCTTCAAAATCCTTTACCATCTGCTTGGATGCTTTGCGATATCCAAAATAACGCGTATTTCTTACGATATCCTGTATTTTTGAGACCCACTTTTCGAACAATGCATCCGTCTCGCCCTTGTTTTTCTCGTACGGCCGCGTTGCAAGCAGCAGTTTTTGCAGCAAATCTCCCAGCGGGATCGCAAGGAGCAAGCGCATTGCCAGCCCGCCCGTAAAACGAAATCCGGGGTTTTTTTCCAATCCGGAAAAATTGATGGATACCACCACCACCTGCGGGAATCCCGCTTCCTTGAGCGCCTTACGCAAAAACGCAAGATAGTTGGATGCACGGCACCCGCCACCCGTCTGTGTAAGCATGATGACCGTGTTGTCCGGGTCAAGCTTTCCTGTGAGAAACGCGTTCACAAGCTGCCCCACCACGATGATGGTCGGATAGCACGCGTCGTTGTTCACATATTTTAAACCGACGTCGATGTCTTCCTTTGTCACCTCTGTCAGTACCTTGAAGTTGTAACCCGTCGGGTCGAACGCCTGCTTTAGGAACTGGAACTGCAAAGGTGCCATCTGCGGACATACGATCGTCCCCTTCTCGCGCATTTCCTGCGTGAAGATACGCCTGTGCCACACCGCGTCCGCGCGTTCTTGCTTTTTGTTGTCCGGCTGTTCTTCTTTTTGCTCCTTTAACGCGGCAATCAGCGAACGAATACGAATTTTTGCCGCGCCGAGGTTGCTGATCTCGTCAATTTTGAGCAGCGTATAAATTTTGCCCGCCGCAGTAACGATCTCCTGCACCTGATCGCTCGTGATCGCGTCAAGGCCGCACCCAAATGAATTCAGTTGGATGAGCTGCAAGCAATCATAACGTCCCACGGCTGCCGCCGCTTCGTATAGGCGCGAATGGAACGCCCACTGGTCCATCACGCGGATCGGCCGCTCAAGGTTCCCAAGGTGCGCCACACTGTCCTCTGTCAAAACCGCAAGGCCATAGCTCGTGATCAGCGAGGGGATGCCGTGGTTGATCTCTGCGTCCACATGATAAGGGCGCCCCGCCAGCACGATGCCCGTATTCCCCGTCTCCTCCAGCCACTTGATCGTCTTTTCGCCCTGCTCACGCATATCGCTCTTAAACTGCTCGAGCGCCGCATATGCCGCGTCCGCAGCCGCCTGTGCCTGTTCCTGCGTGATGCCATATTTTCCAAACTCCTTCATGATCTTCTGCGGCATGAATTCCCGCTCATCGAGGGCCACGAAGAAATTGATGAATTCGATCCCCTTTTCATGAAGTACATCCATGTTGTTTTTGATGACCTCCGGGTAAGAGGTTACAATCGGGCAATTGTAATGGTTGTTTGTGTGATCATACTCTTTGATCTCAAAGGGTACGCATGGATAGAATATCTTGTCCACCCCCTTTTGTGCAAGGTTTTCAATATGTCCGTGGATCAGCTTCGCCGGATAGCACACTGTGTCCGAAGAGATCGTCTCCATACCCTGCTCAAACATCGAATGGCTGGATGGGTCGGAAAGAACCACACGGAACCCAAGCTTCGTGAACATCGCGTGCCAGAAGGGGTAATTCTCGTAAATATTCAGCGCACGCGGAATACCGACCGTGCCGTTCACCGCCTCCTCCGCGCTTAATGACTCATAATCAAACACCCTCTTGAGCTTATAATCAAAGAGATCGGGCAGATCATTTTTGCGTGTTACGCCGCTTCCCTTTTCGCAGCGGTTACCCGAAACAAATTTTCTTCCGTCCTCAAATGTCGTGATGGTCAGCATGCAGCGGTTTTCGCACTTGCCGCACCGCGCAAAGCTGCCCTTGCAGGCGAAGGTTTCGAGCTCCTGTTCGGTGATGATCGAAGAACGCTTTTGTCGCATCTCCTTTTGCGCAAGCAATGCCGCGCCAAACGCGCCCATCAGCTCCGCAATGTCCGGGCGGATCACTTCCCTGCCAAGCTCGAGCTCAAACGTGCGCAGGATCGCGTTGTTTTTAAACGTCCCGCCCTGCACGACAATGTTTTTGCCCAGATCCGCCGGGTCCTTCACCTTGATGACCTTATAAAGCGCATTTTTCACGACGGAATAGGAAAGCCCTGCGGAAATATCGCCCACCGTCGCGCCTTCCTTTTGCGCCTGCTTAACGCGGCTGTTCATGAACACCGTGCAGCGCGTTCCGAGGTCGACAGGGTTCTGCGCCTTTAACGCCTCCTGCGCGAAATCCCGAATGGGAATCCCCAGAGAATAGGCAAAGGTCTGCAAAAAGCTTCCGCAGCCCGAAGAACACGCTTCATTCAGCATGATCCCGTCAACGATGCCATTCTTGATATGCAGGCACTTCATGTCCTGTCCGCCGATGTCGATGATCAGGTCAACATCCTTGTTGAAAAATTCCGCCGCCTTATAATGCGCCATCGTTTCGATCTCGCCGAGGTCGAGCTTCAGCGCTTCCTTGATGATCGCTTCTCCATATCCCGTGACGCACGCGCCCGCGATATACGCATCCTTTGGAAGCTTGCGATAGACGTTGCGTACAATTTCCACAGCGGAATCGAGCGGACTTCCTTCGTTGGAATGATAGTGGGAATAGAGCAGTCTGCTTTCGTCGTCAATCAGCACCGCCTTGATCGTCGTACTACCCGCGTCAAGCCCAAGATAACAAGCCCCCTGCGCTTTAGATAGCTCCCCGCGCTCCACATTTTTCTGCGAATGCCGCTTGATGAATGCGTCATATGCTTCTTCCGTTTCAAACAGCGACGACAGCCGACGCGTTTCGTGCTCGCCCTCTCCCGCGTTTTGCAGCATATCAGGCAGTGCGGAAAGCGCAAATTCCTTTCCCTCCGCCATCAGCGCGGAGCCCATCGCAACAAAAAGATGCGAATTCTCCGGATGAATGACCGCTTCGCTCCCCAGTTCCAGCGTCTCGATAAAGCGTGTGCGCAGCTCCGTCAAATAGTGCAGCGGCCCGCCCAAAAACGCAACATTGCCGCGAATCGGTCTGCCGCACGCAAGCCCGGAGATCGTCTGGTTGACCACAGATTGAAAAATCGAAGCGGCAATATCATCCTTTGCCGCACCCTCGTTGATCAGCGGCTGAACGTCTGTCTTCGCGAATACGCCGCAGCGTGCCGCAATCGGGTATAACGTGTTATACGTTTTGGCAAGCTCGTTGAGCCCCATCGGGTCGGTGTTCAGCAACGTCGCCATCTGGTCGATAAACGCGCCCGTTCCGCCGGCGCAGGTGCCGTTCATGCGCTGCTCGAGCGAGGGCTTCATATAGGTGATCTTTGCGTCCTCACCGCCCAATTCAAGTACAACATCCGCCTGCGGGATGTATTTTTGCGTCGCCCGTGCGCCCGCAACCACTTCCTGTACGAAAGGCAATCCCAAAATTTTTGCAACAGAAAGACCTCCGGAACCCGTGATGGCCGAAGTCACTCTATATTCACCGCATTCCTGCGCGATCTCTTTGAATAGATTGAGAAGCTCTCCTCTTACGTCCGAAAAATGCCGTCTGTATCGCTCAAACAGGATATTGTCATTTTCATCGATCAGCACGATTTTGATCGTCGTCGATCCAATATCCAGTCCTAATTTATATTCTGTCATAGCTACCTCCTGCTAACAAGCTATTATAGCAAATATGTGTGAACTATACAAGAACATTGAACACCCGTTCAAAACAAAAGATTCAGGTGAACCAACGTGGCTCTCCTGAATCTTTGCCGGGCACTCCGCCGCTAAAAAAGCAGCAAGAGAGAGGAACTTTTTTATTGTCTTCCGATCATCATCGATTTAACCATCTCGCAGGATTGTCTGTTAAAATAAGGTCAATCTGCTCCTGCGTGACCCCCGCCTCTTTAAGCATGGGTACGATGTGTGTCAGCACATGATCATACCCCCATCCGCCATATGCGTGAAGCAATTGCTTCAGGCATACGTCGCAGGACATCAGTATTTGCTTTTCGTATCCGCGCTCAACAAGCCGCTGCAAAAGCCACACCCGTTCCCAATCCGTCGCAAACCTTCCCGATCCGGGTTTGCAATCCCACAAATCCGTCGCCATTTCCTTGCCAAAATTATCAAATTCCACAAACACGCCCTGATCAAGCAGCGAGATGATGTAATCCTCCCTGTTTTCCACATCAATATGGCAAATGACCACTTTTTCAGGCTCAATTCGATGCTCGTTTATGATGTCCATTGCCGCAATCCCCTGCGTAGACCATGGATTGATGTGCACAAGCAGCGGCGCACCCGTCTGTTTCTGTGCCCTGCATGCCGCTGTTAAGGATTTCTTTTCAAAAGGATACATGATATGGCTTACACCGATTTCCCCAATCACGCCCGCTTTGATTTCCGTGTGTCCGATCCCCGTTTCCAGTTGGGCAACGATCTCTGCTTCCATCTCTTCGACGGTCTTTTCCAACACTGCGCCGCAAAGCGCCGGCGCGACATAATATCCCGCTCCGGCAACTATGTTAAGACCCGTTCTTGCCGCCATATCTCTGAGAAGCAGCGGATCTCTGCCGATCCCAAATGTTGTGGCATCTACCACAGTCCTTCCGCCGGCATATTTAAATTGCAGAAGCTCGCTTGTCTGTGTGCCTTCATCCATCATCTGTACGTTGTCGAGCACCGCAAAAGGATTTCGTTTTAAAACGCCTAATTTGTCGATCGTTACTTTTCCATATGCAATATTCTTTGCCCCAATTTCCTCGGGAGCCGCAAAAAAAACGTTCATATCAATGAAGATATGCTCGTGTGGAGAGACGATACCGAGCTCTGCTGCTTCAATCTTCCCCAAAACCGTTTGAATCGCCATTTTCTCTTCCTTCCCTGTCCGTCAGCGTATCTGTATGGGGCGGCACGATTGCCGCCCCATACATCATCATACACAAAATTTGTCAATAATTGAAATCGCTCACATTTGTCTGATCGAAGATCAGCGCCGGTCCGAGCAGAAGTTCAAGACCCTGATCGTCCTTATTGATCGCAAACTCTTTTTCGCCAAGCGAACTGCTGAAGGTCTTTGCATTTGCAAGATCGATCTCCCCGTCGAGCAATGCCTTTGTCGCCTCTACGGACAGATAACCCAAATTCTGTACATCCCACAATACGCCTGTCTTAAGCGGATTGCTCTCCTCAAGGATATAGTCTTTGATGCCCAGAGGCGTCGCAAGACCGGTCAGCACCACATTGGGCTTCTCCCCAACCACAGCATTCCATGCGGCGGCAAGCGCCGGCGTAGACATGGAGGACGTTCCAATGATGCAGTTGATCTGTTTTCCATCCGCAGCGTTACCGGATTTTGCGATCGCTTCATTTGCAGCGTTTTGCGCGGCTGTCTCGTCCGAGCCCGGCGTCCAAATATCACCGCCAATGTAACCGTTCTCGTCGGCGTCCAGTGTGATCCATGGATATTTTTCCTTCAAATAGCTCTGGATGCCGAGTATCCACTCATTCTGATTGGTATCAAGGCCCGAACCGGAAATCAGACCCATGCGCGCCGGTTTATCCGGGCCAAAACCGTTGGTTGTAAGCCCCGGGATCAGCGCTTCCACAAGACCGATTCCAATATCGCTTGCGGTCGCGGGATTCACATAGAAATCACGTGCATCATTGATCGTGTCTGCGTCAAATGTCACCACCTTGATCCCCTTGTCCTTCGCCTGTTTCAATGTCGGCGCAATTCCTTCTGCATCACATGGCGATACGATGATCGCATCCACGCCTGCGGCGATAAATCCGCTCAGAATCTCTACCTGCTTTGCATTCGTCGCTTCGCTCTGGTTCGGCCCGTCATAAATCAGCTCGATTCCCAATTCGTCCGCAGCCTTTTGCGCGCCTACATAGCATCCGTCAAAATAATTTTCGCCCTTGAACTTGGGGAGCATTGCAATCTTGTAGGTTTTCGCCCCTTCCGTTCCGCCGCCATCACCGTTGTCTGCCGATGTGGAGGGTGTACTGCTGTCGCTCGCGGGCGCTTCCGTTGCCGGAGAAGCGGGCTGTCCGCACGCAGCCAGCGGGATTGCCAGCATCGCTACCACCAGAACCAATGCCAAGATTTTTTTCATTTTCAATTCCTCCTGAATTTTCATATTTGAACTGTGCATCACACAATCAGTTCCTAAATCTGTAAATTTAAGGTGTGGTCAGAACTTTTTTACCTCCCTTCTCCAGTTTTATTTTCCGCGATCTGTGGTTCAAGACCTCGAACATAATAAGGCTGATGAGAAGAATTACCCCAATAATGATCTTTTGTTGCGTCTGCGGCAGCAGCACCACATTCATTCCGCCCTTTAGGATGCCGATGATCGCTACGCCGAGAATGGTTCCCTTGATGTCTCCCCGGCCTCCGGCCATATCGCATCCTCCCAAAACCGCTGCGGTAATGATCTGCATCGTATAGGGGTCTGCCGAATCGAATTGTATCGTTGAAAATCGCCCCATAAACACCAGCCCCGCAACAGCGAAGATCAGTCCTGCCATGCAATAAGTTAGGTGTTTGATTTTAATTGTGTTGATCCCGCTGAATCTGGCTGCGTTTTCATTGAGGCCAATGGAGTAAAGTATGCGGCCATATGGTGTTTTCGCCAGTAAAAGATTGAGAATCACAGCGAGCGCAACGAAGATCCAAAGCTGAGTCGGTATCCCAAGGATTTCGCCCGATCCAAGAAACGTCGCGATAGGTGTCGCCGCAACATTCGTACCCACAGAGGGCGTTCCCAGTGTAATGCCTTCCGCAATGCCCTTGAAAAGATACATTGTCGCCAAAGTGGTCACCAGCGGCGGCAGCTTAAGGCGTGCAATCAAGAGGCCATTGAACGCGCCGCACAAGGTTCCTACGCCAAGCGTCACGAGCAGCCCAACCACCGGATTGTTCAATTGCATAGACACAATCCCGCCCGCGGCCGCCGACAGCACCAGGGTCGATGCCATCGAAAAATCGATCCCGCCCATCACGATCAGAAGCGTGAGCGGCAATGCCATAATGCCGATCTCTATGATCATCTTGATCGTTTCCATGATATAATTCGCCGTGCAAAAAGACGGATTGATAATTGTGAACGCAACAAACAACGCAGCGGCGATCAGAAACAGTATCCAATTGTAGGATAATTTGAAATTTAGTTTGCTTTTCATTCAGTTCGCCTCCTTTTTTGCACTCAATTTTTTACCCATATTGAAATTTCGGAACGCGCTTACAACGACTGCAATCACAATGATCGCGCCCGTAAACAGGTCCGTCCAATAGGTGTTGATGCCTACGAACACAAGCGCCGGGCTGACAATTGCCAGAAGCAGCGCCCCCAGTGCTGTTCCATATATTTTGCCGGAACCGCCCATCGCATTTGTGCCGCCCACGATCACTGCCGCAATCACCTTCATTTCAAAATTATTCCCAACCGTGCACGTCACCCGGTTGCCCGCGGTCCCCATGATCGCCGCCGAAAACGCAAGCAGCGCACCCGCGATCATATACGCGACGATCATTGTTTTTTCTACGTTGATGCCCGCATATCGCGCGCCCTGCACATTGTTTCCGATCGCATATAATTTTTTTGCAAAGCGTGAATATTTGAAGAAGAATATCGAGATGACAAGCAGCGCGATCGCAATCACCACATAAAGCGGAATCACCCCGCCGATCACTGCCTCAAAGGAAAACCATGTCCAGTTTGGCAAAAGATTATAAATAGAGCCTTCCAGCGCCCAAAGCAGCGCCCCGTAATAAATCTGCATTGTTGCAAGTGTGATGACCAGCGACGGAATGCGAAATTTTGCCATCAAAAATGCATTGAATCCGCACAACAGAGCGCCCACTACCATGCCGATCGGTAAAAATACGATAAACGGAATGTTGCCGTCAAGCTTGCTGACCGCAGCCATGACCACCGTAATGATGGATACGACTGCTCCAAAGGAAATGTCGATATTTCCTGTTATAATGATCATCGTCATGCCAATTCCGGCAATAAATACATAGCTGAACACGCGCAAAATAGTCATGATGTTCTGAAGGCTAAAAAAGCCTTCCGTCCCCCCCGCCGTAAAGTAGAGGATAATCATGATTGCGGCTATCAGCAGTCCGAGAAACCCTTCCGTGGTGATGGAACGCTTCTTCATCGTTGTTGCTTTTTGTAAAACGTTTGTTTTCTCCATATCGCACCAACCACCTTCCTAATTATTTTGGCCGCTTGTTCCGAGGGCCACGTTCAGGATTGCCTCCTGCGTTGCCTCTTCTCTTGTGAAGCAACCCTTTATTTCGCCGGAGTTCATGACATAAATGCGGTCACACATGCCCATCAGTTCAGGCAATTCAGAGCTGATCATCAGAATGGAGAGCCCTTGCTCCACAAGGGTTCCAATCAGCTTATGGATTTCAGCCTTCGCGTTCACATCTACGCCACGTGTCGGTTCGTCCAAAATCAGAAGTTTTGGATTGAGCGCCGTCGCCTTTGCAACCGCTACCTTTTGTTGATTCCCGCCCGACAGATTTTCCACAATAAAATCCGCACCCGGTGCTTTGATCTCATAGGTTCTGATTGCTTTGTCACCCATTTCCTGTTCATGCTTGCGGTCAATGACTCCATGTTTTTTCAATTTAACGATCTGCGGCAGAGATACATTTTGCTTGATGTCCATTTTCAGAACGAGACCATACTTTCCTCTGTCTTCCGAAACATAGACGATCCCTGTTTCCATCGCTGCTTTATAATCGTGGATGTGTACAGGCTTTCCTTCCAGTAAAAGTTTCCCGCTGTCCATCTTTGTAAAACCGCAGATTGCGTGCGCGAGCTCCGTTCGTCCCGCACCTGCCAGCCCTGCGAGGCCGACGATTTCTCCCCGCCGGATGTCAAAGTTGATGCCATAAAGCAATCCATCCTGATTTACATCCTGCGCTTCAAAAATAACCTCGCCAATCTGCGCTTCCACCTTGGGATAATATTGCCCGACCGCGCGCCCAACCATGTCTGCCACTAATTTATCCTTCGTGGTATCAGCAACGTCGCTCACCGAAATAAACTCTCCGTCGCGGATGACCGTGACGCGGTCGCATATTTCAAAAATTTCTTCCAGACGATGGCTGATATATACAATGGCTACTCCTTTGCTTTTCAGTTTTGTAATGATCTCAAACAGCGCTTCCACTTCGCGCTGGGTGAGCGACGCGGTAGGCTCGTCCATGATCAGCACTTTGGAGTCAAAGGTCAGCGCTTTTGCAATCTCAACAAGCTGCTTTTGTGCCATTCCAATATCCTTCACCTTCGTGTCGAGCTCCAGACTTGAGTTCAGACTTGCAAAAATATCGTGCACCTTTTTTTCCATTGCTCCATAATCCAGCACATGCAAAAAACCGAGCGCCTTTTTCCTGATTTCGTGGTTCAAAAAAAGATTTTCCAGTATTGTCATCTCAGGAAACAGACTTGTCTCCTGATACATGATCGATATTCCAAGCTCCAGCGCCTCGTTGGGGTTCGAAATTTTCACCTGTTCGCCATCCAGCATCACGTCTCCGCTGTCCTGCTTATACACGCCGGAAATCACCTTCATCAAGGTGGATTTTCCTGCGCCGTTCTCACCGCAGATGGCATGCACCTCGCCTTTTTTAATGGAAAACGACATATCTTTCAATGCGTGAACACCCGGGAAACTTTTATTGATTTTATTCAAAACCAAAATATTTTCCATACTTTTCCTCTCCCCTCCTTACAATCATTCGTCTTCCCGTCACAGAAGAATGATGTCTCTCCTATAGTTGGTCATATTATCCGCTCCATTCGCTCCTACACGAATGCTGTCTTCTATCCGGAACCCATATCCTTGCCGATTGCCCATAAAAAGACAGATACAAAACGTCATATTTTCCTGCAATGGAAAATCCACACCTTCCTCGATCCATGGAGGCTCCCCCTCCATAAGACCCGTCGCGTGACAGGGACCGTAAAGCAGCCAGTCGTAATATCCGTTTGCCTTCATCGTTGCGTAAAAAGCATCCGAAACATTTTGCGCACGATTTCCCGCATAAAGTTCTTTCAGAAGCGTTGCATGCCCTTCATACGCCGCGTTGATCGCATCTTCCATCCATTGCTCCGGCCTTCCAAAAATGACTGGACGACCAATGGTGGAGGCATAACCTTCGTAACGCGCGCCAAACTGCAAATGGACGATCTCATTATCTTCTATCACCTTGTGCCGCGCGCGGCTGATGGCCTGATTTCCACCCTCACCAGCCAATACCCACATGGGATATGCCTCATTTTCCGCACCCAATTCGTGCATTTTGGAAAGCGCAAGGCCGCGTACCTGCGCCTCCGTCATGCCCGGATGAATGTTTTCCAGCACATAGTCGAATGTTTTTGCGGTGATGTTACAAGCATGCCGCATACAGGCGATTTCGTCCTTGGATTTGATCATGCGCAGCTGCATCACCAGTTCGTCTCCGCGAACGATCTCCGCTTCCGGAAATTTCTGCAAAGCATTCTCTAACTCCTGATAGGTAAAATAGGGAATCAGATTGAGCCCTGCAAGCGCAACTTTACGGGGTTTTGTTACACCCAACGCCCCAATCACTTCATCAAAAGTTTCCAGTACGTGTCCGGGATATTCCGGATTGGACGACTCACGAAATGCCGCCAGCCGCCTGATATCCTTGATCCTGCTGCGATCCGACGCAAAATTTAGGCTTTCCGGCCCAATCAGTAAAATCGGCTCACCCGTCTGCGCCATCACCACGCCGCTGCCTTCAAAGGAGGGCCAATAATCAGAATAGTATCGTGCAAACTGCGGCTCGGATTCATTTCCATATGCGAGCAGAATATCAATTCCCTGTTGCACCATAAGTTCTTGAGTTTTTTTTGCCCGTCGTTTGAATTCGGTGTCCTTGATCGTCGGCCTTTTCAATGTTTCCATCAGTTTTTATCTCCTGCCAGCCAATTTTCGCAATATTGCCTTACGTAAGGCGAAAGCGTTTGCGCACCATCTTCTGTGATCACAAATCCTTCTTCAATCCTGTTCGATCCGCCTTGCAGCCCAAACAGACTGATGTCCGTATTCACGGTCATGCCCGCTTCAAATACTGCCTCCGTATTTTCATCCGGATAAGGGCTCTCCGCCTCTGCGCAGCCAATTCCATGCAGCGGCGGATAAACATCATATTGTGAAAGCCCCGCTTCTCTGAAATATCCGCGCACTGCGCACACAAAATTTTTCATTGGCTCTCCCGCCTTAAGATGCGGCAGCCCCGCCGCTGATGCGTGGATCAACACATCGATGACATGCCGCGTCTCTTCTGAAACATTGCCCACCGCAAAGGGGGCTTCACAGGTCGCCACATACCCTTGATATTGCACCGCAAGCGATAACATGATCATGTCGCCGTCTTCAATCACTTTATCTGTGGGCCTTCCAATGATCGTGCTTGTGCGCTCTCCCGACCCAAACACCGAGAATATGATATGTTCCGCTCCTTCGCGCCGCGCAGCCGCTTCTGCGATTCCGCAAGCCTGCAGCTCGGTCAATCCGATGATGTCGCTCGTCATAATCGCTTTCATCCCTTCATCCGCGATTCTGGCGGCTTCCTTCAAGCACGCGCATTCATTTGCACTCTTCTTTTTTCTTAGCATCTGCAGGATTGGTGCCGCATCCACGATTTCACAAGAAAATGCTGCCTCAATCGTCTGATAAAGCGTAATCGGCATCGCATCAATTCCACATATACCCAATTTTCCAATTTTCCCTTCTGCGCACAACTCCGCAGCCAAGTTTTTAAAGCTCGTATACTTTGCCAGCGGATAATCGATTTCGTCAGCCACTGTGACGCACAGAAAATCCGGTAAAAGACGTACATCTTCAAAGACGCTCATTTCTACCGCCACCTGCTCCCCCTCAGGTGCGCACAAAACAACCGGGGTGCCCGTTTTCCCTAAAAGCAACGCTCCGCGTTCAAATATCGGCCAATAATTCGAAACGTATCTCAAATTTTCTTTGCGGTATTCATCCCCATAAACAAGCAGTGCATCCAAACCGCAAAGCTCCATTTCGGCGCGTAATTTCTCAATCCTGTTCTCAAATTCCATTTTGGGTATCATTGGTTTGCTCATTTTTCTTTTTATATACAGCGGCAATCCGGCCATATATATTCCTTTCATATTGTTAAATTATTATTCTCCAAAACCCAGTGTCGCGATATACGCAAGGTTTGGTTGGTTTACGTCCATTCGCCCATACTGTACAATCACCCCAATGTCACTCGTGATATGCAGGGAGTATTGCATGCTTTCTTTCAGCTCCAAATCTCCAAACACCTCTTTATCCCCCGAACGAAAAGCGCTTATCCTGCGTGCCGGAGCAACGTATTCAATTCCCCTAACCGGTTCCCGGTCAGAAAAATATACATCAATCGCAACATGCGCGTCCTCATCCGCGCAATTTAAAATCATGATGCATTCGTGCCCCTCATAGTCCTGCGCGCCGCCTTCGTGCGCAGGCGGACGATATCCGTCTACGATGTACCAGCTATTTTTTCCCGCCATTAAGATTTCCTCCTTGATGCTAAAATAATTTGATTGTTTTAATGAAACCGGTTTCATCTTTTCGTTTCATAATATGTAATCTGCACAAAAAACGTTATCTTTGTATTGAAACCGGTTACATTTCTTGTTAAAAAACATTACACATTGAAAGTGCCCCGTGGAAACGGTTTCATTTTCTAATATAAAATTAATAATTGGATTTTTTACTGTTTTGAGTGTAACATATCTAAACCAAATATGCAATACTTTTTTTATTTTTAATATAGATAATCGTGTGGTATCTCTAGTCGCGGGTCGTATCGCGTAAAATCAATTCACCTTTAAAAACGGATTTCACGACTTCCCCCCATTTTTGAGGATTTCCAATTTTCTCAATCAATATCCTCACCGCTTCCTTTGCCAGCTTCTCCACCGGCTGCGCAACCGTACTCAAATTCGGCTTCATGCTCGAGGCCAGATCAATGTCATCAAAAGAGATGAGCTCCATATCTTCAGGAACCCGCACGCCCGACCATAAGAGTGTATTTACCATGCCGATCGACGGATAGTCCCCCACCGAAACAACCGCTGTGGGCCGGTCGTTGAGGGTCATCAGCTTTTGAGCTGCCTCCGCCCCACTTGGCACATTGAATTCGATCGGAAATATATATTCCTGTCTGACAGGGATTTCATAATACTCCAGCGCGGCGAGGTAACCGTTTAGCTGATTAAACGTTACCGCCACATCACTTGCCAGACAAGCAATCTTCCTATGTCCATGCGAAATCATAAATTCTGTCGAACGATAAAGAGCATCGTACCCATCTGTATAGACCTGTGAAATATCCAGCTTTACTTTCGGCTCGTCCATCAAGACCAAAGGAATTTTCATTGACAGGTTCGTCAGAAAAGGAACGCTTTCCTCCGAAGAGTTGTAGTCAAAAAAAATAATGCCGTCTATGTTTCTGCTCAATAGCCTTTCACAATACTCGCGTTCTTTCTTTTCATCTCCCGTAACAGGACAAATAATGGCCATATATCCATATTGACTAAGTGCATTTTCAATTTCCTTAAACATATAGGAATAAAAAATATTTGTAAAATCTGGAATGATAACACCAATTGTCTTAGACACGCCCTTTCTCATGCCACGGGCAATCACATTCGGCGTAAAATTCAGTTTCTCCATTGCGTCCTTCACAACCTGTTTTGTTTCAGGGCGCACTAGCTCTGAATTGTTCAAAACGCGCGAAACCGTCGCCTTTGAAACATTGGCGAGTTTAGCAACATCCATAATCGTCGGAATATCCGAGTTCAACTGATTCACCATCCATCATAAATTTTTATCATCTCATATCTTAAAGACAATTATAAGTGCGTATGCATCATTTGTAAACATTCAATGCGTGTACACCGTTGCGGGATGCGTATAAAAAAAGCTCAGTTTTTTGTCACTGAGCTTTTTAAATCGAATTATTCTGTACATTCAGATCATCAGAGAGGCCGTTTCCCGCAGATGAAGTTATTTGAGAAATAAGAACCCATACTCCTAACAACAATCTGATCCTGGCTCGATGATGCATCCACCACCTGGCCGCCGCCGAGGTAAATCGCCACATGTCCTTTCAGACAAACGATATCACCGCGCTGCAGGTTGTCCCAACTGATCGTGGCATATCCAGAACCAGCCCAACCACCCGAGGTCATGTACCCAATGCCATTGCCGCTCTGTTTCAGCGCATAATAGATGAAACCGGAGCAGTCAAACTCGTCGGGCCCTTTCGCACCAAGCGTGTAGCCTTTGCCAACCTGCGCCATCGCAGCATCAATAAATGCTTCTACTGAGCCCGGATTTGCAGATGCTGCATTTCCCCCGCCGCCACCTTTGTTTCCAGAGGAACCGCTGCCCTTGTTGCCGGAAGAACTGCTCCCTTTATTGCCGGAACTGCTGCCCTTATTTCCGGAAGAACTGTTTTTCTTGCTTTCGTCTTCTTCCTTCTTCTTGTCTGCCTTCGTCTTTTCTTCAGACTGTTCTGCGTTATCAGAGAACAGTACGTCCTTCGTCATGCTCCCAACGCTTCCGTCAGCGTCAAGTCCGTTCATGCGTTGGAAATATTTGACTGCCTTCTCGGTATCGTCACCAAAATGGCCTGTTACGCTTATATCATATCCAAGACTCTGCAATCTTTCCTGAATGAGCGAAACATCATCGCCGTCGGCACCCTTTGCCGCAGTGTATTCCTTTGCGGTATCAGAAAAAATCATGGACTGTGTCTCAGGCCCCGCCGCGCCGTCTACCGCAAGCTCATGCTTCCTCTGAAACGCTTGCACCGCGCGCAATGTTGCCGGGCCAAACAAATCCGTCGTTTGATCCTGTGACATATAGTGAAGATCCATCAGCCTTTGCTGCAATGCCGGAACGGAGGGATCGTTCATGCCCGCCGTCAGTGTGACGTATTGTGGTGTCGGTTCGGGTGTGGGTGTCGGTTCGGGAGTCGCTTCCGCAACCGCAACCGTTTCTACCTCCGCACCGTCTTCAACCGTCATTTGCGTCGTCGTATCTGTCAATTCCGGCGTAGGCGCTGGTGTGGACTCTGCAGCCATCGGTACAGGCTCCTGCTCTACGACCGCCTGCTGAGGATCGTCCATTGTCTGCGGTTGTGCTGTGTCTCCATTTGCTGCCATAACCATGACCGGGACCATCACCGCCACCGTCGCGATCGCTACCACAACAGTAAAGCGTTTTCTGTTCACCTTGCGTGCCGCATATCTGCGCTGCGTCTGCGAAGGCGAAACCGATACGCGTGAGCGCGATGCCCTCATCGGATGCACCCCCGCTCTTGCCGTGCCTGTTCTTTTTCTGCTTTTTACCGGTATAACGCTTATGTTAGAAATTGCACACCTGAACCGTAAAAATTTGCTTTTCAGGAGTTTTGTTGCCTTTTGAAATGTCTTTCTTACCTTGGATATAATATGGTACATATTAATCTCCTCGTTTTTTTACAGGAGGCAGAATCGCCCAACCTATATTTATAACTTTGATTATTATACCGCTTATGATCCAATTTGTAAATAGTTTCGTAATAAATTATTAATAATAATTTATTATTCCGGCTTGTGCCGCCCCACCGGGCATGCCGCCATACATATACCGCAAACAACCCCTCTGCCGATCCGGCGGTACGCTTTTTTCATATGAGCGCTGCACTGCGCCGCATCGATGATTTCATCCAGTGTCGCTCCCGGATGCCACATCCTGCCCATAAGCGCCCCGCTTGGGCAGGCCTCCACGCACCGCCCGCATGCGGTGCATGGATTCTCGACGGACTGCGCCGGTTCTACGGGCATATCCGTCATCACCGTCCCGAGGCGCACCGCCGCGCCAAATTCGGGCGTAAGCAGCAAATCGTTCTGTCCGATCCCTCCAAGGCCACACAAAAGTGCCGCCGCCTTATGCGACAACAGCCCGCACAGCCCATCTTCGCTCACAGACTGCGAGGCAGGCACATAGGCCGCGTCATAACCCGCGTTTTTGATGCCGAGTGTCACCGCAAACGCAACATGGTCGATGTAGGCGTTGCACGTACGGTAATGATGAAAATATGTTTTTGTCGGCCCCTTTCGTCCCACCTCTTCCACAACCGCTTCAGGCAGCGGAAGTGCAAAGGAGATCACATTGACCAGTTTGGGATATACGCGCAGCTTTTCCGGCAGCGTATTGCTGCCAAACAAGACGACGTTTTTTTCCGCAAACAGCTTTTGATAGTCGAACATCTATTGTTTCTTTCTTTTAGTCACTTTATTGACGAGCAGTACCACGATGAAAATCGCCGCAATCACAACGAAGATCGCTAGCATGCCCTGCCACATCAATTGCAAAGAACTCTGAACCGCATCCATATCATATCTCCTTCCGCCGTTACATCAAAACCGGCACCAGCCCGAGGATCACACCGCCTGCAATCACTGAGGCGATCTGCCCTGAAACATTCGCACCCACGGCGAACATCAGCAGGTGATTTTGATTGTTTGCCTCGAGCCCCATCTTTTGCACCACACGTGCAGACATCGGAAACGCCGATATGCCCGCAGCACCGATCATGGGGTTCATCTTGTTTTTGCTGAACACGTTGATCAGCTTTGCAAAGAGCACGCCCGCGATCGTGTCAAAGAAGAATGCCGCAAGGCCCAGCCCCATAATAAGCAGCGTTTGCAGGTTCACAAAATTTTCCGCCTTCATGGTGGATGCAATCGTGATACCAAGAAGCAGCGTGATCAGATTGACCAGAACTTTCTGCGCCGTATCTGAAAGCGAATCGAGCACACCGCATTCCCGCAGCAGATTTCCAAACATCAGAAAACCGACAAGCGCGATGGAGGCCGGTGCCACAAGTCCGGCGATCATCGTCACGGCAATCGGAAACAATATTTTCGCGATCCGCGGGATATCCTCCCCATGGTATTCCATTTTGATTGCCCGTTCCTTTTTCGTGGTCACCATTTTAATGGCAAGCGGCTGTATAATGGGTACAAGCGCCATATAGGAATAAGCCGCAACTGCGATCGCTCCGACGTATTTGCTGCCGAGCACCTGTGAAACCAGAATGGAGGTTGGGCCGTCTGCCGCGCCGATGATGCCGATAGATGCCGCATCCGTGAGCGAAAAACCCGCTGCGGCCGCAACAGCGATCGTTGCAAAAATGCCAAACTGCGCCGCAGCGCCAAAAAACAGAAGCTTGGGGTTTTTCAGCAGCGGACCAAAGTCGATCATCGCTCCAATGCCAATGAAAAGCAGCAGCGGCATCGCCTCCGATGCGTGTATCCCCACGTCAAACAGCCAATCGACAATTCCCTGAACCGGGCCAATTCCCGCCATCACCTGGTCCACCGCGCCGGACATCGGTATGTTGACTAAGATTGCGCCAAAGCCGATCGGCAGCAGCAGTGCGGGCTCCAGCTTCTTGGAAATTGCCAAGAAAATCAGCAAGCCCCCAACAACAAACATGACGACCTGCTGCCATGTCAGCGCGGCAAATCCGCTTATCAAAAACTCCATCGTTTTCTCCCTCTCTACGAGCCTATAATATTTTCATGAATGATTCCGCAGTTTATTATACCATTCCCCAACTATGTTTCAAACATATTTTAGAATTATTTTATGATTGCGATTGATCATGAAAGTATCTGCAATGGGCATACAACACTTTATGCAAAAATTTAAAATCCCCCAGTCGGTTGTTTCCGGTTCACAGGACCGATATCGACCGACTGGAGGATTTGATTTTTGGGCTCTTTGCAATTATTTTTTGCGCGCCGCTTTCACAGCCGCAACCATCTCTTTGCCAATGCGCGTAATGGATTCATAGTCCCCCGTCTTCGCGCCGGCCGTCAGATCGCCGCCCGCGCCGACCGCAACGGCACCCGCCGCGATCCACTCGCCCGCGTTGGACGCATTGACGCCGCCCGTGGGCATGATCCGCACCTGCGGCAGCGGCCCCTTGATGTTTTTGATCATCGCCGGTCCGCCGAGGTTTCCGGGGAACAGCTTCACGATATCCGCGCCCGTTTCCATACACTCGACCGTCTCCTTGATGGTCATTGCACCTGGCATACACGCGATCTGATAACGCAAGCACATCTTGACGGTATCCACATTCAGGCAAGGCGCCACGACGAATTGAGCGCCCGCAAGGATCGCCGCCCGCGCCGTCTCAGGATCGAGCACCGTGCCCGCGCCGATCAACACTTCTTCGGGGCTATAGCGTTTTGCGAGCGCCTTGATGATGTCGAGTGCGCCGGGCACCGTAAAGGTGACCTCAATGCCTACGATGCCACCGGCGATGCACGCGTCGATGATCTTCATGACCTCTTCTTCATTGCTTCCGCGAACGACAGCGATCACGCCGCATTCTTCCAGCCTTCTTAAAACTTCCAATTTTTCCATAATCACACCTACTTATTTATTGAGAATATACGGGCAGCTTTCGCCCTTTAGAACCGCAATCACATTGTCCACCGCCATGCTTCCCATGCCGCTTACAGCCTCTGCCGTATGCGCGCCCGTATGCGGGGTGAAGATCACCTTGTCAAGCCCCTTCAACGGCGAATTGATGAGTGGCTCCTGTTCAAACGCATCCAATCCGAGTCCGCCGAGCTTACCGCTCTTGATGGCATCCGCTGCCGCCTGCTCGTCGATGATGCCGCCGCGCGCCGTATTGATGATCACCGCGCCATCCTTCATCTCTGCGATTTTCGCCGCGTCGATCATATGACGGGTGGAATCATTGAGCGGTACATGCAGCGAAATAAAATCAGAGGTCGTCAATACGTCGTTCAGCTCCATCCGCCCGATCCCGTTTTCCTTTGCGAATGCTTCATCAAAATACGGGTCGTATGCGTTCACATTCATGCCAAACGCCTTCGCACGGGTCGCAAGATTTTTTCCGATTGCCCCCATGCCCACGATGCCCAGCGTCTTGCCGTAAAGCTCTAGGCCCTGGCTGCGCGGCCATTCTCCCTTTTCCACCGCCGTATGCAGCTTAGGCACATTTCTCGCCGCGCACAGCATCAGCGCAAACGCAAGCTCACACACCGCTACGGAATTCGTACCCGGCGTATTGGTCACCTTGATTCCCTTTTTGATAGCGGCGTCCATGTCCACGCGGTCAACGCCCGCGCCATATCTGGAAATCACCTTTAAAGGCTCAGGCGCCTTTTCAAGTACTTCGGCGGTGATGTAGTCGAGCCCCGCGACATACCCGTCCACCCCGTCAAGGCGCTCAATGATCTCGTCTGCCTGCAGCGGCCGCCCAAGGTCATTATAAACTACCTCATCCGCAAATGCTTCGAGCTTCGCCTTGGCCTCCGCATTTTCCGGCTTCAAAAACGAAGTCGGCGTCACCAATATTTTCATTCTTTTTCCTCCCGTTTTGTCGCTCAAATATTTGTATTGCCTACTTTATTTAACAGTACCAGCGCCCTCTTTGGGTTTTCAACGAGCATTTCATGCAGCGTCTCTTTTGTAACCCCGCGTTCTTCCATAAAAGGAACAAATGCCTTCAATATGAAATCAAGCCCCATGTCCGCCGCGCCATAGCTTCTCAGCCGCGCATTCGTGGTGTCGAGTCCAAGAAGCAGTTGAGAAGCAAACCCTGCGCACAACATGAATTCGATCAACTCCGCTTCCTTGACGTCGTCATGATATTTCAGCCTGTTGATCGTGTCATATTCCATAAAAGCGCCTGTCTGTGCGCATTCCTTGTTGTATCCGAAATCATATCTCGCACGATCGATATGGCACAGCATCAGTCTGTTCGCCGCAATGCCTTTTTTTGCAAAGAACTCCACCACGTGCAGCGCATCCGCGTCCTGCTCAATATGTATCATGACCGGCGCGCCTGTCGCATAAGCGGCATTCGCCGCCGCCTCAAACAGCTTTTCATAGGTCGCGTCCGCATGGATTCCTTTCCTGTCGATCGCCGTCTTGATCTGTCCGGCCCTGCACAGAAGCTTTCGCGCACCATCGCACCGCGAGGAATACATTCCATGCTCGATCTCTTCAATATAAAGATCCGTTATGTCGTCAACGCCCTTTGTGAAGACATAACTGTCATCATAATAAAAAATCGTTTTGTGAAAACCCGTGGAAGCAATGATTTTTACGCCGCTTTGCGCGGATGCTTTTTCCAGAAGCTCAGCCATCCTGCCGCCCAGTACGGGCTGCGCATCCACGATCGCTCCGCCGCCCGCCGCACGGTATTCCTCAAGCTCCGCCTCCGATTTTTCGTAGTCGTCCATATACAAGACAGGCGATACCTCAAAAGATTTATCCTTTTCCAGAAAAATATGCTCGTGGCACTGGCAGTACCCCAGCTCCTCCGGCCCGACGTCTCCTAAAACCGTTCTGATACAGGCATTTTTTATCATGTTGTTCATTTGTCCTAAAGTCCTTACATTTATTTCGAAATAAAAAACTGTATTGATTCAAGCACAATGCTCGAATCTTCCTTTTGTAAAGCGAATTTTACAACCGCAAGGAAAAGCCAATTTCAAGCCTGTTTTATAAAAATATTCGATTTCATTTCTTTTATTATACTGAATCCCATCTTATATTTCAATGTTATTTTTCATTTTGATAAAAATTTTCCACCTACCGTATATTTACTGTATAGTTGTATTTGCGATGAACGCAAGAAATTTATCACACAGCAATGTATCAGTCCTAATTATAACCTCAAGTTTATCGTAGTAACCATTTACTATGGCTCCGTTTTCGTCATAAATTCCTACAACTTGCGTGCCATCTAATAATTTCTCATCTATCGTCTTGAAATTATCGCTTTCAGCTTCAATTTTGCTATGGTGACACCTCCCGCTTTGGTGATTTCTTACAGTTTAGCAGGGATGCTGCAAGCCTTCCAGACGTCATACTATTTACCGCTTACAAAAATTTTAATAAAATACCCCCCATTTGTTCGGTCGGCGTAGTTATATAAGTAAACAAACAAATTTTTCTGCCCATATGTCGCAATGAAAGGAAGTGGTTTCAATGGAAAATTAAAAGTCCTTACAAAACCGTAGCGCCCTATCAAAATCAATAGGAGGAATTGCAAGGACATACTGATTATATCACTTTAAGACTAAAACCAACAACCACTAAAGGAGAGAGAAATTTAATATGAAAAAAATATTTTCAATACTGTTTGCAACAATATTTTTAGTCTCATTCACCGCAACTGCATCTGCAGCAGAAAATTCTACATCAATAAATGACACAGGTATAGTGGCCGTTGATGATGGCAATCAGCCAATCAATGGAGAAATACCCGGGCCACTTAGCCCTGTCATTCAACCGCGCAAACAAGGTCAAACGACAAAAGTTACACAAAACAGTTCTACTTTGCAAAGCAACGTATTATTAAAATATTTCACTAATTCTTGGACGCGCGCGTCAAGCTACGTTGTTTCTTATAACGAATCATGGAGCTATACTTTTAGCGGTGGAATAACGGCTGGCGATGCCGCTATAGCAAAAGCACAACTAGGTTTTACCGCAACTTGCAGCTCTGGTTATTCTGTAGGAACCGTTATTGAGGCCGATAAGACACGAGATAGCAAACTGGTGTTTAGAGCCGATAGATACAAAAGAGATGTTACAGTAAAAGTGACTAGACGCAATGGAGCTTATGTTAGTAATACCACACGCAATGGGACAATCTTTACACCGCGCGGCAACAACTATACCTATATTAGAGTATTGTATAGATAATCTTTCATTTTACCTCATGTGCCCGTCAAGATCTCTATTCTTGACGGGCACCAATATTAGGAGAATCATTATGAAAAAAATATTTAGCGTTTTTCTAATCACAATAGTGTTTTTAAGCTTACCTGCTTGTTCTGCAGAAAAAAGCAATTTAGCGAGGGAAGATGATTTTATATTTATTCCAACATATATTTACAATGGGCAATCTAGTGAAACAACAACTGTTGATTTCAGCGTGTTTGCATTTGTTAAAAAGAATATTGATATCAGCACAGCCAACACGCAAATCATAACCGATTTACCCATATGTAAATATGATATTTTAAAAACTACTAATCAAGACAAGCAGCAGGATATTATTACAATCAATATTACGGTAGATTCTTCAGGGGTTGAAGGTATATACGAACTTGAAGAAATAAAGATCATTTTAGGTGGAAAAGAAAAAATTTATTTCTTTGGTAAATTAATACTTGATAAGAGATTTACAGGTAAAAAGCTTTTTGATATAGAGCTCAATAACCGACCTATAGATTTGAATACACAATATGCACAGACTGCCGACAAATCCGCCTATCCTTATGATATGATTCTTTCAAGCGATGTCTCCCTCAAAAAAATATATTGTACATCAGACAGCGGAAACGATATTCATGCAGAAATTGCAAATTCAACAGTTTTGGGAACGATTCCCATACAAAACAATTATCTTGTTTCAGAAATATCCGCAATTGCCCAAATAGAAAAAAATGGGGAAATTGAATACATTTTTCTCCCAGTTGTTTATTGCGGTTTGCTTAACTCTATAGATGATGCTACTTATCAAAACTTGCTAGAATATAAACAAAGTTGAATATTGTTATTTGATTAGTGCAGAGCGGAGGATAATTTTGCCCTGTCAGAAAAACGATCTTATAAAAAATCCATCATCGCCTAAAGAGCCTGGTGCTGCTTCTCATTTCAACGTGTATTCAAAAGGACAAACGCCAAAACGCGAGAACAAAAAAGTCGCATATCACCAAACGATGATACGCGACATGTGTCCGGCATCAAGCCGGTGGTGCCGAAGACCGGGATCGAACCGGTACGGGGTTTAACTCCCGCAGGATTTTAAGTCCTGTGCGTCTGCCTGTTCCGCCACTTCGGCTGATTGAATTGACTTTTGTATTTTATCATACCCGTCATTTGAATACAATATAAATGAACGGTTTTTTCAAAAGAAAACCCCCGCATACAGCAGGGGTTCAATGCGGCGGATATCGCCGCGGTGTTTGGAGGCGCCACCCAGATTTGAACTGGGGGTGAGGGCTTTGCAGGCCCCTGCCTTACCACTTGGCTATGGCGCCATATGGAGCGGAAGACGAGATTCGAACTCGCGACATTCGCCTTGGCAAGGCGACGCTCTACCACTGAGCCACTCCCGCATATTTGGCGACCCGGAAGAGACTCGAACTCTCGACCTCTAGCGTGACAGGCTAGCGTTCTAACCAACTGAACTACCGGGCCAAACTGAATGGTGGGAGTAACAGGGCTCGAACCTGTGACCCTCTGCTTGTAAGGCAGATGCTCTCCCAGCTGAGCTATACTCCCACACATTGCGTGTGCACTGAATTTACAGCGCGTCTATTATTTTATTATAAACAGGCTCTTCTGTCAATACTTCACGCAACATTTTTTTGCCTCAGAGGAAGGTTTATTCTTCCTCCTCGTCCTCGCCTTCATAATAAAGCTGCTGGAAGATGGCCCATAGCTCATCAAGTTCCTTTTCCGTCTCGATCGGCATATAAACGTCTCCGTCATCGCCCTCTTGGATGCGCATGATCAGAACTTCGCCCACGTCAAACTCTTCCATCTTTTCGACGGGCGTAAACGCTACATAAAAATCTTCGTCCACCTCAAATGTAAGCAGATGCTCAAACTTTAAAACATTACCGTCCTCATCCTGCATCTCGATCAAGTTCATTTCTTCTTCGCTCATAACCGCTCTCCTTTCAATCGCCCTTCGCTGCCTTATATGGCGCCTACAGGCTGTCCATGTATCCCTGCAAAATATACACGGCGGCAATCTTATCCACCACCGCTTTGCGCTTCTTGCGGCTCATATCCGCCTCCAGAAGCGTCCTGTGCGCGATCTTCGTCGTTAGGCGTTCATCCCAATAGACAAGCTTGCGTCCGCTCGCCTGCTTGAGCTTTTCCGCAAAATCCTGTACCTTTTCCGCCTGCTCACCAATCGTTCCATTCATGTTCTTCGGAAGGCCGCACACAATCGTTTCCACATCCCGCTCGTCCATCAATGCACAAAAATGTTCCAAATCCGCTTCCGTATCTTTGCGCGTATAGGTCTCTATGCCCTGTGCGGTAATCATCAGCAGATCCGATATTGCCGCGCCGATTCGTACATCCCCCACGTCCAGTCCTAAAATTCTGCCCAACCGTCTCTCCTTGCCTGATAAAAAATCACGCCTGGAACCAACGATTTCAGGCGTGATCAATTTTCATCTTACATTTGTTTGATGTAGTAGCTAACCAATTCCTCAAGAAGCTCGTCCCGATCCACGCTTGCAATCAGCGAACGGGCATTTTTATAGCCTGTCACATAGGTCGGATCACCGGAAACAATGTAGCCAATGAGCTGATTCACCGGATCATATCCCTTTTCGCGCATCGCTTCGCTCACAATACGAATGATCCCGCGAACAGGATTTTCCAATTCCTTGTCAAAATTAAACTGCATCGTCTTATCCAAATCTGCCATGAACCCGCCTCCATTCACCATGCTTCTTAATGTTATTATATCTCAAGCCACTTGAAAAGTAAATCGCTATTTGTTTTCGCCGAGCACCTTACTAAGCGCCGCCTTAAGCGCATCTTCAGCAAGCAAAGAGCAATGCACCTTCTCCGCCGGCATTCCGCCAAGCTCGTCTACGATATCGCTTTTCGTAATTTTCAGCGCCTCGTCGATCGTCTTACCCTTCACCATGTCCGTGAGAATGCTAGAGCTTGCGATCGCCGCCGCGCAGCCATAGGTTTGGAACGAAATATCCTTGATCACGTTTCCGTCCATCTTAAGATAAACGGTCGTCGTATCTCCGCAGGTCGGGCTGCCAGCCTCACCCACAATATCCGCATCTTCCATAACGCCTACGTTGTGGGGCTCCTGAAAATGTTTGATCAATGTTTCTGTATACATAATGTTTTCTCCTTTTCTATGCGTGCATCTTCGCAAACAGCGGGGATATCTTCCTCAGCCGTTCCGCAAGCTGCACCAGTTCGTTGATTGTGTAGTCGATCTGTTCCTTCGTCGTCGAGTCGCCCATCGTAAACCTAAGCGCCCCCTTCGCGATCTCCGCCGGAATCCCCATCGCCAGAAGCACATGAGAGGACTCAAGCGATCCGCTCGCGCACGCCGATCCGCTCGAGCATTCGATGCCCGCAAGGTCAAGGCTCAAAAGCGACGCCTCCGCCTCGATGAATTCAAGCGAAACGTTCACATTGTTGCTCAGCCTCTTCGTCGGATGCCCATTGAGCTTGGTATAGGGTATCCGCTCCGTGATTTCGCGGATCATATGATCCCGCAGCTCCGTTAGCCGCGTATTTTTTTCATCCAACTGTTCCGCTGCCATCGAAAATGCCTTCGCAAGCCCGATGATCTCCGGAACATTCTCCGTACCCGCGCGTCTTCTGCGCTCCTGCGCACCGCCGTGTATAAAGCGCTCTATCTTCACGCCATTACGAATGTAGAGCATGCCGATCCCTTTGGGCCCGTAAAATTTATGTGCCGATATGGAAAGCAAGTCGACGTTATCCGCCTGCACGTCCAAAGGCAAATGCCCCGCGGCCTGCACCGCGTCCGTATGCAGCAGCACTCCCGCCTCGCGCGTCACCTTGCCGATTTCAGCAATCGGGTTGATCGTTCCCACCTCGTTGTTCGCATAAACGACAGATACAAGAACCGTATCGTCGCGAATTGCATCCTTCACCTGCTGTGCGCTCACCATGCCGTATTCATCCACGGGGAGAAACGTAACATCATACCCCTGTTTCTCGAGATATTCAGCAGTATCCATAATCGCGTGATGCTCAACCGCCGTTGTGATCAAATGTCTGCCCTTCGCCTGATTCGCTTCCATCACGCCCTTCAAGGCCCAGTTGTCACTCTCCGTGCCGCACGATGTAAAATACACCTCATTGTTGAATTTTGCATTGATGCACTTCGCCACGTCCGAGCGCGCCTGATCCAGCGCATTTTTTGCGTAACGGCCGGTTTCATACATGCTGGACGGATTACCAAAATGCTCTTTATAATAAGGCTTCATCGCCTCCAGCACTTCATCTTTTACGTAAGTCGTCGCTGCATAATCCAGATATATCCTTTCCATGACTTCTACCTTCTTCTGTCTAAAATTTTATCCGATTAATTTATAAACCGGTGATTCTCAAATCAAACACCTTTCAGCCAAGATTGATGAAAGATCCCATGGCTCCAGTATTGCCGTGATCCCTGCGATGTGAAAAAAACAACTCTGCGCAGTCGTATGTACACAGATCCGCGCACGTAATGTTTTGCGGTGCAAGGCCCTCGCCTTCAAGCTGTTTTAAGATCGCGCGCTGCAAATTCACATAAAGCTTCCCATCCCTTTTTGTCGCGGTATTCTCGCCAAATTTCTCACAAAACGGACGGGCGACGTCTTCCTGCACCTCAAAGTGGTCCTCCATGATGTGCGGGCCGATCCCCACCAGAATGTCCTCCGGCTTCGAACCCCATTCATCTTGCAAAATCCCGGCGATCTTTGCCGGAAGCTCTCCATATACGCCCCGCCACCCTGCGTGACTCACGCAGGCGATGCGCTGCCTCTTATCCGCAAAAAAAACAGGGACACAGTCCGCGTGCAGCGTAACCGCAGTGATCCCCGCCTCGTGAATGATCATCGCGTCGCATGGCGGCAAATCGTTTTCGCGAACGATCCCCGCGCCCGCATCCGCCGCATCCGCCGCATATACCCCATCTCCGTGCGCATAATTGACGACTGCCAGCGATTCATAGGGCACCTGCAGCGCCGCGCATACCCGCCTGTAATTTTCCACCTTGTTCTCTGGCACGTTTTCTCTCGTTTTGCTCAGGTTGAGCGATGTGTAACAACCCGCGCTCACGCCGCCGATGCGTGTCGTATAACAATGCTTTTCAAACCCGGCCTCTATAAAAGATGGAATCACCAGGTGCACCACTCCGTCTTTTTCGCGCAACAAAAAACCGTGTTTTACATGTTTCTCAAACACACTCATTCATTTCTCCGTCAAAAGCTTATTCAGTTCTTCGCGGAACGTATTGATATCCTTAAACTGACGATAAACAGAAGCAAAACGCACATAGGCCACCTCGTCCAGCTTTCGCAGCCCATTCATCACGATCTCGCCCACCTCGTGCGAGCTGATCTCCTGGCTGGGCGCGTTGTATACGTCGCGTTCGATCTCGTTGATCAGTTCCTCGATATCCTGATAAGACACCTCGCGCTTTTCGCACGCCTTCACAATGCCTTTTTTGATCTTTTCAATGTCGAACACCTCGCGTTTTCCGTCTTTTTTGATGACGAACACCGGAAGGCTCTCCACTTTTTCATAGGTTGTAAATCGTTTCCCGCACTTCAGACACTCCCGGCGCCTGCGGATCGACGTTCCTTCGTCCACCGGCCGCGAATCCACCACTTTACTTTCGGGAAAATCACAATAGATACATTTCACACACGTTTCCTCCGCATAAAATACGCCACGCAAACGACGCTACAGTAGGCTTTAACGTGTTTAGTATATCACATTCGCTGTAAAAAATCACATTTTTTCTGATATTTGCGCGTCCTTTGCCATTTTTTCCCTTAGAAGCCGCACAAACTTTTTTTCCGTTTTGGAAACATACGACTGCGATACTCCCGTCATTTCCGCCACTTCCTTTTGATTGCGCTCTTTTTCGCCCTTTAGGCCAAAGCGCAGGATCGCGATTTTTCTCTGCTTTTCCGGCAGCAAAGCAGTCAACTCTTCGATTCGCGCCCTGTCGATTCGCCGCTCCGTCTCTTCCCACACAATGTCGCTCGCATCCTCGTCGCACATCTGTTCTTCGAACGGAACGGTTTCCACATTGCTTTCTCTGCGCAAATACATTAGGATCTCATTTTTAACACATCGTGACGCATAGGTCGAAAACCGGACATTTTTTCCAGGATCAAACGTATTGGCAGCCTTAATTAGTCCAATGCTGCCAATGGACATCAAATCTTCAAACTCTGCTCCTTGTCCCGCATACTTTTTCGCCGTGAAAAAAACAACACGCAAATTGCGTTCAATGAGAATCTCCTTTGCGCCGCGGTCCCCTGCCATGATCCGCCGCAGTACAGCCTGTTCCTCTTCCTCTGTGAGAAAAGCGGGATAACCGTCCGGGCTCTTTTTCAAATATAGTTTTTCCATTTTTTCACCTAATTATCTCTTTTTCATAGTAACACCCCTTATTTGTCGAATTGTGTCGGTTCATGTCGGTTTTAATGAAGTTTTTTGTGTTATTTTAATATTCCAAGCATACAAAAAAACCCTTTCCGCTTGGGAAAGGGTTTTTGCAATTTTAGTAATCCGTTCTGTTTCTTCTCGGCTTCTTTTTGAGGAAGGACGGAATTTCAAGGTCTTCGTCCCCGAACGGTTCGAGCGAATCCGCCTGAGGCTCTCCCATCTCCTTCAGCTCAGGCATTGCCGGAGCCACACTCGCCTGCCTCTCCCTATGCGGGATGGTCGGCTCCAAATCAAGCGTCACTTCATCGGTAAACTCAATTTTTTCTTCCACCTTTTGTTTGGGTGCCTGCACAACATTTCCGCCCCCTACCGTGCCCGGCGCGTCAAATCCGGTCGCAATCACTGTAATGCGCACCTCATCATCGAGTGTCGGATCGATACATACGCCGAAGAATACATCCGCTTCGGGGTCTGCGCCCTCCTGAATGATCTTCGCCGCTTCCTGAATCTCATACATGCCCAGCGAAGGATCGCCCGTCACGTTGAAAATAATGCCCCGCGCCCCTTCGATCGTCGTATCAAGCAGCGGGCTGTTGATCGCCTGCTTGGCTGCCTCCACCGTCTTGTTCTCACCATAACCGATGCCAATGCCCATGTGCGCAACGCCGCGCAGGGTCATCACCTTTTTCACATCGGCAAAGTCTAAATTGATCAGCGCAGGTTTCCCAATCAAGTCAATGATGCCCTGAATCCCCTGACGCAGCACGTCGTCCGCCACGCGAAACGCATCCACGAGCGGCGTATCCTTGCCGACCGTGTTCAGCAGCTTGTCATTGGGGATCGTCACGATCGTATCGACGACCGATTTTAAATCCTCAAACCCGGTATCCGCAGCTTTCGCGCGCGGGTGCCCCTCAAACCAAAACGGCTTAGTTGCAAACCCAATCGTCAGAGCGTTGCTTTCCTTGGCAATCTCCGCGATCACCGGAGCCGCGCCCGTGCCTGTGCCGCCGCCGAGGCCGCAAGCCACAAACACAAGATCCGAACCCTTCACCGCCTGTTCAAGCTCGTCGCGGCTTTCCTCCGCCGCCTTTCTGCCGGTCGCCGGATCAGCACCCGATCCAAGCCCTTTGGTCAGCTTTTCACCGATCTGGATCTTTTGATCCGCCTTTGAAAGGAACAGCGCCTGTTTGTCCGTATTGACGGCCACAAGCTCCGCACCCTTCACGCCGAACTCTATCATTCTGTTGACAGCGTTGTTTCCTGCACCACCAACACCAAAAACGCGAATCTTCGCAAAATTTTCACTGTTATTATCAAATTCGAGTGACATTTGTTTTCCTCCTTGATATGGATAAATTATTCAAACAGTTCATCCTGTCCTTTGCCAAAAAACCCTTTTTTCTTCGTCGGCGGCTTGCTTTGGATATACCCGTCGGACGCATATTGCATCAGCGCGTACGCCGAATGCATGTCCGGCGGCTGCAGCTTCGTGTTCGGCACCTTGATGAGCGCCGGACTCCTGCCAGCTACGGCCCGAAAAAAACTATCCGACCCCTTCATGAAGGCAAGGCCTCCGCCTGTGAGATAAATATTGATCTTTCTGCCGATCTTACCCTCCGCCCGCGTTATATGCTTGCAAACGTAGGTGATCAGATGTTCAACCCGTGCGTCAATGATCTCTTTTAATAAATCGTACGGATATTTTCTCAGCTTTCCGTCGGAATCCTTCGCGAAAAGCTGTGAAATACTGTTGTTGTCCGAAAGCCCAAACGTGTATCGGCGCTTCAATTGCTCCGCCGTTTCCGCCTCCACCTTCATGGCGTAGGAAATATCGTTCGTCACATGTCCGCCACCCATCGGAACCGTGGCAAAATACAATATGGAATCTCCGTAAACCAGAGAAATATTCGTATTATAGTAGCCGATGTCCACAAGCGCCGCAAAGGAATCTCTCTTTTCTGCGGGAAGCAGGTAAAGCGCCTCGGCAAGCGGTTCGGGAATATAATAATCGACCCGCACCCCTAAATGGTTCAAGAGGTCCATCACGTCCTTCAAGAAAAACTTGTTTGCAAACGTAAAGGATACGCATCCGCGTAAAACCTTGGTCGGAACGTCGTACGGTTCCAGATAGACGTTGTTGTCGTCCAGAAGAAACCACGCCGGCCATTCATGCACCAGCGTCAAGTCTTCCATAATATCAAAGCGGCGCGCCCGCTCCACCAGCCGGTCCACATCGCGTTCCGCTACTCTTCCCTTCACAGGAACCTGCGCGGTTTTGGTTATCACCTTAATAAAAGAACCCGGTATCCCGACATCAGCATTTCTGATGCGAAATCCGGTTTGCCGTTCACATGATTCAAGCGCCTGCTCCAATGCATAAATCACATTTTTGGAGTCGACCCAATTCGACTTTTTGATTCCCGCATAAGGAACTTGTGCGTAGCCTAAAACCTCCAGCCCCATGCGCTGTTTTTTCTCAGCAACGGTGCAGGAAATCTTCGATGTCCCGAATTCGATAACCGTTTTGAAATCTCTCATTCAAAAACCAACCTTAGCGTTCCATTTCCATGAATATATGAAACCATTATGCATATAATATCACATTTATCACAAAAACAAAACACTTTTGTGTATTTTCTGTACCATTTGAGCGCCATGCCGCCGCAACCGGGATTCACTCGCCCTCACCCGGATCACCCGCCTGTGGTTCCTGCGTTGCCGGTGTGCTCTCCTCCTTATCGAGCTTGGTTGTCGCGGAAATACCGAGCGACACGTCAAGCTCTCCGCTCGCGTTCACCTTCGGAAGCATCTTCTTGATGATCTTCACCTTGTCCACAATCTTGTCCGATTGCCCAAACTTGATGGAAAGGCCGTCGTACGTCGTCATCTTGATGTTATTGATGTCAGTCAAATCGATCGTTGCGATCTTTTCCTTGATCTCTTTGTCGTTGAGCGCCGCAATGATGTCGTGATAAACGCTCACCTTAAAGCCATCCTGTGTAGAAATCTGCTTGCCCAGATTCACCGCGTCGATTGAAAATCCAGTTATAAGAGGATAGTTTCCCTCCGGCTGCTCCGGATGCATCTCCATCACATTTGCGTTGATGTCGAGCAAAAGAAACTGATCTGAAAACGGCGTCACCGCCTCGGGTGCACGTTCCAAGACCTCCACTACAAGCTTTTGAGGATACGATTTCTTGATGCTCTTCACCTCAAGATGCGGCTCTGTCTCAATTTTTTGCTTGATCTCTTCCGTGTCCACAAAAAACATATGTGTTTTGGGCTGAACATCGGCCAGCTTCGCAATGTCTCCCGCAGAAAACGCGGAATTCCCTTTTATCTCAATGTCCTCAACCTGAAAATAAGCATATATAAAATATCCCGCGCCCGCAATCAGCAACACTGCGATTACGATTGCCAGAATCGTCTTTCCGATGCTATGATTTTTACGACGTTCCTTCATCTTCCCTCCATTGATTCTGCTGCTTCGCGGCGTTTGTCATCATAATGCGCCGCCCCTGTCTCGAAATATTGAGCAATATTCCTATCATGGCCATAAAAATGACCAGTGAGGAACTCCCGTAGCTGATAAACGGCAGCGATACGCCCGTAGGCGGCAGCGACGCCGTCACTACCCCCACATTGACAATGACCTGCAAGCCAATGAGCGTGACGATGCCTGTCGCGACCATCGTGCCAAACAAATCCGGCGCGGTCGCCGCTGCTTTGATCCCCCTGTAGATCAGAAAAATAAAGAGGGCAAGCAGCACGACTGCACCAATCAGACCCAGTTCCTCCGTAATGATCGAAAATATGAAATCCGACTCCCCATAGGGAAGCCATGAAAGCTTTTGGGTGCCATTGCCGATCCCTTGGCCAAAAAGACCGCCCGAGCCGATTCCATAAAGCGCCTGAATCACCTGATACCCCTTGCCCGTCGGATCCTTCCACGGATCCATAAAGGTATCCACACGATCCACGCGATAATCTCCAAGCATCATGACGATCAAAAGCAGCACTACGCCAACGCCGCCGATTGCCGCAAGATGCCAGCCCT
Source organism: uncultured Christensenella sp. (assembly GCA_964438705.1). Lineage (GTDB taxonomy): Bacteria > Bacillota > Clostridia > Christensenellales > Christensenellaceae > Christensenella. Next base: position 125,964 of record CAYTKQ010000003.1, on the reverse strand, counting down.
TTGCACCGCCCACAAACACCATGATGAAGGTGAGCGCGCACAGCACGACGATCGCCGAAAAGTTCGGCTGTTTAAACAGCAGCAGACAGAGCGGCACAAGCATGATGAGCGGCGGCACGAGTCCGTACCGAAAGGTGTCCATCCGCTTCCGGTTCATGTAAACGGATGCGGCAATGAAGATGATCAGCGCAAACTTCGCGATCTCCGCAGGCTGCACGCTGAATCCCGCAATCCGCAGCCACCGCGAAGAGCCGTTCAATTCGACTCCCACCCCGGGCAGCAGCACCGCGATCAGTAATACGCCGGCAATCACGAGAAAGACATAACGCAGCTTATACAGCTTCTTATAGTCGAAAAACGCCAAAAAGATCATGACCGCAAGGCCGAGCGCCGCACCAAACAGCTGCTTTTTGAATAGGTACAGCCCATCGTAATCGTAGTCCTTCGAGGCCTGTGCCATATAATAGCTCGCGCTGAACACCATGATGAGCCCAAACGCGATCAAAATCAGCGTCACGATCAGCAAAGAATAATCAATCGAGCCTTTTTGTAAAATGCTTTTTTTCTGCATGCTCAAAGTCCATTTACGATTTCCTTAAAAATACGTCCCCGCTCCTCAAAATTTTGAAACATATCCCAGCTTGCGCATGCGGGTGAAAGCAGCACATTGTCTCCCTCATCTGCAATGCTGTAAGCCTTCAATACCGCGTCCTCAAAGCCGTTCGCCCGGATGTAGTTCTGGTATCCGCACTGCTCCGCCGCCTCGATCAGCTTGCCGGCCGTGTCCCCCAGCACGATCACAGCCTTGATCATCGGGGTAAACGCGCGGTAAAGCGGCACAAAGTCGCTCTTTTTGTCATATCCACCCAAAATCAGCACGGTCGGCGCCGTCATCGCCCGGATCGCGTTTTCCGTCGCATCCGTGTTCGTGCCCTTGGAATCATTGATAAACGTAACGCCGTTCACCGTCCTAACAAATTCGATCCTGTGCTCAACGCCCGGGAAGGTGCGCAGCGTGTGCGCCACCACATTGGTCTTTATTCCGTAAAGACACGCGAGCGCCGTTGCCGCGAGAGCGTTTTCCAGATTATGATGCCCCGGGATGCGCACCTCCTGCACCGGAAGTATCTTCGTTTCCTTGCCGTCGAGTCGAAAGCAAATATTAGCTTCGCGTACAAACGCTCCGTTCTCCACCTCGTGATCCGCGCTGAACCAAATCACCTTTGCCTTGATCTCATCCGCCATATCCCTGACAAGCGCATTGTCATAATTCAGCACACAGTAATCTTCCGGTCCCTGATTTTTGAAAATTTTTGCCTTGGCGGCAATATAGTTCTCCATCGTGCCGTAACGGTCCAGATGATCCTCCGTAATATTGAGGATCGCGCTTTCTCTGGGGTGGTAATCCACGATCGTATCGAGCTGCAGCGCCGCAGTCTCTGCGACCACAACGTCTCCCGGCTTTGTTTTCATCGCTTCCTGCGTGATCGGTACGCCAATATTGCCCAGCACATGCGTGGGAATGCCTGCATTCTTAAAAATTTCTCCGGTCAAAGCCGTCGTGGTCGTCTTCCCGTTCGTTCCTGTAATCGCGATAAAGTCAGCCTTGGAAACGGCAAACCCCAACTCTATTTCAGCAATGACCATCTTTTTCAGCTCATATGCCTTACGTATAAACGGCAGACCCAGCGGTACGCCCGGGCTCAAAACAAGAACATCCATCTCGTCGATCAGATCGATGGGGTCTTTCCCAAGCATATCCCGATAGGAATACCCTTTCAGCTCAGCAAGCGCGTTTTCCGGTAAATCCTCCGCCTTTTTCACATCATATATGGTGACGTCCGCGCCCAGCTTGCACAGCAACGCCGCAGAGGAAACCCCGCTTTTCGCCATGCCAATCACCAGCACCTTCTTATTTTTGTAATCCATAGTAGGCCTCCCGAAGCGTACTTATAACGAGATGAAAAACAACAACCATGCTCCGATCCCCAACAAAATCGTCGCAACCATATACCCCGCGACCACCTTTGTTTCACTGGCTCCGCCCAGCTCAAAGTGATGATGCAGCGGCGCCATGCGAAACACGCGTTTCCCCCGCAGTTTGAATGAGCCCACCTGTATGATGACGGACACTGCGGAAAGCACAAACATAAAGCCCATGATCGCAAGAAATAACTGCAATCCGGAGGCAATCCCCACCGCTGTGAGCGCCGCACCCAGTGCAAACGAACCAGTATCACCCATAAACACTTTGGCAGGGTGCGCGTTGAAGTACAAAAACGCGAGGCACGATCCGGTGATCGCAGCCGTAAACATCGTCAAATTGAATATGTCTCCCGCTCCCGCGCTCATCCCTGTTATCCCAACAAGGCTCACCGCACCGATCATACTCATCAAAAACATCAGCAGAAACGTGCCGGAATTGATGAGCGTCAGCCCCGTCGCAAGGCCATCCAGCCCATCCGTCAGGTTTACACTGTTCACCATCGCAATCAGTACAAACATCGTAAACGGAATAAAACCAATGCCCATCGACCATTTGTCCGCTGTGACGGGTATCTGCACAAAATCGATCCCCAACCAAAAGTATGCCAGGCACGCGACGATCGCCGCCGCAACGAGCTGAAAAACAATCTTTTGCCACGCGCGCAAACCAAGCGAGCGCTTTTTGAACAGTTTGAGCCCATCGTCCAAAAAACCGATCAGCGCGAAAGCCAAAACCGTAATCACGGAAAACAGCGTATATTTGATGTCCCCCGACGAGAAAACAAAGCTCGCGGCAATGATTCCCACCATCATCGCGATGCCGCCCATCGTGGGCGTTCCTTCCTTCACCAGATGCGTCTGCGGACCATCGTCGCGCACGTGCTGCCCTGCCTTCGCGCGCTTCAATAAAGGAATGAGAATTTTTGAAGCCACAAACGTGATCAAAAACGCAACAATGATCGTCAGCAGCATGTATATCATAAAATTCATGGAGCGTGTTCCCCTCGGTTCAGTTTATTTCTTGACAGGCGCAATCCTGCTCATGATCTCTTCCACAACGACCTTTTCGTCAAAGTCATGCTTGACGCCTTTTATTTCCTGATAATCCTCATGGCCTTTTCCTGCCAGCAGAATCACGTCGTCCTTCTTTGCGTTGCGGATCGCATATTCAATCGCTTCCCTGCGATTTTCAATGCAAATATATTCTCCATCGGTCTCCTTCATGCCCTCTTCGATCTGCGCCATGATTGCCGCAGGCTCCTCAAATCTGGGGTTGTCGGAGGTGATGATCGTGAAATCGGAACGTTCTCCCGCAATCCGTCCCATCATCGCCCGTTTTGATGAATCCCGGTTGCCGCCGCACCCAAAGATCGTCACCACGCGCGCGGTGGCAAAGCTTTTCGCTGTGTCCAGCGCATTTTTCAGGCTGTCCGGCGTATGCGCGTAATCGAGGATGAGGCTAAACTCCCGTCCGTGTGTATCGAGCGGTTCAAACCGCCCCGCCACCGGCTTCATTTTTTTGAGGCCCTGCTCGATGCAATAGCCGTCGATCCCCGCCGCGTTTGCCGCGACGATCGCCCCCATCGCGTTATATATGGTGAAATAACCCGGGATGCCGATTTCAATGTGCAGGTCTCTTCCATCTACCTCCACCGCAAACTTCGTTTTTTCGTGCGTGATCTCCACATCCTTGGCCGCGTATTGAATGGGCTGCAGCACGCTGTACTTCATCACTTCGCGCTTGGCCGCGCCCATCATGTAGGCGGCACTGTCGTCGTCAATGTTGATGACTGAAATTTCAGACTGCTCAAACAGCATGCTCTTGGCCTGAATGTAATTGTCCCACGTCTCATGAAAATCAAGGTGATCCTGCGTGAGGTTGGTGAATATCCCAATATCAAAATCGATCCCATATACCCGCTTCAGCACGAGGGAATGCGAGGACACTTCCATCGCAAGCACTTCGCAGCCTTCGTCCGCCATCTGGCAAAGCAACCTCTGCAAATCGATGGATTCCGGCGTTGTACGCTCGGTATGAATCTCCTTGTCGCCGATCATGTTTTGGATCGTGCCAATGAGCCCCACCTTCATTCCGGCCTGCTCTGCAATCGCTTTGATCATATAAGTCGTCGTCGTTTTTCCGTTTGTTCCTGTCACGCCAATCATCTTCATGCGGCGTGCGGGGTAATTGAAAAAACGGCAAGCGGCAAACGCCATCGCTTCCCGGTCATTTTTCACGACGACCTGCGGGATATCGATGTCGTCCAGACGCTCCGTAACAACGAGCGCCGCCGCACCTTTCTTTACCGCATCCGGCGCGTATTTATGTCCATCCTCGGCAAAACCGGAAATGCAAAAGAACAAGTCTCCCCTGTGCACGCTGCGCGAATCATACTGGAGATCCCTGACCTCCGTTTCTTTGTCGCCATATAGCTCACAGCTCATGCCGTGAAACAGCTCTTTCAGATTCATTTTCCGTATCCTCCCGAAATTCGGATTTTATTATACCACAAAATGTTGTATCGTTCTACTGTCCGGACGCAATTTGTAGTTTGAACTCCACGACCACCGTGCTTCCCTTTTCCACCTGTGAGCCTGCCGCCAGCGATTGACTTTGCGCTTTCCCATCTCCCCGCACGACGAAAATAAGACCGGAGGCGATTGCCGCATCGCGCGCCTCTGTTATGCTCATGCCCTGAAAATCGGGCACGACCGCTTTGTCCTCAGATGGCGGCTGCGTCGTTTTTGTCTCCATCACAAGCTGTACCGCACTGTTTTGATAAACTTCTGTTTCCGCTTCCGGCATCTGGCTTTGCACGGTGCCACTCCCATCAAAGGAAGCCTGCAAACGAAGACCCGCCAGCGTATCGCGTGCCGTTTGCAAATCCATGCCCACAAGGTTGGGCAGCGTCACCTTTTCTTGTCCCCGGACATTTTCATCCGGCATGATGTTTCCGTTTTTCAGAGCGCCCGTCAGCGTTTCTTGTACATATGGTGCACATATAGTCGCACTGTTTTCCGTTTTCGCAACGCCGGTCGCGGTGATCATGACCATATATTTTGGGTTGTCGGCAGGCGCATACGCAATATAGGTCGATACTTCTTTGTCCTGCACCGCCGCGCCATCCTGATAATATTGCGACGATCCATACATGATCCCGACGGCATATCCGGGAATCTGTATCCCTTTGTCCGATTGCGCCATGCTCTGCATAAATCCTCTCAGCTGTGTTGCCGTGTCCGCTGAAACTGTCTGCCCCTTCGCCTGCGGGTCATATTTTTCCGTCATATTTCCATCCGCGTCCGAAAGTCCCAAAACCATCTTTGGGGTGTAAAGCGTCCCGCCGTTGACGAGCGAAGCAGCCGCACTCGCAAGCTGTATTTGGGAAACCTTCATGCTCTCGCCCGCGCCCATCATCGCAACATTGGCGTCGCGCGCATAACGCTTTCCCATCACATCCCCTGCCGTATCGCTTGAAAGGTCGATCCCTGTCCTTTGCCCAAACCCAAATCCCTTTAAATACTGATAAAACGTTTCCTTCTGCATCGCGTCCGCCTGCGTCGCCGCGCCCACGCTGCAATGATCCGCCAGCACCTTCCCAACATCCTGCGTACCGTGTGCGGCGCTGCATGATATGATCTCTCCGCCCAATGTCGCAAATCCGTTGCATGTATATTCTCCCGCGACGTTCCCACTGTCGATTGCCGCCGCCGTTGTGAACAATGTAAAAACATCTCCCGGCTCGTAAGGGGTGGCGGTGATATTATTGACGGACAAAGCACTCAGTGCCGCCGCATCTTCGCGCGGAGGAGAATTTAAATCAAACTCCGGCAGATTTGCCATGCCCAGCACTTCCCCGTTGGTCACATCCAGCACAAGCCCCTGCACACTCTCAGGCGATTGCGCTTCATAAAGCTTTTTGCATGCGCTTTCCAGAAAGCTCTGCGTGATTTCGTCAACCGTCAGTACCACGTTCAATCCGTCCTGCGGCTGAATCTGCATCTCCTGTCCGTTTGGAACGCCGCTGCCGTCTTTGGCCGTTTCCGCCACCTGTCGGCCCGAACGCCCAGCAAGCGTCGTGTTGTAGCGTTTTTCGATGCCTGTCTGCCCCACACCGTCCATATTGGTGTATCCGATCACCTGAGACGCAAAATCCTTATTTGGATAAAACCGCTTCACATCATCACGAAACGCAACGCCCTTTAAGTTGAGTGCCTCGATCGCGTTCGATTGCTCCAGCGTAACCTGCCGTTTCAGCCAAATCTCTTTTTTCTTCGAATCGGTCGCCTTTGTGTAGATTTCATTGCGATCCATCCCAAGTATCTGCGAAAGCTGGTCCGCGATCGCGTTGGCATTTTCAGCCTTTGCAATTTTTTCCGGCAGAAGCACAACGGTGTCCGCTGCCGCGCTCTGCGCGAGCATCTGCTGGTTGCGGTCCATGATCGATCCGCGCTTTGCGCTCACCTCAGTATCCTTTACCCACTGCTGCTCCGCCTGCACCTTCAGCCAGTCGCCTTTCCATAAAGACCAATATCCCACTCGCGTCATGAGCAGGATAATCAAAACGATCAATATGATCAGCAATACCAGCAGTCTTTTCCGTGTGACGATTACATGAGAGGTTGCCAAGCGTCTAACTCCTTATCATTTTCCAAACCAGCCCCCCACAGCCTCCATGAGGTCCGCAAAAAAGGTTTTGATCCCATCGAGCGCTCCGCTTTGCTGCGCGGAAGTCTGCTGCGTTTCGTCCTGTGCGACCGTTTGCTGTAGCGTGTTCACTGACGAAGGATTCGCCATATCCGCCGCATCCTGCTCCAGATACTCGATCTGTTGGTCCTTCGGGTAATACATCCCAAGCTGCGTCGCCCTTTCCTGAATGCCGTTCAAATCTTCTTTCAGGGCGTTCTCCATCTTTATCTTGTCCAACTCGTCCTGCAGCGCCGCATTCTGCGACTGAATCTGCGCGTTTGTGTAGCTCAGGTTGCTGATCGTCGCATAGCGGATCACCAGCCCGGAAAGGATCGCGAAAACAACAGCGATCAGAAGAATTGTGGAAACAACTCCCTTTTTGCGTGGGCTCACATACTCCACCGCGATGGGCTTTACATCGTTGTATGCCGTGTTCTCGATTTGATTGTTGCGCTCATAGCTGCGCGGTTTCGCATATCCGCCGTAATTCATTGCCTGACGCGGACGTGCACTGCTTGTCCGTTCGTAGCGCTGCGCATTTCTGCGCGGCTGTTCACGATACGCAGGTGCTCCCGCATATTCTCTTCTATCGTTATAAGCGTCATACGACTGCGCACCTTCATAAGCGGGCATAAGCCGTCTTCCGCCAACGATGTTCTGTACACCCGTCTGGCGAATTCGATACCGCTCCCCTTGCGCTTCGTCCCTGCTGCGGACATCCTGCCTTGCCTGTGTGTTTTGCACCTGTCTTCTTTGCGTGGCCTGCACTTGTCTTCTCTGCGCAGTTTGTACCGGTCGCCTTTGCTGCTCTGTGCCCACGCGACGCGGCGCGCTGCTTGCATCCTGCTGTGCCAGTCGGCGGCGTTCTGCGGCAACCTTCTGCAAGCGGTATGCTTCCATATCAGAAATACGCCCCCTGTCCTGTGCACTCGCACGCGGGAGCTGAATTCTTTCATAATTGTGGTATGCTTTCTGAGGTATCGCGTTCATGTCCGTTCCTTCTGCCTATCGTTTTTCTGCCACCCGCAATTTGGCACTTCTTGCGCGTGGGTTTTCCTGTAGTTCCTCGTCGTCCGGCAAAACCGGTTTTTTTGTAATGATTTTGATCTGGCTTTCCTTCCCGCAAATGCACACCGGGAAATCCCTCGGGCATTCACAAGGGTCAAACAGCCGTTTGTAGGTCTGCTTAACGATCCTATCTTCCAGCGAGTGGAATGTGATGATGGCAAGCCGTCCTCCGCTCTTCAAAACAGATACATATTCCTCGATAGCCCTCTCGAGCCCGGCAAGCTCTCCATTCACCTCGATGCGGATGGCCTGAAACGTTCGCTTTGCGGGATGCGGTCCATCCCGGCGCGCTGCCGCCGGAATTGCTTTCTTGATAATCTCACTGAGCTGCCCCGTCGTATCGACGCTCTTGAGTTTTCGCTCTTTCACGATGAACTGCGCAATGCGCGCCGCCCATTTTTCCTCTCCGTATTCGCGGATGATCCTGTGCAGGTCCTCTTCGCTGTATTCGTTGACGACGTTGTGTGCGCAAAAGACGTTGTCTCTGTCCATGCGCATATCGAGCGGCGCGTCCTCGTTGTAGGAAAATCCGCGCTCCCCTTCATCCAGTTGGAAGGAAGAAACTCCGAGGTCGAGCACTGCCCCGTCGATCTCGCTGACGCCCGCCTGCTCCAACACCTCGCGAATCCGCTTGAAGTCACTGTGCACAAGCGTGATCTGCGCCTCATATCGCTTGAGACGCTTTGTGCAGCGTTCGATCGCCGCCGCGTCCTTGTCGACTCCGATCAATCTTCCATCCGGCGAAATGCGCTCTAAGATGCCCTGCGCATGGCCCGCGCCGCCCAGCGTCCCGTCCACGATCACCTTGCCGTTTTCCAAGTTTAAAGCGTCCAGTGTTTTCCGGTACAGCACCGGCACGTGGCCGCTCATATGCCAAGCTCCGCCAGTTTGGCCAGCGTTTCCTCATAGTCCTTATACGCGCTGTCGTTGTATTCCTCCCAGCCCTCTTTAGACCATATCTCTGCGCGTGTCATCACGCCGATGATCACCGTTTCCTTGGTTGCGCCGATGTGGTCGCGCAGCCGTTGCGGAAGAAGGATGCGCCCCTGCTTGTCGCCCTCGCATTCGCATGCGCTTGCAAACAACATACGCGTAAAGCTCTGTGCGGCAACGTCGGATACCGGCAAATCTTTTAACTTGCCGGAAAAATTCGACCACTCCTCCAGCGAAAACACAAACAAACATTTCCCGACTCCCCGCGTCACGATAAAGCTTTCGCCAAGATCGTCACGGAATTTTGCCGGCATAAACACTCTGCCTTTGGCGTCTAAATTGTGTGTGTATTCACCGATCAGCACTGCCGCAAGAACCTCCTTTCCACCACTTTTAACCACTTTTCACCACTTTTATTCAAATTTTATCATTATCCCCACCATTATGCAAGCATTTTCGCGCACAAAAAGAAAAAAGCAGCAAATCATTTTTCGCTGCTTTTTCATTCATTCTATGCAGTTTTGGGTCGGTCAGCGGATCTGCTTCAAACGAAAATCCAAATAGTCTGCGGAAACCAGATTGTAATTGACGGCTCCTACCTTAAAATCAGTCAGATTTATGCTGCGTAAAACATCTCCGTGCAGGTGCCCGAACACCACCTCGCTTACGCCCTCCCGCTCGAGGATGTTTGCAAATTCCGTATCCCTCACGTTCTGATAGATCGGCGGATAATGCATCATCACGATCTTTTCTTTTCCGGGATGCTTTTTTGCCGCGTCGAGGGAAAGCTGCAGGCGTATTTTCTCCCGTTCATATATCTTTCTGTCGCTTTCCGAAAATCCCGTGTCCTGCGGAAACATCCAGCCGCGCGTTCCGCAAAAGACATAATCCCCCACAACGAGGCAATTATTTTGCAAAATATGGGCTTCCCCTGTCAGCATCGCATTCACCTTTGCCATCGAACCCCACCAGAAATCGTGATTCCCTTTGATCATGATCTTCTTCCCTGGCAGAGCGCAGATCGCGTCGAGGTCGGGCTGCGCATCCTCCATCTTCATCGCCCAGCTGATGTCGCCGGGAATGAGCACCACGTCTTCAGTACCCACCCGCGCAATCCAATCCTCGCTGATTTTTCCAAAATGGTTGTTCCAATGCGCACCAAAAATATCCATCGCTTTTGGCTGCGCGTTCGACAAATGCAGGTCGCCGATTGCGAACACGTTCATTCCGCGTCCTCCTGCGGCTTTGTCATCATCTCAATGTAATCGAGCACCTTTTCTTTTCCAAATTTTCCTGACGCGGAAACGGGAACGATCATAAATTCCATATCGAGGTCCACTGCCTCCTCGATGTGTTTTGCCATCTGCACCGTGTAATGGTAGCGCTTCGATTTCGCAATTTTGTCCGCCTTTGTGGCCGCAACAAGAAACGGGATTTTAAAATGCGCCGCCCACTCGATCATCTGTAAATCATCACTCGTCGGCTTGTGCCGGATGTCGACCAAAATAACAAGCGCGCGAAGATGCTTTGCCGCTTCAAAATAAGCCTCCATCATCTCCGCCCACGAATCCTTCTCCGCCTTGGATACCCGCGCGTATCCATAACCCGGCAGGTCTACAAGGTAGAACGCATCGTTCACAAAAAAATAATTGATCAGGCGCGTCTTCCCCGGCTGCTTGCTGACATACGCCAGCTTTGAATTGTTCGCCAGATAATTGATCAGCGAGGATTTACCCACATTCGATTTTCCCGCAAAAGCAATCTCCGGCTGCCCTTCGTTCGGGTAGTCGGAGACCTTTTTCATACTTTTATAAAAACTGACTTTTTTGATGTCCACTTATTTTCTCTCCGTCACAAGTGCATGCTTCAACACATCGTCCACCGTTGTCGCAAAGATGAATTCGAGCTGATCGCGCACCGATTCCGGCAGCTCCTCCAAATCCCGCTCGTTGTCGCGCGGAAGAATGATCGTATGGATGCCCGCCCGAAGCGCCGCAAGCGCCTTTTCCTTGATGCCGCCAATTTTTAAGACCCTGCCCGTGAGCGTGATCTCGCCCGTCATTGCAACGTCGCAGCGCACCGGACGATTCGTGATCGCGGAAACAAGCGCCGTCACCATCGTCACCCCCGCAGAAGGCCCGTCCTTTGGAATCGCCCCCTCCGGCACATGGATGTGCAGGTCCGTTTTTTCATTGATGTCCTTGGGGAATTTCAGCTTCCCGCTCATCGCGCGCACCACGGAAATACCCGTCTTCGCGGATTCCTTCATCACATCCCCAAGCTGTCCGGTCAGCTCCATTTTCCCTGTCCCGGGGATCACCGTCACCTCGATGGGCATCGTCTGTCCGCCGACCGCCGTCCACGCAAGCCCTGTCACCACACCCACAGTATCGCGCTTCATCACGTTCGTCTCACTGCGCTTGGCGATGCCAAGGTAATCCTTCAGGTTCTTCTGCGTAATGGATATTTTTTCCACGTCCTCAGCCACCACCTTCGCGGCGGATTTGCGCATAATGGTAGCGATCTCGCGTTCCAGACTCCGCACACCGCTTTCCGCAGTATATTTATGGATGATGTCCATCAAGGCAGGATCGCTGATGCGCACAGAGGACGGCTTTAAGCCGTGCTCCTTCGCCTGCTTGGCAACCAGATGTTTTTTTGCGATGTTCAGCTTCTCCACATCCGTATAGCTGTCGATGTTGATGATCTCCATCCTGTCGTAAAGCGGCTGCGGGATGGTGCTGATGTCGTTTGCCGTCGTGATAAACATGACCTTGGATAAGTCGAACGGAATATCGAGGTAGTGATCCCGGAATGTGTTGTTGATCTCCGGGTCCAGCACCTCCAGCATCGCCGATGCCGGATCGCCGCAAAAATCGCTCGACATCTTATCGATCTCATCGAGCAAAAACAGCGGATTCATACTTTCCGCCTGCTTGATGGACGTAATGATCCGCCCCGGTATCGCGCCGATGTAGGTGCGGCGGTGTCCGCGTATCTCCGCCTCGTCATGCACGCCGCCGAGAGACATACGCACAAACTTTTTATCCAGCGCCCGCGCGATCGAATGCGCGATCGACGTTTTGCCCACGCCGGGAGGGCCCGCCAAACACAGGATCGGCCCGTGCATATCATTTTTCAATTTGCGCACCGCCAAAAACTCAATGATGCGGTCCTTCACCTTATCGAGGCCGTAGTGGTCCTTGTCAAGCACTGTGCGCGCGTGCTTCAGGTCCATGTTGTCCTTTGTCTCTACGCCCCACGGCAGCCCGACGATCCAGTCGATATAGTTGCGCAGCACACTGACCTCCGGCGACCCGGAGGACATGCGCGCCATGCGCGTCAGCTCCTTTTCCGCTTTGGTGCGTGCTTCCTCGGAAAGCGGCAGCTCTTTAATCTTTTTGCGCAGCTCTTCGATCTCGTCCTCGTCATTTTCCGTCTCTCCAAGCTCTCGCTGGATGACCTTCATCTGCTCGCGCAAAAAATACTCCCGCTGCGATTTATCAATCTGCCGTTTTACGGAAGACGCGATCTCCTTATCGATTTCAAGGATATCGATCTCCTTTTTCAAAATGCTCATCACAAGCTGCAGACGCTCGAGCTCATCGATGCAATCGAGCACGCGCTGCTTGTCGTCCAGCTTAAGCGTTACGCTCGACGCGATCATATCCGTAAATTTTCCGGGGTCTTCCACCTCGCTCACAGTAAAAAGCGTTTCCCCGGGAATGCGCGCGCCAAGCGCGGCAAAACGTTCAAAAAGCTCCGTCACCCGACGCATATACGCCTCTTTTACGATCTCCTTTGCGGGATCGTCGTGGCTCTCCTCCGGAATCGCTTCCACCTCGGCCTGCAAAAATGGTTCGCGCGACGCAAACCGCAAAAGCTTCGCGCGGCGTTCCCCCTCCACAAGCACGCGCAGCGTGTCTCCCGGAAGCTTCAGCACCTGTTTCACCTTTGCAATGGTCCCGATGCTGTGAACGTCCTTGCGCTCGGGCATCTCGATCTTCAGATCCTTTTGGGTCACAAGGAATATCTCCTGCCCCTGCGTTACGCATTCTTCCACTGCGGCAACCGACATTTCCCTGCCTACGTCAAAATGCAATACCATATAGGGGAAGATCACAAGTCCCCTCAACGCCACCATGGGCATAATCATTTTTTCCAACTGGTTTTGCTCCTTTTCTCAAGTGTCGCTTCAATTATACAGGAATTGCTCCTCGTTTTCAAACCTGTCGTTAAAATTGTTCGAAATGTAATGTATTATAAATAGGAAGTGCTTTTTTCATCCTTTTTATCGTTTTTTGCTCCGTTCTTCCCGAATCCCCTGCAATGAAATTGATTGACATAGCAAATATTGTGCAGTATGATTGATATGGTTTTTACAAAATATACCGAATAAAATCATATCTTTGCGCAGCTGTCACGTAGTTGCGCATTGGCTTTGAGGGGGCATTTTTTTGACGATTATTGCATTCTTGATTTTATTTCCGTTTGCGGCCGCACTCATCCTTTCCTTTATGCGAAAAGGAACGCCTGTCCGCAAATATACATTGTTCGCATTCTGCGCGCTGATTGTTGCGGGCGTTATTTATTTTACGGTGGAAAGCCTCGCCATCGGGCACACCGTGTCGTTTCTTCCTGAAACGCATGCGCTCGATACGACGATCCTTGTGATCGAGTGGCTGCTCGTTGCCCTCGTCTGCTATTACAGCTTCAAGCACAAAAAGTATTACTGCGCGATCCTCTCCATTGTACAAACCGGCCTCATTACATGGCTCGAGCTTGGCAGCGGTGCAGGCATCATCCCTGCCCCGCACATTTTTTCTGATAACCTCACAATCGTTATGTGTCTCATCATCGGCGTTGTCGGCTGTTTGATCTGCGTATACGCCATGGGTTATATGAAGGATTATAAAGAGCATCACACAGAATTCAAGGACAGACGCTCCTTCTTCTTTGCCATGCTTTTTGTATTTTTAGGCGCGATGTTTGGCCTTGTGTTTTCCAACAACCTCATGTGGATGTATTTCTTTTGGGAGATCACAAGCATCTGTTCCTTCCTGCTCATCGGGTATAACCAAACAAACGAGGCAATGAAAAATTCGTTCAAAGCCCTGTGGATGAATCTTTTGGGAGGCCTTGCCTTTGCGATTGCCATTGTATACAGCGTTTTGAACGTGCATATCGCCGACCTGCAAAATCTTGTTGCGGTCGGCTCCACAACAACCTTTGTCATCATTCCCGTGATTTTGCTCGCGTTTGCGGGTCTCACAAAGAGCGCACAGCTTCCCTTCTCAGGTTGGCTGCTCGGCGCGATGGTCGCCCCAACGCCCACAAGCGCACTGTTGCACTCCGCCACGATGGTAAAGGCGGGGGTGTTCTTATTGCTGCGCCTTGCTCCTTCCCTCTTCGGCAACCTCGCAGGGTTGATGGTAACAACGATCGGCGGCTTCACCTTCTTCGTTGCGTCTCTGCTTGCCATTTCCCAGAGCGACGGAAAAAAAGTGCTTGCCTATTCCACTGTATCCAACCTCGGCCTGATCACCGCGTGCGCGGGGGTGGGTATGTACGAAGCAGTTTGGGCAGGTATTTTGCTGATGATCTTCCACGCCGTCTCAAAATCTTTGATGTTTCTTTCCGTGGGCGCAGTGGAAAACAGTTTAGGCAGCCGCAACATCGAGGATATGCACGGGCTGATCATCAAGCTGCCCCGCCTCGCTTATGTCATGATCATCGGGATCGCGGGCATGTTCTTGGCTCCGTTTGGCATGCTTATCTCCAAATGGGCCGCGTTAAAGGCATTTGTCGATTCCAACAGCATCTTGCTGGTCATCTTTTTGATTTTTGGCAGCGCAACCACCTTGTTTTATTGGACAAAATGGCTGGGAACGCTCGTTTCCATGCATCACAACTCAAGCTCCATTAGGGACATCACCAAAAAGAGCGAATGGTTTTCCCTTTTGCTGCACAGCGTGATCATGGTAGCTTTGTGCTTCACCTTTCCCTTGCTTTCCACCTATTTCATCGAACCGTTCCTGTCCGGCATGTTTCTCATCACCATGCCGCCCATCATCGGGCCGGGCAATCTCACCATCATGATCATGATGCTCGTTCTGATCGCCCTGTTGCCCATCGCCGTACGTTTTCTGCCCATCAGCAAAAACAACAAGGTTGTCCTGTCCTACATGGGCGGCATCAACCGCGGCGACGACCGCAGTTTTACAGATTCCTTCGGCAATCCCAAGCAAATGTACCTTACCAATTGGTATATGGGCAGTTTGTTCGGCGAGCATAAGATATTGAATCTGTCCCTCATCCTTTCCGCGGCCGCGACCGTAATTTTGATGATTGTAACGATCGGGGGGGCGGTATAATGAACTGGCAAATTCTAAGCATGCTTTTGTATATCATATTGGCACCCTTCCTCGGCGGCCTGTTGCAAGGCTGTGATCGTAAAATCACCGCACGCATGCAGGGACGGCAGGGGCCGCCCTTGCTGCAGCCTTTCTACGATATTTTCAAACTGTTTCACAAGCAGTCGATCATCGTCAACCGCATACAGGATTTTCTCGTGGTCGGATTTCTGCTCTTCACCGTGTTCACCGGAGCGCTCTTCTTTTGGGGCGGTGATCTGCTGCTCGTATTTTTTGCGCTCACGCTTGCGGAAATCTTTTTCATCATGTCTGCCAGCTCCACAAACTCGTCATTCAGTGCAATGGCCTCACAGCGCGAATTGCTGCAGGTGATGGCATACGAACCCATGGTGCTTCTCGTTGCCATAGGCTTTTACATCGGCACGGGTACGTTTGGCGTCGCGGAGCTTGTGACGCATAGTACGCCCGCGATTTTCTATCTGCCGGGGATTTTTGCTGGATTTTTATATATCCTCACAATCAAGTTCCGCAAGTCTCCCTTTGATCTGAGCACCTCGCACCACGCGCATCAGGAAATGGTGCGTGGACTCACAACCGAGCTTTCGGGCAACATACTCGGGCTGGTAGAAATCGCACACTGGTATGAAAACATCTTTCTGCTGGGCGTTGTCGGCTTGTTTGTGGTATATAGTCCGTGGTGGAGCATTCTCATTGGCGTCGGCGTATGTGCCGCCGCATATTTTCTGGAGATTCTGATCGACAACGTATTCCCGCGCATGAAGTGGCAAAACATGCTGAAATCGGCATGGCTGGTAACGCTCATCGCAGGCTGCACAAATTTGATGATCCTCGCGCTCGTAAAATAGCGCGTTTATGCTAAGAGAGGTACAATCATGTTCAACGTTTCCAAATCGCCGTGGCTTCTGCATTATGACGCCTCAAGCTGCAACGGCTGCGATATCGAGGTTCTCGCCTGCCTGACCCCCGTCTACGATGTGGAGCGGTTCGGTGTCATCAATACGGGGAATCCCAAACATGCGGATATCCTTCTGATCACCGGCGGCATCAACGCGCAGTGCAAGCCTGTCGTCGAACAGCTTTATGCGCAAATGCCCTCCCCCAAGGTTGTGGTTGCCGTCGGCATCTGTGCGTGCAGCGGCGGTATCTTTAAGGATTGCTATAATATGCTTGGGGGTGTGGATACGACGATTCCTGTGGATATCTATGTTCCCGGCTGTGCGGCGCGTCCGGAGGCCATCATCGACGGCGTGGTAGAAGCCGTCGCCCTGCTTGATGAAAAGCGCGCTGATATGCATGCGAAAGAACGGAGGGAGGCATAAATATATGCAAAGTGATAAAATCGTTAAAATCGGGCCGGGCAGCTTGGTGTCAGAGGTCCTGAATCTGAAATATGATCACTATCGTCTGGTGCAGATATGCGCCACGAAAATAGAAAACGAATACGAGCTCACCTACTCTTTTGGAAAAGATTACGAGCTTGTGAATTTGCGAATGCACATTGCCCCGGGAACAGAGGTTACAAGCATCAGCAACATCTACGAACCGGCGTTTTTGTATGAAAACGAGATTCACGATCTCTTTGGCATCAACATCAAGCTGATGACGCTCAATTATCATGGCAATCTGTACCGTATCAAGGAAAAAACGCCTTACAAATAAAATATGACCGCATGCCAGCAAACAGACGGCATGCTTTGTATCAAAAGGAGAAATCAGAATGCCAAAACGCAGCATTGTACCCTTCGGGCCGCAGCACCCGGTATTGCCGGAGCCGATCCACCTTGATCTGGTGCTGGAGGATGAAAAGGTCGTAGAGGCGATCCCCTCCATCGGCTTCATCCACAGGGGACTCGAAAAGCTGGTGGAAAAGAAGGATTTTCAGGAATACGTATATGTCGCGGAGCGCGTTTGCGGTATTTGCAGCTTCATGCATGGTATGGGCTATTGCGAAGCGATCGAGCACATCATGGGTGTCGAACTTCCCGCCCGCGCGAATTATCTGCGTACCATCTGGTGTGAAATGTCCCGTATACACAGTCATTTGCTGTGGCTCGGGCTTCTTGCGGACGCGTTTGGTTTCGAAAGCCTATTTATGCAGACGTGGCGCATGCGCGAAAAGATACTGGATATGTTTGAATACTCCACCGGCGGACGTGTCATTTTCTCGGTCAACAAGATCGGCGGACAGCGCAAGGATATGGATACCGCGATGCTTGATCAGTTTCTCGAGGTGTTCAAGGGAATCGAAAACGATCTGAGACCCCTTTCAA
Source organism: uncultured Christensenella sp. (assembly GCA_964438705.1). Lineage (GTDB taxonomy): Bacteria > Bacillota > Clostridia > Christensenellales > Christensenellaceae > Christensenella. The sequence continues at coordinate 108,622 of CAYTKQ010000003.1, read as the reverse complement.
ATGCGTTTCTCGACGACTACGCTGTCGCAAGCCGCTTAAAGGATGTCGGCTTTCTCACAAAGCAGCAAGCGCACGATCTTGGCGCGGCCGGGCCCTTCATGCGCGCGAGCGGTATTAAGCGCGATACGCGCAAGCTTGGGTATTCCGCATATGACGATCTCGATTTTGAGCCCATCACAAGCGATATCGGCGACAGCTACGCACGCTGCGATGTACGCATCCGCGAGATTTATCAATCCATCGACCTGATTCGTCAGGCAGCGGCAAAAATCCCCGCGGGAGAGATTGCCGTCCCCGTCAAAGGGCTGCCAGACGGCGAATATATGATGCGCGTCGAACAGCCGCGCGGTGAAGCGATTTACTATGTCAAGGCAAACGGCACAAAGTTTTTAGACCGATTCCGGCTGCGCACGCCCACATTCGCCAACCTGCCCGGCCTGCTCGAAACACTCAAGGGCTGCCAGTTCGCGGATATCCCGATCCTCATATTGACGATCGATCCGTGCATCAGCTGCGCAGAGAGGTGAGCCTATGAACGTGATGAATTTTGCCAAAACGGTTATGACCAACTTGTTCAGCAAGCCCGCCACCCGCCCCTATCCGTTCGAACCACGGAACTATCCTGAGCGCACGCGCGGGCAGATCGGCATTGACATTGACGCATGCATTTTTTGCGGTATGTGTATGCGCAAATGCCCCACCGCCGCAATCACCGTTGACAAAGTTCAAAAAAGCTGGTCGATTGAGCGCTTCGGCTGTATTCAGTGCGGCTGCTGTGTGGAGGTCTGTCCAAAAAAATGTCTGATGATGCAGGTCAATTATCCGCATCCGGCGGGCGAAAAATATGAGGAACATTTTTCACAGCCCATCACAGATGAAACAGAAGAAAGGTAATCATTATGCACGAATATCATGAAGCGGTCCACATCATCGAGCATGCGGTCGAAGAGGCAAGGGCCAAGGGATATCAAAAGGTAACAAAAATCAATCTGGTGATCGGCGAGAACTCCGGGTTTTCGGGCGACAGCATCGCGATGTACTTTGAAGGCTCCGCCACCGGCACGATCTGCGACGGCGCGGAAATCTCTGTGCGCCCGGTCAAGAGCATGCTGCGCTGCCCAAACTGTCACGAGCTGTTTGTGCGCAAGCCCTTTCATTTTGAATGCCCCCATTGCGGAACCGAAGGAGAGCCAAGCGAGATTGGCAAGGAAATGGCAATTGAAAGCGTCGAGGGAGAATAAGGCATGACCGTTGAGATCACGGTGCTCGGCATGGTGCAGGGCATCGGATTCCGTCCCTTTGTCGCGCGTCTAGCAGAGCAGCTTGGCGTTGCGGGCACCGTGTGCAACAGCGGGGGCATCGTGAAAATCATAGCATCGGCAACAGCGGAGGCGGTGGACAGTTTTGTCCATCGCCTTCGGTCGCAATGTCCGCCCGGCGCGCAGATATTTGATGTGCGGCAAACACCTGTTCCCAACGGAAATTTTTCGGGATTCCACATCATTGAAAGCGAATCAGCGCTTACCGGCGCACCCATCCTGCCCGCTGACCTGCCTGTGTGTGAAGCGTGTTTGAAGGAAATGAACGATCCCTCCAACCGCCGTCATCGCTATGCGTTCATCAGCTGTACGGCATGCGGCCCGCGCTACAGCATCATGGAACGCCTGCCCTACGACCGTCATACCACCGCCATGAATGATTTTCCCATGTGTGACGCTTGTGCGCAGGAATACGCGGGCAATGACCGCCGGCGGCACGCGCAGACCATCTCCTGCCACGATTGCGGCCCTCAGCTCATTTTGCATGAGGGCACGGCCCGATTGGAGGCGGATGAAGCGCTTGCCCGATCAATCACTCTTTTGCGGGAAGGCAATATCCTTGCCATCAAGGGAATCGGCGGTTATCAGTTTGTCTGTTCACCATATTCCGAAGAAACCGTGCGTCGGCTGCGTTTGCTCAAGCGGCGGGAACGAAAGCCTTTTGCGGTGATGTTTCCCACGCCTGACGCCATCAAAGAGCATTGCATTGTGGATGCGGAGGAAGAGGCGCTTCTTCTGTCCCCCGCCCGCCCTATCGTGCTTCTCAAAAAAAGGAACGATCCGTTTGCGGGCAATGTGAGCGACGAAAGCCGTATGATCGGCGCTTTTTTGCCCTATACGCCCCTGCAACATCTGTTGCTCGACGCGTGCGGCCCGCTGGTGATAACGAGCGCGAACCTGTCTTCTGAACCGATCATTACGGAAGACGCGGACATGATTTCGCTTCAATCCCCCCATCTCGCAGGCGTACTCCGCAACGCCCGCCGCATCACAACTCCTTTAGACGATTCCGTCGCGCGGGTCGTATGCGGCCGGCCGCAGATCATCCGCCGCAGCCGGGGGTATGTTCCGCTGCCCATCATGCTTGCACAACACGCAAATGCGCCCCTGCTGGCGATGGGCGGCGATTTGAAGGCGTGTTTCTGTTTTTCCGCCGAAGACCGTGCCTATCCGAGCCAGTATTTCGGCGATCTGGAGGAGCACAATACATTACACTCCTACAAGAATAACCTTGCGCACATGGAGCGCATTCTGGGGCTGCGTCCGCGTACCGTCGTGTGCGATCTTCATCAGGCATACCACAGCACCGCGTACGCGCATGCGCTCTGTAAGGAAGAGGATATCCCGCTTCTTCAGGTGCAGCACCACCATGCGCACATCGCGTCCGTGATGGCAGAGTACAATCTTTCCGGCTGCATCGGCGTGGCGTTCGACGGTACGGGCTATGGGACGGACGGCACGGTGTGGGGTGGTGAATTTTTGTTGTGCCATGACGCTGAATTTGAACGCGTTGGTCATCTCGATCCGCTTGCGCTTTTGGGCGGCGATCAAAATACAAAGGATGCGCAGGCAAATGCGCTTTGCCATCTCCACGCGTGCGGCCTTTGCAGCGACGACCGCCGTTTTTCGCTGATTCGCGCCGCGCTTGACGCTCACGTGAACACAGTCCAAAGCACGAGTATGGGACGTTTATTCGACGCGGTGAGCGCGCTGCTCGGCATAAAGTGCTATAATGGCTATGAGGGAGAGTGTGCGATCTCGCTTGAAAATGCGGCGTTAAGCGCGGTACAAAACCACGCGGAGCCCTATCCGCTTTCCTTTGAAGTTGAACAATATGCAAAAAAACGCATCTCCTCACGTCTTCCGCTCATCCGCAGCCTGATCGAGGCGCACGCAAGCAAGGAAGAGCTTGCGCTCGGGTTCCATTATGCGGTCGCGGAGATGGTCCTGACGATGTGCAAGCAAATCCGCGCGGAAACGCGCGAAAACCGCGTTGCCCTTTCAGGAGGCGTTTTTGCAAACCGTTTGCTGACACAACGTTGCGTTTTTTTGCTTGAAGCAGAGGGCTTTTCCGTCCATCTCAATTCGCGCGTGCCGTGTAACGACGGCGGAATCGCGCTGGGGCAGATTTGGATCGCTCTGGCACAAGAGAATAAAAGGAGTACAATATAATGTGTGTTGCCATGCCCGGCAAGGTTATTTCCGTCGAAGGAACGCTTGCCACAGTGGATTTTAATGGAAATGTCATCAAAGCACAGGCCGGTCTGGTGGAGGTGTGCCCCGGTGACTTTGTTCTGGTGCACGCGGGCTGTGTTTTACAGAAATTGACGCAATCCGACAGCGACGCGCTCAACAACCTGTTACGCGAAATGGAAGCGCTGTAATGGACATCAAACGATTTCTAAGGGAATATGACGGCCCATCTGTGCGGCTGATGGAAGTGTGCGGCACGCATACCGCAGAAATATCGCATAACGGCATTCCGGGAATGTTAAGCCCGCAAATCAGCCTGATCTCCGGCCCCGGCTGCCCCGTTTGCGTAACCGTGACCGACTACATTGACCGATTGTGCGCGCTTTCCATGCAAGACGATCACGTGATCGTTTCCTTTGGCGACATGCTTCGCGTGCCGGGTACGCACGGCAGCTTAAACGATGCGCGTGCGCATGGCGGCAATGTGCGCATGGTGTATTCCCCCATGGATGTGTTGTCCTTCGCGGCGGAAGACCCGCACCACCAGTACGTTTTTGCGGCTGTGGGGTTCGAGACGACAGCACCGATCTACGCTTCCCTGCTCGACGAAGCAATTCGCAAGGATATCCAAAACATTCGTCTGCTGACCGCGCTCAAAACGATGCCGCCCGTGATCGACTGGGTGTGCGCAAACAGCACAAACATCGACGGATTGATCGCGCCCGGCCATGTGAGCGTGGTTACGGGGAGTGATCTGTTCATCCCCCTGTCCGAAAAATTCGGCCTCCCCTTTGTGGTCGCCGGCTTCGCGGGAGAGCAGCTTCTAGCGGCGATCTTCGCGCTTGTCAAGCGACGCGGCATATCTGGTGTGCTCAACCTTTATCCGTCCGTTGTGACGCCGCGCGGGAACGAAAAAGCACAGGCGCTTGTATCCAAATATTTTGAACCGTGCGACGCGGCGTGGCGCGGCATCGGAACGATCCGCAACTCCGGCATGACGCTGCGAAAGGAATATCAACAGTTTGACGCAGGGAGCGCGGGGCTCGATCGCGACACCTGCACCAACGCGTTGTGCAAATGCGCACAGGTGCTGACCGGCAGCATCTCTCCCCCGCAATGCCCATTGTTTGGAGGTTCGTGCACCCCGCAGCATCCGCAGGGCGCGTGCATGGTCTCCACCGAAGGCAGCTGCTATCATTATCTTATGAACAACCGAAAGTAGGAAAACGATATGAAAATCACAATGGCACACGGAAGCGGCGGCAAGGAAACTTCCGAATTGATCTCCAGGGTGTTTGCCCGATACTTCGAAAACCCCGTGCTTTGCCGCATGGAGGATTCCGCTGTCGTGCCCGGCAGCGCAAGACTAGCCATGACGACTGACAGCTTTGTTGTCGACCCGCTCTTTTTTCCGGGCGGTGACATTGGCAGGCTCGCAGTATGCGGTACGGTGAACGATCTTTTGATGAGCGGCGCGACGCCCAAATATCTTACTTGTGGTTTTATTCTTGAGGAAGGCGTGGATACGGAAGCGCTTGAGCACATCGCCGCTTCCATGGCGCAAACGGCAAAAGAAGCGGGTGTTTTGATCGTTGCGGGAGACACCAAGGTGATCGAAGGACGCGGCGGCGTATACATCAACACCTCCGGCGTGGGGTTTGTGCCGGAAGCATTGCACATCAGCTCCGCTCACTGCAAGGAAGGCGATGTGGTCCTTGTTTCGGGAAATCTGGGCGATCATCACGCGGCAATCATGAGTGCGCGCCTGGGCGTTGAAAACACCATCCAAAGCGATTGCGCCCCTTTGTGCGAGGTGGTGCAAAGTATGCTGCACGCGGGCATCCGCATAAATGCCCTGCGCGACGTGACGCGCGGCGGCCTTGCAACGGTATTGAACGAATTTGCGCTTGCTTCGGGCTGCTGTATCGAACTCAATGAGACGACGATCCCCGTTGCCGAAGAAGTGCACGGTTTCTGTGGAATTTTGGGCCTTGATCCCCTACTGATGGGCAACGAGGGAAAGCTGGTAGCCGTCGTCGCCGAGGCAGACGCGCAAAAGGCACTTGATCTGATGAAGCGCAGCAAGTACGGTGAAAATTCCACGATCATTGGCCGCATTTCGCACGCCAAAGACCGCGCCGTGCTTTTGCACACAGAAATTGGCGGGACGCGCCTTCTGCCCCCATTGATCGGCGAAGGGCTGCCGCGCATCTGCTAAAGTTTCAATACAACAAAGAGCACCATTCTTTCGAACGGTGCTCTTTTCTTATTCCTCTTAATATACCCGCGCGTAAAAAGCGATCTGCCATTTTTCGGTTTCCCATAGCTTGCGAACGACGGCCTCTCCTCTCGACGAGCTCGCTTCCGCGATCAGCCCATCCCCCAGATAAATTCCCGCGTGATGAATCTCCATGCTCCGCCCGCAATTGCAGTCCGTCCGCTGCCAGAAAACCAAGTCTCCCGGCGCAGCCTGCTCCGCTTCCACCACATAGCTGTTTTTGACGCAGCGCGCGGCCTGCTCTGCCGCAGTGCCGGAAAAGGATATCCCCGCCGCATTCAGACTGCGTTCCACAAATGAACTGCAATCCACATAATTTTCATCGTAGCGCATTTCCTGACTATAGGCCTTCCCTACGAGATCAAGGGCTCCGCGGCAAATTGCGCTGCCAATTTCTTCGTCAGCATAGCGCTGCGACAAAGACTCCAAGTTATCCCACGTCAGCGCCTCGCCCACATCCGCATCGGTTCCCGATGCAAAAGCCGGAGCGCCAATCGAAAGACAGATCATAATTGTAAGGATCATTCCCAAGAGCCGTTGTTTTGAGATTTTCATAATCGCACTCCCCGTGATGCGTCGTTTTGATCGAGCAGACATTGTCATACAAATCAAACCTCTGTTATTTACTATTTTATTCGAAAGCGAACATTTGAGAATCAAATTTTGAATACAAAAACTTAAATATCCAACACGAATAGACAAAATTGTTTTGAATAAATGTTGTGCAAATGCTTTTGACGCATTGAAATGAGTGAAGATCAATAAAAAGCATCTGCCGGCAATTGCCGGCAGATGCTTTCTTGTATTTCGATCATGTTTCGATCCGCATTATGCGGTCTCTTATTTTCCTTTCACAACCGCGTGTGCCGCTGCCAGTCTCGCGATCGGTACGCGGAACGGCGAGCAGGATACGTAGTTGAGGCCAAGGCTGTCGCAGAATTCCACAGTGGACGGATCGCCGCCGTGTTCGCCGCAGATTCCGAGCTTGATGTCGGGGCGGGTCTTTCTGCCGAGTTCGACCGCCATCTTCACGAGTTTGCCTACGCCCTCCTGATCCAGCTTCGCGAACGGATCGGATTCGTAGATCTTCTTCGTGTAGTAGTCGTCGAGGAACTTACCGGCATCGTCGCGGGAGAAGCCGAACGTCATCTGCGTAAGGTCGTTCGTACCAAACGAGAAGAACTCCGCTTCTTCAGCGATCTCGTCGGCGATCAGCGCCGCGCGCGGCACCTCGATCATCGTACCGACCTTGTAGTCGATCTTCTTGCCCTTTTCTTCCATGACCTTTTCAGCCGTTTCAACGACGAAGTCTTTCACATACTTCAATTCCTTCTTGTCGCCGACAAGCGGAATCATGATCTCCGGAACGATGTCGTACTCCGTTTCCTGCGTCACTTCAATCGCCGCTTCCATGACCGCTCTGGTCTGCATGACAGCGATCTCCGGGAACGTGACCGCCAGACGGCAGCCGCGGTGTCCGAGCATCGGATTGAATTCGTGCAGGCTGTCGATGATCGCCTTCAGATCGTCGACGCTCATGCCCATTTCCTTCGCCAGAGCCGCGATATCATCGGCAGCTGTGGGCAGGAACTCGTGCAGCGGCGGGTCTAAGAAGCGGATCGTGACCGGGTGGCCCTTCATCGCCTTATAGATGCCCTTGAAGTCTTCCTTCTGCATCGGCAGAAGCTTCGCAAGCGCTTTTTCTCTCTGCTCGACCGTCTTGGAAACGATCATTTCACGCATCGCCGCAATTCTGTCTTCTGCGAAGAACATGTGCTCCGTACGGCACAGGCCAATGCCCTCCGCACCAAACTCGATTGCCTGCTCCGCATCGTGCGGCGTGTCGGCGTTCGTTCTGACCTTCAGTCTTCTGATGGAATCGGCCCAGCCCATGACCGTCGCAAAATCGCCGGATACCTGTGCTTCCTCCGTCTCAATCGCTTCGCCGTACACATTGCCCGTCGAGCCGTCGAGGGATACGAAGTCGCCTTCCTTATAAACAACGCCGTCTTCCGTCGTCATCGTTTTCGCGGATTCCACGATTTTCAGCTCACCGCAGCCCGCCACGCAGCACGTACCCATGCCGCGCGCAACAACTGCCGCGTGAGACGTCATGCCGCCGCGTGCTGTGAGGATACCCTCGGAAGCATACATGCCTTCGATGTCCTCAGGTGAGGTTTCCTGACGCGCAAGGATGACCTTTTCACCCTTCGCAGCTGCTGCCGCAGCTTCGTCAGCCGTGAAGTAGAGCTTACCGCACGCAGCACCCGGGGATGCCGGCAGACCCTTTGCGATCGGCTTCGCTTTTTTCAGAGCGTCTCCGTTGAACATCGGGTGCAACAGCGAATCGAGCTGCTTCGGCTCGACCTTGAGGATCGCTTCTTCCTTCGTCAGCTTGCCTTCTTCCACGAGATCGACAGCGATCTTGAGCGCAGCCATAGCCGTTCTCTTACCGTTTCTCGTCTGCAGCATATAGAGCTTGCCGCCTTCGATGGTGAATTCCATATCCTGCATATCTCTGTAGTGATCTTCGAGAGACTGCGCAATTTTCACAAACTGGTCATATACCTCAGGCATCTGATCCTGCAGATGCGAAATCGGCTGCGGCGTACGGATACCAGCCACAACGTCTTCACCCTGTGCGTTCATCAGATATTCGCCATACAGCTTCTTTTCGCCCGTAGAAGGATTTCTTGTAAACGCAACGCCTGTGCCGCAATCGTCGCCCATGTTGCCAAAAACCATCGCCTGCACGTTGACCGCCGTACCCCAGCTCGCCGGGATATCGTTCATGCGGCGGTATACGATCGCCCTCGGATTGTCCCACGAACGGAACACAGCTGTAACGGACTCAAGCAGCTGCTCCTTCGCGTCCTGCGGGAATTCCTTGCCCATTTCCTGCTTGTAGATCTCTTTGTATTTCTGCACGAGCGCTTTCAGGTCTTCCGCGTCAAGCTCCGTATCAAGCTTCACACCCTTCTCGTCCTTCATCGCCTGCAACTGATGCTCAAACTTCTCTTTGTCGATGCACATCACAACGTCGGAGAACATTTGGATGAATCTCCTGTAGCTGTCGTAAGCAAAACGCGGATTGCCGGATTTCTTCGCCACGCCTTCCACCGCCACGTCGTTGAGGCCAAGATTCAGGATCGTGTCCATCATGCCCGGCATGGAAGCGCGCGCACCGCTGCGAACGGATACGAGGAACGGATTTTCAGGGTCACCGAATTTCTTTCCCGCCACTTCCTCTGTTTTTGCCATCGCTTCATAAATCTGATTGACCACTTCATCAGCGATCATTTTGCCGTCATCGTAGTACTTCGTGCAAGCTTCCGTGGAAACGATGAATCCCTGCGGAACCGGCAGGCCCAGGTTGGTCATTTCAGCCAAGTTCGCGCCTTTTCCACCGAGAAGATTTCTCATGGAAGCGTCACCCTCTTTAAAAAGGTATACATACTTGTTAGACATTCTTTAAACTCCTCCTGAATTTATATTTATTTAAAAATTAAATACGTCTTCAATAGGCCGCGCACAGCGCGCGACCACATTCATTATACATGAACGCCTATCATAAAACAACAAAAGTTTGCGCTTTGATCAAGAATTTTCGCGGAAGCATTTCATCGTTTTCAGGTGCAGTTCCATCATGTTTTCCAGATATCCCGCCATCAGCAGGATGAGCCCCGTATCGCCTGTATACGGCTCGTTGGCCTGCGCAATATCCTGCGGTCGCATCTGCGCAAGTGACGCAAGCCGCAAAAGCGCACTACGCGGTACTTTTGTCGTCTTGACATGAGAAACGCACAGCGGGCATATTTCCCCGCCCTCTTCCATCGAAAACGCGGACACGTCGCCGTCGACGGGTTCGCCGCAAACGGCGCACTCCCCAATCGAGGGAAATATGCCCATCTGGCTCACCACACGCGCAAAGAAATACACAAGCGCCTGTTCGCGGGTAAGGGTGTTTTTTTCCATGGAAAAAAGCGCATAGATCAGCGCCAAAAACAGATCCTCGTATTCGTCCGTGTTTTGCAGCAGCTTATCTGTAAGCTCGAGCATCACGCACGCCGCCGCATATTTTTCAAAATCGTTCTGGACCTGAAAAAATTCCTGCTTCAAAAGCGCAGCGGTCAAAAACAGCCTGTCGTTTTTGCGATAAAACTCATATTCTCCGCACGCGAGCGGTTGTGAGGCGGTTGAAAGTTCACTTTTTAAGCGCCGTGCCCCGCGCGCCTGTGCGTCGATCCTGCCTCCGGTGCGCGAAAACAATGTGAGTATCTTGTCGTAATCCTTATAATCCGCCGTGCGCAGCACAATGCAATAATGCTTTTCCAAATCTATTGCCTTTCGTCATATCCAAGCGTCCTAAGCACAGAAATCTTATTGCGCCAGTCCGGCTTGACCTTCACCCAAACCTGCAAAAACACCTTGCCGCCAAAAAGCATCTGCATATCCTCACGCGCCGCAGAGGCGATCTTTTTGAGCATCTTGCCGCCCGCGCCGATGATGATGCCCTTGTGGGAATCCTTTTCGCAGTAGATCACCGCGTTGATGTTCGTTAAATCCCTCGTCTCTTCCCGCTCAAGCTTTTCGACCTCCACGCCGATGCCGTGCGGTATTTCTTTGCCAAGGCTCTTCAATGCCTTTTCGCGGATCAACTCCGCCGCGATCACGCGCTCGGGCTGGTCGCTCACCATATCCGCCGGATAATACATCGGCCCCTCGACCAAATATTGTTTCAAATGCTCGACGAGCTCTTCAAGGCCAATCTTTTCCGCCGCGGAGATGCGAAACACCCTTTCACCGTACTTTTTCAGCTCCGCCTCTACCTCTGCGGCGCGCTCCGCATCCACAGCGTCAATTTTATTGAGCGCCAGCACAAGCGGCATGCCGATGTTGCCAAGGCGCGCAAGCGCTTCCTGATCCCGCTCGCGCACCCCTGTTTTCGCGTCGGCGATAAACAGAACGGCATCCACGTCCCGTGCCGTCTGCTCCGCCGTTTTCAGCATGAACTCTCCCAGCTTGTTTTTGGGCGTTTGCATGCCCGGTGTATCCATAAAGATCATCTGGTAATCGGGGCGGGTCATCACGCCCGTAATACGGCTGCGCGTTGTCTGCGGTTTTTTGGAAACGATCGCGATCTTCGTTCCAACCAGCGCGTTCAAAAGAGTCGATTTTCCAACATTCGGGCTGCCCACCAGCGCGATAAAGCCCGATTTAAAATTCATTTTCATTTCTGTTTCCTCACCGTAAAAGCATATTTCCCACCTGGAACACGAGCACCGTGATGACAACCCCCATCAACGCGCCCACAAGAACCTCGGGAAAGGTATGCACCTTTGTTTCCATCCTGCTTTCCGCAACGATCAGCGCCAGCACCGCCGCGAAGGTTGACGCCACCGCATCCCCCGACACAAATGCGATCGCCGTAAAAAGCGAGAACGCAAAGGCCGTATGTCCGCTCGGCATGCCCCCCTGCACATAGTTTCCGCCGCGCTTCATCGAGCGCGATTTGATAAAGATGACCGCAACGAACACCAGCATCAGCGCAATGAACGTGATGTATGCGGGCAGATTGTTGATGTAGCTGACTGCGGAATAAGAGATGGTATACAGCTTACGGAAGAATACGAGGTAGCCGACCACAAGCGCGCTCGCCGCCGCAACGAGGACCGCCCCTGCCGAAACATCCTTTGCCAGGCGCGCCAGTTCGTTGTATTCATGATTCGTCGCAATGTCCACGATCGCCTCTACCGCCGTGTTGAAAAGCTCGGCAAAAAACACGAACGCAATGACGAGCACGAGCGCGATCATTTCAAAACGCGTGACCTGCGTCAAAAGCGCCGTAATGGTAACCACCACGGCAAGCGCCACGTGAATCTTCATGTTACGTTCCATTTTGAAGGACTGCAAAAAACCGTTGATGGCATGGTTGAAGCTGTTCATCAACGATTTTTTTGGCCTGTATCTTTTTGCGCTGTCTTTTTCTTCCATATGCCTTACCTGCCGATATTGACCGAGCGAAGCAGCCCAGCCTGTTTTTGTGTCATCTCTTTTTCTTCCTCGGGCACCATGTGGTCGTACCCCATCAGGTGAAGCATGCCGTGCACTGCCAAAAAAGCCGCCTCCCGCACGAGCGTGTGCCCGTATTCTTCCGCCTGTTCCCACGCGCGCTCCATAGAGATCGCGATATCCCCCAAAAACAACGCGCCATCCACATATTCCCCGCCGATCTCCTCCACCGCGTCCACAAGGGGGCCGTCAAGCTCATAGGCCGGAAAGGATAATACGTCCGTTGCCTTGTCGATACCGCGAAATTCACTGTTCAGCATCCGTATCCCTTCGTCGTCCGTGAACATGAGATTGAGGCACGCTTCCATCGGCAGTTCCTGCTCCGCCGCGTTGAGCGCGGCGCGGATCGCGTCCAGAATCTCCTGCGTTACTTTGATTTTTTTCTGTTCGTCAGAGAAGGTTATCGTCATCTTCGGCTCCATGTATCTTGATTTCCGGATATTTGATCCGCTGATGATATACGCCGTCAAAAATATTGATAAACGCCTCAGCGACCATATTCAAGTCCTGCCGGTTAAGGGGCGCGCGGTCGAGCTGTCCTTCATCATAGCGCGCCTTAATGAGCTTGTGCACCATTTCGGATATCTCCTCGCGCGACGGGTTATCAAGGCTGCGCACCGCGGCCTCCACGATGTCCGCAAGCATCACGATCGCCTGTTCCTTCGTCTCCGGCGGGTTTCCTTGATATTTGAAATCCTCCTCGTTCACACTTGGATCTTTGTTGAGTGCCTCTGTGTAAAAATACCCCACTGTTCCGCTTCCGTGATGATTGCGTACAATGTCGATGATCTCCTTGGGCATCTTATATTTTTTCAGCAGCTCCACGCCCGTAGGCACATGCGCACGGATCAGCTCCGCGCTGCGCTCAGGCGTGAGTCCGTCGTGCATGTTGACGTTATTGCGCTGATTTTCCTTAAAGAACGCCGGATGCTCTACCTTGCCCACATCATGGAAATACGCGCCCACCCGTGCAAGCAGCGAAAACCCGCCGACCGCGTTGCAGCCCGCCTCCGCAAGATTCGCCACCAGAATACTGTGATGATAGGTTCCCGGCGCCTCCATCATCAGCCGCTTTGTCAGCGGATGCGTGGGGTCGGAAAGTTCGAGCAATTTGGTGGGCGTCGTCAGTTTGAACGCGTTTTCGATCAGCGGCAGCACACCAATGCTCACAATCCCGCTCAACACACCGCTTCCGGCGATCATCGCCATAGAGGAAAGCGTCTGCTGCAGGTTGGGCGCCTGATCGTTCAAAAGCTGCGCCTGAAGCATCCAAACCAAGAGTGAAACCACCGCGCCGGGCACGGCGGCGACAAGCCCCGCCAGTACGAGCCGCGAACGGTAGCGCATGTCCTTCAAAATATAGACCGCAAAAAATCCGCCGGTCAGCATGATGAGCAGAAGCATGAGCGATGTATTGCTCAACAGACTTTGACCGCCCGTGGTCACGCTCATCAGCAAAAGCGATAAAAACACGCTGTACACGATTGCGTTTTTGGGCGACAGCAGCACCGCGCCCAGAATGACGAACAAAAATACGGGCAGCAGATGAATCGCGAGCATCTGCGCCGCCGTCGTGGCACCATACGCTGCGGCGGTCAGAATCGCCAAAATCGCGATCTTCTTCACATCCATCAGAAGCTTCCGATTGAACACTGCAAGGAAAGCGCCATACAGCGCAAACATCAATACGATATAAATAATGATCGCCAGGTACGGCCTTGCGGAGGTTGGTTCGGATACCAACAGCCCCAGTGAGCGCAACACATCATACTCATCTTCCTTGACGAGTTCCCCTTTTATGACGATGTTCTGCCCCTTTTTATATTCCACAGGAGTGACCATCGCTGCGATCTCATCTTTCTTACGCTGCGTTGCCTCTTCGTCGAACACCATATTCGGATACATATCATTCGTGATCACAGCCGAAACCAGTTCCTTTGTCTCGGCGGTCATGTCCTTCTGATCGGTGAGCGTCTGGATCACCGCGCTCTTCGCGTCGTCGATATCATCCGATTGAATGCCGACATAGAGCGCTTCCTGCACTTTGAGTGTAATGGAATCCTTCAGCGCGCTCAACTGGCTTGCAGTCATGCTGATGATATCGTAAAGCTGTGCCGTCGTCACATAATCGGGCACCCGTGCCTTGAGTGTACCGACATTCTCCTCCGTCAGCAGCTTGTCCCACTCCGTCTTCTGCGGATCAAAAGGTACAATCGCATAAGCCGTCGGGACGGGAACAGCGCTCGCGGGAGCGGTCGTATTTGCCGCATTTGCAATGTTCGCCGCATTTGCCTTGGCGATCTCATCATCCGCCTGTTTTTTCTTTTGCTGCTGGTCCGCAGTGTAAATGTTCTCTGCTTCGGCGCGCGCCGCCTCAAACGCGGAAAAATCCTCCGCAATCTTCTTGACGATCTGCTGCGTGGTATTCGCATCGTTTTTGTATACGGGACCGACCTTGGCCTGTTCCTCTTCGATCAGCCGCTTCGTCTTCACCTGATTGACGATATCATAAGGCGCGGTGATCGTCTCCGGAGAGATTTCACCGCTAACGATATTGTAGGTCTGCGGCATCAGGGAAACAAGCGCGATCGCAATGCAGACCGCGAGAGAACCGAACGCCATTAAAAGATTCATCGTCGCCTTTTTGCGGTATTCTTTCGCCATTCTCCGTCCCCTTAAACGATCGTATTCTTACGCCTGTTTTCGTATTTCTCGAACGCCTTGATGATGTTTTTCACAAGCGGGTGACGCACGACATCCTTCTGATCCAGATGAATGATCGCAATGTTTTTGATGTTTTTCAGTATTTCAACCGCGCGCTTCAAGCCTGAGGCGCGCTCCTTTGGTAAATCGATCTGTGTGACGTCGCCCGTAACGACCACTTTTGCGTTTTCACCGAAGCGTGTCAGAAACATTTTCATCTGTTCGATCGTACAGTTTTGCGCCTCGTCCAAAATGATGAACGCGTCATTCAAGGTTCTGCCCCGCATATAGGCAAGGGGCGCGACTTCGATCACGCCTTTTTCGGAGAGACGCGCATAAGCGTCCGCGCCCATAAAATCGTAAAGCGCGTCATACAAAGGACGCAGATAGGGATCGACCTTGTTTTGCAGGTCTCCCGGCAAAAAACCGAGATTTTCCCCCGCCTCCACAGCCGGGCGCGTCAATACGATACGCGATACCTGCTTGTTTTTGAGCGCGACCACCGCCATCGCCATCGCGAGGTAGGTCTTTCCCGTACCTGCCGGGCCGATGCACAGCGTGACCGTGTTGTCCCGTATTGCCTTGATGTATTCCTTTTGCCCGTAGGATTTGCATTTGATCTGCTTGCCCTTCGCCGTGATCGCCACTACGTCGGACATCATTTCGTTCACCAGTTCCTGATGCCCGTCGCGCACAAGGTCGAGCGCATAGCCGACGGAATCTTGATTGATGGTTTCGTTTTTTCCATACATTGTCTTGAGGATATCGATCACGTCTGCTGCCATCTGTGCCTTTTTGGCCTCCCCCGTGACGCAGATGCCGTTTTGGGTCGCGCGGATCGTCGTATCTGTTTCCGCCGATATGATATTGATATTCTCGTCGAAGCTGCCGAACACGCCAGCCATTTGCTCCATGCTGTCAAACGAGATATCTATCGTTTTTTCTGCCAAATGGAAATTTCCTCCCGCACATAGTTTCACATATAGAATAGTAACACATTTCACGCGAAAATCCCACAAATATTTCAATTCCCGCCGCAAACAAAAAAAGGAACCGAACAAATCGATTCCTTTTACTGATGCTTTTAAAAATGGCGAAACGTCAATTTAGTGCTTGCGCTTTCTTGCCGCTTCCGCTTTTTTCTTTCTTTTCACACTGGGTTTCTCATAATGCTCACGTTTCCTGATTTCAGCCAGAACCCCAGCTCTCGCACATTTACGCTTGAACCTTCTCAGCGCGCTTTCCAGTGTTTCGTTTTCGCCTACGCGTATCTCAGACATTGATCTCCCCTCCTCCCGTACTCTGTCCCATATAAACGGAACTGGGAGCTATTTCATACCCCTGTATTATAGTAAAATTGTGCCCTTCTGTCAACAGTTATCCTGCATTCTGCGGATTTTCAACCCGGAGGCCATTCCAAATACCGTCCTCCAAGCAGGTGCATGTGAAGATGATGCACTGTTTGTCCGCCGTTTTTACCCGTATTGAACACCAGCCGGAAGCCGTCCGCATCAATCCCTTTTTCCTTTGAAATCTTCTGCGCGGCTTTGATCATTGCCTCCACATACGAAAAATCGTCGTTCTTCACTTCAAGAATGCTGGTAATATGTTTTTTGGGAATGATGAGAATATGCTCGGGCGCTTTTGGATCGATGTCGTAAAACGCATAGACCAGTTCGTCCTCATATACCTTGTTCGACGGGATCTCCCCCGCTATGATCTTGCAAAACAGGCAATCTTCCATATCGCATGCTCCTAACGTATTTGTTCTCCATACAGTATACCATCTTTGTATTCGTTTAACAAAATGTTTTCGATGCAATTCAGCGCCCCTTGCGCGCGCACGCGCAGATAACGGTCGGTATACCCTTCCACCAGACCGTTCGCCTCCTGTTCGAACAGCACGCCCTGCATCGTTTCCAAAAACCGCTTTGCGTAAACGGCCTCAAGCGCCGTCCCGATTTCGATCAACCGGTTCGCGCGCTCCTTTCTGACGCTTTGGGAAACGCTCCCTTTCATCTCCGCCGCGGGCGTGCCCTTGCGTTCGGAATAAGGGAACACATGCAGCCGTGAAAATTCCATCGCCTGCACAAACGAACAGGTTGCAAGAAATTCCTCCTCCGTCTCTCCCGGAAATCCGGTGATCACATCCGTTGTGATCGCGGGCAGATCGTAGGCGGCGCGGATGTTCGTTATGTATTCGGCAAACTGCGCGGCAGTGTATTTTCGGTTCATGCGTTTAAGAACAGCATCGCTCCCGCTTTGCAGAGAAACGTGGAAGTGCGGACATATTTTTTCAAGCGTCCTCAGTTCCCGCAAAAAATCCATCGTGAGGACATGCGGCTCGATCGAACCGAGCCGTATGCGCGCGACCCCGAAAATGCCGTTCAAATCCCGCAGCATACCAATTAGGCTTTCCCCGCTGTCCTGCCCATAGGATGAAATATGTATCCCCGTTAAAACGATTTCTTTGATTCCGTTTTCCGCGAGCGAACGCGCCTCGTTTATGATGCTTTCCTTCGCACGGGAGCGCACCCGTCCACGCACATAGGGAATGATGCAATAGCTGCAAAAATTGTTACAGCCCTCCTGTATCTTGATGTAGCCGCGTGTCAGTTCGCCGCCCGTCGAAACGCGCAATTCTTCAAAAGTTCCGGTGATTTCCGCCACGCGGTTGAACTTGGCTCCCGCAAGGCAGCCCCGCACGATCCCAACGATCTCCCCACGGTCCTCCGTGCCCACCACAGCGCTTACGCCTTCGATGGAAAGGATCGCCTCGCTCTCGCGCTGCGCCAAACACCCGCACACGCAAATCACCGCTTCCGGGTGACTGCTATGCAGGCGGCGGATCATGTTTCTCGATTTTTTATCTGCCACATTCGTGACTGTGCACGTGTTGATCAGATAGACGTCCGCATCCCCGTGAAAATCCACCCTCTGAAATCCATCCGCCTCCAAAAGCTCGATCATCGCATTCGTATCGTATTGATTCACTTTGCAGCCCAATGTATATGCGGCTACTCTCATGCTATTTCTCCATCGTTTCATATTGTATCATCGCCGCCGCGGCCACGCCCGCCGTCTCCGAACGAAAAATCAGCTTTCCAAGCGTACACGGGGCGACCCCTTCCGCCTCGAGCATTTCGATCTCCGCCTGCGCAAAGCCGCCCTCCGGCCCCACAAACAGGTGTATCTCCTGTTCTTTGCTTGCGTGCAGCAGTTCCTTAATCGTCGTTTTCCGCTCGTTTTCATATGCCACCAGCTTCAGACCCGGCTTTCCTGTGAGCGATTGGGCCGCTTGTTTGAGCGTTATGATGCCGCTCACCTGCGGAATGCGCGCGCGCCCGCACTGCTTTGCCGCTTCCATGGCGATACGGTTTTCACGCTCCACCAGCTTTGCCGCCGATTTTTCATCCGGACGTTTCACACAGCGCTCGCTTAAAAAGGGTACAAACGCAAAAACGCCCGCCTCCGTGCATTTTTGCACCGCATAATCCAGATGGTCGCTTTTGATGACCGCCTGATAAAGCGTGATACGCACGGGAAGCTCGCGGTCGGATTCCCGCTTCTCCCTGACCGCAACCGCCACATCGTCCGCGCCGACCTCCGTAATTTCGCAGAGATAGTCTATGCCGCCTCCATCAAAGAGAACAAGCATATCTCCCTCCTGCATGCGCAGTACGCGGGAAATATGCTTTGCTTCCTGCCCTGTGATCCGCACCGGATCACCCGTGATTTCCTGCTTAAAAAACCGTCTCATCCTCTATACTTGCACGCGACCGCCCGCCACTCTCCATCTTCCAGAATCTGTATTATTTTGTAGCCCTCTGCCTTGAGCGAGGCCAGCACGTCGTCGAGCCTCGAATCAATGATGCCCGAGCAGATATACATGCCGTTGATCTTCATATAATCCTTTGCGACGCTGTTCAGGCTGATGACAACATCCGCAATGATATTCGCCACCACGATGTCTGCCTTCGTGCCCTCCGGCATCTGCGTCAGAAGGTCCGATTTTTCCGCACCGATCACCCCCTCGCAGCCATTGAGCGCCGCGTTGCGTGCCGTTACCTCCACCGCCACCGGATCGAGGTCCACGGCGTATACCTTCGCCGCTTCAAGCTTCGCCGCCGCGATGGACAGGATGCCGCTTCCGCAGCCCGCATCAATCACATGCATGCCCGGCTCCACATATTCTTCCAAAAAGCGCACGCACATGCGCGTCGTTTCATGATTTCCCGTTCCAAATGCCATACCGGGGTCGAGCTCGATGACGATTTCGTCCCTGCCTGCGCAATATTCCTCCCACGTGGGCTTAATGACAACAAAATCGGATATCTTCACAGGCTTGAAATATGCCTTCCACGCGTTTTCCCAGTCCTGCTCGCAAACGGTCTGCGTCAGAATCTCCATGCTGCCCAACGGAATACCGAGCTCCATTTCCTTTAGGCGCTGTACACGTTCCCTGATGTCTATCAGCACGTTCTGTTCTTCTCCGTCGCACGGAAAAAAAGCCGTTACGCAAAATGGCACCTTCTTGAGCACCTCTTCATCAAGATAATCCCACGGAAGCCCTCCCTTTGCGCACGACTCATTGTCTCCCTCGATGGAAACGCCCTTCGCGCCCGCTTCGATCAACAGGGCGGAAACAATTTCCTCCGCTTCCTTTTGCGTTCTGATTCCTATTTTCATCCAGTTCATAAATACCGCACCTCGCTCACGACCGTATCTTTATTATACTATACCCACAAATTGATTGTAAATGCAATCGAAGAGCCTGATCCCCTTTAGAAAAAAGCGGGAAGCATATGCTCCCGCTCTTTTTTAAAACGCGTCCTTCGGCTTGGAAAAGCCCGTTTCCTTGTCCTTGGTGCGTATCTTGTCCTCAAAGTCACGCAGGATCTTCTTTTGCCGTTCGTTGAGCTTCTTTGGTATCTGCACATTCGCACGCACATAAAGATCGCCAATCCGGCTGGAATTGATATGCTGTATGCCTTTGTTTTTCAAACGGAAGATCGTCCCCGGCTGCGTACCCGCTTCAATCTTATAACGCACCTTACCGTCGAGCGTAGGCACCTCTACTTCGTCGCCCAACGCAGCCTGCATCATGGTGATGTCCATATCGAGATACAGGTCGTTCCCCAACCGCTCAAACAGCTTGTGCGGACGTACAGAGATCACGATCTGCAAATCCCCCGCCGGGCCGCCGCGCTTTCCCATATTCCCTTCGCCGCGCATCGTGAGAATTTGCCCGTTATCAATGCCTGCCGGAACGTTCACGGAAATGGTGCGCTGCTTTTGGATCGTACCCTTTCCCTTGCACTTCTCACACGGCGTATCGACAATCGTACCTTCTCCGCCGCAGGTGCGGCAGGGCTGTACATTCACGAAGTTTCCAAACATGGTCTGCTGCTGCACACGCTCCTGTCCCGTTCCGTTGCAGGTCGGGCAGGTGCGGCGGTCCGTGCCTTCTTTCGCGCCGGTTCCGCCGCATTCGTCACATTGCTCGATCCGCGTGACATTCACATCATGCCGCACGCCGTGCGCCGCCTCCTCAAAATCCAGACGCATGCTCACGCGGATATCGCTTCCGCGCTGCGGCCCGTTCTGCGGTCTTCCGCGCATGCCCCCGCCAAAAATATTTTCGAATATATCGCCAAACCCGCCAAAGCCTTCGAAGCCGCCAAAGCCGCCCTGACCGCCAAAACCGCCGCCCATGTCCGCATTCCCGTACATGTCGTACTGCTGACGCTTTTGGTCGTCGCTTAGCACCTGATAGGCTTCATTCACTTCCTTGAACTTATGCGCCGCGTCCTCGTCCCCCTTATTGAGGTCCGGGTGATATTGCTTGGCAAGCTTCCTGTATGCACTTTTAATTTCGTCCGCCGAGGCACTCTTGTCAACGCCCAGCGTTTCGTAAAAATCCTTTGCCAATGATCTCTTCCCTCTCAAAGACCCTCAAAAGCCAAAGCGGGAAACCCCGCTCTGGCTTTTTTGAAGTCTATATTTTTGCGTATCGTTTATTTCTTGTCTTCATCCTTTTTGTCTTTATCGTCGTCAACAACCTCATAGTCCGCATCCACAACGTTGTCATCCTTCTTCGCGCCGCCGTTCGGATCATAGTTCGGATCAAAGCCCGCACCACCCGCTGCACCGCCTGCCGCATTCGGGTCTCCACCCGCCTGCTGGTAGATTTTGCCAAATGTATCGAAGGATACCTTTTGCAGCTTCTCAGTCGCGGATTTAATGGTATCGGGATCGTTGGATTTCAACGCTTCCTTCGTCGACGCGACCTCGTCCTCGATCTTTTTCTGATCGTCCTTCGGGACCTTGTCTCCGAGGTCCTTCAAGGTCTTTTCCGTTTGGTAGATGAGGGAATCCGCATTGTTGCGCGCCTCCACCTCTTCTTTGCGCTTTTCATCCTCGGCTGCGAATTTCTCCGCCTCCTTGACCGCTTTGTCGATCTCGTCATCCGAAAGGTTCGTGGACGCAGTGATGGTGATCTTCTGCACCGTGCCCGTTCCCATATCCTTCGCGGATACGTTCACAATGCCGTTTGCGTCGATATCAAATGTAACCTCGATCTGCGGCACGCCGCGGGGTGCGGGCGCAATGCCCGTCAGTGTGAAACGCCCGAGCGTCTTATTGGCGGCAGCCATATCGCGCTCACCTTGCAGCACGTGAATTTCCACGCTTGTCTGCCCGTCCGCCGCTGTCGAAAACACCTGACTCTTTTTCGCGGGGATTGTGGTATTCCTGTCGATGAGCTTTGTGCAGATGCCGCCCATCGTCTCGATGCCGAGCGAAAGCGGCGTTACGTCGAGCAGCAGCACGTCCTTCACCTCGCCGCCCAAAACGCCGGCCTGAATCGCCGCACCCATCGCAACACACTCATCCGGATTGATGCCTTTAAACGGGTCCTTGCCCGTAATGCGTTTGACCATATCCTGCACCGCAGGAATACGCGAGGAGCCGCCCACCAGCAAAATTTTATCGATCTCGCTGCTGCTTACGCCCGCGTCCTTGATCGCATTCGTAGTCGGTCCTTCCGTCGCCGAGACGAGGTCTGCCGTCAGCTCGTCAAATTTCGCGCGGGAAAGATTCAAGTCAAGATGCTTGGGGCCTGTCGCGTCCGCCGTGATGAACGGCAGGTTGATGTTCGTCTGCATCACGCCCGAAAGCTCGATTTTCGCTTTTTCCGCCGCTTCCTTCAGCCGCTGGAGCGCGATCTTGTCGCCCGAAAGGTCGATACCGCTGTCCTTTCTGAATTCCGCGATCATCCACTGCACGACCTTGTCGTCAAAGTCGTCACCGCCAAGGCGGTTGTTTCCGCTCGTCGCCAGTACCTCGATGACACCGTCGCCGATCTCCAGAAGGGATACGTCGAACGTTCCGCCGCCCAGATCGTATACAAGAACTTTCTGGTTGTGATCCTTTTCAAGGCCATATGCAAGCGCCGCAGAAGTCGGCTCGTTGACGATACGCAGAACCTCAAGCCCTGCGATCTTGCCCGCGTCCTTGGTCGCCTGTCTCTGCGAGTCGGAAAAATACGCCGGAACAGTGATGACTGCCTGCGTCACCGTCTCGCCAAGATACGCTTCCGCGTCCGATTTCAGCTTTTGCAGGATCATTGCGGAAATCTCCTGCGGGGAATAAGACTTCCCGTCGATGTCTACCTTCCTGTCCGTACCCATATCGCGCTTGATGGACATCACCGTGTGATCCGGATTGGTGACCGCCTGCCGCTTTGCCACCTGACCCACAAGACGTTCTCCGTTGTTCGAAAACGCCACCACCGACGCTGTCGTTCTGTTGCCTTCCGCGTTGGGGATGACGACGGCTTCACCGCCCTCCATGACCGCCACGCACGAATTCGTCGTTCCCAAATCAATACCGATTACTTTTCCCATGTATTAAAACCTCCTGTAAATTGTTCTTCTATAAAATTATGAAGCAACGCCTCATTTTGCCACTTTTACCATCGTATGCCGTAGCACCCTGTCGTTTAAGCGATACCCTTTTTGCAGCACCTCCACAATGTCGTTGGGCGCGCAATCCTCCGCCTCTGCCTGCATGACCGCGTTGTGAAGCTCCGGGTCAAACTGCCCGTCCGCCGAAATCTCTTCCACGCCCATATTTTTCAGCGTTTCCTGAAGCTGCCGCATGATCATTTTGATCCCGTCGACAAACGCCGTGTCCGCGCATTCCGCTTCTAAGGCACGCTCAAAATTGTCGAGCACGGGCAGGATCGCCATTGCCGCATCCGCCACGCCGTTTTTAAACGAATCCGCCGCGAGCGTCGCGTTGCGCTTTTTGTAATTTTCAAAGTCCGCGCGTTCGCGCTGCAGCGCATTCAAGTATTCGTCCCTCTCCGCCTCGAGCGCCTTTATTTTCGCGTCCGTCTTGTCTTTTTTTGGTTTCGGTTTTTCTTCCTTCACCGGTTCCGCTGCTTCTGCTGCCTGCACGGCTTCCTCCGCCTGATCCTTCACTTCCTCCACGGTCTCTTCCGCGTTCGTCTTCTTCTTTGCCTGTGTCAATTTTTTTACCTGCCTTATTTATTCTTATCTTCTGTTTCCAGCAAACATGAAAGAATGTCGCTCAAACTCATGCCAACATAGTTCAGCACGGACAATACACGCGCGTAATCCATGCGCGTAGGCCCGATGACCCCAAACGAACCGATCTTTTCCCCGCCGATCTTATAGGTCGCGGTGACGATACTCATGTCCTTAAAATCGTCGTACGGGTTCTCCCGCCCGATGCGAACGGAAAATTCAAGATCCGTAGCGTTGGACATCACCTGATACAGCATATCCTTCGTTTCCAGAAGCTGCAAAAAATGCTGTGCCTTGGCGATATCCTTATATTCCGGATAATTGAAGATATTCTGTGCCCCGCCAAACACAAGCTCCTTCTTTTCACGGTTGATGTTGAGCGCTTCAAGAACCTCCTCCATGATGAGCTTATGCTCGTTGAGCGCCTCCATGCACGTTCCCTGAATTGCGCCCTCCGCTTCTCCCAAGGACATATTCTGCGTCCTGTCGGTCAGCATGTTGGAAAGGATTTCCAACTGGTGCGCGTCCATCGCCAGCGGGATGCTGATCATCTTATCCTGCACAAGGCCGTTGTCCGTCACGAAGACGAGCAGCGCCTTCGTATCCGTGATCTTCACGATCTGGATGCGCCGCAGCTTCACATTGTCGAGGCTGGGCGCGGTGATCATGGAGATGTGCTTCGTCATATCAGAAAGCGCCTTTGCCGCAGAGCTCAAAACCTCACCGATCTCGCCGATCCGCGTATCGAAATAGTTGCGGATAAAATGCGCCTCGTCGCCCGTGATGCGCCCAATGTGCATCATACGGTCCACATACAGGCGATACGCCCTGTCGCTGGGCGTCCGGCCCGCCGAGGTGTGCGGCTGGTCGAGAAAGCCCATTTCCTCGAGGTCCGCCATCTCGTTGCGGATGGTCGCCGGGCTGTAGCCAAGATCCGGCTTTTTGGAAAGCGTGCGTGATCCAACGGGAATCCCGGTGTCGATGTAGTCGTCGATGATGGCCTTCAATATCTGCAGTTTTCGATCCGATAATTCCACTCCGCGCGCTCCTTCCTTTTATAAATACAAAAAACCGGCCTCAAACCGTTTTGTTAGCACTCGCGTCCATCGAGTGCTAATTCCTTGATATAAAGATACCACCGCGCGGGGTGGTTGTCAATACGGTTCGTTAAAAATAGTACCGCTTCATGATGAACTTTTCATGAACAAGGCATGACTTTCACATAAGCCGTTCGATGAGGATCGAAACAAGGCGATTTTGCAGATCAAACCCTTTTTTTGTCGGGCGCAGGCCCCTGTCGTCCGCCTCTGCCAAGCCGAGATTCAGCACCTCCGCCAGCTCGTCTTTGAACGCTTCGCGAAAATCCTCGTCAAATCTGCTTTTGTAATCAAAAAAGGTAAAGCCTTTTTTCAGACGCAGCTTTAACATGATGTATTCCAGCTTGCGCTCCTGCGCGGAAATAAGCTCCGTGGATGCGTAGCGCAAATTTCCGGCCTCCAGCAGCGTGATGTATTCCTCCACATCTTCCGTATTCGCAAAGCGGATGTGATCCACGCACGAATGCGCTGCCGCGCCGAGGCCAAGGTAGTCTCGCACATTCCAATACTTCAAATTGTGGGCGCATTCACGCCCCTCTTTCGCAAAATTCGATATCTCATAGTTCATATAGCCGCTCTCTTCCAGAAGCTCTTGTGCCATGTGGTACATGATCGCATCCACATCCTCGTCGGCGGCAAGCAACTCTCCCGCCTCTACGGACTGCGCAAGCGGCGTACCCTGCTCAAGCTTCATTGCGTAGGCCGAAATATGCTCCGGTGCCTTTTCCAGCAAATAGAGCAGCGTCTGCTCCCACTCGCTCACCTTCTGTCCGGGCACGGCATAGATCGCATCCACGTTGATATTCTCAAAACCGGCGTCGCGCGCCATGAAAAAAGCCGCATTGAATTGCGCATTCGTATGCTGCCGTCCCAGCGTTTGCAGCAGTCTGTCCTGCGCGGCCTGCATTCCGATGCTTAAGCGGTTTACTCCCGCGCTGCGGTATGTTTTCAGCTTCTGCGGGCTCAGCGAGCACGGGTTCGCCTCGAGGGTGATCTCCGCGTCGTTCTGTACATCGAAATGCGTGCGCAGCGTCTCCAATATATCCGCAACGCAGCGCGCGTCCGGGTAGGAAGGCGTTCCTCCGCCCAAAAACACGGAATCAACCTTGCGTTCATACATCTTTCCCGTAATCTGTATCTCCGCTTGGAGCGCGCGAAAATATGCGTCCATCAGCGCAGGACGCTCGAGGGATACAAAATCGCAGTAGCTGCATTTTTTCACACAAAAAGGAATGTGGATATAGATACCGAGCATATCAATTCGCCTTTGAAGAAGCCGCGAAGGGCTTCAGTCCATTTTCAGCACGCTCATGAACGCCTCGGAAGGCACCTCCACGCTGCCCACCTGCCTCATGCGCTTCTTGCCCTCCTTTTGCTTTTCCAAGAGCTTCTTTTTCCGTGAAATATCGCCGCCGTAGCATTTGGCAAGCACATCCTTGCGAAGCGCCTTCACGGTCTCGCGCGCGATGATCTTTCCGCCGATCGCCGCCTGAATGGGAATCTCGAACATCTGGCGCGGGATCACGTCCTTGAGCTTTTCGGCAATCGCCCGACCTCTGCCGTATGCGCGGTCCTTGTGTACGATCAGCGAAAGCGCATCGCACATATCACCGTTCAGCATGATGTCGAGCTTCACAAGGTCGCTCTTCGCGTAACCCATCACCTCGTAATCCATGGAAGCATAACCGCGCGTCCGTGATTTCAGGCTGTCGAAAAAGTCATAGATGATCTCGTTCAGCGGAATTTCATAGTGCAGCAGCACGCGTGTTTCCTCGATGTATTCCATATTTTTGAACACGCCGCGCTTTTCCTGACACAGCTCCATCACCGCGCCGACATAGGTATCCGGCGTCATCACGCTTACCTTTGCCACCGGCTCCTCCATATAGTCGATGGTGGAGGGGTCGGGCAGATTGGTCGGGTTTTCGATTTCCATCTCCTCTCCGCTCATCATATGCACGCGGTAGGATACGCTGGGCGCAGTGGTCACAAGGTCGAGATCAAACTCGCGCTCCAACCGCTCCTGAATGATCTCCATGTGCAGCAGCCCCAGAAAACCGCAACGGAAACCAAAGCCCAAGGCCACCGAAACCTCCGGATCATAGAGCAGCGACGCATCGTTCAGGTGCAGCTTTTCCAGCGCGTCACGCAGATCGTCATATTTTGCCCCATCTGCGGGGTAGATACCGCAATACACCATAGGCGTGATCTTTTTATATCCGCTCAGCGCCTCCTTCGCGGGGTTTGCGCTGTTCGTCACCGTATCGCCCACACGCGTATCCGCGACGTTTTTGATGCTCGCCGCAATATAGCCGACCTCTCCCGCTTTCAGCTCCTTGGTGGGATAAAGACCGGGGTTGAATATGCCCACCTCCACCGTGTCGAACGTCTTGCCTGTGGCCATAAACTTGATCTTCGTGCCCTCCGCGACACGTCCGTCTATTACGCGCACATAGCTGATCGCGCCACGATAATTGTCGTAATAGGAATCAAACACCAGCGCCTTTAAGGGGGCGTCCGCGTCTCCCTTGGGCGCGGGCAGCTTATCGACGATCGCCTCGAGCACCTGACCCACGTTCTCTCCGCTTTTCGCGCTGATGCGCGGCGCGTCGGAGGCGTCCAGCCCAAGCACATCCTCGATCTCTTTTGCGATCTCGTCCGGACGTGCGCTCGGCAGATCCACCTTGTTGATGACAGGAATGATCTCCAAATCGTTGTCCATTGCGAGGTATACGTTCGCAAGTGTCTGCGCCTCTATGCCCTGACTCGCGTCCACCACCAGCACCGCACCCTCGCACGCCGCCAAAGACCGCGAAACCTCGTAGGTGAAGTCCACATGTCCGGGCGTATCGATGAGGTTCAGCTCATATTCCTCCCCGTCCCGGCGATAGACCATACGCACCGCCTGCGATTTGATGGTAATGCCGCGCTCACGCTCGAGGTCCATCGTGTCGAGAAGCTGCTCCTTCAAATCTCGCTGCGCCACCGTTTCCGTCATTTCGATCAGCCTGTCCGCAAGCGTCGATTTTCCGTGGTCGATATGCGCGATGATGCAAAAGTTTCGTATATTTTTCCGGTACTCGTTTTTCATGTGTTCTCCTAAAAATAAATTTCAATCTTATCATACGCAAAAGGACCTCAAAATGCAATAAAATAATCGGTGGCACATGCTCCGTTTGTGGTATATAATGAAAGCAATGAACGTGTATTTAGGAAGGAAGTGGGAACCTATGAATGAATATCAGGAACTGATCGACCTGCTCAACCAAAAACGCTATCACGCAGAATTTTTTGAGACGGTCGATTCCGTAAAGGAACGTGTGATGGAGCTGCTTGCGGACGCGCGGTCCGTGGGCATCGGCGGCAGCCAAACCATCAAGGACTGCGGACTTTTTGACGAGGTGGTGGCCTCGGGCAAAACGGTCTATTCCCAGACGCTCGAGCGCGAAAAAGATGACCCGGACTATATGGCGGTGTGGCGGCAGGCGATGATCGCGGACGCATACCTCACCTCTACCAACGCCCTTACCCGCGAAGGAGACCTAATCAACATCGACGGCAACGGCAATCGTGTAGCGGCTATGTTTTTCGGGCCGGACAAGGTGATCGTTGTGTGCGGCATCAACAAAATCAGCAAAGGGCCGCACGACGCAATCGCACGTATCAAAAAGGTTGCGTGTCCCAAAAACGCAAGCCGATTGGGCCTTCTTACGCCGTGCGCGACGCAGGGTGTGTGCAAGGATTGCGATATCCCGGAGCGCATGTGCAAGGTGACGGTGCGCATTCAGTATCCGCCCAAGGGCAAGGCTATCCACATTCTTTTGGTCAATGAAAATTTGGGATTTTAGGAGGTACACCTCATGACATATCAGGAAATATATCAAATCTGGAAAGAAGCGCTTGCGGGAACGGAATATGAAGCGGAGCTTGATCGCGCGGCGCAGGACGAAAATATGCTGCAGGATTCCTTTTATAAGGAAATGGAGTTTGGCACGGCGGGTATGCGCGGCATCATCGGCATGGGCATCAACCGCATGAACGTGTTCACCGTCAAGCGGGCCACACAGGCGCTCGCAAACAACATTCTCGCGCACGGCGATCCGCAGGCGGGCGTTGCCATCGCCTACGATACGCGCAAAAACAGCGACCTGTTTGCGCGTGAGACGGCGGGCGTGCTCTGCCAAAACGGCATCAACGTATTTATGTACGATACGCCGCACAGCGTTCCGCAGCTTTCCTTTACGATCCTCGAGCTGAAAACCACGGCAGGCGTGGTCATCACTGCGAGCCACAATCCGCCGGAATACAACGGTTATAAGGTGTACGGCGAGGACGGCGGGCAGTGCCCCGTCGCCGATTCCGACCGCATCACACAATATATCTCTGAGATCGGCGACATGTTCCACATTGAATCTATGCCGCTCGATTTGGCAGAACGCGAGGGGCTTTTGACTTACATCGGTCATGAGCTCGACGAAATCTATTTTTCAAAGGTGGAGGCGCTGTGCATCCATCCCGAGATCATGCAGCAACAGGCGGATACGCTCAACATCGTATACACCCCCCTGCACGGCACGGGCAATGTTCCCGTTCGCCGCGTGCTAAAGGACCTCGGCATCAAGCGGCTTCACGTTGTGCCCGAACAAGAGCATCCCGACTCGGCATTTTCCACGGTCAAAGCGCCCAACCCCGAGGAACGGCAGTGCTTTGATCTTGCGATGGAGCTTGCAAACGAAAAAGACGCAAACCTCATCCTTGCGACCGACCCGGACAGCGACCGGCTGGGCGTCGCCGTGCGCAACACGGAGAATGCGTTTGTGATCCTCACGGGAAACCAAATCGGCTGTCTGCTGATGGATTACGTGCTTTCGCAGAAGCAAAGCGGCTTTACGGGCGACGAGTTCGTCGTGAAATCCATCGTGACGAGCGACATGGTCGACACGATCGCAAAGCATTACGGAGTAGAGCTGCGCAGCGTGTTCACCGGCTTTAAGTTCATCGCCGAGCAAATCAAGCTTTCCGAACGCACGGGCAAGGGTAAGTTTGTGTTCGGCTTCGAGGAAAGCTACGGTTATTTGCAGGGCGCGTTCGTGCGCGACAAGGACGCGGTGCAGGCCGCGATGATGGTCGCGGAGGCTGCGTGCTGGTATAGCTCCCTCGGCAAAACGCTTTATGAGGTGCTCATTGAAATGTACGAAAAATACGGTTGGTTTGAGGAAGTCGTGCTTTCCAAGACGCTTTACGGCAAGGAAGGTATTGAAAAGATACAGAATGCCGTTGCGGCCCTGCGCGCGGACTATCCTTCCGTCATCGGAGACTTTTCCGTCGCCGCAGTGCGCGATTATTTGAAGCAGGAGCGCGTCGATTGCAAAACGGGAATCAAAACTCCCATCGATATGGAGACCTCCAACGTGCTGTATTTTGAGCTAAACGATGCCCGCTTTATCATTCGTCCCTCCGGCACAGAGCCAAAGCTAAAATCTTATCTTTCCGCATCGTCTATGGATAAGGCCGAGGCGGCGGCGCGTCTCGAAAAATTGCGGCAAAGCGCGGAAACCCTCATTGATCAACTGACAAATTGAACCGCATCGCATGCGATTTTGTCCAGCGGGTCGGCAGGGCGTTGTACATCAGCACGCCAGTCGGGAATTTGCATCCCGCTAACCCAACCCCGCTGCGCGGTGTTAAAGCGCGCGGGACGCAAACACCCAACCGACGCGCGGCGAACAGACGGCGCATAACCGTCACCGACCCTGATGTGCCGGGGTGCGTAGCCTGTTGCAAGATGCCGACGGACGGGGCCTTGTGCAGGGCGCTTAGAGATTTAGTTCTCACTGACGCGCCCGGAACACGGAGCGGCGGCGCTGATGCTTTGGCCTTGCTTTTGTGAAACCGACGCCGCGTCCCCGGGAGGTCGGCGCTTGCAACTAGGCTTAGGTTGTTTAAAATCGCACACAAAAAGGAACGGCGCGCGCCGTTCCTTTTTTGATATGGTTTACTATTTCAGCTTTTGTGCGACGCGATCCGCAATGCGCTCCACCAGCGTGTCGATCGCGGTCATATAGCCGTCCACCGTTCCCGTCTGCGGCATAAAATCCTTGTCGTTCGTCTCAAACGCGTTGCACAGCGGCTCACCGCCGCAGCGATTCCCAAGCTTGGCGCGCGTCTCAAGCAACGGCTCTACCTGCGCGCGGCTCAAGTAGTTCGCTTTGCCAAGGATGTTTTCCGTATACATCATGATCATGGCGTAATATTCCACCGATTCCAGACGATAGAACGCCTCCAGCAGGTCCTTACCCCACGTAAGCGCGCCGTGGTTGGCGAGCAGCACCGCATTGTGCGTCGTGCAGAAGGGCGCGATGGAGTCCGGCACCTCGTGCGTACCCGGCGTGCCGTAGCGCGCGACCGGTACGCTTCCAAGAAGCACGATCGGCTCGGTGAGGATGGGTTTGTCGAGCGGAATGCCCGCAATGGCGTATGCCGTCGCACCCGGCGGATGCGCGTGCGTCACCGCCATGATGTCCGGATTTTCCTTATAGGCGCGGATGTGCATCTTCACCTCGGAGGATGGCGCGTATGCGCCCTGCTTGATGATCTCCTCGTCGAGCGTCATCTCCACGAGCATATCCTCCGTCATAAACCCTTTGGATACGCCCGTCGGCGTCGCGAGGATCACGTCGTCCGCGATTCGGCAGGTAATATTTCCGTCGTTTGCCGCCACGAAGCCTTTTTGATAAATTCTCCTGCCGATCTCCAGTATTTGTGCCTTTGCGTCTTCCACCGATAGATACTCCATAATTACGCCCTTTCTTTTTTTGCAAAAATTTCTTTCAATGAAACGTCGTAGGGCGGATATGCCACTCCATACTCCGTTATGATCCCTGTGATAAACGCCGCATCGGTTACGTCGAAGCTTGGATTATACACCTTCACGCCCTCCGGCGCCATACGCTTTTCATACCACATCTCACTCACTTCCTCCGCCGGACGAAGCTCGATGTGAATATCATCCCCCGTCTTGCAGTCCATGTCGATTGTGGAGGTGGGCGCGCACACATAGAATGGAATGTCAAACTGCTTTGCCGCAAGCGCCACATAGGAGGTGCCTATTTTGTTTGCCGCGTCGCCGTTTGCCGCCACGCGATCGCACCCCACAAATACCGCGTCGATCCACCCCTGTTTCATTGCCGATGGTGCCATGTTGTCACACAAAAGCGTCGTATCCATCCCTGCCTCCATCAGCTCGAAGGCCGTGAGACGCGCGCCCTGCAAAAGCGGACGCGTCTCGTCGCAAAATACGCGGAAGTCATACCCGCGCTCATGTCCGAGATACATAGGCGCTGTCGCCGTGCCATATTTGCATGTCGCAAGCTGTCCCGCGTTGCAATGCGTCAAAAGCCCCATACCCGGCTTTAATAGCGCCAGACCATTTTCGCCAATCGCGCGGCACACGCGGATGTCTTCCGCCTTGATCTCGTTGGCTTCTTCGAGCAGTCGTTTCTTGATTTCCTCCACCGGCCTGTCGCTGTTCGCGCGCACAACGCTGTCCATGCGCTTCAATGCCCATGAAAGATTCACCGCCGTCGGACGCGCGGAATCGAGATAATCCCGTGCCGCCGCAAACTTTTCATAGAATGGCTCAAATTCTGCTTCCTCAATTTCCTTTGCCGCGAGATAGATGCCGAACGCAGCCGAAACACCGATCGCCGGCGCGCCGCGCACCTGCAAAAGATAGATCGCGTCCCAGATGCTCTTCTGGTCTTTCAAGCGCAGTATCTCCTTTTTGCCGGGCAGCTTCGTCTGGTCAATAATCAAAAGGGCGCTGTCACTGTCGTCAAGCGCCACCGTTTCCATATCAAAAATCGTTCCCATGCTTTCTTCCATTGTTATTTGCTCCTGCCGCTGCGATAGCCTACGCGCGAATAGGACGGCCTGTCCGCCGCCGGCGCGCTCTCCTCAACCGGGTCAAAATCCGTCGTCAGATATTTTGCGTATTCCTCATAGGGAACCGTGTTGGTTGTCGTTTTGACATCCGATTCCTCCCCATGCGACATGCTGTCGATCTCGCGGTGAAGCGCGCGGAATTCCTCCGTCAAATCAGACACCGGATCAAAATCCTCGAATGTGCGTTCGTCTTGTGCAATTTGCGCAGGCTCGTCCGCCTCCTGCTGCTCCTCCACGATCTGCCGGAAGCGCTCCTGTCCGTCGATACGCAGCGTTTCCGGAATCGCCACCACCATATCGATGGACGCGCCGCCCTGCGCATAGGCGTTCCCTGCCGCATAAACCACGACCTGCCCTCTCCTCGCGCCCAGCTTATCCGCGAGCAAAAACGGCTTCCCCGCTTCGCTCATTGTTTCCATATCAACCGGGACCGCCACAAGAAGTTCCGCTCCGTATAGATCGTCAGATTTTGTGATGCTATCCGCATATCCCGTTATTTTCGCTAACTGCATTTTGTTCCCTCCCGCGCGTTTTACGCCACTATTTCATATTAATGTGTGCGTCGAGCAATGTCAACCGCACAGCACAAAAAACTCTCGTTCCATGTTTTTTCCATGCAACGCAAAAGGACCGCCGCACGACCAAAGCGGCAGTCCCCTTACATGGGTATCTATTGGAGTAAAAATAATGTGCTGATTTTTTGCAAAGAGACAGCGATCACAGATCGTATTTCTTCATCATGCCGCGTGCAAACGCAATGCTTTCGCGTACGAACGTATCGCCATCCGGGGCAAGCTTGCGCCAAACCCACGTGCTCATGTTTTCCGTGCAGTCCGAAAAACCTTCAAAGCCGAGATAACCGTCAAAGCCGATCTCCTTGAACGCCCGGAAGATGCCGTCCCAATCGATATGACCCGTTCCGGAAATGCCGCGGTCGTTTTCGCACATGTGGAAGTTGGAAAGCTTTTTGCCTGCCGTCACCACTGCGTCGTGAAAATCCTTTTCCTCCACGTTCATGTGGTAGGAGTCGAGATGCAAAAACACATTCGGTTCGCCGATCATGTCTATGAGGCGCACACCCTGTTCTGCCGTATTGAGCAGATAGGTTTCATAACGCGTTACCGGCTCCATCGCGATGGACACGCCATATTCCGCCGCGTATTTTGCCACTTCCCTCAGGCTGTCCGCGCTGAATTGCCATTCCTGCTCGGAGGGCATCGCCTTCGCGTCCTTCATGTACTGGGAATAGATCACGCCGGAAAACATCTTCGCACCCGCCTCCGCCGACGCCTTGACGCAATCCTTCAAATACTTCACGCCGTTTTTACGCACATCCGCGTCAAAGGAGGTAATGTCCACATCGTCTTCAAGAAGCACGTTAGATGTCGTTACCTCAAGCCCTACGCTTTCAAGCCTGTCCTTGACCGCTTTCGGATCAAAAAGATCGAGGCGCATAAGCGGTATCTCGATAAAGTCAAAACCATTTTCTTTTACCGTATCGATGATGTCAAGCGTCTTGTTCGACCATTCACTGCACCATTCATATGCATGTATTCCTAATTTCATCATTTTTCCTTTCTTATTTCCCGAATTCCTTTACCTGCTGCAAATTCGGGATCGAGGTCTGCGCGCCCTTCACTGTTGTGCTCATCGCCGAAGCGGTCGCCGCAAATTCAATTGCCTGCTTCACCGGATAATCCTGCGAAAGTGCCGCCGTAAACGCACCCAAAAACACATCTCCCGCCGCAGTCGTATCGATCGCGTTCACCTTTGGCGGCGCAAAACGCTGCACCACCCCATCGAGCTTCGTCAGGCAGCCGTCCTTGCCAAGCGTGATCAGCGGACAGGCAAAGCCCATGGCAAGAAGCTTTTCAAGGCACTGCTCTGCCGTCGTTGCGTCTGTTACCTGCATCCCCGCAAGCTGTCCCGCTTCGATCTCGTTGGGTTTGATGAAATCGACGAGCGGTGGGATATCTGCGGGAATCGGTTCGCTTGGAATCGGCGCCGGGTCCATCACGACTGTCATCCCTTTGCTTTTCGCCATGCGCACCGCCGCAAAAACAGTATCCGCCGGAATTTCGGTCGTGATAAGCAAATAATCATATTTCTCAAACAAAGCCTCGTTTGCCGCGACATCCTCAGGTCTGATGCGTGCGTTTGCGCCCGGAGTAAAGGAAATAGAATTGATCCCCTCCGCATCTACACGGATCATTGCCACCCCTGCGGTCTGCCCTTTTTCGATCATGATATTTTGGGTGTCCACCCCGTCTTTGTCAAGCGCCTCTAAGAGCTCTTTGCTGAACGTATCGTCGCCCAGCTTTCCGAAGAAGCCCACTTTTCCGCCAAGACGTGCGGCCGCCACCGTCTGATTTCCGCTTTTTCCACCCGGAAATGTACCAAAATTATCCGTTGCCACCGTTTCTGCCGGAGCGGGCATTCGCTCCATAAACATAGTAAGGTCCATATTGATGCTGCCCATACATAATATTTTCTTATTTCCCATCGCGTAACTCCCTAACTGCGTCCATGAATTTTTTCGTGCGCTCGAGGCTCACGGGCTCTTTCCAGTTGTTGTTTTCCTTAAAGTAGCTTCCTACGATCGCCCCATCGGAATGCTTTAACAGCTCCTGCACATTTTCCGTCGTCGTTCCGCTGCCTAAAAGCACCGGAACATCCACGCTCGAGGAAAACTCGCTCACCTTTTCGGGCGTGGGCGCGATGCCCGTCTCAAAGCCCGTCACAATGAGCGCCTCCGCGCCCTCTGTGACCGCGTCGTTTGCCTGTTCGCTCAGCGAACGATCTGAAATCATGAAATGGCTTCCATGCTTCACGTTCACGTCGCACAAAAACATCACGTCGTCACGCGCATCGAGCGCGGTGCGGTAACGCGCAAGCTTTCCGCCTACGCCCTCGAGTATCCCCGCATGGGAAACGTAAGCGTTCACCCATTCAAACACACGAATCCAGCGCGCACCCGTTGCAATCGCGATGGCGAGCGCTTCCTGTCCGCCGTTCAGGTGGCAGTTGACCCCCATCGGGATTTTTACCGCCTGTTTGACACACATCGCCGCGGCAGCCATCGCCGCCACCGTCTCCGGTCCGATGTCCTGCCCTTTCACATACGGGTAATCCCAAATATTCTCGATCTGCAGACCGTCCACGCCGCCCTGCTCCAAAAGCAGTGCCTCGCTTGCCGCCGTGTCGATCAACTGCTGCATGCTCATCTTCTTTTTATCGTACATCGGCGATCCCGGAAGCGGACGCAGATGTACCATACCGATGATCGGTTTTTCGTGTGTGAAAATCTCATTCAGTTTCTGAGCCATAACGTCCCTCTCATTTCATGATCGCTTCGATTTTTTCCTTCACCTTCTGGGTTTGTTCCGGCGCAAGATAACCGATCGTCACGTCTGTTTTGAAGGTTTCACCACCGGACAGGCAGCGTACGTTGCCCTTCTTTTTTTCGGCTGTGTAGCCCTCCGGCTCCGCCGTGCTCGGCAGCACCATACCCATGGACTTCCAGTCGTCGTGGTTCACCATCCAGCGCACGCCGCGGTTCAAAACTGCCGCGTCATACGTCGTGTAATCCGCCGAACCGTCCTTGTGCACATAGAGGAAGTGTGCCATGCCGTTTTCGTCACCCTTTACGCCGCGCAAAAACAAAACGATTTCCGGATCGTATACGTCGCCGTCCTCAATGACACGCGTTACGCTTACATCCTTTTGCACGCGGTCGAGCAAATCCATAAACACCGGATCCGGCTCGTTATACTGCGGGATGCTCACCCGCACCACCATGTTCTCGCTCGTCCACGGCAACGTCTGGAAAATCTCCGCTCCCGGCTCTGTGGCGTTGTTCACGTGGCACATATACATCAGGTCCATCGGATGCGCCGCCAAATTTTCAATCTCGATACCCACGTCGATCAGACTGCTGCCCTCGTAGAGCTTTGCGACCGGCCGCGCCATATAGTGGCTGCCAAACGCGCGGTTGTATTCATATTCGCCCGTCACGCCGATGTATTTGCCGCGTCCGTCCTCTCCGCTGACGAGAAATGCACGGTCGTACCGCACATACGGCAGCTCTCCGTGATGCCCGTGATCGTCCTCGGGTGAAGGGCATCCCATCGCGAGCGCGCCGCAATGCATCACATAACAACCGTAGGTATCCCGGAATACTTCACGCTTCCTCGGCATGTCATAGCTCGTTTGCATTTTGAGGGAGCGGCCATAAAAGACCGCGTCCCACACCATTTGCCCATCAAAGGGCAGCACGGAGATATACCCCGTGCTGTTTTCAAGCTTCACTGCGCATATGCCGCTTTCATACTGCAGCAGATACGCCTTCAATTCACCCGCGTCCGCGAACAAAGTTTCCTTCGGCGTGAACGCGCTCTCATGTAACCTTATCTTCATCTGCCATACCCCTTTTGCTTAAGCCTTTGCCGGTTCCTCCGGCTTCTTCTTATAGGAAGTGGAGATACGCTTCGCTTCCTTGCGCTCCGTTACATAGTTGAGCGTCAAAACCGCGAGCAGCACGCCGCCCCAAATGAGCGGACGGAAGAAGTTGCTGATGTTCGGGAACAGATTGAGCCCGGAGGACAGCACCTGCAGGATCAGCACAGCGATCGCTACGCCGCCCACCTTCCCAAAGCCGCCGTTGGGGTTCACTCCGCCCAGCACGACGATCAGGATACACTGCAATGTATACGCGCTGCCGTAATCCGGCTTTGCCGAGTTGTAGTTCACGAGCATGATGAGTCCCGCGATCGCGCTCAGCGTCCCGGAAAGCATATATGCCTTGTTCGTGATGCCCGTGTTATTGAGGCCGCTGAACTTCGCCGCCACCGGGTTCGAACCCATCATATACATCTTCGTGCCGAAGGTCGTCTTGTTGAGCGCAATGGCAAGCACCACCACCGCGCCGATAAAGAAGAACAGCGCTAGCGGGATGAAGCCCGCGACGAGCGTGCGTCCCATATCCGCGTACATGCTGGGAAGCCTGCTGATCGAGCTGCCCTGCGTGATAATGAGCCCGATACCTGTAAACAGGGACTGCGTGCCCAGCGTCGCCAAAATCGGCGGGATATGCAGGCGGGAAACGAGGTTTCCGTTCAAAAAGCCTGCCGCGCTGCCCACGATGATGCCAAGCGTCACCGCCAGCACGATCACGCCAAGCGTCTGGCTGTCGCTCGTTCCCTGCGGCGCAAGCGTCACGAGCGTCGTCGCCGCCGTGATCGCCGTCAGGTTTGCCATGCCCACGACGGAAAGGTCGATACCGCCGAGGATCATCGTCAGCATAACGCCCAAGGACATCAAACCAAATTCAGGAAACTGAACCACCATGGCCTGAAAGTTCTCGACCGTCAGAAATTTCGACGGGTTGATGATGCTGAACGCCACGACCACCAGAATAAAGATGATCAGCAGTCGTGCAAAGTTTTTATCTTTTCCATACCAGTTTTTGATGCGCATGGAAGCTGTCATATCATTTTTCATTTACATCATTCCTCCCTTACGATCCGGCCTTTGCGTCCGCAAGGCTGGTTTTTTTCTGGCGCTGATTGCGCAGGAGCTGCATGGAGGAAACCGCCGTACCCACGATAATCAGCAAGCCCGTAACAAATTCCTGCCAGTAGGCCGGAACGCCCAGCATGATCAGGCTGTTCTGCACCATGGTCAGCAAAAAGATGCCCAGGATCGTTCCCGTGAGGGTTCCCGTACCGCCCGTGAGACTCGTGCCTCCAAGGACGATCGCCGCGATAACAGTCATTTCCATTCCAAACATATTCGTCGGATGCACCATGTTCATCATGCAGGCGCGAATGATGCCTGTGACGCCCGCGAGCACGCCCGCGAAGCAGTATACGAAAAACTTGATGTTCGTCACTTTAAAGCCGGCGCGGTTCGCCGAGCTCTCGTCACCGCCCACCGCGTAAATACCGCGTCCGAGCATCGTGTAGCGCAGCAGCAAAAATGCGATCACCACAACCACCACGAGCACAACGAACGCAATGGGCATCATGGATGTTACGCCGTCCGCGTTCTCAGACACAAACAGGCTCGTCTTGCCGAATTCCTTCATGGAAATGGGCAGGTTGTTGATCTGCTGTGCGTTGAGCGCGCCCTGCAAAATGCCGCGGAACACGCTTTGCGTACCCAGCGTAACGATCAGCGCAGGCAGTCTCATCTTTGCGATGAAAAGGCCGTTGAACGCGCCGCACACAAGGCCGATCGCTCCTGCAAACAGGAATGGAACCACGATGGGGCCTGTGTAGTTCGCGGCATTCAGCACGATCGTCACCACATAAGACGCAAGCGCCGCAAGTGCCGGGAAGGATACGTCGATGCCGCCGGACACGATGATCATAAAGGTTCCGATGCAGAAAAGCGCCGGAACGATGAGCGCGCCCGTCAGGTCGACGAGGTTGTTCCCCGTGAAGAATTGTCCGCTTCTGGCTTGGATGATACATGCCAGAACGATGATGACGAGGAAAATATAAAATTCTGTTTTACGAGTCACTTTTTTGATTGTATTCATTATATCGCCCCTTTCCCTTAAGCGTTCACGGCAACATCCGTGACCTGCTGGGCAAGTTCGGCTTCCGTGGTCTGGTGCGGATCGACCTCACCCGTGATCCTGCCTCCGCGCATAATCAGCACACGGCTGCAATTTGTGATCACCTCGGGCAGATCGTCCGATATAATGATGATCGCGAGACCGCTCTTCGCAAGCTCGTGCAAAATCGCATGCATGTCGTGCTTGGAGCCGATATCCACGCCCACCGTCGGTCCGTTCAAAATCAGCACGTCAGGGTGCGTCGCAAGCCATTTGGCAAGTACGATACGCTGTTGGTTTCCGCCCGAAAGCGTAGACGCCGCAAGCCCCGGGTCCGCGACCTTGATCTTCAATTCCGCGATCCATTTTTTGATTTCACCGTCGCGCTTTTCCGGATCGATCATGCCAACCTTCGAAGCATAGTTTTTCAGTTCGGAAATCACAATGTTGCGCCCGATGGACTGATCGAGGAACAATCCCTCCGTCAGACGGTCCTCAGGAACGTAGCCAATGTTGTTTTCCATCGCTTCCTTCACGGAATCGAGCTTCACTTCTTCTCCGTTCATCAGGATTGTGCCTGACGTCGGCTTTTTCAGCCCAAACAGCGAAAGCGCAAGCTCCGTACGTCCCGAACCAAGAAGGCCCGTAATACCAAGTATCTCGCCCTTGCGCAGATCGAAGGAAACATCTTCATAGCTGCCGTCACAAGAAAGGTTCTTTACCTCGAGTACCGGCTTTTCGTCCTTGATCTCCGCGACAAAATGTTCGTTCTCAAAATGGCGTCCCGTCATGTAGTATGAAAATTTATCGCTGTCAAGCTCTGAGGTGTCGCCGTTTTGAACATTCTGTCCGTTTCGCAGGATCGTGAAGCGTTCGGAAATCTCAAATACTTCGTCAAGCTTGTGGCTGACAAACAAAATCGCGATGCCCTGCGCCTGCAAGTCCTTGATGATCTTAAACAGTGCTTCCACCTCGCGCTTTGTAAGAGCCGTCGTCGGCTCGTCCATGATGATGAGCTTCGCATTGTTGATGAGCGCGCGAGAGATCGCAACGAGCTGTTTATCTGCAACAGGCAACACGCCTACTTTTTCGTCTAAATCCACGTTGAAATTGATTTTGCTGACCGCTTCCTCCGCAATCTTGCGGAAGCGTTTCCAGTTGACGAACTTCCGCTTTTGCATCAGTTCGCTGTTGTAAGCAAGATTTTCCATCACCGAAAGGTTCGGGAAAATTGAAAAGTCCTGATAAATAACCTGAATCCCGTTTGTGATCGCGTTGATCGGGGACAGGTGATGCGTTTGGTCCACTCCGTTAAATTCCACTTTGCCGCTGTCGAGGCTGTATACGCCGGAGATAATTTTGATGAGCGTCGATTTTCCGCAGCCATTTTCTCCCGCAAGACAATGAATCTCGCCTTTTTTGATTTCCAGGTTCACGCCCTGCAATGCCTTTACACCCGCAAACGACTTAATGATATCTGTGGCTCTTAAAATATATTCTTCCTGCATAGATACCCATTCCTTTCGCCGTCTCTTATGGTCGTTTCAATATTTTTACAGCAGGCGGCATCATTGCCGCCTGCTGTAAAATTTGTTCTTTGATGCTTAAATTAGAAGTTGTAGTTGTCTACGTTTTCTTTCGTGAGCGTGATGTAAGCGTTGCCCGTGAGGACTTTGCCATCGAGCGTCAGATCGTCATAACCAGCGAGGCCGAGGTCTGCGCCGGATTCGATCTTGTCGCCATTGAGAACCATCGTCGCCAGCTTGATCATCGCATAGCCAGCATCCGCCGGATCCCACAGCGTCAGAGCGGAAACCGCGCCGCTGTTCAGCAGCTCTTTGTTCGTCTGCGGCATACCCGTACCAACCGTGAACACTTTGCCGATCATGTTCTGCTCTTCGATCGCGCGGCCTGCGCCGGGAGCGTCGAACGAGGACGTTCCAACGATACCCTTGATGTCAGGATACTTTTTCAGGATCTCTTTCGCTTTCTGGTAAGCAGTCTCAGCGTTGTCATCCGTAACGATGCGCTCGTCGATCAGCTCCATGTTCGGATATTTTTCCTTCGCCGCCGCAATCGCGCCGTCCGCTTCCTGGTTGTGGGAATCGTTCGTCAGCGAACCGACCATCGTGATGTACTTGCCTTCGCCGCCGTTAGCCGCTGCAAGCGTATCCATGATGTACGCGCCGTAATCGTCATAGTTGAACGCTTCGAGATCGTAGTCGCAGTTCTGCATGGAGGAAGCTTCGTGCGTAATCACAACGATGCCTTTGTCCATAGCTTTCTTCAGAACTTCTTCCATCGCGCCCGGATCGTGGGGCACCACGCACAGCGCGTCAACGTTCTGCGCGATCAGGTCTTCAACCACCTGAATCTGCTGCGCCGCATCCGTTTCAGCCGGTCCCTTCTGGAAAACCGTCATGTTCGGATTTTCTCCCTGGAACTTCTTCACGCCTTCTTCCATGCGTACAAACCAGGGGTTCGTGCTGTCCTTCGGAACAACAGCGATCGTGTAGTTGCCGTCGCCCTTTGCGGCGTCGCCGCCCTCTGCCGACGCAGAAGCGTCTGCCGGAGCGGATGCGCTCTCAGACGGAGCTGCGGAATCGCTCGGAGCCGCGGGGGCTGCGCATGCAAACAGCGCAACCGACATAGCCGCTACCAACAGGATAGCTAAGATCTTCTTCATTTCTTTTCCTCCTTTGAAATGATCCTTATATTATTTTGCCTGTTTATTCAGGCAAACTTTAAAAACACTATATAGTTTAAACCGCTTTAAAGCCTCTTCCCTGTTCAATAAAGCACGTTTTTTGCTTCTTTGGAACTTCCTTATGCATTTGCATGTTTTGGGGTGCAGACCCAATCATTCAAGGGCTATGCTTTATGTGAAGCCGGTGTTTTCCGGCCGTCAGATGACTGATTTGCGTACAAAATCGCTTGACTGGCGTTTGATCATCACCGGCTCGATCATCACGTGTTCCTCTTCAAGAGGCTCCGCGCGCATGATCTGAAACAGCATATCGACCGCCCGTGCGCAGGTAGCGCCAATGTTCGAATCCATTGACGTGATCCCGATCGGGGACACCTTTGAAAAAATCGTGTTGTCGTATCCAACGACGGACACATCCTCCGGAATGCGTATCCCGCTTGCTTGCAGGGTGTTGATCACGCCGAGCGCCATCTCATCGTTCATCGAACAGACCGCCGTAAAATCCTGTCGTCTGTTGATCAGCGCCTGTGCCGCAACGACTGCATTTTCGTAATGCATATCATCGCATTCGATCAAATTTTTTTCTTTGAACGGAATGCCGCGCTCTAAAAGCGCCCTGCGCATCCCTTCGATGCGCAATCCCGTCACGGGAACCGTCCTGTCTCCGCCAAAGAACATGATCTCGCGATGCCCGAGGTCCACCAGATGATTGACGAGCGCATAGGTGCCTTCTTCAATGTCTCCCATCACATACCGTATCCCGTCGATCGTGTAGAGCGACGTGATATATACAAGCGGTATGTTGTAATCCTTGAGCGCCTTCTGGTATGCTGTCAGGGCCTTTGTCTGCCTGTTGGTCGGCACTGCGAGCACACCTTCGATCCGTTTTGAGATGAACGTCCTGATGATATCCTCTTCCGCCGCCGGATCGTTATTCGACATCGCCGCCAGCAGACTG
The DNA here is from genome assembly GCA_964438705.1 of uncultured Christensenella sp. GTDB lineage: Bacteria > Bacillota > Clostridia > Christensenellales > Christensenellaceae > Christensenella. Next base: position 66,240 of record CAYTKQ010000003.1, on the reverse strand, counting down.
TAGCCCGCCTTCCCGACGATCTCATCGATGGCCCTTAAAATATCGGCATAGAACACGATGTTGATATCCGGCACAATGATGCCGATCGTGTTGCTCTTATTCGTCGCAAGCCCCTTCGCCATCATGTTTGGGAAGTATTTCAGCTCCTGCGCCGCCTGAAGAACACGCTCCTTCGTCTTAACATTGACGAGCGGATTGTTATTGAGCGCCAGCGAAACGGTTGCTTCCGATACGTTTAGGCTTTTCGCAATGTCTTTGATCGTCGTAGCCATGTTCTCTCCCCGTCAAACGGTTTTAAGATCTGATACCAAGGCTACTATAACCCTGCAAGATTTATTTGTCAATGATTTTTTAAAACGCTTTAAATCACCTTCCCTATTTCTTCGCCATCCACCTGAGCATGTTGCCGAACAGGGTGTTATAGCTTTCCCATTCCACAAATCCCTTCGGTCCCCAATGCGGCGCACAATCGGAAGCAAACGCGAGCGTACGCCCTTTTCCAACCTCCATCACCGCGATAAACGTATCACCGCCAATGGTGGCGATCTCCTGTGCCTCCGGCTTCGCCATGATCTTGTTATATCCAAGGAAAAACGGCCAGTCTTTCCCTACCCCTTCAAAAATCGGATGCGACGGGTCTGTGACCTCCGGCACAATGCCCTCCGGGCACTCTACGCGGTCGTCGTAATTGAGCATATCAACGGGCAGAATCTTCGCAATTGGTGTCATTGCGTAACGCGCCTTGTTGTCGATGCCCGCAAAGCTCAGATATCCGCCTATCATCGCAAGGCTGCCGCCTTGCTCCACATAGTCCACCAGAAGCTGCAGCTTGTTTGGGGTGCGCTGTCCGCGATAGAATGTATCCGGCGACAAAAGCAGCGTATTGCTGCCGATATCGCTCAGAATTACCGCGTCATACGCGTTTAGCTTCTCAACAGAATCCGGGAATTCCACCTGTGCGACATGGCTCGCCATGAAGTCCGTGTCGATCCCTTCCTTTTTGAACACATCCACGAGCATCGATCCGCAATGCTCTTCGTGCCTGCACACATTAAAAATGTCAAACCCCTTCATATGCGTCTCGTGCACTGTCCACGATTCTCCAACCAGCAATACCTTCATATCTGCCCTCCTTCAAGTTTTATTTAAAACATCATGCGCTTTTCAGCAGCTTTCTTTCATTTCATTCCATGCCGCAGTCCGCTTGTCCGCGACTGATTTCCTAATCACGATTTCCGCATCGATCACGCTATGCGGAACACCGACCGCAGTCCCGTTGATCAGATTCAATATATTTCGGAAACAATAGATGCCCAGCTCTTCCATATTTTGCGCAATCGTCGTGAGCGGCGGATCAAGGTTTGCCGCAAGCGATATGTCGTCAAAGCCTGTAACGCCGATATCTTCCGGCACCTTGAGCCCGCATTCGCGCAGTGCGGAGATCGCACCTGCGGCAATCAGATCGCTCGTGGTCACAAACACCTCGGGCAGATCTCTTGTCCCGTTGCGTTCCAGCCACTCCCGTAAAAAGCAGTTCGTCGCTGTCGCCTTATCCAGCTTGAGCTGCGGATGAAACAGCATAAATTCTTTGTATTGCTTCAGCCCGTTCTCTTCCATCCCGGCTTTGAAGCCAAGGCATCTGTCCTTGATATTATCCATCTCCAGCGTTTCCGAAAGCAGGCCTATCCTAGTGTACCCCCACTCCTTCAAAAACGAGATCAGATTGCGCATTGCGCTCACGTTATCGGTTGTGACCGACGGAAGGGATGAACCCATCAGCTTTCTGTCGCACAGGATCACCGGCACCGTTTTGTTTGCCTTGCGAATGATGTTGCTGTCCATCGAGCCGCCAATGAAAATGATCCCATCCACACCCTTATCAAGGAGCGCATCCACACCCATACATTCTTTTTTATAGTTGAATGCCATCTCGCAGATCATCGTCGTATAGTTTTCCTGCAGAGCAGCATTCATGATCGACTGCACGCACCTCGCATAAAACTCGTTTTTGATGTCCGCGACCATCACGCCCACGACCTTTGAGTTTTTCCCGCGGCCCTTTAGGCTGTAACCGTTTGGCACATAATTAAACTTCTGCACCACATCAATCACGCGCTGCCGCGTCCCCTCTGAAATCTTCGCCGTGCCGTTGAGCACATGGGAGACCGTCGAAATCGAAACGCCCGACTCTTTTGCGATATCATTGATTGTAACTTTTTTCTTCTTTTCCTTTGCCATCTGCGGCGCTCCGAAAGAACGATGTGCGAATACAGAATACAGATTTATTAAACCGCTTTAAATATTTATGCCTTCAAGTTCGCCTTTTCTTTCTCTTCCTTTGATTCTATTTTCGTTTGGTATTTTTTTCTTTGATTGTGTCTTGAAGTATACGGGGTTTTTGCAAAAAAAACAACCCTTTTTCACAAATGCACCAATGAAAATTTGCACGATTATTTTCATTGTTTTTTATGAAAAAGCAACGAAAATGTCATTTTTTTGTAAAAGAACCCTTTCTTTTGCGCATTTTCTTCTGGCAACATTACATTTTTGGCCTGTCATTAAAAAAGAAGCAGTGAAAAATTTTCATTGCTTCTTTCATTCCTTTTTCTTTTGCTGTACCTAGTCCTTTTTCAGCTTCACAACGAATTCACTTCCCTCGCCAAGCGTACTGTGCAGCGTAAGCGTGCCATCATAGAGCGCCGCAATATGCTTTACGATCGCAAGCCCGAGGCCCGTGCCGCTCACCGTTGACGCACCCGAATTTTTCGCGCGATAGAACCGCTCAAAGATGCGCGTCCGCTCTTCCTCCGGTACGCCGATCCCCGTATCCTTTACCCGAATATACGCATATCCGTCGTCCTCGGAAAGATCGATCTCCACACTTCCGCCTTTTTTATTGTATTTGATGGCATTGTCACACAGGTTCGTCATCAATTCCCGGATGCGGTTTTTGTTTGCCTTTACATGGGCCTCTCCGCGCACCTCGACCGTGACCTCCTGCTTTTTGACGCTGTCCTCCATCATATGCAAGACATCCGCGCTCACTGCGCCAAGATCGACATCCTCCATCGTTTCATCCATGCTGATCTGTTCAAGCTCCGAAAGCATCAGTGTGTCGTTGATGAGGCCCATCAGTCGGTCTGCCTCTGCGGAGATGCGGTGGGCGTATTCTTTTACGCTCTTCTCATCCTTGACCATGCCATTCGCAACCAACTGCGCAAACCCATTGATAGAAGTAAGCGGAGTCTTTAGCTCGTGTGAAACGTTTGCCGCGAAATCCCTGCGCACCCGTTCAGAAAGCTCGATGTCCGTCACGTCACTGATCAAAACCAGCATTCCATAACCGTTGCCCGCCACAAACGCCGGATCGTTCACGATGCTGGCATAAAAGCGGTAGGTACGGTTGCTCAAATCGTCGTGTATCTCAAATTGCTTGTTTTTCTTCTTTTTCAGCGAGCTTTCCAGCCGCGATACGATGTCCTGCCGGCGCACATAGTGCAGAATGTTTTCCTGCCCCTCTGCCTGCGGCGCACCGAAAATGTCGCGCGCAGCTTTGTTGATCAGCAACACATCCGCGTTTTCGTCCATGATCAGCAGACCCTCGCTTAAGCTGTCAATAATGAGCTCCGTCTTTTTGTTTTCCAGCTTCACCTTCTCGATGTAGCGGTTGAGCCGCTCCGATACCCGCGAAAAAGCCAGCGTGATATCGTCAAATTCCGGATACGGGCTTTCGATCGCCACGCCGCCGCCCGTTCCCTCGATATACCCCTGAATGGAATCATGCAGTTGCCCAAACGGCTTCAATACATTCATGACAATTTTGCCGGAAAGAAGCGCGGCGATCACCACAAGCGCAATGAATACAATGATAATGACAGGCAGCGTCTGCGCGATGATGAGCGTGGCGTTGTCCATAGGCATGGAGTTGCGGAGGATGATTCCCCCTGGCATCTGCTTGGCGACATAGATCATATTTTTGTGCGTCGTTTGCGAATACCGGATTTCGGTTCCAAAGCCCCCTTGCAGTGCCTTTTGTATCTCAGGCCGCGTCAAATGGTTTTCGGCCGATCCGTTTGCCTGCGTATCCGCAAGCACATCGCCGTTCTCCGCAACAACGGTGATTCGGTTGTTCTGCCCAAACGCCTTCTGATATTCATCCGCCATCTGCTGGTAGTCCGTCCTATCCCCCCACGCGATCTCCATGGCGTTGATGTTACCCTTCAACACGGCGATCACGTCGTTCGTATAGGTGCCCCGGAAGCTGATGACCGATACCAGCACCGTCACCACAAGGGCAATCATCAGCAGACCGGTACTCAATAAAACAATTTTCTTTTTCACGCTCTATTCCTCAAACCGATAGCCCACACCGCGCACTGTTTTGATGTATTCCCCGCAGCGTCCTATCTTTTGCCTTAGTGTTTTGATGTGCATATCCACCGTACGCGTCTCGATCTCCGTGTCGATGCCCCATATCTCATTGAGCAGCATCTCACGCGTCAGCACCATCCGCGCGTTGTGCATCAGATAGCGCAGCACTTCAAATTCCTTATAGGTGAGCTCCGTCTTCTCTTCGTCCACATAGAGGACGTGCGCCGACGTATCCAGCTTTAGTCCGCCCGCAGACAGCACTTCACTTCGCCCTGTCGCCGCCTTGGCTGACCTGCGGATCACAGCCTTCACCCGCGCGATCAGCTCCAGCACGCCAAAGGGCTTGGTGATGTAATCGTCTGCGCCGAGATTCAACCCGAGCACCTTGTCCACCTCTGTGGTGCGGGCCGTCAGGAAGATGACGGGCACCTCCGGCCCGCCCAGCGCCTCCAAACGCCGAAACACCTCGAATCCGTCGATCCCGGGGAGCATGATGTCAAGAAGCAGCACCTGCGGCACTTTTTCCCCATATTCCTGCAAAAAGGCTTCCCCGCTTTCATAGGCTTCGACTTCAAACTCCGCCGATTTCAGCGTGCATACGATCAGCTCCCGCACCGAAGCGTCGTCCTCGACGACTGCAATATAGGCCACTGCTCTCACCTCTCATCATAAAATTTCTTCTTTGCTTCATTATATCATATCCATGCATTACAGGATACGCTTGTCCTTGTGCACACCTGTCTCGGAAAACACCGCCCACTCCGCAATATTTTCCGCGTGATCGCCAATGCGCTCCAAATACTTCGCAATCATCAAGAAATCTACGATCTGATCAATTTTCTCCCTGTTTTTGATCGCCATTTCCAACAGCTCCGTCTTCACTACGTCATACAGACGATCGACCTCGTTGTCCATCTCGATGACCTGCTCGGCAAGCTTCATATCCCGGTGAACATAAGAATCGACTGCCATATGCACCATCTGCGCCGTCGTCCTGCCCATCTTCGGGATGTGCTTGGGTTTTTCGATCATCACTTCCTTGCAAACACAAAGCGTGATCTCGGAAATATCCGCCGCCTGATCGCAAATGCGCTCGATATCTGTAATCATTTTCAGCGCCGTCGAAATCATGCGAAGGTCCTTCGCGACCGGCTGCTGTTTCATGATCAGCTTCATGGAACGGCTTTCGATGTGGCGCGCCATCGCGTCCACAAGATCATCGTCCTCGATGATCTCCCGCGCGCCGTCCGCATCGCAATTTTCAATCACGCTCACAACCTTTGTGATCGTCTCCTCCGCGCGCGCCCCCATGCGAATAAGGTCCAAATTCAAGTCTTCCAGTTCAATATCAAATTTATTTCTCATGGCCAATCCTCCATATCAATAATCGTTGCCCAGCAAAGACAAACTCAGCCGAATCGTCCGGTGATGTAATCCTCCGTACGCTTATCCTGCGGCATGCTGAACAGGTCTTCCGTTTTGTTATATTCTACCATTTCGCCCAGCAGGAAAAACGCCGTACGATCTGAGATGCGAACCGCCTGCTGCATGTTGTGCGTTACGATCACCACCGTATATTGCTTCTTTAGTTCGCTCATCAAATCCTCGATCTTCGTGGTGGAGATCGGGTCGAGCGCCGATGTGGGCTCATCCATCAAAATCACCTCTGGAGAGACGGCGATCGCCCGTGCGATGCACAGCCGCTGTTGCTGCCCGCCCGAAAGACCGAGCGCGCTTTTTTTCAGCCGGTCGCGCACCTCTTCAAAAAGCGCCGCCCCTTTCAGGCTCCGCTCCACGATCTCGTCGAGATCCGTACGATTTTTGATCCCGTGAATGCGCGGGCCGTAGGCAATGTTGTCATAAATGCTCATGGGGAACGGATTCGGCTTTTGAAACACCATCCCCACCTTTTTGCGCAGGATCGTCACGTCCACTTTCGGATCGTAAATATCTTCCCCGTCCAGCGTGATCTTCCCTGTGATCTTTACACCGTCCACCAAATCGTTCATGCGATTCAGCGTCTTCAAATAAGTCGATTTCCCGCAGCCGGAAGGGCCGATCAATGCAGTGATCTTCCCCTCTTCGATTTCAATATTGATATCCTTCAGCGCATGATTCTGCCCGTAATAAAGGTCCAGATTGTTTGTTTCTATTTTAATGCTCAAGATGATTTCCTCCTACCGTTCCTTCGTGCGCAAGCGCTTGCTTAGGTAATTCGTCAACAGATTGATGACAAGCACGATCACCACCAACACCGCCGCGATCCCAAACGCGGGCTCGTTCTGACCCTTTGCCGCGTATGTATAAAGCTGCACTGTGAGCGTCGCACCCGATTCCATCGCGTGAGAAAAAAAGTTTGTCGGCATATTGCTTCCAATGCCCGATGTGAAGAGCAGCGCCGCCGATTCCCCCACGATCCTGCCGATCGCAAGGATCACCGCCGTCACGATGCCCGGAAGTGCGCCCGGCAGAATGATCGTACGGATCATATGCCATTTTGTCGTTCCAATGCCGAGCGCCCCCTCCCGGTATTCATTGGGCACCGTTTTCAGCGCCTCCTGTGTTGTGCGCACGATGATGGGCAATATCATGAGCACAAGCGTGAACGCGCCCGCGAGGATGGAGTATCCGAGCTGAAGCGTCACGCCGAAAAATACCGCGCCAAACAGGCCGTAAAGCACGGACGGGATTCCCGCTAGCGTCTCTGTGGTGAACTCCACCACCTTGACGATCCTGCCGCGCTTCGCGTACTCGTTGAGAAAGATAGCCGCACCCACGCCGATGGGCGTCGCAATCAGCAGCGTAATACCGATCATATAAAGCGTATTGATGATGCTCGGCAAAATGCCCACTGTTTTATTGAGCGCGCTCGGCGCAGTTGAAAGAAACTCCCAACTGACGTTGGGCAGTCCGCGTACCATGATGTAGATCAGCAAATAAAACAGAATAAAAACCGTGAGGATCGCGCACGCGTAAATTGCGAATTTCTGCGCCGCATCCTTGGGACGGTGCTTCTTTTTCATGAGACTCACATCGTTCGAAAGCTTGTTCATTCTACTTTTCATTTCCGGCGGCCTCCTTTTTCAGCAATGTGTTGAGCACCACGTTGATGACCATAATGAATATGAACAGCACGAGGCCGATGGAAAAGAGCGCTTCACGATGCAGGCCGGACGCATAGCTCATCTCCGAAACGATGCCCGTCGTCAAAAATCGAACGCTGTTGAAAAGTCCGGGCATGTTCACCACGTTGCCCGAAACAAGGATGATGGCCATCGCCTCGCCAAGCGCCCTGCCGATGCCCAGCACCACACCCGTGATGATGCCCGATTTTGCCGCAGGGATCTGCACCCGAAAGATCGTCTGCATCTTTGTCGCGCCCGTGGCAAGCGACGCCTCCATAAATTCGCGCGGCACCGCTTTGAGCGAGGTGATGCTGATGTTCACCACCGTGGGCAAAATCATGACCGTTAGCACGATCACGCCCGAGAGCAGATTTGCCCCGCCCGTAAAAATGTGCGTGGGGTCGTTTGCGTACAAAAGCGCCTCCAGCTTCGATACCTGCGGCACCAAAAGGATCATGCCCAAAAGTCCGTACACCACGGAGGGGATGCCCGCCAGCAGCTCGATCGCGGGCTTCACAACACCCGCAATTTTTTTGTGCGACACCTCTGAAACAAACACCGCCGCCATCAGCGCCACCGGCACGCCGATTGCGATGGTGATGCCCGTACCCACAAGGGAGGTCAGGATCATTGGCAGAATACCAAACTTCGGGTCCGTTGCGGTCGGCGCCCATTGCGTACCGAACAAAAAGTCCTTCAGGCCGATCTGAAACATTGCGGGCGCGCCGGACACGATCATGTAGATCGTGATGACGAGCACCGCCACCACAGCGAAGGCTCCGCATGCGATAAATACGGCTTTCATTGCTTGTTCAAGGGCGGTCTTCGTCTTTCTTCCACCCATGATCGTCGCGCTGACATTCATATCATTTTCTCCTTGCTTGTCTCATCATGCATGGAAAGAGACGCGGGCATTCCCGCGCCTCGATCCATATATATCTAAAGAGGAAATATCAGGATATTGCGATCAATTTGTTGTCCGCGACGATCTTCTGTCCTTCCGCACCGAGCACGAAGTCGAGGAACGCCTGCACTTCCGGACGAAGCTCGCCTTCGGCGGTGACCATCAGGAACGGTCTCGAGAGCGGATACTGACCTGCCTTGATCGCTTCTTCCGTTGCCTGTGCACCGTCAACCTTGAGGGCGGTCACGGTATCGTCAAGTGCCTCAAGCGACACATAACCGATTGCCGCAGGCGTTGTGGAAACTGCGGTCTTTACCGCGCCCGTTTCGTTGAGCTCCTGTGCGTATTTTGCGACGTCCTTCACGTCGACCAGTTCTTCAAACGCACCGCGCGTGCCCGAGGAAGCCTCTCTGCCGATCACCACGATCGGCTGATCGTCGCCGCCGAGATCTTTCCAGTTGTTGATCTCTCCCTTGTATACCTTCGCAAGATCTTCCTTGCTGATGTCAGCCACCTTGTTCGCGGGGTTTACCACGACCGCGATGCCGTCGATCGCCATCTTGTGCTCCGTGAGACCCGTCTCATCTTCCTTTAACTCACGCGAAACGTTGCCAATGTCCGATTTTCCGCTCTGTGCGTCCTGCACGCCCACCGACGAACCGCCAAGCTGCACATCCACGCTCACATCCGGGTATTGCGCCATGAACGCTTCTTTCAGCGCATTCGCAATCTGTTCCATCGACGTGGAACCGGAGAGGGAAACCTTCCCGGAGATCGCCGCGTCTGCGGAAGCGGATTCACTCGGCGCCGCTGCGGATTCACTTGCCATTGCCGATTCGCTCGGCGCCGCCTGTGAAGGCTCCTGCGCTGCGGGGTTACCGCCGCAGCCTACTGCCGCGAATGCCATTCCAAGTACCAATGCTGTCATACATACGATTTTTTTCATTTCTGTTCTCCTTGACTAAAATTATTGAAATCTTCAAGATGTTTGTAGTATAAAACCGCATTGTAAAATCAGCCCGCACTTTATGTAAAATCCATGTAAAATAAAAAATACAAACAAAAAAACACCGTGAAAGGCTATTTCACGGTGTTTTTATTGTTATTCTTCTACGCTCACACGCTCCATCACGATATCGGCAACCGGCTTATCGGAGAAATCCGTTTTCATGGCCGCAATCTCGTCCACGACCTCCATGCCCTCCACCACCTTGCCGAATGCCGCATATTGCCCATCAAGATGCGGCGCGTCCGCATGCACGATGAAAAACTGCGATCCTGCGGAGTCCGGGTCCATGCTGCGCGCCATGGAAATCACGCCACGCTTGTGCTTGAGCGGGTTTTCATGGCCGTTCGCGGAAAATTCCCCTTCTATACTATACCCCGGGCCACCCGACCCGTTCCCCTTTGGACATCCCCCCTGGATCATAAATCCCTTGATGACCCTGTGGAAAGTGAGTCCGTCGTAATATCCTTCTTTTGCCAGTTTTTCAAAATTTTCTACCGTCTTTGGTGCAGCCTTTTCGTCGAGCTTTACTTTGATGGTCCCGCCGCCCTTCATTTTAATAACGATCATTCTCTGCCTCCCGGTATTCAGATTTGAAGCAGCATTCCGCCGCTTTTGCGTACATTATACTTGATTTTTTACCCAATGTAAACAGCGGCACAAAAACGCCACATCCGTCAGTAAGCCACGCGGGAAAGCATACCCTTCAAAAACGCGATCGCCACCCCAAAGTTGGTAATGGGCACACCCGCCTCTTTTGCGCGTTCAATTTTGGAAAGCATATTTTTACGGTTGATCATACATCCTCCGCAGTGTACGATCAGGGCGTATCCTTCAATGTCGTCGGGCAGCGCCGCCCCTGCGGCGTTCTCAAACGTCAGTCCGCCCCCCGCATATTCGTCGAGCCACGCGGGCAGCTTCTCCCGTGCGATATCCCCTTTTTGCGCGTGATGCGTACACGATTCCGCGATCAGCACCCGATCCCCCGCCTGCAGATCGGCAATGGCGCGCCCGCCCTTCACAAACTCACCGATATCGCCTTTATACCGTGCCATCAGCATGGAAAAGGAGGTCAGCGGCACCGTCTTGTCGAGGTGCTCGTTCACATAGGCAAATACCTGCGAGTCTGTGATCACCAGCCTTGGCGGATGCTTGAGTTCATTGAGCATGGGAACCATATCCTCCGTTTTGACGGATACCACGCGGCAGCCCTTATCCAGCAGATCGCGCGTCACCTGCACCTGCGGCAAAATCAATCTCCCCTTGGGCGCTTGGATATCCTGCGGCATCACAAGCAGCACCACGTCTCCTGTGTGCGCAAGATCGCCCACGATGCTGGGTTCTTCATAATCCTGCACACTTTGCACAATGGCCTGCTTGAGCGCATCGACACCCTCACCTGTTTTGGCGTTTAGCACCACCGCGCTTCCAATGCCCGCAACGGAAGAAGCGTCGTCCCCCGCGAATACATTGTATGCGACGACGTATGGCGTTCCCCTTTTTTCAAACAGCTTCATATATTGACGCTCTGCCGTCAGTGCACCGTCTCCCGCGCGGATCACGATCACCGCGACGTCCGTCTTGTCCGCCACCTCGCGCGTTTTTTTCATGCGCGCCGCGCCCAGCGCTGTTTTGTCGTTGAGGCCCGCTGTGTCGATCAGCACCACCGGCCCCACCGGCAAAAGCTCCATGGCCTTATACACCGGGTCTGTCGTGGTCCCTGCAATGCCGGACACGAGGGAAATATCCTGCCCTGTGATCGCGTTGATGACGCTCGATTTCCCCGCGTTCGTTTTTCCAAAAAACGCGATATGCACCCGGTTTGCGCGCGGCGTTTCATCCAAATTCGAAACCATGTTTTTCTCCTTAAAATCTAAAATCGCGCTCTCCCGCCTCGATTTTTTCAATATATTCACGCGCCTTTGCGCGCACCGTTTCATTCGGTATCTGCTCTAATTGCCCTTCGATCAGCTTTCCTGCCATCTCCTTAAATTCTTCGTCGCCGTAATCCGTGGCGTATTCCTTGAGCGTGATGAGCGCGTTGGGCTGGCAGATATTGCCGATCTGCCCCGTTTTCGCAAGCCGCATGAACCGGTCGCCCGTGCGCCCCTCGCGGTAGCACGCCGTGCAGAAGCTCGGGATATAGCCGTCGCGGATCAGCTCCTTGGTCATCTCGATGGGGGTACGGTGATCCTCGATCTCAAACTGCGGCTGCTGCGTTCCCATGGTATAACCGCCCACGCCCGTCGCGCTGCCCGCACTCACCTGCGAGATGCCCAGTTCGATGACGCTGTCGCGGTACGCACCGCCCTCGCGGGTGGAAAGTATCATACCTGTGTATGGAACGGTCATACGCAAAATCGCGACAATCTTTTTGTAGTCGTCGTCCGAAACCGCGTGCGCGTAGCTGGATTTTTTCACATCCCCCGCGTCGCGGATGCGCAGCATGGAAAGCGTGTGCGGCCCCACTCCGTATACCGCCTCCAGATGCTCCGCGTGCATGATCTGCCCCACGAGATCGTAGCGCCAGTCGTAAAGCCCGTAAAGCACGCCCAGACCCACGTCATCGATGCCCGCCTCCATCGCGCGGTCGTGCGCGGTGGTGTGGTATTCGTAATTGCTCTTCGGGCCCTTCGGGTGCTGCTGCTCATAGGTCGGCTTGTGATACGTCTCCTGAAACAGGATATACGTACCGATGCCTGCGTCCTTCAAACGCTTGTAATCCTCCACCGTCGTTGCCGCGATATTCACGTTCACGCGGCGGATGGCTCCATTGTCAAAGTGGATCGAATAGATGGTTTTGATGCTCTCCAGCACATAATCGAGCGGACAGTTTTTGGGGTCCTCCCCCGTTTCGAGCGCAAGGCGCTTATGCCCCATCTTCTCGAGCGCCCGCACCTCCTGCACGATCTCCTCCTGTGTCAGCTTTTTGCGCTCCATGCACGAGGAATAATGATATCCGCAGTATTTGCACTCGTTGACGCAATAATCCGAAAGATACAGCGGCGCGAACATCACAATACGGTTGCCATAGATGTGTTTTTTGATCGCCTTTGCCATATGAAACATCTCATCGATCAGCGCCTTATCCTCCACAAAGCTAAGCGTCGATGCTTCCTCATGCGTCAGCCCGCCAAAGCCTCCCGCCTTGTGAATGATGCGGCGCACCTCCTTTTCATCGCGCGCAAGCTCCCTTGCCGCCGCAAGCGTACGCTCGATCTCCGCGTTGTCCATAAATTCGGCGGTCGTCTTGCCTCTTCTGTCGTAAGCCATCTTCTTCCCCCTATTCCGCGGATAAATTGAGCTCCGCAAGCGTTTGTTTCAGTTCGTTGAATTGCTGTTCGAGCGGCACATCCTTCGCGTCCCGTCCCGGATATATGTCGTATAGCTTCCTGTACGCAAAGGGCGTCGCCTTTTGCATGATCACGTCCGCCCCGCACAGCAGCGCGTTTTTCATTCCGCCCTTCACGTTGAGCGCCGTCGTGGACGGCAGATGGCAGCGGGGCAGCAGCAGCCGCGCAAGTGCAAGCACCTTGAGCGTCTTATGCGGGTCCCCGTCCCCGCTCCCATTAAGCGGCGTATCCGGATGGGCGATAAACGGGCCGATCCCCGCCATTTCAACCCCCTCGCGCACAAGGGTCAGCAGGTCCTCCGCCAAAATCTCGTCCGTCTGTCCGGGCAGACCCACCATAAAGCCCCCGCCCAGTTCAAAGCCGAGCGCCTTTAGGCAGCGCTGTGCGTTCAACCTGTTTTCGAGGGGCACATCGTGCAGCGCTTCATAAAGCGCCGCCTGCGCTGTCTCATGCTTCAATAAAAAGCGATCCGCGCCCGCCTCCCGCAAAACCATGTATTCCTCCGGCGTGCGCTCGCCAATGGAAAGGGTAAGCGCGCTTTTGGTTGACGCTTTGATGCGCCGTACAATATCCGCGAGCATATCTGCCGTGTAATACATATCCTCCCCGCTTTGCAGGATCACCGTTTTGTATACCCGCGCCGTTTCAAGCGCCGCATCCACCAGCTCGTCCGGCTGCATGCGGTAGCGGACCGCCCCCTCCATTTTGGCGTTGATGCCGCAATACGCACACGTGCAGCGGCAGTAATTGGAAAACTCGATGATGCCGCGCACAAATACCTTGTTCCCAAATTGTGCCCGCTTGACTTCATTTGCCGCATAAAACAGCGCTTCGTCCGCCTCCGGGTCCGAAATCACTGCCGCAATCATTTTGGCGTCCAAATGCTGCGTATCAATTGTATGCTTGCCCAGCCGATAAACCATATTCTTCCTTTCCAAAATAAAAGCCGTCTCTTCGCACGAAAAGACAGCCAGAAAATGATCTGTTTCAAATGCCGTCCTCTCACGCAGATTTCTCCTTGTGGTCAGACCCCTATTATATTAATAGATGCTATATATCAATTATATAACCTGTATGCCGCACATGCAATCAGCATTTTTAAATGATGCGGCGAGAAAGCCCCGCAATCGCGCAGCCTTTTAGCACAGCCATGTCCACGCTGATCACATCCGCCGCGATGCCCATAGAACTCAAATAAGGCAGCAGCGTTGTGAGCGCCTCCTTTTTGAGCCCATACATCTTTTCGTAGGTCGTGCCCTCGATCACCATGCACACGCGGTTGTTTTCCTTGTGCGCCTTCACCGCCATCGCCGCCATTTGCAAAGCCAGCAGCCTGCCCGCGCGCAAAATGATGTTAAGCAATATTTCGTGCGCTGCCTCTGCGTCGGCTTTCTTTGAGAAGCACTGCGCCAGAATGCCCGCCCCGTTCGCCAGAAAATCATTCACCTCTGCTGTGGAAAGCCGCTCGGGCAAAGACGCGTTTGCAAACAGACCCTCTTCTTTTGCGGTGCACAGGGTAAATAGACACAGCGCGCCCAGATATCCGCCGCTCATCATTTTTTCAGACGCGCCGATGCCCGGATTTTGCAAACTGTTGTCAAATGCGATGTCAATATCGCTGCGCGGGATTTTATCGTAGCTGCCCGCCTCGGTATTGATCACCATCAGGCCCTCGCCCTCATCGCAAATCTTTACAATGTTGCGAATGTCCTCCAAATAGCAGCTGTTGCTCCCCGTGCCGAGAATCGTACCCGTGAATGTACCATAGCCCTCGTCGAGGTTTTCCGCCATACCCGCAAGCGCGGTCGCAACGGAATCATTGAGCACGATGGCCCTGCAGCCCGGCACACCCTGCCTTTCAAGCGACGCGCATAATTCCTTGCCCAGCAGTTTGCCCGAAGCCCCGCGCACCTTCACCTCCTTCGTGATCTCCACGATCTCTCCATCGATATCCGGCAATATGTTCGTCCGATATGCAAACGATATTGCTATATCCTTCGTGAACTCTGTGAAGGGCCGGATCAACCCGGCAAGGACATCAAAAAATTCCTGTGCATCAAGCTCTTTTTCCACGCCCGGCATCACATAGCGGCTGACACCATCCGTATAAAAGCTTCCGTCCGCGCGAAATCCAGCGACCGCGATCCGCAGATTGGTGCCGCCCGCATCCACGCAGATCACCGGCTTTTCGCGTTCCACATTTCCGTTCAGCACCACAAACGAAGGGATCATCAGCAAAGACCCGCCTCCGCCGCACAACCCCCGCTTCATTTCGTCAAGATACGCATCCATTTCACGGTTTAGGTCAACGGACGTGTATTCCATATTATGATTTTTGATAAATTCCTTCGCGTTTTGCATCTGTCTTCCTTTCAATATCTCTTATATAAAATTATACCCAAAACTCGTTTTTTTGCAACGATATTTGACTATCCCGCCCGCCTGCCGTAAAATGAAATTGATTAAAATAAATTTCATGATGAGGAGAATTTTTATGTTTGAAGATATCCTGGACGTAGCAGACTGCGCCTGCGGAAAAGACCACACGCTGAAAACCCGCGATTATATCGTGGAACGCGATGCCATGCAGAAGCTTCCCGCGCTCATCTCGCGTCTGTTCCCCGGTACAAAACCGCTGGCGGTGTTTGACGGAAACACCCATAAGGCCGCCTATCCAAAATTCAGCGCCTCCATGCCCGACACGGATGTGTTGCTGCTCAAGGGTGATGTGATCCATCCCGACGAGGAACAGCTCGGTTGTGTCACGCAGGCCGTAAAAGAAAACGGCTGCGATCTCCTGCTTGCCGTCGGCGCGGGCGTAATATGCGATATCGTACGCTATGTGGCGTTTCAACTGGAAATCCCCTTTATTGCGGTTCCAACAGCCGCAAGTGTAGACGGTTTCGCGTCCGATTCCGCCGCCCTCACCTTAAACGGTGCGAAGGTAACGCTTCCCGCCAAAGGGCCGAGCGCCATCGTCGCGGATTTAGAGATCATCGCCGCCGCGCCCAAAAAGATGACCGCGTCCGGCGTGGGCGATATGCTCAGCAAATATATCGATATTGTGGACTGGAAGATCGGCAACCTGATCAGCGGCGAATATTTCTGCCCCTTCGTTGCCAGTCTTACCACCGAAGCGGTGGATATGATCGTGCAAAATATTGAAGGGATCAGCCAGGGCGATGTGGAAAGCTGTGGCATCCTCATCAAAGGGCTGCTGCTCTCGGGTATTGCGATGCAGATGGTGGGCATCACCCGTCCGGGCTCCAGTTTCGAGCACCATTTCGCGCACTACCTCGAGGTCGTACCCATCGAAGGTGTAGACCACTCCGCCCTTCACGGAGAAAAGGTCGGCATCGCAACGTTGCAGGCGCTGAAATACTATCCAATTTTCACGCGCAGATTGAGCCGCATTTTTGAGGCGAATATGGAAAACCAGTTCGATATGGAGCGCGTCAAAGGCTATTATGCGCAATATCCCTCCGGCGTCGTCGCCGCAGTGGAAAAGGAAAACACGCCGACAATCACCCGCAGACTTGATCCTGCCCTGCTCGAGAAAAATTATGAGGAAGCGGTCCGCACAGCGGATACCCTGCCCTCACCGGAAGCCATCGAAAAAGTGCTCGAAACGGTCGGCGGCTACACACACTGGCACGATATCGGCATGACGGACGACCAGTTTAAGGAAACGATGGGAATCTGCTGCTATATCCGAAATCGCTTCACGATGCTGCGTATCATGTGCGACTACGAACTGTTTGATTTTAAAAACGAGCTTTGAACGTTTTGGGGCCGCCCTTTTTGGGGCGGCCTTTTTATATTTTTTCACACTATCGCTTTACTAATTTAGCATGATGAATTATAATAATACACATAACAAAAAAATGAGTGACACAAAGGAGCTTGATTGAAATGAAAAAAGTATTGTTATTGACGCTTGTCGCGATTCTCGCGCTTGGAATTTTTGCAGGCTGCGCCCCCGCCGCTCCGGCTGCGGACGCACAGGCATCCGCCTCCGCTTCATCTGAGCCAAGCCCAACCGCCGATGCCTCGGCCTCCGAAGGAGAAACGGCAGACGCTTCCCTCACAAAAATCATGGACAAGGGCGTGTTTATCATGGGCTTCGATGAAAATTTCCCCCCCATGGGCTATAAGGATGAAAACGGCGAATACACCGGGTTCGATGTTGAGCTTGCAAAGGCGGTCGCCGAACACATGGGCATCGAGGTCAAGCTGCAGCCAATCAATTGGAAGGCAAAGGAAATGGAGCTTAATTCCGGCAACGTCGATCTTCTGTGGAACGGCTTCACCATCACCGACGAGCGCAAAGAAGCGCTTTTGATGAGCGCTCCTTATATGCAGAACGAGCAGGTCATCGTGGTCACGAAGGATTCTCCCATCAAAAGCCTTACCGATCTTGCGGGCAAAAAGCTTGCGGTGCAGGACGGTTCCTCCGCACAGGCGGCCATTGCCGACAATCCTGAGCTCTCCGCCTCCATTGGTGAGCAGGTGAATTTTACAGATAACGTCATGGCTATGATGGACGTCTATTCCGGAAACGTGGATGCGCTGGCGGTGGATTCCATCGTCGCTGACTACTACCTTGCCAAGGACCCGGACAAATACGTAATTCTCGAGGAAACGCTTGCTCCCGAGGAATACGGCATCGGCTTTCGCAAGGGCGAAGAAGCCTTCATGACCGCCGTCATGGATGCGCTCAAGCAGATGAAGGAAGACGGCACCGCCGCAACGATCAGTGAAAAATGGTTCGGCAGGGACGTCACAACGTTTTAACAGCATAAAACACGGGCAGCGCTTGATCGCGTTGCCCGGTTTTTTCATTTCATTCCAATCGGAGTTATATTATGGAAAAGTTTTTTAGTCTGATTGCAGAACTCTCAAACGGTTTGGGGATCACATTTTCATTGTTCGCGTTGACCCTCGCGATTTCGATCCCGCTCGGCTTTTTCGGTTCGCAGATCAGCCTCAGCAAAAATAAGATCGGCAGGGGCGTTTATTCGGTATATCTGACGATCATGCGCGGCACGCCTCTCATTTTGCAGGTGATGTTTTTATATTTCGGCATCAATTTGCTTTTAACGACGCTTAAAGTCCCCGCAGAGGTGTTTCGCCTCGGTCGTTTCGAATCTGGCCTGATCTCCTTCGTGCTCAATTATACTGCCTATTTCAGCGAAATCTTTCGCGGAGGCGTACAGTCCATCAACCGGGGGCAATACGAGGCCGCATCCGTTCTCGGGCTTTCCAAGGGGCTCACGATGCGCAAGATCGTCGTCCCGCAGGTGTTCAAGATCGTTATGCCCTCCCTTGGCAACGAGGTCATCAATCTGGTGAAGGATACGGCGCTCGTCAGCATCATCACGCTGGGTGACCTGTTCCAGATGGCACAGTCTGCGGCAATGCGCGAGGCCTCCGTGCTTCCGTTTATCATCGCTATGCTGTTCTATCTTGCAATCAACGCGATCGTTTCAGTTGTGTTGCGAAAGATCGAAAAGCGCATGAACTACTACAGGATTTGAGGATAACGATATGAGCGTACTCGAAGTAACGAAGCTGAATAAAAGCTTTGGCGAAACCCATATACTAAAGGACATCGACCTGTCCATCGAAAAAGGTGAGGTCGTGGCCATCATCGGCCCATCCGGCAGTGGAAAATCCACCCTGCTGCGCTGCATCAATTGTCTCGAACGCGCGGAAAAGGGCACGATCATTTTGGACGGCACCGCCATCGCCGAGGAAAAAAACGGCGTGAGCGTGTATCTTCCTGAGGAAGCGCTCACAAAGGCGCGGCTGCATCTTGGCATGGTATTTCAGAATTTCAATCTGTTTCCGCATCTTACTGTTCTGGAAAACCTGACGCTCGCCCCCATTCATGTGGATAAAATCTCAAAGCAAAATGCTGAGGAAACGGCGCTCGGACTGCTCAAAAAGGTTGGCCTTGCCGATCGCGCCGACGCCTATCCGTTCGAGCTTTCGGGCGGGCAAAGTCAGCGTGTCGCCATTGCGCGCGCACTTGCGATGGACCCTGACATCCTGTGCTTTGACGAACCCACCTCCGCGCTCGACCCCGAGCTCACCGGCGAGGTTCTGCAGGTCATCAAAGAGCTTGCGGCAGAGCACATGACCATGCTCATCGTCACGCACGAAATGGGTTTCGCCAAGGAGGTCGCCAGCAACGTCGTATTTATGGACGACGGCCGCATCCTTGAGCGCGGCACGCCGGAAGAGCTTCTCGTCAACCCAAAGGAAGGCCGCATCCGCGCATTCTTAAACAAGCTGCTGAGCGTATGACGTTTTCGTCACACACGCGGGGATTTCTGATCCCCGCTCTTTTTTTTTGCATCGCAAAGTGGTAAGATGGATGTAGCAATCACAACATACTGGAGTCGCTGATGGACAACACAAAACTAGAGCAGGAATATACGATCCGCGCGTACGACGTGGACACAAAATCAAAATGGCGGCCGTCCGCCATTTTCACGCGCATGCAGGAAATTGCCGAGGATCACGCCATTCTTGCGCACGCAGGCAGACAGGAACTGGTGGAGGAACGTGGTATGGCGTGGATGCTTACCCGCCTGCACCTGCAAATGGACCGCTATCCTGATCTCATGGATGAAATCAAGGTCGTGACGTGGCCGGGCAAACCCACAAAGCTATTTTTTGTCCGCCATACGATGTTTCTCGATGCGTTTGGCAAGGAACTCGGGCGCGCCACCTCTCTTTGGGTGCTGTTCAACATCAAGGAACGCTCTTTGTGCCGCACCGGAGAAATCGGGGAAAATTACCCCTACGACCTCTCGCACGGTCTTGCCCTGCCCGACCCCACCAAAATCAGACTGCCGGAAGAGATGCCCCTCGCGTGTACACGCACCGTCGCTTATAGTGAGGTCGATATGAACGGGCATCTCAACAACGCAAAATACGCAGACTGGATTTGCGAACTGTTTGATCTCGATACGCTCAAGCGGGATTCTGTGAAGGATTTCAAAATCAATTTCATCGCCGAGGCCTATATGGGCCAAAGCGTCGATCTTTTTCATAAAGAGGCGGAAGGCATACATTATGTGTGCGGAAAAACGGGAGATAAAACGGTGTTCGACGCTTCCGTAGTCTGGGAAAAACAGGGGGAGGATTGATGATGGCAAAACGAATCGGCATTTTAACGAGCGGGGGCGATTGCCCGGGGCTCAATGCGGCGATCCGCGGCGTTGCACGCGCGGCTTACGACCGCATGGAGGATGTGGAGATCGTCGGCATCGCGGAGGGATATTCCGGGCTGATACGCGGGCATTCCCGCGTGATGCAGCAGAGTGAATTTTCCGGAATTCTGACGCTCGGCGGCACCATCCTCGGCACGGCGCGTACGCCCTTCAAAGACATGCGCAAGATCGGCGACGACAACGTTGATAAGGTCAAAAGCATGGTGCAGAATTACGAAAAAATGGGGCTTGACTGCCTGTGCACGCTCGGCGGGAACGGCACCCACAAAACGGCTAACCTGCTCGCCGAGGAAGGCCTCAACGTGATCGGGCTTCCCAAGACCATCGACAACGACATCTGGGGAACGGACGTCACCTTCGGCTTCCACACGGCTGTGGATATTGCAACGGACGTGATCGACCGTGTGCACACCACGGCTGCGAGCCACGGGCGTGTGATGGTTGTTGAGCTGATGGGCAACAAGGCCGGCTGGCTCACCATTTACGCAGGCGTTGCGGGCGGCGCGGACGTCGTCCTCATCCCGGAGATCCCCTATGACCGCGAAACGGTCATCGAGGCGGTCAGGAAGCGCGCAGAACACGGCAAGGCTTTTTCCATTGTGGCGATCGCCGAAGGTGCGCTGCGCAGCGACGAAGCAGCTCTGAAGCGCAAAGAAGTGCGCGAAAAACGCGCGACGGAAGGCTTCACCTCAGTCTCCGAACGTCTCGCGCATGCCATCGCGTCAACGACGGGAATCGAAACGCGCGTCGTGGTCCCCGGGCACATCCAGCGCGGCGGAACGCCCAGCGCTTATGATCGCGTGCTGTCCACAAAGTTTGGCACGCTTGCCGCCGAGCTTATCTATAAAAAGAAATTTGGCTATTCTGTGGCAATGCAAAAAGGCAAGCTTGCGGAAAATAAGCTGTGCGACGTCGCGGGCAAAACGAAGCTCGTCACGCTGGACAGTGACATCGTCCGCGCGGCCCGCAACATCGGCATCTGCCTGGGTGACTGATCCCGTTTATCTGCGCGCGCACCTCACTCAGTGCGCGCGCTTTTTTTGTTGAACGCGCCATATCGCTGCCGCTCCTGCAACGCCCGCCGAAACAAGGCCGATCAGCACCCATATATCCATCGGATCATCATCTCCGGTGCGCGGCGAAGGCCTTTGGCCTGTTGTTTCCCCGTCATTTCCGATATGCACTTGAATATCGGGTTCCTGTATGGCGGAAACGTTCCCCGCTTCGTCCTTGGTGTATACGCGCAGTCTGTAATCCCCCTCCGGCACCGTGAGGTTTGTCTGTTCCCCTGCGTGAAGCATCTGCGCCTGCTGTACGCCCATACCGCCGGATGCATCAATCAGCTCCGCATAGGTGGTGACCGGACTGTGGATCCCTTCCTCCTCGGACGGCGCACTCACTGTGACGACGGGCGTAGAAGTGTAGCGCCCCCCCGCACCAATTTGTCCGGCGATATCAATGCGCGCCATGGGCGGCGTCTTCGTATCGATTTTCGCTTTCACCGGAGCGCTTGCCGGGCTCACCGCACCCACATTGCTTACCACGCGGAAACGATATTCGGCCTGTTGATCAAAATCCGTCTGATGCGTTTTTGCGGCATTGTCGGCAATTTCGCTCCAGTCGCTCCAGCTTGCCCCGCCGTCATTCGAAACGCTGTATTCAAAATACGCAAATCCCGACGGGATCGTGTCGTCGCCCCCCAGCTCAAAATAAACGGGCATATTGACCCACGCGCTATCATAGTTCTTTTGTCCGCCGACAAACCCATTTTTGTCCGGCGTGGGTGTGGGCATGCCGGGATAAGTGATCACCGGCGGCACATAATTTGCGTCGCGCAGCATTTCCTGTATGTTCGGCGGGGCAGGCGTCGTGTTGTCGATGTTGACGATCTGCTGTGTTACCGTCTCGTTGCCATAGCGGTCATACGCGATCATTTCCACGATGTTCTCCGCTTGCGTACCGGGTATTTCCAGTTGATAGTCCTGCGCATCCGTGGGCAGCGCCGGGTACGAATGGTCCTGCTCGATTACATTGTTCAGCTTGATCACCACGCGCGAAAGCCCCGCCTGCGTATCTTGCGCACGCAGATCGAGCTTCACCGTGCCCCTGTACCATGTCTTATTCGCGGGCTGCTGTTCCGGTACGATTTTCGCCGTCGCTGCGCTCTTGTTGTCGATCACCACACGCGGGGACGTCCCAATATCGTTTGCGTTCACGTTTCCGGCATTGTCCGTTCCGTGCGCACTGACAGTTCCCCTAAACCCAACCGGAAGCTCGAATACCACGCTGCCCGTCGCGTCCGCCACCAACGGCCCTATTATGCTGTCCGCCATGCCGTCCTCATGCAGCGTATAGGTGATACTGTTCATGCCGGACAGGCCGTCTGTCCCGCTGATCTTTGCGTAAAGCGCTTGGTTGGTCTCGATCGCGCCGCCGTTTCCCGCAATGATCTGCGTGCCGTCCGCCTTTGTGAACGAAAACGTCAGTGCCGTGGGCGGCGTACTGTCCTTGCCAAATGCGATGCCGTCCTGTCCGCTCACATTTCCCGCTTCATCCACCGCGCGCACCGCATAGCGGTACGCTCCATCGCCTGCCGGAAAAGCGGGATCGGACGCATACACGTTCCACGTCACGCCGCCGTCAGTCGATATCTGCGTTGTCACGGGGCTGCCGGCGTCCTGCGGCGCCTGTGTCACAGTGATCGCCGCACCGGCTGTATACCAGCCGTTTGATCCGTCGGGCGTACCAATTTCAATCATCGGCATTTCAGGTGCCGTTTTGTCTATTTTTACATTGAATACCTGCCCCGCAGAAGCAATCTGCGGACTGGTCCCGTTCTTCGCTACAAATGTATGCAAATCTCCACCCTGCGCCGTATCCGCAAAAAATTCTACTGCGTCCGTCACCTGACGTTCTGTGCCGCCAAACGCCTCAAAGAACAAAATGCCCGACGGGTTCGCCGTGGTGTTGCTCAAATGAACCGATACATTCTGGTTCGTCCAGTTCCCGGTATACGGCGCTCCGTCCGCCGTTTGTGCGGCTATCGCAAGGTCGGGTGTTTGCGTATCCCGCCAGACCTCAAATGTCGAGGCCGGGCCAATGATACCCGTACCCGATACCGCGCGCACTTGATAGACAATTTTCCCATTTTGATCCGCGTCAAACGTCAAATCCCCTGCTGCAAGATCGTTCCAATTTGTTCCGTCATATACCTGATAGTGGTCGATTCCTGAAATCGGCGTGGTCGTTGGCGCAATGTTGATTTCGACGACCTCGCTTTCCCACGTTCGCTCCGTATAAGATTGCAGGCTCGTTTTTTGTTTGCCGCTCAGCGCAGGCGCACCGGGTACCTCGATATCCACCTTGATGCTCACGCTTTGCAGGGTACTCACATTGCCCGCGCGATCCACCGCCCGTGCATAGATCGTTCCCTTAAAGGACGGCTGAACATACAGCAGCCCATAGGGGCTCCAATTTGCGTTGTCAAAAGAATCCCCTGCGCGAACCGCCTGATATTCATACCGCAGTATTCCGCTTGTCGCGTCGCTGCCTGAAAGCAGCACCTTCACACTTCCGGGGAACAGCATCCCCGCAAGGCCAGACGGTTCAAACGCGATGGGGTCCATCGTGGGCACAGTGCCATCAAGCCGGATCGTCTGCGCACCCGCATCGTTGGCATTGCCCGCTTCATCCGTGGTACGCACATCCAAAATATATATTCCATCGGTTGTGATGGAAGGCGTTCCTGGGGCATATGCAGGCGGCTCGGCGCCCGGTTGATAGAGGGAATACATGGCTGTGATATCGCTGCGCTGTATATCGTCCACATCCAGCGTCACCTGCGGAATGGTGATGCCTGTGAGCGCTGTATACCAGCCGTTCTGCCCCAATGTGCCGCTCACCGTGGCACTGGCCTTCCCCGGCTTTATTTTGTCGATTTTAACTGTATATACAGGCGAATCCGTACTCCCCGTTTCGCTCACAATACGGAATACATATCCAACATTGCCGCTTTCGCTGATTGTCAGCGTATTCCCGGGCAGTTTCGTCCAACCGCTGTCCCCCGTTTTCTGATATTCATAGTGATATGACGAAGCATACGTATTAGTGGTGTCAAGCGTGAAGGTCACATCGCCCGCAGTCCATGTCGTTCCGTCATAAGGCATTTCGTTTGCAGCAGCGCTCACCGTGATATCCGGCGTGACGGAATCCCTCCACACGCTGAACACCGCAAAGCCTCCGGCAATGCCCGCTTTGGAAACCGCGCGCACGCGCACATTGGTTTTTCCGTCTGTGTTGATCGTGATCGTATTACCCGCACCCGTCGTTTGCCAGCTTGCTCCGCCGTCCGTGCTGTATTCATATTTCGCGATCCCGCTGAACCCTGTCGGCGGAGGCGATGGCTCTCCGCCGGAGACGCTGATCACAACGTCCTCCCTTGTCCACGCGTTTCCGCCATACGCGTCGCTGCCCGCCATCGCGCTGAGCGTAGGCGGCGCGGGCTCCGCGCGGTCGATCACAAACGACCCCGTGGTGCCGTCGTTCGTATTGCCCGCCATATCTTCCGCGCGCATCATGACACCCCCCGCAAATTGTGGATTGATGTTGAACGCCCCGGAATAATTTTGCCATGTCGTACCGCCGTTTAAGGAATATTGCAGCGTACGGATCGCGCTGACGGTGTCGCTTCCCGCAAGCGTTACCGTGATATACCCGTTATATACGCCGCTTGCGTATTCGCTCTGTGCGATTGTCGCAGTGGGCACATTTGGCGCAGTCGTGTCGATCCGCGTCGTAAACGCCGGCGTGGGGATGCCCTCGATCGGCGTATCCGTACCTGTGGACGGATTATGATATTCTGTGAGCGCGCGGAAATAATACGTGTTTTCCCCTTCCGCAGATGTCGTGAAGGCCGCCGTTTGCGCGACAGGGTCAAATACAACGCCTGTATTGACCCACGTGTTTCCGTCCGTGCTGAATTCATAACCTGTTACGGTCGTATCCTCCGGCAAAGGCCCTGCCACATCCAGCACAAAGGTTACTTCGTCGTTCAGCCACCGCCCGTAGTAAGGAAGTCCGGATGTTTTTTCCGCAGCCGATGCCCGCGTGACCGTGATGCCCTGTGTGACGACGAATGTCTCGCTCGTCTCGCCCGCCGAATTTCCGGCGTGGTCATAAATGCGCGCCTCCACTGTTCCTTCAAACGGCGCTGCAACATTGATGCGCACACTGCCGCCCGTCATTCCGCGGTAGCCGCTGTCCTTTACGCTTCCGTCCGCATTCTTCACCGTGTACACCACATACCATACGCCGGAAAGGTCGTCGTTCGTCGTAAACAAGACATCCGCACTGTTCGTAAAAGGTGACGTTCCGTCAAGCGTCATGGTAACGTTCGGCGGTGTTTTGTCGATGCTGATTTGCCGTGTTTGCCTGCCCGACTGATTTCCGGCCGCATCCTGCGCCCATACCTCAAAGGTGTATACCCCATCCGTATCGACCGTGATCGGCACCGTATACGCCGTACCCGCAGGTGCCGGCTGACCCGTCGCGTAAAGGGCGTAATAGGTCACGACCGCGCTGCCGCCATCCGCTGTCACAGGCGTCACTGTTATGGTTTGCGCCTCCGTACGCCAAGGCTCGTTGCCTGCCGGATTCTTCGTATCCGGCGCCACGCTGTAGGCTGGCTGGTCCGGAGCCTGCTTGTCGATGTTTGTGATGCTGCATGTCGTGGAAGATGTGATGCCCATCCCGTTTTCTATTGTAAAAGTATAGCGTCCACTGGCGGACAGCTTCATGGTCCCGCTGCCATTTATAAAGCGCGGCGTGATGTCGATGGCCGTTCCTCCATTGAGCGAAACCGTAATGCGCTTGATGCCCGAAAGCCCCGCGCTCGCCGTCATATCGATGTCCACATCCTGATTGGTGGGGTCGGTCTGGCGCTCCATTGCCGTGATCTGCGGCGTCAGCGTATCGCAGCGCACAACAAACTCGGTCGGCGCGCTCAGCATACCGAGATTACTTTTTGCGTAAATTTGATAGGTTGTTTCCGCGTTAATATTGGCGTTGAGGCCGCCTGGCGGCATCTCGATCAGATCCGGCTCACCCTTTACCCTGTAGTAATATCCCGCGATACCCGAAAGCGCGCTCGAACCGCCTGCCTGTATTTTGACAGGTGCGGCGGTCCACGTCCCTTGCGTATAGCCTCCCGCGTCTATGCTCGGCGTCGTGGGCGGCTCAGAATCCGCAATCAATTTTCCTGACACCTTATATGTTCCGTTCCCGGCATTGTCCTTTACAGCCAAATACACCGTTCCCTTAAACTGAGGACTGACGGTCAACTGATAGGTGCCGTCTGTGCCCGTCGCACAGCGTGTAAACGAACCCGCCGGATCAAACGTAGCCCCGTCCGCCACCAATTGATAATATACGCCAAAAAGGCCGCTTGCGTTGTCGCTGACAGGCGCGGAAACAATCACGTTGCCGCCAAACAGTGCGAACAGATCCCATACGCCCGTAACGTCTCCCAAATTCATTGCCCGCATGGTGATCTCGCCGATCACCGGCACAACTGTATCGACATCAATATAACGCGTCTGATGTGCGCTTTCATTGCCTGCCGCATCGCGCGTGAATACCTCGAGAACGTATTTACCCGACACGGTAATGACAGGGTTCGTCCCATTGTATTCGATCGCCGATGCCGAAGCAAAATTGGGTTCCGCCGCAAAACGGTACATGGTTTTCACCGGGCTTTCGTTTGTGTCCGCCACAGGCGCGGGCGGCGTGATGGAAATAGACGGAATGGTCTTATACCATCCGTTGTCCCCGTCCGGCGTATCCTGCGCAAAACCGGCGGTTTGCGCCTGCGTGTGCACGACTGCGGCGGACGGCGCTGTTTTATCGATTTGTATGGTTCTGCTCAAAGCGACAGATTCCTTGCCCGTTGCAGTGATGGCCTTAAAGATATAAGTCGCATTCGTATTGGCATTGAGGGTAAATGTGGTGGATGCGCCCGGCTCCGCCGTGCCGATCGTCTGCCATGCGCTGTCTCCCTGCCTCTGATAATAATAGGTGACGGGGGAATACACCTGTGTGTTCGAGTTGGACAGATTCAGCACCACATTGGTATTCGTCCATCCTGTCGGAGGCTCAGGGGTTAAGACCAGCACCGGCGTCTGGTTGCATATTCTTACCTCTTGCCCAACGCTCATTCCTGTGTTGCCGCTTTTGTCCGTTGCGCGGGCACGCACACTGTAAATTCCCGGTGCCGTGGCGGTGTAATTAAATACGGACGAGCTGGCGCCTTGGCCACTTGCCTGCGACGTCGGAGTATTTGTGTAATTGACGGTGTCGTTGTTGAGCAATTCCACCTTTTGCAGGCCGGAATCCGGGTCTGACGCCACCGCTCGAAAGGCGACAGAGGTGTACCACTTCGCCGGGTCAAAGCCGGTGGTTATCGCTGTGATGCCCGCATTGGGCGCAGTGTTCTCACTCACATATTTTCCGTTTTGCGTGAGCGTCGTGGTGGTCGTATTCCCCGCCGCGTCCGTCAGCCGAACCGCAACATTTCCCACAAAAGGCGTGACGGGTGAAGCCGCATAGTTCGGCAAAGCGGAAAACACAACGTCTCTGGTTTGCAGCGGGTTTGCGGAATAGTCCATCGATACCCATGCGCTCTCATTGATCGACCCGTTCCGCGCCACAAACTGATACCGCAGGCTGCTCACTCCGCTGCCCGCGTCATTCGCCGTAACGGTGATCTCACTGCTTACATTGGTAAAATATCCATAGGATGCGGTATTCAATATGCTGGTATAATTGATCGTACCCTTAGGTGCGATGCGAATCCCCCCCACCACCGGCGGAGTATTATCCACGTTGATCTGTTTGGTGTAGGCCGGGAGCGCCGCATTGCCCGATGTATCCTTTGCATTGATGGTATATATCCCGCTTGCCGCAGCCACGAAGCTGTAGGCGTTTCCTGTCCCCTTTGTAACGGAAACACTGCTTCCGGAAGGGTCTTGCACGCGCACCCACGTATTGTCCACCGCCACATTATCCGTCACGGTGAAGCCGACCGTTTCGCTTCCGCTCACCCATGTCGTATTTTTTGTATAGGAAATATTCCCAATTACGGGCGGTGTCACATCCGGAGGAGTCGTGATTGTTGTAATGGCGTATGCCACGCTCTTGACTCCCGTGGAATTGTTCGTTCCGGTAAACGTGATCTTGTCGTCACCCACAGCGGCTCCCGCGGGGATCGTCACCGTCACGTCCACCTGCTTTTGAGCATTCGCCGCGATGGATGCGCTGGATGGTGTGATGTCCACCGAATATCCCCTTGAAGAAACAGCGGTGAAATCATATTGAGCCGATACCCCATCCGTGTTGACCGCAAGAAATGAATATTTGATCTTTGTATCTGCCGTGGGAGATGCAAGCCCTTGATTTTGCGGGCTGATCACCTGCAGCGCTCCGCCGATGGAATAGCTTTCCGTCGCACTCGGCGAAAAGGTTTCGCTTGCATTGATATATTGCTTGTTCCACTGTAAATAATAGCTTTGATCGGTGTTTGCCGTGGTCACGCTGTTGGGCAGCGTTGCCTGATCTGCAAAAACAGCCCCCAAGTTATACGCGCCGCCAAAATACGCACCGGCGCTTCCGCTCGAAAGCCCCATGAAATTGGATGCGCTGTCTGAAGACCGCACATATACCATGTTCAGGTTCGGATCCCAATACGAATATCCATAATCGTTTCCGCCAAAATAGGTGTCCCCACCGTACACCAGCTTCACATTTGTCATCTGCGCGCCGCTGGTGTTGGTCAGATAATATTCACGCTGAAAGGAAAGAGAGCCGGAACGATAAATGTAGCGCATCTCAAACGTGAATTCCGAATTGATCCATTTCACGCTGATCGTATTGTTATCCGGCTTGGTAACGACCGCGTCGGAATCCTTGAGCTGTGTTCCCGCGCTTGCGGCCCATGTGGTGTAATAGGGTGTCACATAGTGCCGCGGAACGCCGTTGATGGAATAGTAGATCGACACGCCGGAAGAGTTGTTGTCATAATATTGGGTTTGCCAGCTTCCCGTACCTGCTTTGTCATCTTTAAACACCTCAAGCGTCGCCATGTTTTTATAGCGCACGCCCGAATCGCCGCGGTCATAGATCAGGTACAAATAATCCCCCGGCTGTCCGCCGATGGAAAATTGCGGTGAGGATGGAACGGAATAAAGCGAAATGGAACGCGCCATCGTTTTTTGCAGCGGCGGACCAAGCGGCGTGAAGTCCGGCACGGGCTCGCCGGAAGGTTCCGCAGGGTCGGCTGACGCCTGCGGCTCTTCGGGTGTTGCCGAAGGCTGTGGTGATGAAGGGCCGGGTGCCTTCTCCGCATCCGTCGGCAGCGGAGAAGGCACCTGCGTCGCCAATGGCGCTTCCCCTGTGGGCGCGCCGTCTGGCTCCGCATCACCCTCGCCCGCGTCCTGTACCGCGTCTGGCGGCGCAGGCGACGGCTCCGATATGATCTCGTCTGCGGCTTCCTCCGCTCCCGTCAGTGTTGCAAACCCCTGCACGGGCATAAACGCAACACAAACCAGAATTGCCAACGCAAAATAACAAACCTTTTTGAAATTCTTCATGATGTCCCCGCCATAATTTGTGTCGTATCGGGCGTTCCTTGCTGTCGGAACGCTGCCATTTGATTATTTTATATTATTATACTGAACCAAACGTGGCTAAACACTAATATATGGCATTTTTGTGGCATTTATGAACCCTAAAGCTCAAACGCTGATTTCTAAAGCTCCAGCGCCCCGTAGGCTTCCGCAACCCCCTTTACAAGAAGCCCCGCGCGGCCCGCGTAGCAGCGCAAAAACGCCTGCGCAACCTCCGGCCTTTCCCCCTGCACGATCACCGGCTTTTTCACAAACATACCGAGCGTAGAGGCAAAGCTCCACATATCAAAAAATAATTCCATTCTCCCGAAGTCGACGACCACCGCGTCCGCGTCCTGCGCATCCATGGGGATCGCATCCATCAGGCAGTAATAATCCCCGCCCTGCATGCCCGCGATGATGCCGTCCGTATCCACCTTCATCTCCGCGGTCTTCATCTCTGCCGCTTTCACCGCCTCATAGGCCGACGCAAGCATTTTCTCCGCGCCGCTCCTTTGGCCCGCGGCACCCGCCGCGTCCACCGCCGCGCGCAGCGCTTCTATATGCTTCGGGCCGCTGCCGCAGCACCCGCCGATCAACCGCACGCCATTCGCGATAAATTCCGGAGCAAGCCGCGCAAAATCTTCCGGCGTCTGCTTAAATACCGCCACGCCCGATTCCATCTCCGGCAGCCCCGCATTCGGCTTCACGCTCAGCGGCACGCCCGCAACGCCGTTCATCTGCCCAATCGGCCCAATGAGGCTTTCCGGTCCGCCCGAGCAGTTCGCGCCCACGAGTACCGCGCCCAACGCCGCGCATGTCACCGCGCACGCTTCCGGCGTATTTCCAGACATCGTCCGTCCGCCGTCAAACGTCATACTCGCAACGATCTCAAGCCCTCCGAGCTCCTTTGCCGCAACCATAGCGGCACGCATTTCGTTGAGGTCTGTAAACGTTTCAAAGTTGACGACACACACACCCGCGTCCTTGATAGGCGTAAGCTGCTCCTTGAAAATCTCCACCGCAAGGTCAAACGTCATATCCCCCGCCGGCTGAAAAAAAAGCCCCGTAGGCCCAATGGACGCGGCAACGATCACATCGGTCCCCGCCGCGCACGCAAGCGCCAGCTTCGCGCCCTCATAATTGATCTCATAAAGCCGTTCCTCGAGCCCGTGGCTCCTAAGCGACGGCCGATTCGCGCAAAATGTGTTGGTTTGGATCAAGTCCGCGCCCGCCGCGATGTATTCTTCATACACCTCGCGCACCTTGTCGGGATGACTTATATTCCATTCCTCCGAACTTTCCCCGCCGCAAAGCCCCTTTATTTGAAGCATGACGCCCTTTGAACCGTCATACACCAAGACCTTATCCTTACACTGCTCCGCTAAACTCATTTTCATCGTTCCTTTCATTCTTTCTTTCCTTATTATACCGAATATATGGCCTCAATCAAACAAAAAAATGAATATTCCTTTTCACCCGGTTTATCAATATGCAGACGCCCGTTCGGGCGTACCCCATGTCTAAACATACGGAGGTATCAATCATGATGAATTTATCCCTCGAGGATCGCAGATTGCCCCGCTTCGAGCTCATCGGCGCGATCATCGTCTGTCTCCTCGCCCCCGTGTTCCATTTTCTCTTTGAGTGGTCGGGCGAAAACCTTTTCGTCGGGCTTTTTGCGGCGGTCAACGAAAGCGTGTGGGAGCACACAAAGATCGTTTACTTCCCGTTCCTGTTCTATGCCATCATTGAATATTTTGTGATCAAACCCGATTTCTGGCGTTTTTTTGCGGCAAAGACCATTTCCATGTCTATGATCCTGCTTTTTATGATCACTTTTTTCTATACCTATACCGGCATGTTTGGTGTAGAAAGTCTGATCATCGACATCATTTTCACCTTTGTTCTCACGTTCATCGCCTTCTATATTTCCCACAGACTATACCGTTCGGCCCGTTTGATGAGCGTTGCACCGATCCTCATCCTCATATTGTTGGCGGCTGTCCTTGCAATGGAGCTCCTGTTTACGGCGTTTGCACCGCACATCCCGCTCTTTCAGGATTCCGCGACGGGCGGCTTCGGTTTTCCGGCCTAACGTGGCACACGACATAAAAAAAAACCGGTTTCGCGCAGAAACCGGTTTTTTATACGCTCTTTATCCTCTCCACAAACCATGAAGATTACAATATGCAAACACCTCGATCTCGTCGGATTCCACATGGAAATCCACTTTGGGCTGTTCGCCCGGCTCAAGCACATGGCGCTGCATCAACTCCGGCGTTTCCACCGCGATCCACTCGATATAGTGCTCATCAGTCATCGGGTGCTCCACACTGCCCACTTGAACGGAAAGGATATCCCCCTTCTTTTCATAGACCGGCACATGCTTCTCACTCGCCGCGTCCGTCGTGTTGGGCACAAGTTTGACCATCGGCTTGCCGCAGCAAACGAGCTCGCCGCCGCCGTCCTTAATAAGGCCGACAATGTTTCCGCACAATTCACATCTGTAAAAAATCGCTTTTTCTTTCATGGTGGTTTCCCCCTGGGTTATTTTTTGAAATAGGCGTGACGCCTTTATGCTCTCACATATAAACGCCCGGGACAAACATTAAACCGCATCACGGTTTTTTCCTTGAAAAATATGATATATATTCCAGTTTCGGCGCATCCGGAAAAAGCACCGCATGCAGATCCATAAAATAATCATCCGTCATACTCGCGATGTAATCCACCACAATCTGATTCGGCTCTTCCTGAAGATACTTCTCCTTTAGGCTTTCCGCCCGCGCAAATCCACTGAACACATGGTTGATGTGGTGACGGAAAATCGGCGAGCTTTCGTCCTCCCGTTCAAAATCCGTGAGCAGTTTTTCGTAAACGCGTTCAAACATTCTTCGAATGGTTGGGTATGGCTCGTTTTTGTCCTGCGGGCCGTAAATACGCTTGAAATTGACCTGCTTTTCGTAGGCAAGCGCATCCGCATATTCTTTGTCCAGTTTGATATATGGCTTTTTGTAACTGTTGGAAACCACGTTCGTGATGATATTGTTGATGAAATCCGAATTGGTGGAGCCGAGTACATTGTTTTCAGAGAATGGCTGCGGCATATCGATTTTTAAAATCTGCGCATCCTGTCTGTCCTTACCAAGATAGGCGATCACGTCGGACAAGCGCACCACGCAGCCCTCGAGCGTCGCGGGGACGAGCGCACCCACAGCCTGTTCGTGCGTATAGCATTCCTCCATCTGACGGTCAAACTCCAAAAACGCGCCCTCGCTCTCGCGCGAACCATACGGGTGCGGACAATATTCCCCGCTCACCCGCTCGCCATTGTGGCACAAAATGCCGTTTAACACCTGCAAGCTCAAATTCAGCGAAAGCACCTTGTCCAAAATACGCGCGCTGTGCACATTGTGGTTGAAATAACGCCCTGTGTTGGCGTGATAAAGCTTCGACAAAAACCGTTCCCCCGCATGCCCGAATGGCGTATGCCCGAGGTCGTGCCCCAGCGCGATGGCCTCGATGAGGTCGAGGTTCAAATTCAGCATGCGTCCAAAATTGCGCGCGATGCGCGAAACCAGCTGTACATGAAGGATACGGCGGGTGATGTCGTCGTTTTTATACAGGGAAAATACCTGCGTCTTATCTGCGTAGCGGTTGAAATAGCGGCAGTAAAGGATGCGCTCACAATCTTTGGCAAAATTCGGGCGCTGCACACGAAACGTCTCTTTTTCACGGCGGATCGAATATTGATCCCGCGTGGCATATGCGTTTAATTCATCCTGTTTCTTTTTGAGGTCAGCATACACCGCCTCGTGAACGGCAGGATCGAGTTCCAAATATTTTTTCCTGTTCTCCATGCGTTTCCCGTCCTTTATGCATCAATTATATAAAAAAACCGTGCGTTTGTAAAATTATTCTGAATAATAGGCCCATTCGTTTGACGTTCTGTGCTCATGTGTATTAATATGACACTACAAAGCTATTGGAGGGCTACTCAATGAAAAAAAGAAATCTCATAGGAATTTTGGCAACCGCCTTGTGTTCCATATTTGTTTTTGCGGGCTGTGCGCCCGCCGCGCCTGCCGCAACGGAGGCTCCGTCCGCTTCCTCTTCCGCCGCTCCCGGCGGAGCGCTCATTCTGGGTGCAAAGGGTGAGATCACAGAAATAACGTCTGCAAATGGTACGACAAGCCTTACCGTCAACGGCGGCGGGATCGAATCCGAAGCCACCTACAACCTGCTGATTGCAAACATGACGGATAATGTTGTCGTCGAAATTGATGGCAAGCAGGAAAATTTTTCTGACGGCATGCTGGGCGTCGGCGATATTGTCGAAATCTATCTTGGTGAAGGCAACCCAGTGACTGCCTCCGAGCCGCCGATGGCAACGCCGGATAAGGTCGTCGTGACGCAAAAGGTTGCGGCGGCGGGCGAAAGCGGCGCTCCTGCTGCGGTGCAGACCGAGTTTGAAGGCACGATCACCGAGATCACACCCGACAACGACTACTACCTCGTCTATGTACAGAAGGAGGAAGGCGGTGAACCCGTGAATGATCTGATCGCGGTCGCCTCCTCAGATACCACCATCGTCTCTGAAAAGCTGGAAGCGAGCGGCCTCAAACCCGAAGAGTTGAAGGTTGGCGATAAGGTCACCGTCACAACCGACGGAAGAATGACTTTTTCCATCCCGCCGCAATCGAGCGCGGTAAAGATCGTGATCCATGACGCGGAAGCAAAATAGTCGTATGAAAAAAAAGAGCAGCGGAAGCATTTCCGCTGCTTTTTTATTTCGTTTTTTATTCGCCCATCAGCATAACCATCACGGCCTTCTGCGCGTGCATGCGGTTCTCTGCCTCGTCAAATATCTCGTTCGCGTGCGCCTCGAATACTTCGGTGGTGATCTCCTCTTCCCTGTGCGCGGGCAGGCAGTGCTGCACCATCGCATCCGGTTTGGCCACCGACATCACATCCTTGTTGATCTGTATTCCGGCGAAGGCCTTTTTGCGCGCTTCCACCTGAGATTCGTGTCCCATGGATGCCCACACGTCCGTGAAGAGCACGTCCGCGTCCTTTGCAGCTGCATATACATCGCCCGAAATGGAAAACTTTGGATTTTTTTCCGCAAATTCCATCACCTTCGGGTCTGGACGATAGCCTTCGGGGATCGCACACGCGACCTCCATACCCACCGTAAGCCCGCCCACGATGAGCGAATTCGCCATGTTGTTCCCGTCGCCGATATACGCCATTTTCAGGCCGTCAAAGCTCTTTTTATATTCGCGGATCGTCATCAGGTCCGCAAGCACCTGACAGGGATGCGCGTAGTCCGTCAGCCCGTTGATGATCGGGATACTGCCGTATTTCGCCAGATCCTCCACCTCCTGCTGCGCAAAGGTGCGGATCATGATGCCGTCAAGATAACGTGACAGCACGCGTGCCGTGTCTTCCACCGGCTCGCCCCTGCCGATCTGCAAATCGCTTGACGACAGAAACAGCGGATATCCGCCGAGTTGATACATACCCACCTCAAACGATACGCGCGTCCGCGTGGACGACTTCTGGAAGATCATGCCGAGCGTCTTTCCCGCAAGCAGCGGATGCTTGATCCCCTTCTTGTTTTCGTCCTTCAGCTTGTCTGCCAAATCCAGTATTTCAATGATCTGATCCTTACAAAGATCGCTCATCTTCAATAAATGCTTCATGCCACACACCTCATATTTCATTTTGATATTTATAATTATACATCAAAATGAATATTTATGCAATATGTTTTTTACCGCTCCGCCTGCTGTTCGCAATATGCGCAGCGATAGATGCCGTGCGTCTCGTCCGTCAGGTTGAAAACGTGCGGCAGTTCCTGCTCTATCGATGTGATGCAGCGCGGGTTTTTGCACTTTACAATATTCACCACCCGCTTTGGCAGCGTCAGGTTCATTTTGTCGATGATCTTCCCTCCGTCGATGATGTTCACCGTGATGTTTGGATCAATGAATCCCAACATTTCGAGGTCCGTCTCGATCTCGTTTTCGATCTTGATGATGTCCTTTTTGCCCATGCGGTTGCTTTTCACGTTTTTGATGATCGCAACGGCGCAATCCAGCTTATCGAGCCGCAGATAATTATAGATGCTCATAGCCTTTCCGGCCTTGATGTGGTCGATGACCACGCCTCTTTCCACACTGTCAATACTCAGCATTATGCATTCACCCCCAGCATTGTCATAATCAGAGCCATACGGACATATTTCCCAAACAGTGCCTGCTTGAAATAAGCGGCGCGCGGGTCCTTGTCCACTTCAACGGAAATCTCGTTCACACGCGGCAGCGGATGCATCACGATCATGTCATCCTTGGCGAGCTTCATCTTCTCCGCGTCGAGGATATAGCTGTCCCGAAGACGCACATAATCCTCCTCGTTGAAGAAACGCTCACGCTGCACACGCGTCATATAGAGGATATCGAGGTCGGCGATCGTCTCCTCTAAACGCTCATACTGCACATAGGTCACGTTCTCGTTATTTTTCAGCACGTCTTCCTTCACATACCGCGGCACCTTGAGCTCCTTCGGAGAAATGAGCACGAATTTGATTTTGTGGTAACGCGACAGCGCACGGATCAGCGAATGCACCGTACGCCCAAATTTCAGGTCGCCGCATATGCCGATGGTAAGGTGATCGAGCCTTCCCTTCAGGGAACGGATGGTGAGAAGATCGGTCAGCGTCTGTGTGGGATGCTGATGCCCGCCGTCCCCCGCGTTGATGATCGGGATATCCACATTTTGCGATGCCACAAGTGCCGAGCCCTCCTTGGGGTGGCGCATCGCGATGATGTCCGCGTAGCACTCGACCGTACGCACCGTGTCCGCCACGCTCTCGCCCTTGGAGGCCGAGCTGTTGTCCGCCCCCGCAAAGCCGATCACGTTTCCGCCAAGCTCATACATCGCGGCTTCAAAGCTCAGGCGCGTACGCGTAGAAGGCTCAAAAAAAAGTGTCGCAAGCTTTTTATACCTGCACACTTCCTGATACTTCTCCGGGTCGGCAATGATGCTGTCCGCCAAGTCGAGCATGTCGTCGATCTCTTCAACCGATATGTCCATTGGGTCAAGTAAATGTTTCATCAGGTCCCTCCGTCTGTTTATTTCGCAACAAAAATGCCTCTCTGGATGACAGAAAGGCATTACAAACGCGGCAAAATCCTGTATAAACCTTATCAGCCTCTCTGTACCAATTTAAAGGTTTTTGTATGTTCTTTCCTATTCTACTACACAAAATTTTGTATGGCAAGCCCTTCGGCAAGAATTTTACCACAATATTTTGCGGTCAGCCTCCGCGCCTCACCCACTGCCCTTTTTCTCTTTAAACACCACGTTGCGGTACGGGTAAGGGATTTCGATCCCGTTCTCGCCAAACGCCTTCAATATCGCGTATCGCAGGTCTGCAAGCACGGGGAAGCTCGTCCCTGTGTCCACCGTCCACACAAATGCCCGCAACCGCACGCACGATTCCGCAAGCTCCTGTACGCGCACAATGACACGCGCCGCGCCCGCCTTTTTCTGCTCGGCTGTGCGCACATCGAGGCAGTCCTTGTGCGCCGCTACGATCTCCGCCATCAGCGCCATCGCCCGATCCACGTCGCTTCCATAGGAAATTCCGACATCCAAAAACGTACACACATTCGCATGCTCTGTCAAATGAAACGCGCGCAGCATCTCCTTATCCAATATGCCGTTCGGGATCACGATGCTCTTGTTCGACGCATCAATGATCGTCGTATGCCGCAGGCCGATGTCTTTCACCGTTCCCATGATGGGCGGGCTCACATTCAAAATCTCAATGTATTCTCCAACCTCAAACGGTTTGGCCGCACTGATGGATATTCCGCTGAACACATTGCCCAGCGTCTGCTGTGCCGCAAGGCCCAAAACAGCCGCCGCAATGCCCGAACTCGCGAGCAGCGCGGTACCCATGCTCTGCAGCGGCTTGATGGTGGTCAGCACACACATCACAGCGACGGCGATGATCGCAATATAGATCAGCCGATAAAAAATACGCGCGTTTCCCGTCAGTTTCTTCGAAAAAAAGTGCTGCAGCACCTTGATGACCGCAAACGCGATCGCCGCAACGATCGCCGCATAAATAACGGTATTCACAAGCCCAAGCTCGAAGGTGTCGTCGATCAGCTTCTGGAAAGGTTCGACTTCCTCCCCCGTTGTTTCCGCCGCCAAAATTTTTGCTATGATATTCGATCCCATCATTGTTCTCCCTCCCGCGCGTTCACATCATCGGCGCGAACACGCGCAGCACCGCCTGTAAAATCCGCACATAAAACGGACGGTTGTGCACCTCGTCATAGGACACCTCCGTGCACATCTCGAGCGTCTTAAGATAATCCTCCTTAAGCTGCTGCACGGGCTTGCAACGATACAGCCACACCCCGCACTCGTAATGCAAAAACAGGCTGCGGTAATCGAGGTTGATCGTTCCGATGATCCCGTATTCGTCATCGCACACAAACGATTTCGTGTGGATAAAACCGGGCGTATATTCAAAGATGCGCACACCCGCACGCAAAAGCGCTCCATAGTGCGCGCGCGTCAGCAAAAACACCATCTTCTTATCCGGAATATGCGGCGTGGTGATGCGCACATCCACCCCGCTCTTCGCCGCGTTCTCAAGCGCGGTCATGAATTCATTGTCCAAAATTAGGTATGGCGTGTTGATGTAAAGATACTTCTTTGCCCGCCCGATCATGTTCATATACGTGTTTTCGCTCACATACTCGTCATCCATCGGGTCGTCCGCAAACGGCTGCACATACCCGTCCGATTCGATCCCCGCAAGCTTCTCGCCCGCCGGACGAAACGCCGAATAATCCGTGTCCTCGCACATCATAAAATTCCACGCCTGCAAAAACATCATGGTGAACGACCACGCACCCGCGCCTTTGAGCATCACCGCGCCATCCTTCCAGTGCCCGAACCGCTCGATGGCGTTGATGTACTCGTCCGCAAGGTTCGCCCCGCTGCAAAAGGCCGTATGCCCGTCGATGACGGTGATCTTCTGATGGTTGCGGTTGTTGAAAATAGAGGAAAGCTCGGGCCGAAGCGGATTGAACACCACCGAACGGATGCCCATCTCCCGCAGCTTTTTATAATACCCCGTGGGCAGTGTGCGCGCGCAGCCCATGTCGTCATACATAAAGCGCACGTCGACGCCCTCCTCCGCCTTGCGCTTTAGGATATCCAGTATGCTGTCCCACATCTCACCCGCCTGCACGATAAAATATTCCATGAAAATATATCGTTCGGCTTGATTGAGTTCCTCCTTGAGCTGTTCAAAAAAAGTCTCTCCGCTCGGAAAATATTCCGAATACGTTTTGTCGTAAACGGGAAACATGCTTCCCCTGTGAATATACTCGCTTTGGCGCAGCGCGTCCATGCTCAGCTGTCCGATCTCATGCGTCACCCGCCGATCCTGCCCCAAAAGAGTCATGGTCTTGTCAAATTCCACCTGCGCCTTGCATAACATTTTTTTACTCAGCTTGCGCTGACTGAAAAACACATACATCGTCACACCCAAAACCGGCAAAATGAGGATCACGATGATCCACGCCAATTTATACGAAGGGTTCTGGTTTTTGTTGACGATATACAGCGTCATAACAACGCTCAAAACAAGAAACGCCGCGTTGATCAGCTTGGATTGCTCGTCAAAATACAGGAAAATGCTGATGATGATCCACGCCTGCACGGCAATCAGCGCAAACACAATAAACAGGCGGCTCGTAAGCAGGCTCAAAAATTTTTTCATGTCAGGCTCCCGAATTTGTTTGTTGATACTATTTTATTTCATAAACAAATTTTAAGCAACCTAAAAGCGTTTTGTAAAAAAGCGGCACAGTGATGGCACGGCCCGTTCGGTATGAGTCAAAAAAAAACCGGGCAATTTGCCCGGGTTTTGGATTGCGTTTATTCATTGGTCAAACAGATCGACGCGGAATTTGGTCTTGTCTCCCCTGTAATGCGCCACCGTATATTCCAGAGGAATTTCGGCCTTGTTATAGCCGATTGTCGTCGTAAGCTGCACAGGTGCGTTGCGCGCGATCCCCAAAAGTTCGCTGATCTCCTTGCCGCATGCAACAGACTCGATCTGCCGCGTCACGTGGCAAATCTTTGTTTCCGGTTTCGCGAACAGATAATGATAGAGGCCGTTTTCCGCGATGCCCGCTTCGCCAATGTCGAGCAAGAAGGAGCAAGCCGTACTCAAGCACACCTCGTCCGCGACCATCGGCTCGTCGTTTGCATAGCGCAGCCTGCGGATCACGATCAGGTCGTCGTCCTCGTCCAGCAAAAGGTGCTGACGCGCCTTTTCCTTTTCTCTCGCCTTCACCACCCTCATTTCCAAAAGCTCCGTCTTTGGTTCATACCCCAGCCTACGCATTTCCTCCTCATAGGAAATGATGGACTGCATGTATTTCTGCTCCATCTTTGGGCGGGATACAAACGTCCCCCGGCCCTTGTCGCGCTCAAGATATCCCTCCATCACAAGCTCTGTAATGGCCTGACGCACGGTGGTACGGCTGATGTCAAACAGCTCCTTTAGCTCGATCTCCGTCGGGATATAGTCCCCCGGCGCAAGCTCCCCCGATTCGATCTGCTCCAATATGATATTTTTCAACTGAAAATACATAGGGACAGGCGTATTTTTGTTGATCATGCCGCTGTTAAACATTCCAAATTCCAATCATTGAATATATTCTGGTACTGCCATAATTACATTATAATTTACAGAATCTGCTTCGTCAATAAGTGCGGATCGTACACATTTTTTGCTATTTGCTCAAAATGTCGAACGCGTTGCGCGCGCACACGAGCTCCGCGCCCGCCTCAAGCATATCCTCAGCTTTTTCGCGGGTGTCGATTCCCCCGCACGCCACGATGCGTATCCTTCCCGCCGCCGCATCCGCAAGGATTTTTATGTCCTCGCTTTGAGGGAATGTCAGGTCGTACGGCACAAAATCCGTAGATGCGACGATGCCCTTGGCGCCCGCCTTGATCGCCAGCTCTACGACCTCTTTTTTCTGTGCCTCGCTCATCATGCCCGCCTCGATGATGAAATAAACCGGCTTTCCCTGCGCCGTTTCCACCATGAGGCGCATTTCCTCAAAACATTCGTCCGCATATCCGCTGATCAATCGCCCCACCGCCAAAACGGCGTATAGTTCGTCAAAATGCTCACCTGAACGCACCAAATCGTCGATCTCGTTGCGCTTCACCTCTTTTTCGTAAGCGCCGGACGGATACGCGACCCCGACGCACACCTTGAGCGTCCCGTCTCCTACCCTGTTCACAGCGGGAAGAGATGAGGGCAGCACAAACACGCGGTTGATGCCTTTTGCCATCGCGCCAAGCACCAGCCGCTCGCAGTCCGCGTCGCTGATCTTGTAGACCGGCGCGTTTGCATATACCATCTTCTTTTCCAGTTGATTCATTGCACACCTCCGGTATAAAGGGCAAATTGCCTGTTTAAATAATCTTCCACGATGTCTAAAGAGCTCGCCGTATGAATCACCGTGCAGCCAAGCTCCAGATATTTTTCCACCGCCTTGAGCGTGCGGATGTTCCCCGAGGGATGAATGTCGAAACGTTTGGGGAAATGGCGGTTGATGAGCGCCACCTCCTCATAGGAAACGCCCAGCTTTGCACCGGGGTTCACCTTGATGGAATAAACGCCCGCCCGATCGAGCGCCTTGCACACCTCCACGATCTCGATGTCGCCCATCAGCGTCGCCGGGATCACAAACGCGTTCTTTTTGAATTTTCCGTCAAATTCGCGGTTGATGGCCGCCGCTTCCCGCTCCACATCCGCATAGCGTCCCGAAAAAATTGCCTGCCAGTCGATGCATACACACGTATCCTCGATGCCAAGGTCCAGCATGTTTTGCAGCCCGTATAGCTTTTGCTTGAGCGTCATCCTGCCCATGGGATAAGAAACCGCCGCGTGCAGGGGCACCCTGCCCTCTGTCAGTTCCTTCACCATGCGCGCGTAGTTGGACTCAATGTCAAACGCGATCGTCATAAATCCGCTGTCAAGAAGCCTTTGCAGCGCATCTTTCACGTCCTGCTCCGTCTTGGCAACGCCCTGTGTTCCAAAATGGCAACGGCCCATAAACGTCCTGCCCTCATCCTTTAAACGCTTCAGGATCGCCGGGTCTTTCACCTTGTTCCAATCAAACATCTCTTTCCTCCTCTAAAAAATGAATCACCGCCAAAGCGCGATCATACGATTCCATCGATGGACGCAAGCGCAATGTACGCCTCGTCCAGCGTGTCGTGCACCCGTTTGAAAAGCCCGTACAGATCGCCGTACAGCCTCCTGTTTTCGGGGTTGGGCAAATACTCCCTGTCAAAGCGAACGGTTTGCTCCACCGCCTCTTCCACCGATGACCATATCCCCACACCCACACCCGCCATGATGGCAGCCCCAAGCGCCGTCGTCTCCTGATTTGCAAGGGTTTTCACCGGAATGTCGTAGATGTCTGCCTTGATTTGGTTCCACGTATCTCCCGCCGCAGCGCCGCCGATGTGCACCACATAGTCGATCTTCGCGTGCTCCTGGAAAACATCCAGGAACCGCTTCAATCCAAAGGTAACGCCCTCCATGATGCCGCGCGCCATGTGTGCGATGTCCGTACCCGGCGTCATACCCAGAAGAGAACCCTTCGAAAACGCCGAACCCGTGGTGCGTTCCCCTTGCATATAGGGAAAGAACAGCAGTCCATTGGCCCCCGGCGGCGTGTTCTCGATCAGCCCGTTCAAATAATCGTAATCGCCCTGCTCGCCGTGCTTCGCTTCGTCCATTTCCTTTTTTGCGCATTGGTCACGCAGCCATCGGTAGCACACCCCAGAGGTGTCGAGCGACGCATAGCTCAGCCACGCGTTGTCAAGATAGCTTAAGTTTGTGAGGCGCGGGTCAAGGATCGCCTCGGGCGTAAAAATATCCATGCCCGTTCCCGTTCCCGTCACGTCCGAGCAAAATCCGGGGCGGATCAGCCCCGTGCCCAGCATACCGCACACCATGTCCCCGCTTCCCGCGACCACAGGCGTTCCCTCTTGAAGCCCCAACTCCCCGGCGGCTGCCTTTGTCACGCGGCCCATCACCTCGCACGATTTGACCACCGGCGGCAGTTTGTCGATGTCGATGCCCAAAATGTCCGCGCCCTCGCCCGACCATTGCAGGGTGCTGCGGTCGAGCAAAAATGTGCCCGATGCTTCCGATGGATCAATGGCAAATTCCCCTGTCAGCCTGTAATTGACGTAGGCGTTTGCCACCAGAAATTTTTTGGTTTTTTCATAGCGCTCCGGCTGATTTTCTCTGATCCATTTTATTTTTAGCCCCATCAGCTGCGGAGAGGGTGCGTTTCCAGTCAGTTCATAAAGCCTCTTTTGCTGCGCTTCGTCAAAACGGATTCCGCCCGTGCGTTTGTCGCAATAAAGCTGCGCCTCCTCGTTTGCAAGAGCTCCGTCCGCGCCGATCGCGACGGTGGCGTGCATATGCGCATCCGTACCGATCCCCGCGATGTCGCGCGGTGAAATCCCCGTTTGTTTGAGCACGTCCGCCGTGCATTCGCGTATGCCATTCCACCAGTCCCGTGGGTCCTGCGTCGCCCATCCCGGCTTTTCGCGCCGTGTGGCCACATTCCGTGCGCTTTTTGCCACGAGAATGCCGTGCTCGTCAAACAAACAGGCCCGTGCGGACTGCGTTCCAATGTCCAAACCAAGCAAATATTTCATGTTTGCCTCCAAACTGTCCGCGCTCAGTGCGCCGTATGCGCCTGATGCTCCATGATCAGGTCCTGCGTCGCCTCGTCCGCGCTGAAACATCCGCGCATCACGCCCTCGCGCAGCACGATCACGTTATCGATGGCCCCCAAAAGCTCGGGCATTTCCGAGGAGATCAGAATGACCGCCACGCCCTGCTTCGCGATCGAGGCGATGATCTGA
Organism: uncultured Christensenella sp.; assembly: GCA_964438705.1. Taxonomy (GTDB): domain Bacteria; phylum Bacillota; class Clostridia; order Christensenellales; family Christensenellaceae; genus Christensenella. Next base: position 22,577 of record CAYTKQ010000003.1, on the reverse strand, counting down.
TGTATTTCCGCCTTTGCGCTCACGTCGATACCGCGCGTCGGCTCGTCAAGGATGAGCACCCTCGCGTCAAGCGGCATCCACTTGCCAAAGGATACCTTTTGCTGATTGCCGCCCGAAAGTTCGCCCACGTTCTGTGTGTCGCCCGCACACTTGATTTTCAAGGCGCTCACCTGCTCCTCGCTGATCCTTCCCTCCGCCTTTTCAGAAATCACGCCCAGCGCATTGCTGATCGCCGAGTAGGATGGGAACGCAAGGTTTTGCCTGATGGACATAAATGGGATGAATCCCTCCTGCTTCCTGTCCTCCGGCAAATAGAAGATGCCTTTTCTGATTGCGTCCGCGGCATTTTTTACCTTGATCTCTTTCCCGTCCAAATAAATTTTCCCGCTGTCGTACGTGTCCAACCCGAACAGACATCGCGCGATCTCCGTGCGCCCCGCACCCAATAGTCCGCTGAAGCCAAGTACCTCGCCCGCGCGTACCTCAAAGGAAACGTCTTCAAATACACCGTCCCTGCTCAAATGTTCTACCTTAAGCACCGTATCTCCAAGCGCATTTCGCTCCCGCGAGAAAATGTTGCTCAGCTCGCGTCCCACCATCATTTTGATGAGCTGCGGCTCGTCGATCTCGCTGACCTTTGCAGAACCGATATACTGTCCGTCCCGCAGCACGGTGATCGTCTCGCAGATATCGAATATCTCCTGCATTCTGTGTGAGATATATACAACGCAAACGCCCTTTTCCTTCAGGCTGCGGATCACGCCGAACAAATATTCTTTTTCATCTTCCGTCAGTGCGGAGGTCGGCTCGTCCATGATGATGAGCCACGCCTTCACCTTGAGCGCCTTGGCGATCTCCACCATCTGCTGTTCGCCCACCGTCAGGTTTTTTACCGTACGGCGTACGTCGATGTCAAGCCCCATGTCGTCCACGACCTTTTGTGCTTCACGCTCCATTGCCTTTGTATTTACAAATCCGCCCGGATAGCGTATCTCCTGCCCCAGAAAAATGTTCTGCGCCACCGTCAGCTCGTTGATCAGCGAAAATTCCTGATGAATGATGGATACGCCAAGCTTCTGCGAACGAAACGTCGTTCCGATGTTGAGTGCGTTTGAATTGAGCACGACCGTTCCGCCGTCTTGCTGCATCTCCCCCGCCAATATTTTCATCAGCGTTGATTTTCCCGCGCCGTTTTCCCCCATCAGCGCATGTACCTCGCCCTGCCGAAAAGTGACGGAAACCTGATCAAGCGCTTTCGTTCCCGGAAACACCTTTGTGATCCCGCGCATTTCCAGCACATTTTCGATGGTGCTGTCGTGTACGCTTTCCGCGGCCTTACGGAAGCCGTCCTCCGACACCTCATCCTGCTCGATCTCCTCCGTATCCTCTATTTCGGGCACAAGCAGCTTTGCCTTATAGCGGGTGCTCATCGTATCGAGCAGCACCGCGCCCAGCACCAGAAGCCCTTTTACCACATAAGTCGCAAACGGCGTCACGTCCGGAATGATACCCATTCCGTTCGTAATGATGCCCACGAGCACCGCGCCAATGATTGTTCCCTTTAAGTTTCCCACGCCGCCCACCAGCGACGTGCCTCCCAAAATAACCGCTGTGATCGCGTCAAATTCCAGATTGAGGCCCGCCTGCGGCTGCGCGGAGGAAAGCCTGCCCACCGTCAAAACAGCCCCGACACCCACCATCAGCCCACTGATGCCGTAAACCTGTATCACGCGCTTTGGCACGTTGATGCCCATTGCACGCGCCGCGCTCACGTTTCCGCCGACCGCGTACACATCCCGCCCAAATCTGGTCTTGTCGTTGACGACTGTGCACACTACGAAAATAACCATCATAATCACAAGCACGAAGGGCACACCCACCTTGCCCATGGAAATGATGTCCCCCTGTCCGAGGTATTTATACACCGGGTCTGTGATCGGCAGAGAAGGACCGCCCGTCAAAAGAAGTGCCGCGCCCCGCGCCACCGATTGTGTCGCGAGCGTTACAATAAAAGCGGTAAGCTTTAATTTTCCGATGAAAAATCCGTTCAGCATGCCCATCAGCGTCGCCGCGAGAAGCGTAACAAGGATAGAAAGCAAGGCGTTTTCACCAAGTGCATGATATGCCATCACGCCCACCGTGCTTGCAAACACCAGTATCCCGCCCACGGAAAGGTCAATGCCGCCCGTAAGAATCACGTAAGTCATGCCACAGGACACGATCGCAATCACGGCTGTCTGCCGGATCAGATTGAATATATTCTGAAATCCGTTGTTCACGCCCAAAAAATTCGGATTGATGATCGTGAAAATCACGCCCAATACCAAGGCAATGATGATGAGCATGATGTATCTCGACCCGCCGAATACCAGCTTTTGCATCGCGTTGGTTTTTCTGTTTTCCGTTTTGGAACTCACCTGTGCCATAATTCGTAACCCCGTTCATTTGATTGCTTTATATGCTTTTTGCTCGTGTCCCGCCCTCGGGATACTGACGCGGCGGAATCCCGCCGCGCCTTTCCCCTTTTGCTGTCCTTGGTCAATCAATAGTTTTTAAACTCGTCCGCTACGTTCTCGAGATACCCAAGTGCTTCTTCGGGCGTGATGATCTTATAGGCGTCAAACGTCCCGTCCTTTTTCATCAGCTCCTGTACCTCAGTGGGGATGATGGAATAGGTCGGCATGAATTCATGCGTTTCTGTCGTCTTGCCCGTCGCAAGGTTATAGCAGTAGAGCGCCGTCCAATAGCCCGCGCGATACCCGTTGATCAGTGCGTCCGTCACAATCGGGCCCTCCGCGCTCATCATCTCTACACAGTCCTTGAGCCCGTCGTTCGCGGTGACGAGAATATCCTTTCCGTTTCCTTCGATCATCTCAACGATCGCGGGTACGCAGTCGTCAAACACCACAAACACGGCATCCATATCAGGATACGCGGTCAGCCAATTCTCAAAGATCGCGATACCCTTGGTCGGGTCAAAGTCGCTCGGCTCTTCCGCGAGCAGCTCCATGTCAGGATATTTTGCGAGCATCGCCTCAAAGCCCGCCTTGCGCTGGTCGCTCGCTGCGTTGCCCGGCGTTCCGTTGATAAAGCCCACTTTGCCTTTTCCGCCCATCTTTGCCGCCATGCCCATGCACGCGCCCTCAAAAATGTTCTGATGATCGAGCATCGCGTTGTAGGTCGTCACGTCATCCGGCGTTTTCACTTCGTTGAACAGCGATACCATCGTGATCCCCGCCTTTGCGCCCTGCGTGAAAACATCCACCAGCGCTTCGGAGTCGATCGGGTCCGCGATGATGACGTCCACGCCCTCTTGAATATAGTTCTCGATCAGCGCGATCTCCTGCTCCAGATTCCCCTCACAGCTCTTGAACGTCACTTCAAAGCCTCTGTCGTCCGCTGCCTGTTGTGCAGTCTCCATCAGGTTTGCGTAAAACGTGTTGGTGAAATTCAACATCACGTAACCAACACGGATCTTGTCGCCCGAAGAGGCCTCATTCGTTGCTTCCGCAGACGGCGCGTTTGCCGCTTCTGCGGTCTTGTCCGCTGTGGCCGGCGTTTCCGCGCTCTGCTGCGCCGGAGCGCAGCCCGCCAGCATCACCGCCGCCAGCATCACTGCCATCAATACCAATGCAATTGTCTTTTTCATTTTCCTTCCTCCACTTTAGATTTGTTTTATAAAAGGCTCAGTTTGCCATTTTATACCGCTTTATCTTGCGCAGCTCCCGTTTCTCGCTCCGTTTTTGCATATACGCTGCCAGTGCACTCACCACGAGGGCCACGAGGATTGCCACCCCCTTAAAAAGATCGATCGCGGTTGAATTTACCCGCAGAAGCGTGCACGCGTTTGTAATGACCCCGATCAGTATGATGCCCACAAGCGTCCCCCATATGGAGCCTTTGCCGCCCACAATGCTCGTGCCGCCGAGTACCACCGCCGCAATGATATCCATCAGCAGCGAGCCGCCCGTGATGCTTCCGCTTACCGTCGTCAAGCGCACGCCCAGCAAAATCGCTGCGATTCCCACAAAAACGCCCGCTGCCGTATAGACCCAGAATTTGTAGAATGGCACCTTCACGCCCGCGAGCTCTGTATTCTGCACGTTTGCGCCCATCGAATAGGTATAGGTTCCCAGCACCGTCTTGCGCAGGATCACAAACCCTACGACCACCGCCGCAACCATCAGCACCGTAGGCAGGGTCACCGGCCCGACCGACGTGCCGTTTAAGCCCTTAAAAATTGCGTCGTCAAGCGCGACGCGCTTCCCCTCGCTCATGATGTTCAAAAGCCCCTGCGCGATCGACATCGTTGCGAGCGTCGCCACAAAAGGAATCAGCTTGGTTTTGGTCACAAGGAATCCGTTCAGCGCACCGATGCCCATGCAGATCGCGATTGCAGCCAGCATACCTGCAACCGCGCTGCCCGTTGTCTGATAGGCCGCGCCCATTGTCACCGCGCCAAGCGCGATGCTCCAGCCTGCCGAAAGATCGATCCCGCCGGAGATGATGACCAGCGTCATACCAACAGCCGCCACGCCCGGCGCCGCATATTGGTGAAGAATGGTCCTAAAATTATCCGGCGTCCAAAACACGGGATTCACGCCCCCCACGACCACGCAAAAGCCCAAAACGATTCCAATGAGCAATATCATTTCCCAGTTGACCGAAATCTTCTTCTGATATTTTTTTTGAGATAAATGTTCCATTCTTACGTCTCCTCGTCTTGCCTTGCGCCTATTTGCTCAAATACCCGCCGTCCACGGGGATCACCGCTCCGCATAAATAGTCGGAGGCAGGCGACGCCAAAAAAACAAACGTTCCTTTCAAATCCTCCGTCTTTGCCCATCTGCCTGCCGGAATGCGTAGCGTTTTGCTTTCCACATAGTCGTCGTCCTCGCACAGGTCCGCCGTCATCCCCGTTTCCACAAACCCCGGCGCGATCGCGTTTGCGCTGATCCCAAATTGCGCCCACTCGTTTGCGATCGCCTTTGTGAATTGCACGATCGCCCCTTTTGAGGCCGCATACGCACAGGCATTCGTTCCGCCAAAAAAGGAATTCATGGACGCCATATTGATGATCTTTCCATATTTCTGACGGATCATGTATTCCCCTGCGTATTTGCATAAGGAAAAAACGCAGTTCAAATTCAGTTCCATCACCCTGTCCCATGCCTCATCGGGAAATTCAATCAACGGGTCCTTGTGCTGCAGCCCTGCGTTGTTGACCAGTATGTCGATTCCGCCGAGAATCTTGACCGCGTTTTCAAATCCACTTTTGCGCTCCTGCCGATCGAGCAAATCGCAGGGAATGCCGCACGCGTGTTGATGCATTTGCTGCCCTGCGTTCACCACATCCGGATTCACATCGATCACCGCAACTTGCGCGCCCGCTTCACACAGCGCTTCTGCTGCAGCGCGGCCGATTCCTGAAAATCCGCCTGTCACGATTGCTCTTTTTCCATTCAAATCAAAATTTGTCATTTTGTTCCCATCTCCTGATGTTTGAATTCAAATATAAATGCTATGTTTTTTTATTTTGCTGATATGGAACTTTTGTTGGTTTAGGAATTGATTGTGCCAATTTTGGCTGCCACTTTATCGCGTTATCATATCGTCACGTTATCACTATGTCATTACATAGCTTATGAAAAAAATATACTTTATTCCGATCCGTTTGTCAATACCTTTTTCAATACTTCACAAAATTTCATGTGATTTTATCCGGCGGATCGGCGGGGCCGCCAGCGGTCATTTATCCCGTGCTCAAACAGGTAATTGCTTCGCAATTAAACTGCGCCGTGACAAACGACGCACTGCCGACCCTGATATGCCGTAGTGCGCAGCCTGTTGCAAGATGCCGACGGACGGACGAGACAGGCGGGACGGAGCTTCAAGCCGTAGCGCGATTTCGATGCTTGCATCTCAGAGCGCGCAGGCTGAACTCCGTTGCGACTGTAATCCGTTTCATTCCCATCCTGGCAGTCGGCGCTTGCAATGAGGTCTTCGTGTGGTCATTATCACATGTTTTCGCATCCTATACAAAATAATAATTGGTGTCCCACGCGGGTATATACGGATAATGCCGCAAAAACACTCGATAGTCCGGTTGTATTTCCTTCACAAGCAACGGGATAGAAAACAGGTCCGCATTCCTGTGATATGCGGACACAAGCAGTTTGGGCTTCTGTTCACGCAAAATCCGTTTTGTGCCCAAAAGCGCGGATCTCTCCTCTCCTTCCACATCATATTTGATATAGGTCACGCGCTCGCCCTTCAAAAGCACGTCAAGTGTCTCCTTGCGTATCGTTTCTCCATTCCCAACCGCAGAGTTTCTGCCACCGCGCGCCGCAAAGCACATCGTGCCCGCCTCCTCATGCGCCGCTGCGTGAAAGCAGTACACATCACGCATTCCCTGCGCATATTTTATCAGCTTTGCAAAATTTTTTTTATCCGGCTCCACTGCGAAAATTTTCCGGTAACCGCCTGTATATTCAATTAGTTCTTGCATCGTATCGCCCGTGTACGCGCCAACATCCACATAGGTTTCCTCGTCGCTCAAATTCAGTATGTCTTGAAACGCTTCGCGCGCATCACTCTCACATCCAAATAAATAGTCCGGTTTTCCGCTGATCTTATAATTGATCATATGCTCAAACACCCTGCGCGACCATTCGTCCGCAAGCATTTTATACGCGGATGTGATCTCCGCCTCGTGCTTTTCAAAGTAGGCCTTGTCAAAAATGCCCTCCCCTATAACGGGCACATCCGGCGCATAAAGCTCCCGTTCTGTCGCGATCCGCTGAATCCGTTCGAGCACAGAAGGTATCTGCGTGCCAAATGCCACCAGAACAATGAAATCGTCAAATTCCTCAGCCTTTTGCGCATAGGTCGTCACGGAAAACCCGCGAAATTTCTGCCCCCTGCAAAATTCGTCGCTCGCAAAAACGCCCGCAGCGGCAATGCTCCTGCGCCCCATTTCATCCAATATCTTGTCCGCACCGTCCCCCATTCCATAGAGCACGATTGGTTTGTCCGTCTCTTTGAGCCGCTTCCACAAAGAAACGCTTTCCATTAATTTCATATTCTCTCCTGTGAAATAAGTGTATCTATTTTACCATATTTGCCTGTTTTGTGGTATAATAGATGAACTTGGCAAAAAATGAATGATGGAGTAAAAAATGATAACAGTTACCAATTTAAGCCTCAATTTCAGCGGAACAAACCTGTTTTCCGGCGTGAACCTTAAATTCACTCCCGGAAATTGCTACGGCATCATTGGCGCAAACGGCGCAGGCAAATCGACCTTCCTGCGCATCCTCTCCGGCGATCTGGATTCCACAAGCGGGGATGTGCACATTCAGGAAAACGCACGTATGTCCGTCTTAAAACAGGACCACTTTGCGTTTAACGATTATACGGTGCTCGATACGATCGTGATGGGAAATCCCCGTCTTGCGGAAATCACGGCAGAAAAGGATGCGCTCTATGCAAAGTCCGATTTTTCCGACGAGGACGGCATCCGCGCGGGCGAGCTTGAAGCGGAATTTGCCGAGCTCGACGGCTGGGAAGCCGAATCCAACGCCTCAAAGCTCATGCAGGGGTTGGGGCTTTGTGAGGATATCCTTTACAACACGATGGCTTCCCTGCCCGATAACGAAAAGATCAAGGTGCTGCTCGCGCAGGCGCTTTTTGGTAAGCCGGATATCATCCTGTTAGACGAGCCCACCAACCATCTGGACGTTGCGAGCGTACACTGGCTGGAGGATTTTCTGCTCGATTACGAAGGTACGCTCATCATTGTGTCGCACGACCGCCACTTCCTCAACACAGTGTGCACGCACATGGTGGATATCGACTATAGCAAAATCAAGATGTATGTGGGCAACTACGAATTCTGGTATGAGTCGAGCCAGCTCATTCAAAAAATGATGCGGGACCAAAACAAAAAGAACGAGGAAAAGGCAAAGGAACTGCAAGCCTTCATTCAGCGCTTTTCCGCGAATAAATCCAAATCACGTCAGGCGACCTCTCGTAAAAAACTGCTCGAAAAGCTCGAGTTCGAAGAGATGCCCGCTTCTTCACGCCGTTATCCGTTTGTTGGCTTCACGCCCGACCGCGAAATCGGCAAGGAGGTTCTGGTTGTTGAAAACCTCTCCAAGACGATCGATGGAGAAAAGGTGCTGAACAATGTAAGTTTTCGCGTGGACCGTACGGACAAGATCGCGTTCATCGGGGATACGGAGGTTGCTGCGACGACGCTGTTCCAAATATTGATGGGTGAAATGGAGAGCGACGAGGGTTCCTTCAAATGGGGCGGCACTACCTCGCAGTCCTATTTTCCCAAGGACAACTCCACGTTTTTTGACGAATGCGAACTCAACATCCTCGATTGGCTGCGCCAATATTCCAAGGACACTACCGAAACCTACCTGCGCGGCTTTTGCGGCAGGATGCTCTTTTCGGGTGACGACGTGTTTAAGCAGGTCAATGTGCTTTCCGGCGGAGAAAAGGTGCGGTGCATGCTCTCTCGCATGATGATGTTTGGCTCGAACATTTTGGTGCTCGATCAACCCACCAACCACTTGGATCTTGAATCCATCACGGCAGTGAACAACGGATTGACGGATTTTAACGGGGTGGTGCTGTTTGCGTCGCATGACCACGAGTTTATCGACACCATTGCCAACCGCATCATTCGTTTTACGCCGGACGGGATCATCGACCGCCTCGGTACCTACGAGGAATTCATCGGGGAATATGGCGGCGGAAATATTTATTGATGGTATATGTTTAAAAACTCCGCAGAAATTTCTGCGGAGTTTTTTCTTTGTTCAAATGTCACACAAAACAATCAGCTTCTGTCATTCCGTTTTTTCAAACTGACTGTTATACAAATTTGCGTAAAACCCGCCTTTTTCCATCAGTTCCTTATGATTGCCCTGCTCCACAACACTGCCCTCGTTCATGACGAGGATGGTGTCCGCCTCGCGGATGGTGGAAAGGCGGTGCGCCACCACAAAGCTGGTGCGCCCGTCCATCAGCTTTTCGAATGCGCTTTGTATCTGCATTTCGGTGCGCGTATCGATGCTGCTCGTCGCCTCGTCCAAAATGAGCATCGGCGGCTTGATGAGCATCACCCGCGCAATGCAAAGCAGCTGCTTTTGCCCCTGCGAGATATTTCCCCCATCGTCGGCGATCATGGTATCGTAGCCGCCCGGCAGACGCCGGATGAACCCATGCGCGTGTGCCGCCTTTGCTGCCGCGACGATCTCGTCGTCCGTTGCGTCCGGTTTTCCATAGGCAATGTTGTCGCGCACGCTGCCCGCAAACAGCCACGTCTCCTGCAGCACCATGCCATAGAGCGCGCGCATGGAATCGCGTCTCATCATTCGGATGTCCGTCCCATCGATCTTGATGCAACCGCGATCCACATCGTAAAACCGCATCAGCAGATTGATGATCGTCGTCTTTCCGCTCCCGGTCGGCCCGACGATCGCAACGCGCTCGCTTGTCTTTGCATACAGATTCAGCCCCTCGATCAGCCTCCTGTCCGGCGTATACGAAAATGCCACGTCCGTAAGCGCAACGTTCCCATCGCAATCGCGCACCGCTTTTGCGTCCTGCACATCCGACGCTTCGGCTGCCTCGTCCAGCACACGGAACACCCGCCGCAAGGACGCAAACGCGGTTTGCAGCTCCGTCACCACGCCGGATATCTCGTTGAAGGGCTTGGTGTACTGGTTCGCATAGATAAGAAAGCTAGACAGCTGCCCGACCGATATACCCCCGCCAATCGCCGCGAGCGCCCCTACAATGCCCACCGCCGCATAGACGATGGCGTTGACAAATCGCGTGCTCGGATTCGTGAGCGAGGAAGCAAATTGCGATTTCACCCCGCTTGTATACAAACGGCTGTTGATCTCCTCGAATTTTGCCTGCGCCTCTTGTTCATAGCCAAACGCCTTCACGACCTTCTGATTACCCACCATTTCCTCCACATATCCGCTGATCTCGCCGCGTACCGCCGCTTGCTCCTTGAAATGCCGAAAGGATTTTTTGGCGATGAACGCGGCCACAAACAGCGACAGCGGCGTGACAAGCACCACCACAAGCGTGATTCCCCCGTTGATTGACAGCATGAACAAAAGCGTTCCCACAATCGTGATCACGCCGGTGAAAAGCTGCGCAAATCCTTGCAGCAATCCGTCTGAAATGAGGTCGATATCATTGACCACACGGCTGATGAGGTCGCCGTGCGCATTTTGGTCGATGTATTTTAAGGGCACTTCCATCAGCCGATCGAACACCTGTACGCGCAGATCGCGCACCGCACCATAGGTCACGCGGTTGGTGCAGCGCGTCATCAGCCACTGGAACAGCGCGCTGATTCCGATGGCGATCCCGATCGTCAGCAATATGGGAACGATCTGTTCAAATGCCACCGCACCCGGCCCTACGATCAAATCGACCGCCTGCCCGATCAGCACCGGCGTCCAAAGCGAGGCGGCAACGCTCAGCACCGCGGCAATCAGCGCGCATACGAGATAGCACCGATAGGGCTTCAAGAATCCCATAAGACGCTTCAAAAGCTCCCTGCTCATGCCCCGGCCTCCTTTTCGGAAAGCTGCGACAGGCAAATTTCACGGTATATCGCATTTGCCTCAAACAGCGCGTCGTGCGTACCCATACCCGCGACACGCCCGTCATCGAATACAATGATCTGATCGGCATTTTTCACCGTCGCCGCGCGCTGTGAGACCATAATGACCGTGATTCCCCTCCCATAGGCACGGATCGCCTTTCTGAGTGCAGCGTCCGTCGCAAAATCGAGCGCGGAAGCGCTGTCGTCAAGAATCAACAGTTCCGGCCTCCCCACGAGCGCCCGCGCAATGGTGAGCCGCTGCTTTTGCCCGCCCGAAAGGTTTTTCCCGCCCTGCAATATCTGCGCATCCAGCTTTCCGCTCATTTTTTCCACAAATTCATCGGCCTGCGCAACCTTGAGCGCCGAGAGGATCTCCTCATCCGTCGCATTTTTATCCCGCCACTTCATATTCTCGCGGATCGTTCCCGTAAAGAGCACCGCCTGCTGTGGCATCATACCGATCTGCGCACGCAGCTGTGAAAAGGGATATTCTCTGACATTTTCCCCGTCCACGAGCACCGCTCCTTTTTGCACATCGTAAAAACGCGGGATCAGATTCACAAAGGTGGATTTGCCAGCGCCCGTCCCGCCGATCACGCCAATCGTCTGTCCGCGTTCAATCTTCACAGAAACGTCGATCAGCTCCGGCTCGTCCCCGCCATACGAAAATGTCACATCCCGAAATTCGATCTTGGGAACTTCCCCGTCCCGTTTCACCACTATTTTTGCGTTACCTTCGTCTGTGATTCCGGGTGCCGTCTCGAGAACCTCGTTGACCCGTGCTGCGGAAGCCGCCGCCTTTGTGAAGATAACAACAAGGTTCGCGACGACGATGAGAGCAAGCAATATCTGCGTCATATACTGCACGAGCGCCACGATCTGCCCCTGCTCCAGCGCCCCCATGTTGACCGCGCCGCCGCCAAACCACACGATGGCGATGATGCCCAAATTGACCATCAGGTATGTGAGCGGATTGATAAGCGCCGATATCTTCCCCACGCGAATAGAGGCGCGCTGCGCATCGTCCGCCGCGTCGCCGAAGCGCCCCCGTTCTTTTTTTTGCTTGGAAAACGCGCGGATCACACGCGCACCCGCAAGGTTCTCGCGCGTCACAAGGGAAATGCGGTCCAATAGCTTTTGGATCGTCTTATAAAAGGGCACGGATCGGGACATGATCAAATACAGGATCACGGCGATCCCGACTGCCGCCGCCACAAAGATGAGCGACATTTTTAGATCGATGATCATCGCCATCACCGTCGCGCCGATCACAAGAAACGGTGCGCGGATCACGAGGCGAATGAGCATCGCCACCGCCACTTGAAGCTGGTTGACATCATTTGTGATGCGCGTGATGAGCGACGGTGTACCCAGCTTGTCGATCTCCATATGGGAAAGCGCATTGACATGCGAAAACATATCGTTGCGCAGATCCGTTCCAAACCCCTGCGACGCCTTCGCCGCAAAGTATTGGCAGATGAGCGCACAAACAAGGCCGATGGCTGCGATGAGCACCATCAGCCCGCCCATGCGAAACACATAGGCCTGATCCGCGTTTTTGATGCCCATATCAATAATGTTTGCCATAATGAGCGGCGCGATCAGCTCTAAAATCGCTTCGGAGAGCTTGAAGAGCGGCCCTAAGATCACTTCTTTTTTGTATTGTTTTAAATATTTCGCAAGCTTCCACATGATACTTTTATATTAGCACAAAATGGATGCTTTGTGACATATTCCGTTTGTTTTCCGTATAACAAAAAACGCCCTTTTTCAAAAGGACGTTTTTTTCATTGCTTAATGTCTGCCGTCCGGCGGAATCTGCGGCGGTGTATATTGACCATAGCCGTTGTATGGCGGCTGCTGATTGGTCGTCTGAACCTTCTGCGAGTCCTTGCCGTCGCACACGGCCTTTGCGTTGAGGTACACCTCAAACATGTAGGGCGTGACAAACACCTGCACCAGCCATCCGACCACCGTGCCGATCAGCGTAACGAGCGGCATCCACGACATCTGCATCGACATAAAATTGATGAGGCTGTAGGAGTCCATCATGTAACTTGCCTCAATGAGCGTCGAAACATACGGAAGGTAGAACGGCAGGGTGATCGCGGCCTGTATCGCTGACGTGATCAGCGTGATCAACAGCACATGCCCCAGCGTCTTCCAAAAATTTCCGCGATACACATAGCGGAACGAGGCGAACACCGCCTTGAACGCGCTCGGAAATTCCATCCCGGGGATGAACTGCACAAAACTGAGCGAGAATAGGAACAAAGACATCAGCACAAGCAGAACGATGATCGCCGGAAGGATGATCGCCAAGAGATCGCCCAACGTGCCATCGGAAAACAGATAAGACGCATTTGCCATCAAACCGCCCATCGCAACCACCATATAGACGACCATGATGATGAACACCGCCGCGATCGAGATCACGATGGTCGCCAGCATCGTCAGCATATAACGTCCGTAATTTGCCTTTGCCGCCGCCCATGCGGTATTTATTCCCGAAGGCTGCCCCGTCAAATGGTACGTGCGCAGCACAGAGGTCAGATACCCCATATACAGCGGCGATACAAAAATCATATACAAAATCAGCAGCAACGAAAAAGGTGCGATCACAACCGTTGCGCGCGGGTCCTGCACCGCCGAAGAAACGATAGACAGCACTGCCGTCGGCACTCCATAAATCAATATCCCCAAAAACAACGCTTTAAAATTGTGCTTCACCGTGTTCCAAGCAGAACGGAACACTTCCCCCAAAGATTTATTCATTTCCTATACCCCTATCCCGCAAACTCTTTGCCTTACTTAAAGATTACGCCTTTTTTCAAGATGATGTTCGAATACGCTTCATATTCGCCCGTCGCGACGATTGCATAGCACGCCTTTGCGCGATCATAAAAATCGAAGCGCTCCACCTTTTCAAATCCATTTTTGAACGCGTTTGCAAAATCGTTCTCGTGGATGATCTTTTCGTATTTGCTCCACACCGTCGGCTCGTTCCCAACGGGCGCGTCCATCAGCGCGCACGGCTTCTGCACGAATGAATCCAGAGGCATCAGTTGCAGCACCGCATCCAAAAGCTCGGTGATCTTATGCCCGTCCGCACGAATCACGCGCTGGCCCATCGCGTCTGCCGGGAAGTTTGCGTCCCCAAAGCAAATCTCGTCCCCGTGGCCCATGTTCATGAGCGCATACATCAGCTCCGGTGAAATGATATCAGGTACATTTTTCAACATAATAAAACAACTCCTTATATAAATATATTATTGAACGCTTATTCCGCAAACAGGTCTGTGGAAAGATACCTCTCGCCCGTATCGGGCAGCACTACCACCACTTTTTTCCCCGCATTTTCCGGGCGATCCGCAACCTTCATCGCAGCCGCGAGCGCCGCGCCCGATGAAACGCCGCACAGCACGCCCTCTTTTTTTGCAAGCAGCCGCGCCGCTTTATACGCCTCGTCGGCGTTTACGGGCAGCACCTCGTCGATCAGCTCACGCTTTAGCACCTTGGGCACAAACCCCGCACCGATTCCCTGAATTTTATGCGGCGCCGGCTTTCCGCCGGACAAAACCGGGCTTTCGGCGGGCTCCACCGCAATGATCTGCACATCTGAAAGCTTTTCCTTGAACACCTCGCCACAGCCTGTGATCGTTCCGCCCGTGCCCACGCCCGCGACAAAAATGTCCACGTCGTCCACGAGATCGCGCATGATCTCCACCGCCGTCGTTTCCCGGTGCGCCTGCGCGTTCGCCGGATTTTCAAACTGCCCTGTCATATATCCGTTTTCCCGCTCACAAATCTCTTTCGCCCTGCTGATCGCACCGCGCATGCCCTCAGCGGCGGGGGTCAGAACAAGCTCCGCACCTAACGCGGCAAGAAGGTTACGCCGCTCCACGCTCATGGATTCAGGCATCGTGAGCACGATACGCAGCCCAAGGCAGGTGCAGATATACGCAAGCGCAATGCCTGTGTTCCCGCTCGTGGATTCCACGATCACCGTATCGTCTTTGATGATCCCCTTATCGATTCCGTCCTTGATCATGTAATAGGCCGCGCGGTCCTTCACGCTGCCCTGCGGGTTGAAGGATTCCAGCTTTGCCCAGATCGCCGGATTGATGTTGTTAAGCTGCAGCAAGGGCGTATTGCCGATCAGGTCCGTCAGTTTCTTTGCAAGTTTCATATCGTTCACTCCTCATTTTGGATCGCCTGCAGGTCATAAGGCGTCTCCTGATATACATAATAGTTCAGCCAGTTGTGAAAGAGCAAATTCGCGTGTCCGCGCCAGCGCACGAGCGGCGGTTTTTTCGGGTCGTTGTCTGTAAAATAATTCGCGGGCATCGGCACGTCCATACCCTTTGCAATGTCGCGCACATATTCCGTTTTCAGCGTGTTTGGATCATATTCCGGATGCCCCGTCACGAATATCTGCCGTCCGCGCTTCGCGGAAACGAGATACAGGCCGTTTTCACCAAACTGGCACAGGATGTTCAGCGAAGGGTTTTCCTGCACATCCGACATCTTCACATAGCTGTGGCGCGAATGCGGCGCATAAAAAACATCGTCAAACCCGCGCATCAGCGGGTTGTTGTTGTCCGTGCGCTTGTGCAGATAGACACCCGAAAGTTTCTGGTCGAGGGCATGCTTAGGCACTCCATAGTGATAATAAAGCCCGGCCTGCGCGCCCCAGCAGATGTGCATGGTGGAATAGACGTTTTTTCGGCTCCAGTCCATGATTTCTGTCAGCTCCTGCCAATAGGTCACCTGCTCGAACGGGATCTGCTCCACCGGCGCACCGGTGATGATCAGGCCGTCAAATTTCTGATGCTTGATCTCATCAAACGTCTGATAAAACGTATTCAAATGCTCGATGGACGTGTTTTTGGATACGTGTGTCGCCGGATGCAGCAGCACGATCTCGCTTTGCAGCGGCGAGTTGGCAAGCAGCCGCATCAGCTGCGTCTCCGTCTGTTCCTTGGTGGGCATGATGTTTAAGATCGCAATGCGCAGAGGACGGATGTCCTGCTGCTGCGCACGCTCGAAGGGCATGGTAAATATACCCTCCTGCGCCAATACTTTTGCTGCCGGCAAATTGCTGTTGATGTTAATAGGCATATTCGCATCTCCCTTCTCAAATAATAACGACCGTACCGACGGCCGAAAAGTCCTTTGACATCTATTATACAAAAATCTATAATATAAGTACACTTTTTTATGAGAGAATAATCAATTTCGTAAAGGAACGACGGAGGAATATATGTTCAGCGAATGGAATGAAACGACCGCGCCGCGGCTTGCCCGCGAAATCATCGACATCAACGCGCACAACATCACCGGCGATACCATCAGCGGGTTTGGCATGAAGCAGAAGGTGGCGGCCTTCATCAAGCTGGTGCGCAGCGCCATGTTTCCAAATATATACGACAACGCGGTGGTCAAGGAGTGCGATCTGCCGCTTTTTGTGGAAAAACGCCTAAAGGAGGCGGCCGTCCTGCTCGACTGTATCGTCGCGGAGGTCATGGTGAACCAGTGTCATCTCCAGAAGCGCGAGCACAAGGATTGTGATAAATGCCGTGAAAACGCGCACAAAATCACCCTGCATTTTATGGATCAGCTTCCGGGCATCGCGCGTCTTTTGAATACGGATATCGAGGCCGCCTATTGCGGCGATCCGGCGGCGATCTCAAGCGAGGAGATACTGCTCTCTTATCCCGGCTTCGAGGCCGTGAGCATCTACCGCCTCGCGCACGCGCTCTATCAGCGTCACATTCCGCTTTTGCCGCGTATCATGACGGAGCTTGCGCACAGCGCGACGGGCATCGACATTCACCCCGGCGCAAACATTGACGAATATTTCTTTGTCGATCACGGTACGGGCGTCGTCATCGGCGAGACATGCAACATTGGCAAGTGGGTCAAAATCTATCAGGGTGTGACCCTCGGCGCAAAGAGCTTCGAGCTCGATCAAAACGGGCATCCCATCAAAGGGGTGAAGCGTCATCCGGATATCGAGGATCATGTGATCATCTATTCCGGGGCGACGATCCTCGGCGGGGACACCGTTGTCGGCGCAGGCTCGGTGATCGGCGGCAGCGTGTGGCTCACCCACTCGGTCGGGCCGAACACCACCGTATACAATGCGACCCCCTCGCCCATCATTTCAAAATAAAGCATACAACGGGAACGCCGTGGCTTTCCCGTTTTTTTGTGCGCCTATTTTTGTGCTTTTCCTAGCCTCTTGACTTTTTGATTCTCTCCTGTTAAACTGTACAACATCGTACTAATCAGTACAACATTGTACTAAATGAGGTGTGAAATGCAAAGGCAGCCAAATGAAAAACAGTTTTTCCGTTATGTGCTCCCGTCCATGCTGGCGATGCTGCTGACGGGGTTCTATTCCATTGTCGACGGCTTTTTTGTGGGGCGTGCTCTCGGGGATGCCGGGCTTGCCGCCATTCTGATCGCGTGGCCGATCGCTTCTTTCCTGCTCGCTCTGGGCACGGGCATCGGCGCGGGCGGCTCTGTCGTGATGTCTACCCGCCTCGGCGAAGCAAACCCCGACGGCGCACGCCGCGCGTACGGAAATACGCTGTTCGCTCTGCTCGCGTTCAGTGCGCTTATGACCGTCGTTTTATATCTTTCCTATCCGTCACTTCTCCGCTTTCTCGGCGCGGAAGGAGCGCTGCTGACGCACGCGGCGGAATACGCACAGATCGTCATTTTGGGCAGCGTGTTTCAAATTCTCGGCACCGGCCTCGTACCCCTGCTGCGCAACAAAGGAAAGACGATTTCCGCGATGGCCGCAATGGTTGTGGGTCTGCTCACAAACATCGGCCTTGACGCGCTGTTCATCATGGGCTTTGGCTGGGGGCTTTTTGGCGCGGCGTTTGCCACCGTGATCGCGCAGGCTGCGGTGGCGCTCATCAGCCTTTTCCTGCTTTTCTCGCGCCGTGAGGATTGCCTCCGCGCGAAAGATTTGCGCCCGCATGGCAAAACGCTTGCAAAGCTTCTGAAAATCGGGCTTTCTCCATTCGGAATGACGTTCGCGCCTTCTATCGTCACGATCCTCGCAAACTGGCAGTGTCTTTCGTATGGCGGCAGCGTCGCCGTCGCCGCCTATTCGGTGACCATGTATTTTTACTCCTCCGGTCAGCTTTTGATGCAGGGTGTGGGTGAGGGCGCGCAACCCCTGTTCAGCTATTTCAACGGAGCGGGAAATCGCGCCTCGATGCATTCGATTTTGCGCCGCTCCTTCATTATGGTGCTGCTTTTAAGCGCCGCTCTGTGCACTGCAGGGATCGCTTTGCGCGAAACGATCCCCGTGCTCTTCGGTACGTCTGCCGAGGCTTCCGCCCTTGTATCAACCGCCCTCGTGGTGGTGTCCTTGGCGTTCCCGCTGACAGGCGCGGCACGTCTTTCCTCCTCCTTTTTTTATGCGGCGCAAAAAACGCGCTTCTCTGCACTCCTCATTTACGTCGATCCGCTCGTCTTTACGCCCGTTGCACTCTTCCTTCTCCCCCTTGCCTTCGGGCTTACGGGTATTTGGCTGTCCATTCCGGCTGCGCAGGGCACCCTCCTCGTTCTGGCTGCTTTCCTGTTCCGAAGCTATTTCAAACGCTGCAAATGTGATACAATATCAGCAAACGGAGGTTTTTCGCATGGACGACAGTAAAACGATCCGCGCAGAGATCGACATGTATTACCAAAACTGGTTTCGCCTCAATGAAGCATATTCCATATGGGCGCAAAAACACGGCACTACGTATAACCTGCTTTTCACCCTCTACGAGATTTCCGTTGCGGAGGAAGGATGTACACAGCAAATGATTTGCAGAAAGCTGTGTTTACCCAAGCAGACGGTTTCCTTCCTGCTTGCGAAGCTGGAGAAGCAGGGGCATGTCTTTCGGCGTGAAAACCCGAAAGACCGCCGTAACAAGCTTGTTTTTCTCACCGAATCCGGCGCGCAGTATGCGCATGCGCTTCTGGGCGCGCTCGATGAAGCGGAGATCAGGGCATACCGCATCATGCCGCCGGAAACGCGCAAGGCGTTCACGGACGGTTTGCAGGCCTTTGCCGACGCGGTAACGCAAAGCTTGGAATAAAAAAACCGGGGCGCTGAAGCGCTCCGGTCCGTCAACCTCATTTTTAAAACAGCTCGTCGTCGTCCACGCGCACCACTTCCTCGCGCCGGATGTCCGCGCCCAGCTTGCGCATTTTGTCCTCGATGTGGTCGTATCCGCGGTCGATATACTTCACATTCTGTATTTCCGTCGTGCCGTCCGCCATCAGCCCCGCAACAATCAGCGCTGCGCCCGCGCGCAGATCAGAAGCGCTCACAGGCGCGCCCGTCAGGCGATCCACGCCCTCCACGACAGCCACGCGATCTTCAGTGGTGATCTGCGCCCCCATGCGGCGAATTTCCTTGATATGCTTGAAGCGCGATTCAAAAATCGTCTCGGTGATCATGCTTGTACCGTTTGCGGTGGAAAGCAGCACCGTTGCGGGCTGCTGCAAATCCGTTGGAAATCCCGGATATGGCATGGTCTTGATCTTGACCGCCTTCGGCCGTTTTTCACAGGTCACACGAATGAAGTCCGCTCCTTCCTGCACGGAGATACCCATCTCCAAAAGCTTTGCGCTCAACGCCTCCATATGTGTGGGGATCACGTTTTTCACCGTCACATCACCGCGCGTCGCCGCCGCCGCGATCATAAACGTTCCCGTTTCAATCTGGTCCGGAATGATGGAATAATTGCACCCGTGCAGCTTTTCCACCCCCGTGATGCGGATCACATCCGTGCCCGCGCCCTTGATTTTCGCGCCCATGCATACAAGGAAGTTCGCAACATCCACCACGTGCGGCTCCTTCGCCGCGTTGATGATCGTCGTCTGCCCCTTCGCGCAGATCGCCGCCAGCATGATGTTGATCGTCGCACCCACCGAAACCGTATCAAGATAGATGTCGCTTCCCACAAGCCCGTCCGGCGCGGTCGCCACCACCCGTCCATATTCCGTTTTCACGTGTGCGCCCAGCGCTTCCATGCCTTTGATGTGCAGGTCGATCGGACGTTCGCCGATCGTACAGCCACCGGGTAGGTTGATCTCCGCGTCATGAAAACGCGACAAAAGAGCGCCCAGAAGATAATAGGACGCGCGCATGCGCTTGACCAGATTCATCGTCACCTTGCTGGTGTTGATGTTGGTGGTATCCACCCGCATGGTCCCGTTTTCAAATTCCACCTCCGCACCGATCTCCGCCAACAGACGCTTGATGATGAGCACGTCCGCGATGTTGGGCAGATTTTCGATGACGCAGATGCCGCGCGCGAGGATCGTCGCCGGCAAAATCGCGACCGCGGCGTTTTTCGCGCCCGTCACTTCAATGGTTCCCTGAAGCGGTTTCCCGCCATTTATTACAATTTTTTCCGTCATAGGATTTTCCTTTAAACAATTTTATAGCTCTATTATTGTATCATCCGCGCATTATTTTTTCAAGCTGTATATACACTGGTAAACAGTCCTTGCCCTGTACGGAATTTCCGCTCGAGAAAAACGCAGCGTTGTCGTGCGCTGCGTTGCCGTTTATCCTCTAAAACATCTTCTTTTTCCACAGGAACCACGCCGCAAATCCCGAACAGGCGGCGGCAACCCCGGCCACCCACCAAAAGCCCATCGGTTCGTTCGCAAACGGAAGCCCCTGAACGTTCATTCCCCACAGGCTCGCAAACAGCGTGGGGATGGCGAGGATGATCGTGATCGAGGTCAGCACCTTCATCACGATATTCAGGTTGTTGGAGATCACGCTTGCGAACGCGTCCATCGTGCCCGAAAGGATATCGCGATAGATCGTGCCCATCTCGATGGCCTGCTTATTCTCGACGATCACGTCCTCCAACAGGTCTAGATCATCGGGATAGCGCTGAATCACTTTGGATTTCAGCATTTTTTCCAGCACGACCTCGTTGGATTTCAGCGAAGTCGAAAAGTACACAAGCGATTTTTCCAGACGAAGCATCTGGATGAGCTCACTGTTTTTCATGGATTTATGCAGCGCATTTTCCACCTGCGTGGATGCCTTGTCGATCTGCCGCAGATATTGCAGATACTTCCCTGCGTTCTTATACAAGATCTGCAACAAAAAGCGCGTTTTTTTGCAGGTGTCAAACCCGCCGCGCACGTTTTTGTTCCAGAAATCCTCGAGGATCGAGGTCTCTTCCAAGCACACCGTTACAATGTTATCCGCCGTGATGATGATGCCCATCGGAAGGGTCGTATACATAAAGGAATTGCGCTCCGCACTGACCACAGGGATATCCACCAGCACAAGCGTCTGGTCGTCCTCCGCGTCGATACGCACCGTTTCCTCTTCGTCGAGCGCGGCGCGAATAAACTCGTCTTCGATGTGCAGCGCATCGCGCACCGAAACAAGCTCTTCTTCCGTGGGGTCCAAAAGATGCACCCACGCACCCGGCTCTATTTTGTCGATTTCCTTAAACTTGTTGTTCTCCGCAGAACTGAAAATTCTGATCAAATCATTCACCTACTTTCTGAAGCAGGCGGCGGTCAGGCGCAAAAAAACACTGTACGCATCCCACCGCTTGCACGTTTTAAATTCATTCGTTTAGGGTCTGCGTCCACGTGTTTCTCACCTCCATAAATTTGATGCCAAGTCGTCCGTTTATCATTATAGCCCTCTGCGATGCGTTATGCAAGTTTCTTTTTGCTTTTGCGACGCAAAACTTCCACTATTCTTTTACATCTAAATATAGTATACTGTTTATTAGTGTGTAAGCGGTTCGGGAAGAGGCGGAATGGCAGAAAAAATTTCCTGCGGCGACATTGTCGCCATGCAAAAAAAGCATCCCTGCGGGAGCAACGAATGGCAGATTCTGCGGACCGGAGCCGACATCAAGCTGAAATGCCTCGGCTGCGGGCATATTGTTATGCTCGACTACGCGGCATTTATAAAACGTGTGAAAAAGGTTTTGAAGAATGGATAACAACGAACAATATCACGGCCCGCGGCGTGTAGACCAGCAAAGCCACGGCCGCAGGCTCGACCCGCGCGCCGCCTATGAAAGCGATTCCGACGCGCTTTCTTCCGGTACGGGGCGGCATATCCCCCGCCAAACGCGAGAGCTATATCCGGAAGACATTGAACAGCATCCTGCTGAACGTTTTGAAGACGAGGCATATGCGCAGTCCTATTATGAAGATTACGATGCGCAATACGACGCGCCCGATCCGCAATTTTATGCAGAGGATGAATATGAGGACGAAACGCCGTCCTTCAATCCGAATAAGGCGACCCGCGAATCTTATCAGGAGATAGAGCCTCTTGACGACGATCTGGTCAACTATGACGAGTTTGGTCGGAAGCGCAAGCAAAAACGCATTCAGGAGGAAAAACTTGTGACGCGTTCCCGCGTCATATGGGGTTGGGTCATCTCCATTGCGGCAGCCATTGCCATCGCGTTTATTGTGCGCGCATTTTTGTTTGAGATCATTGTGGTGGAGGGCGATTCCATGCGTCCGACACTTGAAACCAATGAAAAACTTGCTGTGGAAAAGGTAAGCCGCTATTTCGGCATCCCCAAGCGCGGCGACATCATCATCGTGCACTATCCGGACAAAGAGGGTACATATGTCAAGCGTGCCATCGGCCTTCCGGGCGAGAGCGTGGAGGTGCGCGACAGCATCGTATATATTGACGGGCAGCCGCTCGACGAGCCCTACATCAACAGCGCGGAGCCTTACATGGATATGTCCGCCGTGGTGGTCCCCGCGGATACCGTGTTTGTCATGGGGGACAACCGCGCCCATTCGCTTGACAGCCGCACGAGCTATATCGGCCCGATCTCCCATTCCGAGATCGTCGGGCATGCAATGGCGGTCATCTGGCCGTTCGACAACATCCATTCGGTTCAGT
>CAYTKQ010000002.1:0-227769 GCA_964438705.1 uncultured Christensenella sp. | reverse complement strand
ATACTTATTCCGCTATCGTTTCCCATTCCTCGTGGATCAGGATGTCCCTCTTTTTGAGCGCGTCGAAGATGTCCTGCGGCAAAAATGCGTCCTCCGGGATGAGCACGCCCGTTTTCTTTACGCCGCCTTTCGCGAGTATTTCCGCCGCGATGGCAAGCGGAATGCCCACGTTACGCGTGTAGGCCCGCAGCCCTTCCCATCCGGGTACGCTGCCGTCGGATGCCGGATGCGTGTGGGTGAGCACCGCGCGTCTTTTTTTTCCGTCCACCGTACCCACGACCTCGATGTGCAGTGCGTAGCCATAAAGCGCCGTCTTTTTACCCTGCTCGCTGCTGCAAAGGTAATCCCCGATCAGCGTCATCAAGCCAATTCTTTCGCTTCCCACCTGCACCACCGGATTTTTGAGGATGCCATAATCGTAAAGCCCGCGCACGAGTGTCATGTTCTGCTTGGGCCACGTGCCGCGCACCTCGATGAGGCGTACGCCCTTATCCTTCAATGCCTGTGAAAGAGTAAGCGTTTCCGAATGCGGGATGATATACTGCTCCGTTTCCCCATACGGTGCGGGCAGCATCACCTTCCTCGGACGGGCAAAGGGCGGCACCTGTTTGTATTCGCCGTCCTCGAACACGATGCGGCCGGCAAGGTCGGGATCGTATTCATAGGTGGTCGTCTCTGTGATGGATTTGGAAAACGCGAACGGCCGGAACGCGCCGTGCGACACATAGACCTCTGAAACGGTATCCATGCGGTTTGCCGCGTGCATCGCCATCATCTGCGTCACGCCCGGCGTCATGCCAAAGCCGGGCACGCACGCCTTGCCCGCCTGCTCAAAAAGCCCTGCCCACTGGTTTTCCTCGCCGAAGCCGTTGAGGTTCACGCCGTGGCAGCCCGCCTTTGCGATGCATTCGGTGGATTTGCCGTTGAGGGTGATCTGCGTGCCGTCCATCACCACATCGTAGCCCTTCATTTTTGCCGCCGTTCCCTCCACATCCGTCACATCCGCCTTCACCACATCCACGCGTGGATCGTCGAGCCATTCCTTCACGCGCTCTGCCTCCGCAACGTCGTAATCGCCGATGGTTATGCGCTCAAATCCAGTGTACTGCACCAGGTCATACACCGATTCACGGCTGATGCGGCCCGCGCCGCCCAAACAAAATACCTTCATTTCATTACCCCCAAAACTGTTTCCGTTAATTTTTTTATATCGCGCGGGAACACCTCGCCGATCGTCCCGATGCGGAACGTATCCTCCTGCGAGATCTTGCCCGGATATAACACATACCCCTTCTGCTTCATCTCCTCGTAAAACCAGACAAAGTTAAAATCCGACGACGGGTAGCGAAAGGATGTGATGATGGGCGACTGCAGCTCGCGCGGGAGCAGCGTTTCAAAACCTGCCTCCTCCATGCCTTCCACCAGTACGCTGTGGTTTTCGCAGAAGCGGCCATAACGCGCGGCGATCCCTCCTTCGTCCTTTAATTCCAGCAGCGCCTGATAAAACGCGCGCACAACGTGCGTGGGCGAAGTAAACCGCCATTTTCCGGATTCGTCCATGCTCTTCCACTGATCGTAAAGATCGAGGGACAGGGAACGCGCGTTGCCCTCGCATTCCTCAAGCCGCTCTCTTTTCGCGATCACAAAACCAAAGCCCGGTACGCCCTGAATGCACTTGTTTGCGGAGCTGATGAGATAGTCGATTCCCAAATCATGTAAATCCATCGGGATTCCGCCAAACGAGCTCATTGCGTCGATGATGAGTATTTTTCCATAGGGTTTAACGGTTTGAGCAAACTTGCGCAGCGGATTGAGGATGCCCGTTGTCGTCTCGCAGTGCACCATGGCCACGTGCGTGATGGACGCGTCCCGTTCGAGCGCGAGCTTCACATCGTCCATATCCGGTACCTGTGTTTCCGCATAGCGAAGCACATTGATTGCAACCCACATCACCTCCGCCATTTTTTCCATACGATCGCCGTACGCGCCGTTTGTAATAAGCAGCAGCTTTCCGCTTTTGGGGATCGTGCTGCCCAGGCAAGCCTCCACCGCAAACGATCCGCTTCCCTGCATGAGTACGGCGGTGTATTCCTCCGGGCTTTTCGTTGCGAGCTTTACCAGCCTGCGGCGGATCGTCTGCACGATCTCTTCGTTATAATCCTTGTCCCACGTACACCAGTCGCGCAGCAGCGCCGCGCGCACGCCCTTAGACGTGGAAAGCGGGCCGGGCGTCAAAAGCAGGTAGGGGTTGTCGGGTATATTCTCATACATTGCAGTTCTTCCTTTCTAGCGTTCCATAAACGCGGGGAGCTCAGTGATATCCAAAAGCACCGCATCCGCGCCCGCCGCCTCAAACGCCTTGCGCGCGCTTGCGCACGCTTCCTTGCGTGCGGCGTCACTTGCCGCGTTCCACTCCTCGCTCGTCCAGCCGAGCATACTCGACCCCTTGATGACACCGACGGAGATGCAGCCTGCGTTTTTCCCTTCGCGGATATCCGCCTCCGTATCACCCACCTTCACCACCTCGTGGATGTTCTTGACCCCCATCTGTCGCAAATTTTTCCAGATCATGTAGGGATACGGCCGCCCCATGCCGCACACATCGTCCGGCGCGATCAAGCAATCCGGTGCGTAGCCGTGTTTTTCTGCCTCCCGCGTGACGATCTCCATCATCTGCGCGGTGTAGCCTGTCGTCGAGCCAATCTTCACGCCCATGGAACGCAGCCGTTCCAGCGTATCGCACACGTCGGGCAGAGGCTCGGCGTATTGGTCGAGCACCGCAAACAGCTCCGCCTCGAACGTGTCGTAAATTTTCTGGATGTCGGCTTCCTCGGGTTTACGTCCATATTTCCGAAAAAATTCCGCCGCGAGGCGTTCCCCGTCGAGCATTTTTTTGATATGATCCCATTTTTTCATGCCCATGGGCGCGCGCGTCTCCTCGATCGTGGGAAATATTCCGCTCTGCTCGAATGCCTTTTGAAATGCCGCCACGGGTGCAAAGCACCCGAAATCCACAGCCGTTCCCGCCCAGTCCAGTATCACAGTGTTGTATTTCATTGTTATGCCTCTTTTCTCTTTGGATTTTTTAAACGTTTTACGATCAGTTCATATGCCGCGCGCACGCCGACATTGACGGCGAGGATCAGCAGACTCATGGCCGCCGCCTGCGCGAAATCTCCCGCTTCCTCCATGTGTGTGATGGCGATGGACGCCACCTTGAAGTTTGCGGAATACAGAAACACCACCGCCGAGACCGTCACCATGGAATTGACGAAATAAAACATGAACATCTCAAGGATGGCGGGGAGCGATATGGGCACGCTCACCTTGAAAAAGGTCTTATACCACGGTACCTTCATGCTTTGCGCGACGTTTTCGTATTCCTTATCGAGCTTTCTCAAAGCCCCGGAAGCCGTCACGAAGGGCACAGAGTAAAAGTGGATCATGTTCGCAAGCACAAGGATCGCCATTGTGCCGTAAACAAAGTTCAGCGGATTGTTTTTGGCGTTGAAGAAAAAGATGAACGACAGCCCGATGACCATGCCCGGCAGCGCGATGGGCAGCGCGGAAAGAACGCGCCCCGCCTTTTTGAACGGCCCCATACCCTTGCCCTTTTCGATGAGATACGCGTACACAAACACGAACACCGTGCCAAACAGCGCGGAAAACAAGCTCATGGACAGCGAGTTCAGAAAACTCGTGAGTCCACCCGTCGACTGGTTGAACGAAAAATGATCGAGGGTGAAGCTTAAGTCGTACGGGTAATATTTGACAAACGCGCCCATCACCAGCACGCCCACCATCAGGCCGAAAAAGCCGACGATGCACCAGCACACGGCGCCGAGGCAAATATCCCGCTTCTTTGAAATCTTGATCCGCAGCGGAATCGCCTTTGCGCTCACCGTGCCGTCCGTTTTCTTGCTCGTGACGCGGTCCACAACAAAGTTGAGCACAGCAGGGATCAGCAGCAGCGTACCGATCACCGCGCCCATGTTCATGTTGAACTGTCCCGCGACCTGCTTATAGATGTCCGTGGCGAGCACGTTGAAGCTGCCTCCCAGCACCTTCGGCGCGCCGAAGTCCGTAAACGCAAGTGTAAAGCACACGAACAGAGAGCTGATGAGCGTGTATTTCAGCTCGGGCAGCGTAATACGCACAAAGCTCTTCACCGGCCCGCAGCCCATGGAATCCGCCGCCTCATAAAGCCGCCCGTCCGAAAAATTGAGCGCGATCTCAAACATCAAAAATGCCTGCGGAAAGGTGTACACGATTTCGGACATGATGATGCCCGTACGCCCGTAAAGGCCGATGTCCCACCCGAGGCCGGTCACAAGCCCCTGATTCCCGAACAAATAGACGAGAGCGAGGCCGTGCACCACTGTCGGCATGAAGATCGGCAGCAGCGCCATATATTTCAAGAATGTCTTGCAGCGCAGATGGCTGCGGCGCAGCGCATACGCAAACGCAAAGCCAAGGATGGTGCTCACAACCGCCGTCCACAGCGAAATGTCGATCGTGTTGCCCACCGAAACGGAAAGCGACGGCGTGGTGAAATATTTGGCATAGTTCGCAAGTCCCACAAATTCGCCGGAGCTATCGAGAAACGCCTTGGAAAACAGGCTGCCAAGCGGCAGGATCATAACGACGACAAAAAAGAACGTCAGCGCGATCATCAGCATCCACTGGCCCGGCTCCTGAAACAGTTTCTTTTTCATACGCGCCTCACGCGGGATAGCGGACAAAGCGCTCGTGCGGAACGTGGAAGCAGCATTTGTCCTCCTTGCGTATCCCCAACGCATCCGCTTGTTCGGAAGAGATATCCGCGCATATCTCGCGGCCCTCGCGCAGCTTGCCATACACGCGCGTCTGCGATCCGCGGAATTCCACCTCCGTCACCGTGCCGATCCAATGGGTGTCGTCCTCGCGGAACAGCTCGCGCTGAATGATCACATTTTCCGGGCGCACCCCCAAAATCGCGCTCTCCCGCTCATAAAAATTCATCGTGCCGATGAAGCTCGCCACAAACGGGCTTGATGGGCGGTGATAGATTTCGTGCGGCGTCCCAGTCTGCTCCACCACCGCATTGTTCATCACCACGATCTTGTCCGCCATCGTAAGGGCCTCCTCCTGATCGTGCGTCACCATGATGGTGGTGATGCCGAGTGTGCGCTGGATGCGGCATATCTCCGCGCGCAGCTTCACACGTACCTTCGCGTCGAGTGCAGAAAGAGGCTCGTCCAAAAGCAGATATTCCGGGTTGGGCGCAATGGCCCGCGCAAGCGCCGTGCGCTGCTGCTGCCCGCCGGACAATTGACTCGGGTATTTTGTTCTGTGGTCGGCGAGGTCCACCATATTCAGCACCTCACGCACACGGAATCGCTTTGCTTCCTTGTTCATCTCCTTGTGCTCGGAAAGCCCAAACAGGATGTTCTGCTCCACCGTCATGTTGGGGAACAGCGCATAAGACTGGAACACCACGCCGAAGTTCCGCTTGGAGGGCGGCAGCGTTGTGCAATCCCTTCCGTTGATGATAATTTTACCCGCATCCGGCGTTTCCAGCCCTGCGATGATGCGCAGCAGCGTGGTCTTCCCGCAGCCCGACGGGCCGAGGATGCACACCAGCTCGCCCTGCTCGATCGTAAGGTCGACCTCCTTGAGCGCAATCTGTTTATCAAAGCGCTTGTTCACTCGTTCAATTTCTAAAAAACTCATTGCATTCTCCCTCTTCTCGATGACATAAAAGAACGACAGGCGCGGAGAACTCCCCGCGCCCTGCCGCCTTATTTTCTGTTTGTTAGGACTGAGGAGCGGATTTTGCGTCGAATTTTTCCATCCATGTGCCGAGGATGCCTTCCCTGTTCTGCGCCGCCCAGGAGAAGTCGTTGTCGATGAGCTGGTCGAGCGGGTCGCCCTCGTAGCCCTCATAGGTGCCGTCTCCCCCGGTGGTGATGATCGGATAGTTTTCCTTGTAAAGGTTCATCGCGTCGTCCGAGATCGCCCAGTTGAGGAACGTTTTTGCCGCGTCCTTGATGTTGTCCTTTTTCATGAGCGCGTTCGCCTCGAGATCCCAGCCGGAGCCCTCCGACGGGAAGACGACCTCTACGGGCGCGCCCTTCGCCTTCTGGCTCAACCCTGCATAGCCGAAGCTGATGCCCACGGGCGTTTCTCCCGCCGCCGCCATTTTGGCGGGCTTGGAGCCGGAATGCACATACTGCGACACGTTTTCATCGAGCTTCGTCAGGAAATCCCATCCCTTTTCCGGCGTATCCTTGCCCATCAGCTGCAAAATTGCGGACACCGTGAGGAAGCCCGTACCCGACGAATTCGGGTTCGACATCACGATCTGTCCCTTAAATTCCGGCTTCAAAAGGTCCTCATACGAGGTGATTTCCGGCAGATTGAGCTTTTTTGCTTCCTCTGTATTGACGATGATCGCGGTTTCCCATGCGTCGATGCCCACCCATGTGGGCGTTGCCTTGTCGGATTTGAACTGCGGCAGGATACGGTCAACGCCCTCCGGCGCGTATGCTTCGAGCATACCTTGATCGTCAAGCACCATCATGGAGGATGCCGCCGTACCCCACACCGCGTCAGCCTGCGGGTTGTCCTTCTCCGCGAGCAGCTTTGCCGTGATGATACCCGTGGATTCGCGCACCACGTTCACCTTGATGTCGGGATACGTTTTGTTGAATTGTTCGAGGTACGTGCTCACCAACTCATCCTCGAGCGCGGTGTATACGGTGATTTCTCCGCTCGTCACTTTCGCGCTATCCTCTGCGGGCGTGGCGGCGGAAGCCTCTCCTGCCGAAGCGGTTTGCGCCGCGTTTGTCTGCGTCTGTTCCGCGTTGCCCGTTGCGCAGGAAGCAAGCAGCAGTGTGCTCAGCGCCATCATGCCTGCCAGTGCGATTGTCAGTAATCTCTTTTTCATTCTCTTCTCCTTTTGATATAAAATTCAAAATCTGTTGCCGGTTTTCAGTGTATAGGACGCATGTAAAACCTATATCAAGAAAATGTGTGGCATATGTAAAACCGCCGTAAAATCGATCATCCTGCCTCTCTAAGAAGCGACGTTCCCTTCTTTTGACCGCACTGCTATAATATAGATAAAAAATTGATAAATATCATGTAGAATAAACGGTTGGAAGGCGGTGATTCGATGCGGCACACCATGCTCATCGCAGATGACGAACAGGATATATTGAACATGCTGTGGGAATTCTTTGAAAGCAGGGAATACCTCGTCCTTGCTGCGGGCAACGGAAAGGAAGCGCTGCGCTTGGCGGAGCGGCAGCCGGACATCATCCTGCTTGATGTCAGTATGCCCGGGCTTGACGGCATATCCGCGTGTGCGCACATCCGCGATTTTGTTTCCTGTCCCATCCTTTTTTTGACGGCCCGCATTGAGGACGCCGACAAGGTGCGCGGCTTTGCCGCGGGCGGGGACGATTATATCACCAAGCCATTCTCCCTTACGGAGCTTGAGGCGCGGGTCGCGGCACATTTGCGCCGGGAGGCGCGCAGGCCATTAAAAGGGCTTGTGCGCTTCGATCACGACCTTTGTATCGATTACGCGGAACGAACCGTGCACTGCAAAAATCAGATGCTGCGTTTCACAAAAAAAGAATTTGATATCATCGAGCTGCTTTCCGAATCGGCCGGGCAGGTGTTCGATAAGGAGCGCATCTATGAGGCCGTATGGGGATACGACGGGCAAGGCGACAGCAGTGTGATCGCGGAGCACATACGCCGCATCCGCGCCAAGCTGACGGACGCGGGCGGCATGGCTTGCATTGAAACCGTGTGGGGATGTGGATACAAATGGAAAAAATAAAAACGTTCTTTCAAAATCTGTCCATCAAAAAAACGTTCTTTTTATATGTCGTCGCGGCGCTCTTTCTCGCCTTGTTCTTGATTGCCGTGACGCAAAACGCGGCGATCGACATCTTTTTAGGGCCAAGCATCAACTTCGGACAAACCGTCTATGAATACCAGTTTATCCTTTTGCAGGCCATCAAAAACTGGTGTATTCCCGTTTATTTGGCGTTGTGCATGCTTCTCGCTGCCGCCCTCTTTTACAGGCACAAAATTGCCCGCACCGTCGCCGCGCTGACCGAGGCCTCCCAGAGGATTGCAAACAATGATCTGGATTTTGCCGTCGGGTATCAAAGCAAGGACGAGCTTGGCATGGTGTGCGCCGCCTTCGAAAAAATGCGCACCGCGCTTGCGGAAAATTACAGTCTGCTCTGGCGGCAGGCGGAGCATCGTAAGCAGCTGAATGCCGCGTTCGCCCACGATCTGCGCACCCCGCTCACGGTGTTAAAGGGCTATGCGGAAATCCTGCGGCAGGGGGACGATCCAAAGACGCGGAGCACCGCAGAGGTCATGACCCGGCAGCTTGATCGATTGGAGCGCTACACAAACAGCATGAGCCGTCTGCAAAAGCTCGAGGACGCACTTCCCGATTATCAGCGGACGGATCAAAAACGGCTCGTC
Organism: uncultured Christensenella sp.; assembly: GCA_964438705.1. Taxonomy (GTDB): domain Bacteria; phylum Bacillota; class Clostridia; order Christensenellales; family Christensenellaceae; genus Christensenella. The sequence continues at coordinate 219,276 of CAYTKQ010000002.1, read as the reverse complement.
GCATCGCTCACGCAAATGGCTGGCCTGCTGTGTGAGCGCGCGGAAAAACGACTTGATTTTCAAAGCGATATTACAAGCGCATTCCTTGTTTTGGATGAACACCTCATTGAACAGGTCGCCGAAAATCTGTTGTCCAACGCCATCCGCTACGCCAAACAAAACGTCGTGGTGCATGTCGCCGAAAAGGATGGCTTTCTGCTCCTGCGTGTGCACGACGACGGCGGCGGTTTTTCGGCAGAGGGTCTGCAAAATGCAACACAGCCCTATTATTCTGCGGACGCAGACCGTTCAGCACACTTCGGCCTCGGGCTTACCATCAGCAAGCTGCTGTGCGAACAGCACGGCGGTCGCCTCCTGCTCTCAAACGAGGCGGACGGTGCGCTCGCACAGGCCAAATTTCAAATCAATCATAGTATATAGAGAAAAAGTAGAGAATTATCTGTTAAAATTCCCTTATTCAAACAGGATAAGGGATTTTTTATGTGATTTTGGCCGGCACAAGTCTCGTTGCTCGCGCCGACTGCCAAGATGGAAGCGAAGCGTAGTACAGTCGCAACGGAGTTCAGCCTACGCGCTCTGAGATACAAGCATCGAAGCGACGATCGGCGGGGCCGTCGATGGTCATGTACCCGTGCTCAAACAGGTAATTGCTTCGCAATTAAACTGCGCGCGGTGCACATAACCACCACCGACCCTAATGTGCTGTAGAGCGTAGCCTGTTGCAAGATGCCGACGGACGGGGCCTTGTGCAGGGCGCTTAGAGATTTATTTCTTGCTGACGCGCCCGGAACACGGAGCGGCGGCTCTGAAGCTTTGGCCTTGCTTTTGCAAAACCAACGCCGCGTCCCCGGGAGGTCGGCGCTTGCAACGAGGCTTTCGCTTGGGTGTTTGCGTACCGCGCTATTTAACACCGCGTAGCATCGGTTGGGTTAGCGGGATGCAAATTCCCGACTGGCGTGCAGATGTATAGCGGCCCCGCCGATCCGCGTGGCCAAAATCACATAACCAATGAACATGGTGGTGGCTCTTTCATGAAATTTATTTTTTCGCACGTATTCAAATCGATCTCCGCAAACGTAAAAATAAACGCGGTCATCGTATTCACGCTTTTTGTCGCCTATCTCTTTTTCTTTCTCGGCTGCTGCTATATTGAGGACGGGCTGAAGGATATGGATAGCTTCAAGCTCAAGCGCATGGAAAACGCCATACAATATCAGGGACGCGACATGACAGGCGCCTCCGCGCAAAGGATTTCGCAAAAGGACTTCGACGCATTCTTCGCACAATACGATTGCGTGGAAAAGGCGGCGGTGCTCGAGTGGAACCATCGAATGGATCAATTGAACGGACAGACGATTTCCTATGATTTGATCCCGCCCGACTACGCCGATTTTTTCCTGATCAACTTAACGGACGGACGCTTCTTCACACCGGAGGAAATGGCAAACGGAGCTGCGGTGTGCGTGGCGGAACAAATGCTGCAAGACACAAAAGGCTTGCAACCGGGCGATTTTGTAGAGATCGGCGAGACGCGGCTTAAAATCGTCGGTGTCATCAAAAACAACGCGAACGCAGGCAGATTGCTGATTCCCAAACGCACAATGGAGAACGCAGGAACGCACGCGCAGGATTTGCAGGGCTACACAATTGCCGCGATGCTTACGGATGAAGCGCGGCGGTTTGAGATCGATTGGGGCAAGCTGGGGCTTTCGGGCGAGCTTAGAACCGCACGGGAATTTTACGAGGACGGCCTCCGCTTTTTCCTTGCCCGCAGCGTTGTCGTGCTGCTTTTGTGCGCAGTACTGCTGTGCTATGCGCTGCTCAACCTCATCAACATCATGACGGGAAAGCTGGAAGCGCAAAAAAGAAGTTTGGGCATCCGGCTGGCGCTGGGTGCTTCCGACCGGCAGGTTTTCGCCCAATTCTTTCTGGAATGCCTGATCCTTGTGCTGATCGCCGTGGGCGCGGTGTTTTTGCTGGACCCCGTTTTTGCTCCCGCTGTCAAAACAAGGCTCAACCACACCTTCGGCGTATACAGCGCCGCCGTCATGCTCGCCGCCTCCGTCGTATCCTCGTATTTTTTCAGCCGCATCCTGCTTTCAAAATTAAAAAAGATGGACGTCGTGACCATCATCAAACATTGCTGAGGGGTGCTTATGCGTTATTCATTTGAAAAAGCTTGGAAAAGGTTTTGCGCCAACATCAGGAAATACCTGTTTTTGATGCTTCAAATTCTGGTGGGCGTGTGTATGGTCGCGCTGTCCTTGAACATCAACCTTTCGTTTCAGAAGGAATCCGCGGCCTTTGCGCGGGATGTGAACAATCTGTACGTCAACATATCCGCGGGCACGCTGTATGATAACGCCCCCGACACGCTGTCCGCCGACGATTACACGGCGATGCAAGAGCATTTTTCGGCACAAAAGGACGCGTTCGCCTATTATAAAAAATATGATCTGTTTGACTCCGCAAACGAAACATATATTCCCGTGCTGTTTGTGGACGACAATTTTTATCCGCTGATCATGAAGGCGGAAACCGTGCCCGAGGGCCGCGCATACATTGGCAGCAGCGCACGGCAGTATCTCGATGATTTTGCGCTGTCGCAGGGGAAAGAGCCGCACGATTTTTGGGACGCGGCAAACAGCACGGTGTTCGGCATTCCCCTTTCCTCTCTGCAGCCTATGGAAAACCTGCGCTATCATTCCAAGGCGCTTCTGGAAGACGGCTTCATGTCCGGCGTATCTGGCGAGGTGGGGTTTGAGGATTACCTCATCCTTCCGCTTTTTGTTTACGAGGGCCTTGCATCCCCGCCCCCGGCCTTTGTCAGCAGGCTCGCGGTCTCCCTGCCTTCAAACGGCGATACCGCGCTGCCAAAGGACGTGCTTCATTTCCTTGAGCAGCTGCACGCGGACAAAGAGGTGTACGACGTGGCCAACTTCTACAGCATGGCAATCGACAACCTGAACCGCAACGTGCACATCGCGGCGCTGCTGAATTTTATCGCGGCGTTCGTGCTCATCATCGTCGTGTTCGGCTTGATCGGCCTGCTGTTCATCCTTGTGAGCCAAAGGAACCGCGAATTTGCGATCGCGCTGATGTGCGGCGCAAGGCACGGGCAGCTCGCACGGGAGGTGTTTCTCGAAATTTTTTGTGTCGTAACGCTGGGGGTGCTGGCGGGCAATCTGGCATGCGCACTGTTTCTTCCCGCGCTTTCCCATGGAACCATCGTGCCCGCCTATCACATTCAGACGCTTTTGCTTACCGTGTCCGGCGGCGGTGCGGTGTGCGCGTTCGTCTGCCTGCTTTGCCTGCAAAGGCTAAAGCGCGTCTCGCCTGTCGCCGCACTGAAAAACGAATAAAAGAGGAGCTGACTTATGATCGACATCAAGCATTTGAGCAAAGCCTATGGAGAAAAAGAAAACCGCTTTTACGCGGTCCACGATGTTTCGCTGGAGATCCAGCCGGGTGAGTTTGTCGCCGTCAAGGGGCGTTCCGGGTGCGGGAAGTCTACCCTGCTCAATGTCGTCGGCTGCATCGACACCTTTGATGAGGGCACGTACCGTTTTTGCGGTTCGGATGTGGCGGATATGGATCACAAGGCACTGGCGCGGCTGCGCCGGGATCAGATCGGCTACATCTACCAGTCCTACAACCTGATCGACGCGCTGACTTGCCTTGACAACATCGAATTGACAATGGGGTATGCGGGAATTGGCACCGCAAAACGACGCGCCCGCGCAAAGGAGACGCTTGAAAAGGTCGGTCTGCCGGATAAGGCCCAAAGCCGTCCGCCCCAGCTTTCCGGCGGACAGCAGCAGCGCATCGCAATCGCCCGCGCGATTTCAAATCACCCGCAGATCGTGCTTGCGGATGAACCCACGGGCAACCTCGACGCTCAAACGGGCACACAGGTGATGGAGCTGCTCAAACAGTTGAACGACGAGGGCATCACGATCGTGATGGTGACGCACGACGACGAGCTTTTGTCCTACGCCTCCAGAGTGATCCGTATGCGCGACGGAAAACTGGTATGATCAGTCCTCCTCGTCCGCTTCGCGTTCCTCGCGCGCCCAGCGTTCCTCGTCGGCTTTGCGCATCTCGTCGGTGTATTCCTCGTCGCGGATGTTTTCCATATAAATGGTGATGCCGCAGCGCGGACAGGTCAAAAGCCTGTCCACCCCCTGTCTCGAGGCAAAGAAGGAGCGCGAGCCCGCAACCTTAAAGCGCGCGCCGCAGCGCGGGCACAAAAAATGCCGCTTGCGCTGTATTCTGCAATAAAGCGCGAGGCATACGATAAACAATACGACCATCGAACCGATGGTGATGATTCCAAACAACAAAATCGGGTCCATACCTACTCCAATCCATCTCTTTTTTGTCAGTATATCATAAAAGAAGCAAAACGAAAATAACAGTTGAATTTTATGCGTAAAGTTGGTATGATTGTGTCATTAACTTGATATGAAGCGTTCTGCGGGTGTGGCGGCCCGCGCACGAGGGACGCAAACAATGAAGGCGGGTTGCAAAACCAATCAGGGTGGAACCGCGGAAGATACTCTTTCGTCCCTATCGAGGGATCGAAGGATTTTTTTTACAAATTTTTTGGAGGGAAAACGATGGAAAAGACAATGGAAAAGATCGTGGCACTCGCGAAGGGACGCGGATTTGTGTATCCCGGCTCGGAAATTTACGGCGGGCTTGCAAACTCGTGGGATTACGGCCCGTTGGGCGTGGAATTTAAAAACAACGTGAAGCGCGCGTGGTGGCAGAAGTTTGTGCAGGAATGCCCGTACAACGTCGGCCTCGACGCGGCGATCCTTATGAACCCCGAGGTGTGGGTGGCCTCCGGTCACGTGGGGGGGTTCAACGACCCGCTGATGGACTGCAAAAGCTGCAAGGAGCGCTTCCGCGCGGATAAGCTCATCGAGGATTATGTGGCGGAAAACAACCTCGATATCGGCCCGGTGGAGGCGATGGAAAAGGAAGCGATGGAAGCGTTTATCGCGGAACACATCGTGTGCCCGACGTGCGGCAAAAAGGACTTCACGTCCATTCGCCAGTTCAACCTCATGTTCAAGACCTTTCAGGGCGTGAACGAGGACACGGCGGCGCAAATCTATCTGCGGCCCGAAACTGCACAGGGTATTTTTGTGAACTTCAAAAACGTGCTGCGCACCACACGCCGCAAAATGCCCATGGGCATCGGGCAGATCGGCAAATCCTTCCGCAACGAAATCACGCCCGGCAACTTCATCTTCCGCATCCGCGAGTTCGAGCAAATGGAGCTTGAATTCTTCTGCGATCCGAAGGAGGAGTTCGAGTGGTTCAACTATTGGAAGGACGCATGCCACAACTGGCTTTTGAATCTTGGCATCAACGACGAAAACCTCAAGCTGCGCGATCACGCGCAAGAAGAGCTTTCGCACTATTCGAATGCCACCACGGATATCGAATACCGCTTCCCCTTCGGCTGGGGCGAGCTGTGGGGCATTGCAGACAGAACGGACTTCGATCTGAAGGCGCACATGACGCATTCGGGAGAGGCGCTGGAATACCTCGATCCGGTCACCAACGAAAAATATGTACCCTATTGCATCGAGCCGTCGCTCGGCGCGGATCGCGTGACCCTCGCCTTCCTGTGCGAAGCCTACGACGAGGAAACGCTCGAAAATGGAGATACGCGCACGGTGATGCGCTTTCATCCGGCGCTCGCGCCTTTTAAGGCCGCGGTGCTTCCCCTGCAGAAAAAGCTTGCGGAAACGTCGGATAAACTGTTCGCGGACCTTTCCAAGCACTTCAACGTGGACTACGACCTCGCCGGCTCCATCGGCAAGCGTTATCGCCGCGAGGACGAAATCGGCACACCGTACTGTTTCACGGTAGACTTCGAATCTCTTGAGGACAATTGCGTGACGGTGCGCGACCGCGATACCATGGCGCAGGAGCGCATCTCCATGGACAGCGTAAAGCAGTTCATTGAAGACAAACTCGTATTCTAAGCATACGCATAAACAATGAAAGGGACTGTCTGAATAAAAATCAGGCAGCCCCTTTTTTGTTCTTCTACGTACGCTTTCCCATCTGATCGAGCGGGAACGGCGGAAGCGCCAGCGGCTTCACCGCGATCGACATCAGCAAGGCCGGGTTATCGTCCGCCGCAATCCTATTCGAGCTCAGTGTGCCGCATGTTTTGCACCGGTGAATGAGCGCCCATTCGCCGTTTTTGCGTACCCACACGCCGATGGGCTCCATCACGCCCTTGCACAAGGACGCCCGGTCGCCCGGCGCGTTGTCCACATGGCTGCTGGACAGACAGTGCGGGCAATGGTTGCGGTGTCCGCTGCCCGCGCCTTCGGGAACGATTGGCATTCCGCACACCTTGCAGGTAAACGTTTCAGGGCAGGGCGCGTGGCGGTAATCCGCCTGCTTTATTTGCCGCTGATACTGCGCGATCTCCTTGTGCCGCTGTTTCTTTTGTTTTAGATACGTCGCTTTATCATCAGAATACCGGGCCTCGCGTTTCAGCGCGACATAGCTTTCCCATCTCTTTTGCGACAGCTCACCTTTCTCGATCGCCGTCTTAATGGCGCACCCCGGCTCACTCTGATGGCTGCAATCGGCAAATTTGCACAGGCCAAGATACTGTTTCACATCCGCGAATGCCTTATCAAGCCCCGTCGAAACATCCCACATGCCAAGCTCGCGCATGCCGGGCGTGTCGATCACCATCGCGCCGTTTTCGATCATCATAAGCTGACGGGTGGTGGTGGCATGCCGCCCCTTGCCGTCGCTTTCGCGAATGCACCGCACCTCCGCCAAGTCCTGCCCTGCAAGCGCGTTTAAGAGGCTTGATTTTCCTACGCCAGATGAGCCGAGCAGCACGATCGTTTTTCTCGGCTTCAAATAGTCGGATAGCCGGTCGAATCCAAAGCCGGTTTTGACACTGATCGCAAACACGTCCACCCCCGCAGCCGCCTTGCCCGCGGCCCGCACATAGTCGGCATGATCTGCCGCCAGATCGGCTTTGCTCAGCACCACGACGGGAATCGCGCCCGATTGCCGCGACAGCGTCAGATACCGCTCCAGCCGCTTTGGGTTGAAGTCGCGGTTTAAGGACTGCATGATAAACACATAGTCAAAATTGGCTGCAACCGCCTGTTCTCCACGCCCGGGCGTGGGGTCGCGGCGGGCAAAGTATGTCCTGCGGGGCAGCGTGGCGACGATCCGGCTGTCCCCGTCCGGAACATAGTCGATTTGTACAAAGTCCCCCACCGTTGGAAAGCTTTCGCTTCCCTCCCCGTAATAAACGCCTGCCTTCAACCGCCCATGCAATTCGCCATATTCGCATACGAGGGCGTATCGCTCCTTATGGACGGCAGTCACCCTTGCCGAAATCCCGTTAAAATGTTCGGGCAGCATATTTGGCAAAAGACCATAGTCTGTTAAATCTTTCATTGGAAATCTCCTTGTTGATATCAGCGAAAATGGAAAACGGACATAAAAATACCGCAGAAAGCAGCCTCTCTTTTCGTGGCTCAAACTGCGGTTCTCCATAAAAATAACACACCCTGCGGTGTGCTACAACAAACAGTCATAGGATTCACAAAAGGTTACTTGAAACGGCATCACAAACGCCGGACTCACTCCCGCGCCTGCGCAGCCCATATTCGATTTTAGAAAACAGTCCTCTTGTAGATGACCGACATCAACATACAACTCCCTTTGCCTCCGCCTGTCGCGGAATAATTTTTTAAATCATAACACAGGAATTGAACGAATGCAATAAAAAAAATCGCATTTGACATAAAAACAGAAGATCCTATCAATTTTTCTATTGAAATACAAGAAATGTGTGTGCATACTATATATCATAATAGTTAAACTACAATCAAGGGGTGCTTTCAACATGAACATGACAGATATTTTGCCGCTCGACGAGCAGGCTATGACCGACGCGCGTGAACGCGTGGATTCCCTTTCCAAACCGCTCGGGAGCCTCGGCCTTCTCGAGGAATACGCCGTGAAGCTGGCGGGCATCCGCGGCTTTATGGGCGGAACGCTTCAAAAGCGCGCCGTACTGGTATTCGCTGCGGATAACGGCATCTACGCGCAGGGTATCACGCCCGTGCCGCAGGTTGTCACGCCTATGCAGACCATCAACATTGCAAACGGCATCGCGGGTGTAAGCGCACTCAGCGCGCAGGCGGGCGCAGACGTATTTGTATACGACGTGGGTATCGCCGAACCCCTGGGCCGCAAAAACATCATCGACGTGCGCGTGATGAACGGCACGAACGACATGTCGCAGGGGCCCGCCATGACGCGCGCACAATGTGAGCAAGCCATGCGGGTCGGATGGGACGCAGTCGCCTCCCACGCGGATTACGACGTTTTGGGGCTGGGGGAAATGGGCATTTGCAACACCTCCACCACAGCTGCGGTCGCCGCCGTGCTTCTCGGGAAATCCGTGGAGGAGATGACGGGCAAAGGCGCGGGCATCACAGACGCGCACTATGAAAAAAAGATAAACGCCGTCAAACGCGCCATTGAGGTGAACGCGCCCGACAAAAACGATCCCATCGACGTGGTCGCAAAGGTTGGCGGGCTTGATATCGCGGCGATGGCGGGCGCATATCTCGCGTGCGCTCATTTCAAGGTCCCCGTTGTGATCGATGGCTTCATCTCCGTCTGTGCCGCGCTCGTGGCCCAGCGCATCGCGCCCATGAGCGTGGACTATATGTTCGCGTCGCACAGGAGCTATGAACAGGGTTATGCTTCAATTGCGGATGCGCTCGGCCTTTCGCCCGCGTTCACCCTCGAAATGCGCCTCGGTGAGGGCAGCGGCTGTCCGCTGATGTTTTATATTCTGGAAGCCTCGCTGCGCGTGCTCGAGGATATGGGAACCTTCGCGGAGGGAAGCATCGACCCCTCCGAATTTGTGGATTTAAGGGAATGAAAAAAGAAATTCATTTAAACGTACTGCGCAACTGGCGATTTGTGCTCGAATGGGCGACATTTGCGGCCATTATTTGCATGATCGCCACCTTTGCGCTGACGGCGGGCATCCTCCCATTGCCCGCTTCCCCGCCCGACGCGGGCGGGCTTGTCGCAAAATACGGGATGCGCGCCGTATTGTTTATCCTGTTCGGGCTGGGCGGCGGCCTGTGCGGCCTTTTGTTTTTGCTGTCGCGCTTTCCGCGCCTGTATAAATATCCGGTCAAGATCACGGGGGAAAACGTCGAGCTGCAATACCACATCGCCAAAATCGCGCTGTGCGTGGGGCAGCTCATCACAGTTGTGGTGACGTGCGTGCTCATGATGCGCGTCTACCGCCAAAACATCACCACGCAATCCCCTGATTTCTGGCAAATGCTGCTCGAGTCCCTTATTGCGGGTTGTGTCGTGTGGCTCGCCTATTTCTTCACCGCGCGGCGCTTCCGCTGAACGCCCTCGTCAAATCCTATAGTTTACATTATAAAAAGATGCGGTATAATAAGATTAATGAATAAAAGGAGGCTTTTATGATGGCTAATATTCTGGAAGACAGCATCAACTTCGGCATGGGCTTATTTGCGTATTCCCGTGAAAAAGTTGAGGAAATGGTAGAAAAGATGGTCGCCAAGGGCGAGGTGCAGCGCAAGGACGCACAGAGCTTCGCAAGCGATCTCATCAAAAAAGGCGAAGCGCAGCGCGCGGAGCTCAGCCGTATGGTGAAGGACGAGGTGCGCAGCACGCTCGAAGATGTGGGCCTTGCTTCCGGCCAGTGCCTCACCAAGGACGATATTCGCGCGATCATCAAAGAAGAACTCGCCAACGCGAAATCGGAAGAAAAGTAACGAATCATTTTTCGGAAAACGGCATGCGCCTTTTTACGCATGTCTTTTTCTGCGCAGGAGGTATCGCTTATCGCTTCCAAGAATTTGCATCGCTATCGGGAAATTTTGTCCGCCTTCAACAGAAACGGGCTTGGCTTTTTGTTCGTGAAATCCACGCTGAGCAAAAATCCGCAGAAAATTTTTGAACAGGAGCAAAAGCACAATCTGCCCTCCGTGGGCGAACGGGTGCGCACAATGTGCGAGGAGCTTGGCCCCACGTTTGTCAAGCTTGGGCAGATTCTTTCTACGCGCACAGATATCGTCACGGAAAACGTCGCCAAGCAGCTTCAAAAGCTGCAGGATTCCGTCGCGCCTTTCTCTCTCGAGGAAGCGACCGCCGTGATCGAAGCGGAACTCGGCGACAAGGTGGATAAGCTGTTTGCCGAATTTTGCCCCACCCCCATCGCCTCGGCATCCATGTCACAGGTATACCGCGCCCGTCTTTGGTCCGGCGCAGAGGTCGCCGTCAAGGTGCAGCGCCCTAATATCCGTGAGAGCATCGAAACAGACCTCGATATCCTCGAAAAGCTTGCACGTCTGGTGGACAAATATTCCAAATACGGCCAGCTATACGATTTTTCCGGCATGGTGGCGGAATTTCGGCGCGTGATGGAGCAGGAGATCGACTTCACCAAGGAAGGCGAAAACACAGATTTCTTCCGCGAAAGCGTCGCGGCACAGCGCAGCATCCGCGTACCTAAAATACGATGGGTCTATACCACCGCAAAAATCCTCACGATGGATTTTGTGGACGGGGTGAAGATCAGCGATGTGGGTACGCTTCTTTCGCAGGGCGTTGATACCGCTCAGATTGCCTACGATTTTACCGATTCCCTCATCACCCAGATTCTTGAAAACGGCGTGTTTCACGCAGACCCGCATCCGGGCAACGTATTTGTCGTGGACGGGAAATATGTGGAATTTATCGACCTCGGCATGGTGGGCACCATCAACAGCCGCTTCCGGCGGGAGCTCAACGATTTCCTGCTCGGCGTCGCCACACGCAACACGCTGAAAATCGCGCAGAGCATTTCGGAAATGGACGCGGCGGACGCGGACGTCAACATGGATGCGTTCGAAAAATCACTGGAGATTCTGCTCGATGAATATCTATACGTTCCGCTTGGGGACGTAAATGTCGCAAAAGTGTTTACCAGCGTATTTTCACTTGCGGGGAAATATAAAATGAAGATCCCGCGCGAATTTACCCTCGTTGCCAAAAGCCTCGGGACCGCTCAAATGGTCATCGAACAGCTCGATCCCTCCGTAAACATCTTAAAGATCGCGGAAAAAACAGTGCGCGGCCTGCTGAAAAACCGCTTTAAAACCGAAGAATTTAAAAATGAGGTGCAGGCCTTCGCGCTCGATTGGGTCGACGTCGCAAAAAGCGTGCCGTCCGCTCTGCTCACCTTTATGCACAAGCTGAAGAAAAACGATTATTCGCTCGGCCTCAAAATCCACGATCTCGACCGATTGGAAAAAAATATCGAGCGTATGTTCAACCGCATTTCCTTTGCGGTGGTTCTGCTTGCGGTGTGCATCGTGATGGCCGGGGTCATCATCAGCGCCGGGTATTCCAATTACGGCAACAACGCGGACATCACAAACATGAGCATTCTTGCTCTGATCGCGGGACTTGTCATCTCCATCATCATCGTTTTGGGCATTGTCATCTCCATGCTTCGTTCGGGCAGAGAGAAGAAAAAATAGCGACATTGCGCTTTGCAAAGGCGACAATGTCCTTTTAAAAAACAAAACGCACAGGATTTATTTGCGCACATCCCGTGCGTTTTTTGTTGAACATTTTTATAAAACCGTTTTCACCTTTTCATAAACCATTTTTGCAAAATCGGCATGTCCTTTTTCCGTATAGTGGACTCCGTCCATATCGCTGCACTCAATGGCTTCGCCCGGGTTCAGATAGTGGATATTCAGCCGCTTCGCAACCCTGCTGCAATGGTCGTGGAGCGCACGGCTTTTTTCAACGCCTCCAGCCAGCATCGTGTTGAATTCCTCGTTCCCCACATCGCGTATGGGAGTTGGACAGATCATCAGCACTTCCGGCGGTCCCCCGCTCCTGCCCACGCCCAAACTTAGGATCGTTCTGACCAGATTTTCAAGCGCCGCCGCAATATCGAAGCTTGTCAGCGAAAACCGCACCTTGAGATCATTGGTCCCCAGAGACAGCACCACCATATCGATGGGCCGATGGCTTTGCAGGCAGGGAATCAGATACTGCTTTCCATTTTTATATTCCTCGATGGGATCGTCCCACACCGTCGTGCGCCCGCACAACCCTTCCTCTACCACATAATATTCATTTCCCAGCATGCTTTGCAGCTTCCCCGTCCATCTGATTTCCCGTGGGAACCGCTCTTCAATTGCATAAATCTGTCCGAACGTATTAGAGTCTCCATAGCATAATATTGTCTTCATCCAGTGTCAACCTTTCAACCGTTATTGGCGGCCAATGCTTTGATACGTTCCTTGTTGGAAAGCGCGTCAAACGCCACCGCAAGGATCAGCACGCCGCCTTTCACCACCTGCTGGTAATATTCGCCGATGTTCATGATGGTCAGCCCATTGCTCAGCACCCCGATAATCACCGCGCCGATAAATGCGCCCACAATGGTTCCCTTGCCGCCATTGATGCTCACGCCCCCAATCACGACTGCGGTCACCACGTCCATTTCCATACCGGTACCCGAATTGGGCGCGCCCGAACTCACGCGTGCCATCAGCGTAACGCCCGCGATGCCCGCGAGAAGCCCGCTGATTGAATAGAGCGCAACCTTGATCTTATCCATCGGCACACCCGCAAGGCGCGTGGCCTCTTCATTCCCGCCAATCGCGTAAATGTAGCGTCCCCAATAAGTCTTACTTAGTACGAATGCCGCCACAACGACGATCACCGCCATCGTGATGACGGGTACAGGAATCGCTCCAATGTAGCCCTGTCCGAAAAAGACGACGTCCTCCGGAATCTTATAAATTGGCAGTCCGCCGCTGATGATGAACGCAAGCCCGCGCGTCACCGTCATCATTCCGAGCGTGATAACGATCGCGGGTACGTCCAGCTTTACAATCAGCAACCCCGTACACGTCCCCACACCCACAAGAATTGCAAGCGTGATGAGGATCGCCGCCGCTGAATTCATCTGATATTCCACAAGCAGCTTCGCACAGATCACACCCGTAAGCCCCAGCAGCGAACCCACCGTGAGATCCATGCCGCCCGATATGATGACGAATGTCATGCCTGCCGAAAGTATTCCCAAAACCGCGATCTGGCGCAGAATGTTGATAAAATTCTTTGCCGTAAAAAAAGAATCCGTGAACACACTGAACACAATGATCAGAATCACCAGAATGATGACGGTGCTGAATCGCTTCAAATAATTTTCTTTTAACATTATGATTGTCTCCCGTTTGATTGCCGCAACTCCAAAACTGCCGCTCAGCTTGAAGCGAGTTCAAGTATCCGCTCCTGCGTCGCTTCCTGCTTTGAAAGTTCGCCCGTTATCTTTCCTTCGTGCATCACAAGAATTCGGTCAGACATCCCCAAAAGCTCCGGCATTTCGGAAGAGATCATAATGATCGCCATTCCGCTTTGCGCAAGCTCATTCATCAAAAGATAAATCTCGTGCTTGGCCCCCACGTCGATGCCCCGCGTCGGCTCGTCAAAGATCATCACCTTCGATTCGCACACAAGGGAGCGCGCAAGTACCACCTTCTGCTGATTTCCTCCGGAAAGATTTTTGACTTTCTGTTCCATGCCCGGCGTCTTGATCCGCAGGCGTTCGATAAATTCGTTCGCAAGCGTTTTATCCGCCCGCGTGTTAACGACCGATCCTTTGGAAATGTTCCGGATGGAAACGAACGAAATATTTTCTCTGATGTTCATATCCAGATGCACGCCGTGCTTCTTCCTGTCCTCCGGTATGAGCGCAATCCCCGCGTTGATCCCGTCGCGGGGCGACTTGATCGTCACGGGCTTCCCGTCGATCAAAATTTCTCCCGTATGCTGATCCGCACCGTATACCGCGCGCGCGACCTCTGTGCGCCCTGCGCCCACAAGCCCGGCAAGGCCGAGTATCTCTCCGCGCTTCACCTGAAACGATACACCGTTTAGCAAAGAGGGCGTAGAAAGGTTTTTTACCTCTAGCGCCACTGCATCAACGCTTGCACTGCGCTGCGGAAACTGTTCATCCAACGTGCGGCCCACCATCATACTGATGAGTTCCGCCTTGTCCGTGTCTCTCGTCGCCTTTGTTCCGATGTATTGCCCGTCCCGCATGATCGTGATCTCATCGGAAATGCAAAACACTTCCTCCATCCTGTGTGAGATATAGATGACAGCGATCCCCTTTGCTTTCAACTGCTCCACTATCTTGAACATCGCGTCGATCTCGCGGTTCGTCAGCGGCGCGGAAGGTTCGTCCATGATCAGCACCTTCACATCATTGGAAATGGATTTTGCGATCTCTACGAGCTGCTGATATGCAACCGTTAGATTTTTGACGGGTTTTGAAACGTCAAGTTCGATGCTAAATCCCTCGATGATTTCTCGGGCCTTTTTGTTCATGGTCTTTCTGTCCAGCACCGCGCCCGGGTTCACCCTTCGTCCAAGAAAAATGTTCTCCGCGACGGACAGCTCCGGAACCAGATTGAATTCCTGATAAATCACGCCGATCCCCAGTTTTTGAGAAAGTACCGGCGTCATTTCCTTATATTCCATGCCCTCAAAGAGAATACTGCCCGCGTTTGGCGCGATAGCGCCCGAAATCGTCTTGATGAGCGTAGATTTTCCCGCGCCGTTTTCCCCCATGATGGCGTGTACCTTGCCTGTCTCAAACCGCACGCTCACATCCTTGAGCGCGACCACGCCGGGGTACTGCTTCGTGATTCCCTTAAGCTCCAGTATGACTCCCATAAAACATCTCCTTTTGTTCCCCCGCCGCCGCGATAAACGGCGGCGGGAGCCTAAGCCGTTTATTTATACTCTGAAATGTTGTTGGGGGTGACTGCCACCAGATCCTGATTATAATCCTTGGTGAATTCGTCTCCATTGATGATCGCCATGCACGTTTCCACAAGCTTAACGCCCGTGCCCGAGGGATTCTGATCCACGGTAAACTGGTAAACCGTCCCCTCGCTGATCTTGTTGAGCGCCTCGTCCGTCGCGTCCACGCCCGCGATGATGTACTTTGCGGGATCGCTCATCTGCGCCGCCTTGAACGCTTCATACGCGCCAAGCGCCGCACCGTCGCTCACGCCGCACACAATGCGAAGATCGGGGTTGGCCTGCAAAAAATTCTCCGTTGCTGTCATGCCCTCTGTCTGGTCAGCCGCTGTTGCATCTGCGACAAACTTCACGTTCGGCGCGTTCTTCGCAACGCCCTCCATGATGCCGACCTTGCGCTGTATCACGGATTCCAGAAGGTCATAGTTTAACGTCGCGGCTTTGATTTCTTCCTCTGTACCCCATTTTTCGGCAATCCACTCGCCAACCGCAAGCCCCTGCGTATATCCAAGCTGATATTCGTCTGCACCGATATACGCGTCATAGCCTTCCACCTTTGAGGTATGACATACGACCGCGATGCCCTCCTGCTTCGCTTCCGCGATCACAGGCGCGAGCGCCTCCGTATCCACCGCCGTCACAATGATGCCGTCCACGCCCGCTGAAATAAAATTTTCAAGCGCCGCAACCTGCGTTTCCGATGAATTGTTTGCGTCGTTCACCAGCAGCTCGATGCCGTTTGCATCGGCATATTCCTGTGCGGATGCCACCATGTCGATAAAAAACTGGCCTGCCATCGTCAGCACGGAAATGCCGATTTTCTTTTTTCCGTCTTCCTCTTTTGCCGCCGTCTGGCCCGCGTCCTCCGATGCGCTGGCCGCCGCCGCGCCTTCATTTTGCTCCGCCGGGGCGGGGCTTGTACATCCTGCAAACAGAACGACCGCAAAGATCAGGCAAATCAATAAACTAACAATCTTTTTCATTTCTTTCCTCCAAAAATAGTTTTGTTTTCTATTGATTATCGAGCCCCGCTCCATTTGCCGGCCAATTGCAGCAGAGTTCTGATATCAATCCGTACTGTTGCGCACGATCAGTTTCCCTTCAAACTTGACGTGATCTTCCGCTTGTTTGCCGCCGATCTTTCCTATCAGCAGCTCCGTCGCCTTTTGCCCCAGCTCCCTCGTCGGCTGGGCTATCGTCGTGAGCTCCGGCTCAATAAGCTCGCCCAGTGAAATATTGTCGAAGCCGACTACGCTGATTTCCTCCGGGACGCGTACGCCGTTTTTTTGCAGCTCCTTGATACATCCGATCGCCAGCATATCAATGGCGCTCAGCACTGCGTCCGGGCGCTCCTTTTGCGCCGCAATCTGTGCGCCCGCGAGGCGGCCCAGTCGAATATAGTCCGGCTCGTCCATTCGCTTGATTTGGTATAAATGCGCCTTATCGCACATAAGTCCACAATCCCTCAACCCCTGCAAATAGCCTTCGAAACGATCATCTGTGATGCTGATGTTTTGTGCGTTCCTGATGTAGCCGATCTTCCGTTTCCCTCGTTCAAAAAGGTATTTCACAGCGTTTCTCGTGCTCTCGTACCCATCCGTATATACGTAGGAAAATCCCGGATGATCAGAGATCGTTTTATTCATCAGCACCACAGGAATCTTCTCAGCGACCTCTTTTAAATATTCGATCGTATCCCGTTCCGCGGAGTAGGTATTGTAGATAATGCCATCCACACTTCTGCGCAGCAACGCACGGATATAGTCGATCTCCGAGATCGAGCGGCTCAACGTGCTGCACACCAAGATCATGTATTTGTTTTTGAGTGCGACATCCTCCGCCCCGCGAAACATTTCCGCGTAAAAGAAGTTTGAATATTCCGGCACCAGCAGCGCAATCGTGTTCGTTTTTCGCGTTCTAATCCCCTGTGCAAAATAGCTGGGAGAATAATTCATCCGCTTGATCACCTCCGTCACGAGCGCCCTGGTCTTCTCGTTGACAGATTTGTCATTATTCAGCACCCGCGAGACGGTCGATTTCGATACGCCCGCTTCCTTCGCCACGTCCACTATCTTAACCATGGTATTACTCCTTCTGTTTGGGAACGTTCCCATTTTTGATCAGTATATACCATTTTCTTAAAAAAAGATAGCGATTCTATAAAAATATTCCTTCTGATGTCTTTTTGGGAACGTTCCCAAAACTGTTTATATTTATCATACATTTTATCGCAGAAAAAGTCAACCCCCTGTTTTGAAAACAGAGGGTTGATTGACGCAAATATTTTTCTTACCCAAACGCCCCCATAAAGCTTGCAAATGGCTTGATGATGCTTTGTAAAGATTCAATGCTGGCGCTCAGCGCGTCAAATTTGATGGAAGCGATCCCCTGAATCGTGCTATTGAGCGCGGTGAAGTCGATCTCCTCCAGCTTACCGATCGTCGTACCAAGGCTCATATCCGCCGTGTCCGCAAGCTGTGTGATGGACGCAAGCAGGGTCGGCAGCTCACGCGTCGCGTCCTTAAGCGTTGCGTCCAGCATAAAAAAGCCAATCGCAAACACCACCACAAACGCCACCAAAACGACTGTGTGCAGCCGCGCCGATTTGTGTGCTTTTTTCCCCTGCTCCACCTGCTCGATGAGCAGCGCCTCTATTTTCTCCATCTTGAGAAAAATCGCCGACTCCTCTGTCTTCTTTTCCTGTTCTTCCATATCTTCCTTCTCCTTTTATATTTCAATACATCATGTAATTTTGTTCAGTCCGGCGGGCACTCTAAAAGCACATGTACGCACCCCGCCAATCTGCCCGGTCAAAATCAAATGCTTTTCCGCATCCATTCATACAGATCGGAAAACACTTCCGCGCGGTTCGTCTCGTGCAGAATCTCGTGACGCGCGCCTTCGTAAAGCTTCATTTCCACATCCAAATTTGCTTCACGCATCCAGCCGTATACTTCCTTCACGCCCGCTTCAAAGCCGCCCACCGGGTCCATACCGCCGGACGCAAGCAAATACGGCTTATTCGGCAGCTTCCGCGCCCACTGCACACCCGACACCTCATCGAGCAAATTTGCAAAATCGTAGGCCGCGCGGTCGGTAAACAGAAATGTGCACTGCGGGTCCGCAAGATAGTTCTTCACATGCTCCCTGTCACGGGAAATCCAGTCCTTGTCACTCCTAACGTCCTCATAACGGTCGTTATACTTGGAAAAGGCGAGATGATCGAGCATCGTGGCGGGCTTCTTGGCGCGCCCGAACAGCATTCCCACATTTGCGAGAAAACGGATGATTCCCGTCAAATTGTTCGCGCCCGAGGTGCCCATAAAGACCGCTGCCGCAATCCCGTCCCCATGCTTGGTCATATAGCTTCGCGCAAGCATACTGCCCATGCTGTGCCCCATCAGCACAATGGGCAGATTGGGATATTGCTGCCGTACCAACTCTGTCATGGCGCGGATGTCTTCCACCACAAGCTTCTCTCCGTCCTTGTCCGCAAAATATCCGTAGATGCTGCCCTCGTTTTTCTGCTTGGTGTTTCCATGTCCCAAATGATCGTTGCCGCACACCACAGCGCCGCGCGCACACAAATATTCCGCAAAGGGCTCGTATCGGTCGATGTATTCGCACATACCGTGGCAAATCTGCACAACAAACTCCGGCTGCTTCGCGTCGTCCTCCCATAAGCGCGCAAACACCTCGCTTTTCCCATCCGAAGATTTGAAGCTCTCTTCCCTGCTTTTCAATGCCATCCCGCTTGCTCCTTTCTATTCCGCGCTCTTGGTCGCGATAAAATCCACACCCGTGTCGAGAATGTTTTTGAGGATCACTTCCCCCCGCTTCACAGGCGCGCTGACGTCCACGTCATTGAGCAGAGCGACGGCGCGTTTCATCATCCGCTTGGGAACAGGCGCGCTCGTCTTGACGGGCAGCCGGGGCAGATCAGAACCCAAAAGCCGCACGGTTGACGTAATCATGCGCGTCGGGTTTTCCATTTCCGCCGCCACATAAGCAATGCCGCGTTCGCAGCCCGCGCCGCTCAGCCGATTGTCCTCATCCGCAAAAATCCTGCACCCCTTCGGGCACACAATGCAAGTGAACTCCCTCATGCCTGTTCGCCCCCTCTCAAAGAAACCTGCAATTCATTTCCCGTCAGCAGTTTTTTGGGAATGCGTATCTTCTCCATTTCCCCGGGCACCGCAAAATCCCGTTTGAATCGGGCGATCTCGCCGTCGCCCGATTTCACAACGATCGAAATATCCTGATAAACATCGTTCACCCGGAAAAACACCTCCAAAAATTGATCGATCTGAGCCATGCGCGCACGCTGGGGCAGGATGTATGTAAGCCCCTTGTCCGCGTACAGCTCAAAATACGGCAACGCTTCTCCGCCGTTCCTCGCGTATTCCGCCGCCGCGCCGCCCGCGCGGATGCTCTCCATCGTCACAAAATCCACAAGATCGTGCACCTGCGCCACATTGCCGCACGCAAAAATGCCGGGGATGCTCGTCTCCATGTTTTCATAGACCACAGGCCCCTTTGTGCGCATGTCCATCTCCACGCCCGCGCCCTGTGAAAGCTCGTTTTCCGGAATGAGCCCCACGGACAGCAGCACCGTGTCGCATTCGATCTCCTTTTCCGTACCTGGGATCGGCCTCCTGTCCTTGTCCACGCGCGAGATCACCGCGCTTTCCACCCGATGCTTCCCTTTGATTTGTGTGATGGTACTGGATAGATACAGCGGGATATCAAAATCGTCGAGGCATTGCACGATGTTGCGGCGCAGTCCTGCCGAATAGGGCATCAGCTCCACGCACGCCATCACCTGCGCGCCCTCCAATACCATACGCCGCGCCATGATGAGCCCAATGTCGCCCGAACCGAGGATCAACACTTTTTTGCCCACCATGCACCCTTCCATGTTCACATAGCGCTGCGCTGTTCCGGCGGTGAAGATGCCTGCCGGACGCGTACCCGGTATGCCAAGCGCGCCGCGCGGACGCTCCCTGCAGCCCATGGCGAGCACCACCGCACCCGCATCGATCTCAATCACGCCCTCCTGTGCGTTGAGGGCTGTGATGTGCCGATCCTTCGTGATCTCGAGCACCATCGTGTTGAGCTTCAGCTCGATGTCCGTCTGCTTCAGCTCGTCAATGAAGCGCTCCGCATATTCCGGGCCGGTGAGCTCCTCCTTGAACCAGTGCAGGCCAAACCCGTTGTGGATGCACTGATTCAAAATTCCCCCCGCCTCAAAATCGCGCTCGAGCACCACCACGCGCTCCGCGCCCTTCCTGCGCGCCTCGAGCGCCGCCGCCAGCCCCGCCGGCCCCGCGCCGATGACCGCCACATCATATTTCATAAAATCCTCCATTTTAGTTGGTTCAACTTCCTGAATTTCTCAAATATCAATGGTGCACAGGCCCGAATCAATCCTCTTTTGTTTCACCCGTCACAATATAGCTGCCCTGCGTATCCTGAAGGATATCCTTCATGGGAACGCCCAGCGTGCGCGCCATGATGTCGTGGATGCGCGGCTCGCAAAAGCCGCCCTGACACCTTCCCATGCCCGCCGCGCACCGCCGCTTGATGCCGTCGATGCTGCGCGGTGAGATCGGCCTTTGCAAAATATCCACGATCTCTCCTTCGGTGATGGTCTGGCAGCGGCACACCACCCTGCCGTAAAGCGGGTTTTCCCTGACGAGCGCATCCTGCTCCGCACGGCTCAGATGATTCATGCGCACCACTTTGCGTTCGTCCTTGAAATCCGGCTTTTTGCGTAAATTCAGCCCGCTCTTTCCCATCATATCCACAAGGTCCTCCGCAATCGCGGGTGCGGACGAAAGGCCGGGCGATTTGATGCCCGCCGCATTGAAGAAATGCCTGACTGCCGATTCGCCCACAACGAAATCATCTCCCGCAACGGCGCGCAGCCCCGCAAAGTTTCTGATGTTCTGTGAAAAATCGATGGTGGGAACGGATTTCACTGCCATCTCACGCACATAATCGAGCTCGTCCCTGTGTGTGGAGGTGTCGTCGCGTCCGTCCGCCGTCTTGCTGTCCGGCCCGGCATACAGGTTTCCGTGCACCGTAGGCGCAACTACCACACCCTTCCCCAGCTTGGTCGGGCACTGGAACACCACCGTGGAAACGATGTCTCCCATCGTCTTATCGAACAAAAAATATTCCCCGCGCACAGGCGTGATCGTCATATCCGTACCGCCCGCCATCGCGTAGACCTCGTCGGCATATAGCCCCGCCGCGTTGATCACATAGCTTGCGCGGTATTTCTCTCCGCCCTGTGTCGTGATCTCAAACACGCCGTCTTTCTTGTGGATGCGCTTCACACCGCTGTTCAAATGACAATCCACGCCGTTTGAGACCGCCGTCTCGATGAGCGCAGCCGCGTATTCCCACGGGCTGATGATCGCACAGGTGGGTGCCCACAGCGCGCACACCACCTTTTTCGAGATGTTCGGCTCTCTTTTGCACACCTCTTCGCCCGAAAGGATTTCCACAGGTACGCCGTTCGCCACGCCGTTTTCGCAGAGCTTTGCAACCTCCTTGGCCTCCTCGTCCGAAAACGCGAGCACCAGAGAGCCTGTCTCCCTAAACGGGATATCGAGCTTTTTTGCAAGCTCATGCGCAAGCTCATTGCCCCGCGCGTTATATTTTGCCATACGCGTCCCCGGCTCCGGGTCAAACCCCGCGTGGATCAGCGCGCTGTTCGCCTTGGTGCTGCCGCACGCCACATCGTTTTCCTTTTCAAGCAGCGCCGTCTTGAAATCATACTTCGCGCATTCGTAGGCGGCTGCGCATCCCGTGATGCCTCCGCCGATGATGATCACGTCATATTGCATCGCTTTTTCTTCCCATCTGATTATTTTGTCCCCTGTGACGGAGTCCATCCCTTTGAGCGCTCTACCGCCCTGTTCCAGTTTTTCACATATTTCTCACGCTTTTCAGCGGGCATCGCCGGTTCAAACTGCCGATCGAGCGTCCAGCCCGCCGCAATCTCGTCCGTATCCTTCCACAACCCCGTGGCAAGCCCTGCAAGATAAGCCGCGCCAAGCGCAGTGGTTTCACGCACCCGCGGGCGCACCACCGGCATATCTGTGATGTCCGATTGAAACTGCATCAAAAAATTGTTCGCGGACGCACCGCCGTCCACCTTAAGGGCTTGCAGCCGGATGCCCGTATCCGCACGCATCGCGTCGAGCACATCGTTGGTTTGATAGGCGATGGATTCAAGCGCCGCGCGAATCACGTGATCCGCCGTCGTCCCCCGCGTAAGTCCGGTGATCGTCCCCCGCGCGTACATATCCCAATGCGGCGCGCCAAGGCCGGTGAACGCGGGCACAAGATATACCCCGCCGTTTTCCGGCACCTTCTTCGCAAAATATTCGCTGTCCGCGCTGGTGTCGATCAAACGCATCTCGTCGCGCAGCCACTGCACCACCGCGCCGCCCATAAACACGCTTCCCTCGATCACATAACCGATCTGTCCTTTGCGCGAAGCGGCAATGGTGCTCAGCAGCCCGTTTTTGCTGTAACAGAGCTTATCCCCCGTGTGCATCAGCAAAAAACAACCCGTACCGTACGTATTCTTCGCCTGCCCCTCCGCAAAGCAAGCCTGCCCAAAGAGCGCGGCCTGCTGATCGCCCGCGATGCCCGCGATCGGTATTTTCTTGCCATAAAGTTCCGTTTCGCCGTAAATCTCGCTCGAGCTCTTCACCTCGGGCAGCATGGCCGGCGGGATGTCGAGCGCATTTAGGGTCGTTTCATCCCACTTCAAATTTTTGATATCGAACATCATGGTACGCGACGCGTTTGTGTAGTCCGTCACATGCGCGCTTCGGTTCGTAAAATTCCACAGGAGCCACGTATCCACCGTGCCAAACAGCAGTTCGCCGTTTTCCGCGCGTTTTCGCGCGCCCTCCACATGATCAAGTATCCACTTCACCTTGGTCGCTGAAAAATACGCGTCGAGCACAAGCCCCGTGGTTTTGCGGATATATTCCTCCAGCCCGTCACGCTTCAATTGTTCGCAGATTGCCGCCGTGCGCCTGCACTGCCACACAATGGCGTTATAAATTGGCCGCCCCGTCTCTTTTTCCCATACCACCGTGGTTTCACGTTGGTTTGTAAGCCCGATGCCCGCGACCTCGTCGAGAAAAATCCCCGCTGCGTCCACCGCCTCCTCGAGCACGCCGCGCTGCGAAGACAAGATTTCCATCGGGTCGTGCTCCACCCATCCGTCCTGCGGAAAATGCTGCGAAAACTCGCGCTGCCTTACGCTGATGATATTGCAGTTTTGATCAAAAATAATACATCGGGAACTGGTCGTCCCCTGATCAAGGGCAATGACGTATTTCTTCATAGTTTCACCCTCCGTAATAGTTCTATTTTATCTCATTTTTCGACTGATGACAACGCGCTTCGATTTTTTTATGACGTCTCTTTTGCAAATGCTTGCGGACAAAAAAATCCCAAAGCGAACGTTTGTACATTCGCTTTGGGATGAAGGACACAAATTTATTTTTACGCGGCGCTCAGTCTTCGCCATAGAGCGCCGTTGAAAGATAGCGTTCGCCCGTATCCGGCAGCAATACGACGATCGTCTTGCCCTTGTTTTCCGGGCGCCCTGCAAGTACCGTCGCAGCGTGGAGCGCCGCCCCCGAGGAGATTCCCACCAAAAGGCCTTCCTGCTTTGCCACCTTGCGCGAGGCGGCAAACGCCTGCTCGTTTTCCACAGGGATGATCTCGTCGATCACGGTGGTGTCAAGAATTTCCGGCACAAAACCCGCGCCGATACCCTGTATCTTATGCGGACCGGCCTTGCCCTGCGAGAGCACCGGCGAATCCGCAGGTTCCACGGCAACCACCTTCACATTGGGGTTGAAGCGCTTCAAAACCTCGCCCACCCCTGTGATCGTCCCGCCCGTGCCCACACCCGCCACAAAGTAGTCGATCTCGCCGTTCGTATCGCGCAAAATTTCCTTGGCAGTGGTGCGGCGGTGCACCTCCGGGTTTGCGGTATTGATGAACTGGCCGGGGATATATGCGCCTTTGATCTCTTTTTTCAGTTCCTCCGCCTTTTCGATCGCGCCCTTCATGCCCTTTGCGCCCTCCGTGAGCACGACCTCCGCGCCCAGCGCCGCAAGCAGCTTTCTGCGCTCGATGCTCATGGTCTCCGGCATTGTGAGGATCAGACGATAACCCTTTGCCGCGCATACGAACGCAAGCGCGACGCCCGTGTTGCCGCTGGTCGGCTCGATGATCACCGAATGTTCGTCGATGAGGCCCTTTGCCTCAGCTTCCTCGATGAGCGCGTTGCCCACGCGGTCTTTGACCGAGGAAAGCGGATTGAAATATTCGAGCTTGCCTACGATCCTTGCAAAAACATTTTCCGTCTTTTCATAATTCGAGAGCTCGAGAAGCGGCGTATCGCCGATCAGCTCCGTTAAATTTTTTGCGATTGCCATATGGTTTCCTCTCTTTTACAGCTTCCGGAACGCCAGTTCCAGATCCTCGATGATATCTTCTATATTTTCCAGCCCGATGGATACCCGCACCTGATCCTCCGTCACACCGGCTGTTTTCTGTTCCTCCGGCGAAAGCTGCTGATGGGTGGAGGAGGCTGGATGCACGACCAATGATTTCGCGTCCGCGACATTTGCCAGATTGGAGAACAATTCCAGATTGTCGATCAGCTTGCGCGCGGCTTGGCCGCCTCCCTTCACCCCAAAGGTGAAGATCGAGCCCGCGCCCTTCGGAAAATATTTCTGCGCAAGCGTGTGATATTTGTCTCCCGCAAGCGAGGGATAGCTGACCCACGCGACCTTATCGTGTCCGTTCAAATATTCCGCAACCTTCTTTGCGTTTTCCACATGACGTTCTACGCGCAGAGAAAGCGTCTCCAATCCCTGAATGAACAAAAACGAATTGAATGGGGACAGACACGCGCCCGTATCCCTCATGAGCTGCACGCGGATTTTCGTGACGAAGGCAGCCGGCCCAAGCTCCGCGAAGCGCACACCGTGATAGCTTTCGTCCGGCTCGGTGAAATAGGGAAATTTTCCGCTTGCCCAGTCGAACGTTCCGCCGTCTACGATCACGCCGCCGATGGATGTGCCGTGCCCGCCGATGAACTTGGTGGCGGAGTGCACCACTACGTCCGCGCCAAATTCAAAGGGACGGATGAGGTAGGGCGTTCCAAAGGTGTTGTCCACCACAAGCGGGATGTTGTTTTCGTGCGCGATCTTTGCCACGCGCTCCATGTCGATCACGTTGATGCCCGGATTTCCGAGGGATTCGATGTACAGCGCCTTGGTGTTTTCGCGAATCGCGTCCGCAAAGTTCTGCGGATCGTCGGGATCCACAAACGTTGTGGTGATGCCATAGCGCGGGAGCGTTGTGCCAAATAAATTATAGGTTCCGCCGTAAAGGGTAGAAGCCGCGACGATATGATCGCCCGAGGAAGCAAGGTTCATGATGGTGTAGGTGATCGCTGCGGAGCCGGACGCGGTCGCAAGCGCAGCAACGCCTCCCTCAAGCGCAGCAATGCGCTGCTCGAACACGTCGTTTGTGGGGTTCATGAGGCGAGTGTAGATGTTGCCCGGCTTTCTGAGCGCAAAGAGGTCCTCCGCTTCCTGTGTGTCGTCAAACACGTAGGAGGTGGTTTGATAGATGGGTACCGCGCGCGATTTTGTCGTCGGATCCACCTGCTGCCCCGCGTGCAGCTGCTTTGTTTCAAATCTGAATTCCCTTGCCATGTTTTTTGCTCCTTTTATGATATAAATATAATTCCTATTTGTTTACTAATCTTTCAACGTTTTTGCAAGTATATCATTTAAACATTACCAAGTCAATAGGAATTATAATAATTTTATTGATTTTTTTTGTAAAACCTCTTACAATATGGATATAGAAAGGATTTTTGACGATGAAGCTTTCCACCAAGAGCCGTTATGCGCTGGAGGCGCTTTTATATATGACGCTCCATTCGGACGGAAGCCCCATGACCGCAGGCGATATCTCTGCAGGTACGGAAATTTCAGAGGGGTATTTGGAGCAGATTTTTTTCCGTCTGCGCAAGGCGGGCTTTTTGAGCACCGTGCGCGGCAAAACGGGCGGCTTCCTACTCGCCATGCCGCCGGAGGAAATTACGGCCGGAAGCGTGGTGCGCGCGCTTGAGGGAACGCTTGTTCCCGTCGCCTGTGCGGAGGACCTCTCTGCGTGCACGAGCCCCGCGCGTGACCGCTGCGTCACGCGGGCGCTGTGGGTGCGCATCTCCAACGAGATCGGCGGGATTCTCGACGCTATGACGTTACGTTCCCTTGCGGATTCGTATATACAGGAGGGCGAAGCATGAAAATTTCCACCAAGGGCCGCTACGGCCTGCGCGCAATGATCGATCTTTCCATGCACGCTGGCGCGGGGCATGTTTCCCTCTCCTCCATCGCCGAGCGACAGGGGCTTTCTCCCAGATATCTGGAGGGGATATTTTCTTCGCTGAAAAAATCCGGGCTTGTGCTCGGCGCACCGGGTTCACAGGGCGGGTATGTTCCCGCGCTTCCCCCGGACCAGATCACGATGCGCATGATTTTGAGCGCGCTTGAGGGAAGCATGTCGCTGACCGACGGCGCGGAGAGCGACGGCCCGGCGCTGCGTCTCTTTTTGACGCGAAAGGTGTGGGATCGCGTGGACGACGCGGTGGCTTCCCTGCTCGATAATACGACGATCGCGGATATGGTCCGTGAGTTTGAACACCGCGCGCAGGCCGTTGATTCAAGCGGATTGTAGGCTTTTATGGTATAATGAAAAAAACGAGGAAAGAAGATTGTTATGGAAATTGATAAAAGAATTGCTGTGTTGATCGACGCGGACAACGTGTCCGATAAATATGTTCCGTTCATATTCGACGAGCTTTCCAACTATGGAACGCCGACCTATAAACGGATCTATGGGGACTGGACGACCACGCAAAACGCAGCGTGGAAAAAGGTGCTGCTCAACTATTCCATTGCGCCCATCCAGCAATACAGCTACACCAAGGGGAAAAACGCCACGGATTCCGCGCTGATTATCGACGCGATGGACATCCTGTATTCCGGTAATGTGGACGGGTTTTGCATCGTTTCATCGGACAGCGATTTCACGCGTCTTGCGGCAAGGCTGCGTGAGGCGGGCATGCTGGTGATCGGCATGGGCGAGCAAAAAACGCCCGCCCCCTTCATTGCGGCGTGCGAAAAGTTCAAATATCTCGAGGTGCTCGCCTCCAGTACGGACGACACCCAAGAACGCGCACCTGAAAACGAGGAGAAGCGCAAATCCTCGATGGCGACCAAATTTCAGGTAACGCGCGCCATCAAGGCCATCGTCAACGACATTTCGGACGACGACGGCTGGGCGTTTCTCGGCGCTGTAGGCAACCTGCTCAACAAGCGCTATCCGGATTTTGACTCGCGCAACTACGGCTACCCCAAACTTTCGCAGTTTGTAGAGTCGTTGAAGCAATTTGACCTCGAGGTGCGGCCTACGAGCAACCCGCACATTCGTCACGCGTTCATACGGCTGCGGGTGAAAAAGCTAGTGAAATAATAAAAACCGCCAGCGTTAGTACTGGCGGTGATGAACCCAATGCTTGGATTCGCTTGGTGACCCCACGGGGAATCGAACCCCGGTTTCAGCCGTGAGAGGGCTACGTCTTGACCGCTTGACCATGGGGCCATATTTTCATACAGCATTAATAATTGTAGTGGATTTCGGTCGTTTTGTCAACAAAAACAATGTAAAATACCGCCCCAAATTTTTGAGGCGGTATTTTTATGCTCAATATTTTGTGAGATACTGCTCGCGCTCCCACTCGTGCACCTGGTTGGAATAATCCGCCCACTCGTGCTTTTTGCCCTTGAGATACTTTTCATAGGCCACATCGCCGAGCGTTTCGCGCATCAGCGGGTCCTCGATGAAGTCGTTGATCGCATCGAACATATTCTGCGGCACGCGCCGGATCATGTGCTTTTTCTTTTCCTCATCCGTCAGCGTGTAGATATTCTTATTGACCGGCGGCGGGATCTCGTAGCCCTTTTCAATGCCTTCAAGCCCTGCCGCGAGAGCGCCCGCAAACGCAAGATACGGATTTGCGGTCGGGTCCGGGTTGCGCATCTCAATGCGGGTCGCGGAGCCGCGCGCAAAGGGTACGCGTACGAGCGGGCTTCTGTTTTTTGCCGACCACGCAATATAACACGGCGCTTCAAAACCCGGAACGAGGCGTTTATAGGAGTTGATGGTGGGATTGGTGAGCAGTGAAAGCCCGCGCGCATGCTTCAAAATACCCGCCATAAAGCCGTACGCTTCCTTGGAAAGTCCCAACTCGTCTGATTTATCGCAGAACGCGTTTCCATTCTTGGTGCACAGCGACATATTGACGTGCATACCGCTGCCCGCAATGCCATAGATGGGCTTTGGCATGAAGGTCGCGTGCAGGCCGTGTGTCTGCGCGATACGCTTGACAACGATCTTGAACGTCATCACATCGTCCGCCATACGAAGCGCGTTGCCATATTTAAAATCGATCTCGTGCTGTCCTGCTGCGCACTCGTGATGCGCGGCCTCGATCTCGTAGCCCATTTCCTCGAGCGCAAGGCTGATATCTCTGCGCGCGCCGCCGCCCGTATCGAGCGGGGCGAGGTCGAAGTATCCGCCGTCGTCGTTGGTCTCGATGGTCGCCTTTCCGTTTTCATCCTTATGGAACAGGAAAAATTCACATTCCGGGCCCACATTCATCGTGTAGCCCATCTCCTTTGCGCGTTCCAACTGGTGCTTTAGGATATGACGGGGGCAGCCGGCGTACGGCTTGCCGTCCGGCATATATACATCACAGATAAACCGCGCCGTCCGGCCTTTGGGATTCGACCACGGAAAAATCGCAAAAGTATCGAGGTCGGGGATGAGCATCATGTCCGATTCCTCGATGCGCGCGAAGCCGTCGATGGACGAACCGTCGAACATGCAGCCTTCCTCGATGATCTTATCGAGCTTGCTCGCCATTACCGTGATGTTTTTCAAAATACCGAACACATCGGTGAACTGCAGACGCAGGAATTTGATGTCTTCCCGCTCTATGATTTCATGTAATTCTTCTTTTGTATATCTTGGCATAGTTTCCTTCCTTCCGTTTTGCGCGTATGCATTACTTTTCTATTATATATGAACATCCGCCCGTCATGCAACAATAAAAAGGGCCGCCCGTTTGTTTTTTCAGGCGGCCTGTGTATTCGTTCTTATTGCGCTTCGCCGGTGAGGGTGTCCTCCGTACCGTCTGCGTAAGTCACATTTGTTTCCCTTCCCGAGGGCATCATGGTGATCCATGTGTTGCCGGGCGCGAAGGTAAGCTCCTTCCCGCTTTCAAGCAGGTAGGTCGTCTTGCTGTCGTAGCTTGGGCGTTCCCACGTTCCCTTCATCAGCTTTCCATGGATGACGAACAGCGCGTCTCCGCTGCCCTTCACGTCCACGATCCTGCGGTCGCTGCCCGGGCCGTCGTTCGCACTTTTGTCGTCCACAAACTGCACGACCACGTTCTGCACCTCTATCTGATCTCCTGTTGCGGCATCCGTATGCGCTTTGCCGCGCGTCGAACGGAGCAGCTTGTCTTTTGCCTTATCGTATTCATAGGTCGCAAACGCCTTATTCCCAAAGAAATCAAGACTGATTTTCTCAATTTCCGGCTGATCGGCGTAATCCTGCGCCGGATAATACATAAAGGACTGGAGCGCCTTCGGGGTGTAGTCGTAAACATCAAGCGCCTTCATCAGATCGATGCCCGCATAGCTGCTCTGAGAATATCCCTTTTTCAGCGGAAAAAACAGTTCTTCATTGGACGCGTGTCTGCCCGCGCCATTGATGCGCTGCTGAATGTGCTCACTGCTTGATCCCCAAATGTCCGTTTCGTCCTTCAAGGTCTCGTCCGGGCCCCCCATATGGACATAGAGGCCATCCCACTCTTCCTGAATCCACTGGTGATAATAGCGGGACGAGCGCACCGGCCCGACGATCAACTCCTCGGGCGCGTCACTGTTTTCGCCGCTGTTGATCGCGTCGTTGAAAAGTGCGGTGAACCGCGTATCACCGCCATCCACGTCCGTTTCATATACGATATCCGCATAGCTGATGCCCGTCTGCGGACGTGCCGCGTCGGCATTGTCGAGCTGCACGATGATCGGCTTATAGGTCGTGTTCCCGGGCAGCCCCGTTGTGGGCGAAACATCCGTTGGTATGTCGTTTGTCGCCTCTGGCGCGTTTGTGGGCGCAGGCGTTTCTGCCCCTACGACGGTCGTCGGCTGGGCGGACGGTTTTTCTTCCGGCTTGGAGCAAGCCGCGAATATTACGCAGGCCATAACTGCGGCCAGCAAAATTGCAAGAATTTTCTTCATGTGCACAAAACCTCTCTTTCAAATTGCGTTCCTATTATATCATTATATTCACAATTTTTAAATACTTTTGTAAAATTTTAAGTTGATCGCCGTCCCTCCGCCTTGAAGAATCCCCTTATATATGGTATGTTATAGGTAGTTGACGGAGGTCTGCTGCGATGGCGAAAAAGAAAAAAACATTCCGGTTCAGCCGGATCAAAGTGTTTCTGCTGATAGGCGTGCTTGTGTACGCCAGTTTAACGTTCTTCAATCAGCAAACGCTTCTCGCTGCACAGCAGTCAAAGCAGCAGGAGCTTCTTTCAAAACAGGAGGAACTCAACCAAGAGATCGAATACTATAAAAATGAGCAGAATTACATCGGCAGCGACGAATGGGTGGAGCGCCAGGCACGCGAACGGCTCGGCTGGATCAAGGAAGACGAGAAAAAGTATGTGGAGCCGGAAAACAATCCGTCTGCCACGCCCGATCCGGACGCTTCGCCTGAGGGCGGCGGTTCGTCCCAATAACGACGACGGCCCGGCATCGCTGCCGGGTCTTTTTGAGGAGATTTTTATGCAGTATGAAGGCAGTATTTATCGTCCGCCTAGCGAGGCGCACAGCCTGATCGTGCAGGCGACGATCGGCTGTTCCCACAACCAATGCACATTTTGCGGGATGTATAAGGACAAGCGCTTCCGCATGCGCGAAACACAGGAGGTGCTTCGCGATCTGAGCGAAATGGCGCAGGCTTACCCCCGCACACAGCGCATTTTTCTTGCGGATGGAGACGCGCTCATCCTGCCCACGAAAAGGCTGCTTTTGCTGTTGGCGCACATCCGGCAAAATTTTCCCTCGTGCGAACGGGTCGCCGTCTACGGTTCCCCGCGCAGTATTTTGTTGAAATCCGAAGAAGAGCTGCGGGACCTGCGCGCCGCCGGGCTGGGCATCGTCTACCTCGGCTTGGAATCGGGAAGCGACGCAATCCTTGCGCACATTGTAAAAGGCGAGACTGTATCAGAGATCATCGAGGCTGGGCAGCGCGTGAAAGCGGCGGGCATCCCCCTTTCCGTCACGGCGATCAGCGGGATGGGCGGCGAGGAAAACTGGCGCACGCACGCAATTTGCACGGGACAGGCGTTCAGCGCGATGAAACCCGACTATATCGGCCTGCTGACGTTGATGGTAGAGCGCGGGACGCCCCTTGCGACAGATGTGGAAAACGGGAAATTCCGCCTTTTGAGCGCAGAGGGCATCGCGCTTGAAACATTGCTGATGCTTGAAAATATGGATTGCGAGAACAGTGTGTTCCGCAGCAACCACGCCTCCAACTATGTCTCTTTGCGGGGAACGCTCAATGCGGACAAAGAGGCAATGATATGCAAACTCAAAGACGCGCTCGAGGGCCGGATCGATTATAAAAAAGAAATCTACCGCGCGCTGTGAAATTGTTCATTTGGGGGTTATATATATGAAAAGATAAATGAACAGGAGAACGCGCATGGAAACTTTTGCCCATTATTTGGCGGGAATCGACGACCCCGAGCACCGTGCCCGGTTGGAGCAGGTCTTGAAATGGGTCATGGAACGCTTCCCTAATCTCGAGCCGAGGGTCGCGTGGAATCAGCCGATGCTCACCGATCACGGCACATTCATCATCGGTTTCAGCGTCGCCAAAAACCACTTTGCCGTCGCGCCTGAAAAGGCCGCGCTGCTGTGCTTTGCGGACGAAGTCATTGCGGCCGGCTACGAACACGGCAAGATGCTGATCCGCATCAAGTGGACCGACCGTGTTGATTATGACCTGCTGGAACGGATCATCGCGTTCAACATCGCCGACAAGGCGGATTGCAAAACCTTTTGGCGTAAGGAGTCCTAAGCCGGAATGACGCAAAAAAACGCCCCTGCATCCATGCGGGGGCGTTTGTATCGATCTTGATTCAGCCTTCGGACGCCTGCACCAACTCGCCTATCAGTTTGGGCAGAAGATCCTCCATCGTTTCATCCGCGAATTGGCAGGTGCCAACCGCTTTGTGTCCGCCGCCGCCATATTTGAGCATCAGGCTTCCAACATCCACATGCGAGGTGCGGTTTAAGATGCTGTATCCAACAGCCACCGAGCACCCCTTTCCGCCCTTGCCTTGAACGATCCACGCGGAAATGTTCTGCTCCGGATATAAGCTGTAGATCATAAAGCGGTTTCCGGTATAGATCGGGTCTACCCCGCGCAAATCAGAAAGGATGACATTTCCTTTGATTTCCGTATGCGCTTTCACCATTTCAGTAAATTTTTCCGCCTGTTCGAAATAGACCTCGATGCGCTCCTGCACGTCGGGAAGCTGCAATATCTGCTCTGTATCCATCGTACGGCAGCCATCGATCAGCTTTTCCATCAGCTGATAGTTGGAAATGGTAAATTCTCTCCATCTTCCAAGGCCGGTTCTTGGATCCATCAGAAACCCGATGAGAATCCATCCCTGCGGATGTTTGATTTCCTCGAGCGTCAGGTTGCCGGAATCGACCTTATCGACCGCTTCCATCATATCGTTGAAGTGGGAGAACCGCTCGTTTCCGCCATAATAATCATATATGATGCGCGCGCAGGAAGGAGCCAGACGGCTTTCGCCCTTATATTTTCCTTCAAGCTCGTTGCGTTCAAATTCGCTGGAATGATGATCGAACCAAAGGCCGCACCCCTCCACAAACGGTACGTTCGCCAGGCAGTCGTCTTCGCCGATCTCGATCAGGCCATCCTGCAAATCCTTAGGGTGTGCAAATGTCCACCGGTCAATGATTCCGGCCTCTTTGAGCAACGCGCCACATACCAAACCGTCAAAATCAGAACGGGTTACCAACCTCATATTTTGTATCTCCTTATCGCATATTATACAACGCTGATATTATATCATTCCCGGCCTGCAAATACAATTCACGATTCGCAAAGCGCTTGATTTACTTTTCTTCCTTTTTGTCTCCGTCCGGCCAGACATATACGATTTTGTTGCACTTTGGGCAAATATATACGCTCGTTGCGTTTGACGTCTGCTTGGAAGTCCGTTCATACATCTGGATTTTACACTCGCTGCATTTCATGTCTTTTCGCCTCCGAACGCTATTATATCATATTACATTGCCAAAAATTGTGTCGAAAATATTAAAATATATGATTCTTCGTTTGCACTTTGCCTTCCGGCAGCACAGATTGCTTTGTTGATGCATGAAATGCAGCATTAAATCTTTTTTAGATATCGTTTATTCCTTTGGCGCAGGGTTGAAAAAGAGCATGCTTGAGATGTATAATATGTGGGTAAATTTAACTAATAGTTAATTATATATATGATCGGTCATCGACGGCAGAGCAGAGTGCTTCCCTCGCTATTTATCTGGTTTGCGCCATGATGTGTGCACCAAAAGGAGCTGAGTATGCAAGACAAAAAAATGAGACGTATCGCATCATGGGTCATCGTGCTTTTGATTGTGGCTATCGTTGTCGCAAGTCTTTGGAACTACACCGAATATATCAAGAAGATCACCAACGAAAGTATGCACACGACGCTCGAAGAAAACGTGATGCAGCAGGCATTCAATTTTTCGTCGACGATCGGTGTGGAAAAGGATTCTTTGAAGATGCTTGGACGGGGCATTCTCGATTCACCGGACCCGAACGATATATCCAACATGCTTTCAAGGATCAACGAGGGGACTGCTTTTGACCATATTGTGGCCGTCGGTATAGACGGATTGGCCAAATATCCCAACGGGCACAGCGTTGACGTCTCACAAACAGATTATTTCCTCCGGGCGATGAATGGGGAAATTGTTGTTTCTGACCCGATACAATCGGAGATTCGTGATGCGAAGGTCGTGATCATTGCGACGCCTCTGCAATATGACGGCGAGGTTGTGGGGGTTTTGCTGGGCTCATATCTTGCGGATGAACTCGACAATCTGTTTTTGGAATCGTTTGGCGGAAAGGGATATGCATATATTGCGACAGACGATGGTGAAATCGTCGCCAAAAGCTTGAACGATTATTCTCTTGCAACGACAAATAATCTTTTCGACATCTTTGATAAGGCAGAATTTTTTGATTATGACACGCTTGCGGAAATGAAGGAAAAACTAAAAAACAATGAGGCAGGACACATAAAATACAACATAGACGGCAACACCCGCATTGCGCATTTTATGCCCGTCGGCATCAACGACTGGAATATTTTTTCCGTTGTGCCGGATATTGTCGTGACTGAAAACGCAAATAAGATCATATCGCTGACCAGTATGATGTCGATCACCTTCATTGGCGTTTTCGTCCTGTTCATCATCTATGTGGTTATGATACAGCGTAAAAACACCAAAAAGCTGGAGCGCATAGCTTACGAAGACGACCTCACCGGTGTGCCCACATTGGCCAAATTCAAGATCGACGCACAAAAATTGCTCGACGATCACCCAAACATGAAATTTGTGCTTGTGAAAAATGACGTGGACAAATTCAAACTGCTGAACAGGACCTGCGGCTTTGAAACGGGCGATCAGGTTTTAAAAAACATGGCAAAGGCTTTTGCCGGCTGCGCATTCAGCAAAAACTTTGTGGTCGCGCGGTTCAACATCGATGAATTCATCTTTTTGCACGAGTTTTCATCAATGGAAAAATTAAGCGAACAAAAGCGTCGATATGATGCGCTTTTTAAGGAACTGATGGGAGATGGTTTCAGCTACAATATTCATTTTGTATCGGGGCACTATCATCTTTACAGAGATGATTGCAGGGATATCAACGTTGCGATCGAGCGCGTGAACACCGCGCATCGCTGCGCCAAAAATACGGGTGTTTCGATGGTGATATACGACGAAAAGCTTCTGGAAGACGCGCTCAGGAAAAAAGAGATCGAGAATCGCATGGAGCATGCGCTTGCACACGGGGAATTCAAAGTGTTTTTGCAGCCCAAATACCGGCTGAATGACGAACGGCTCATCGGTGCGGAAGCGCTTGTGCGCTGGGAGGATGGGGAGCGCGGCCTTTTGTATCCCGGTGCGTTCATTTCGATCTTTGAGGGCAATGGATTTATTGTGAAGCTCGACATGTATATGTTTAAAAACACTTGCCGGTTGATTCGCGGCTGGATGCAAAGAGGTCTGCAGCCTGTTCCTGTTTCAGTCAATTTTTCCAGACTGCATCTTGCGAACAAGGATTTTATCCCTGCGCTTTGTGAAATTGCGGATCACTATCAGGTTCCGCATCAACTTTTGGAGATTGAGCTTACCGAAACGGCGATCCTTGATAATGAAAAGATCCTGTTTTCAGCACTCAAGCAGCTCCATACGCGCGGCTTCACGGTTTCCATGGACGATTTCGGCATAGGGTACAGCTCCCTCGGGTTGCTGAAAAATATCCCGGTGGATGAAATCAAAATTGACCGCAGCTTTTTTATGGCGGCTGAAAACAAGTCGAGGACAAAATTCGTTCTCGCCTGTATCATCGATATGGCAAAACATCTTGACATCAAAACTGTGGCGGAAGGCGTGGAAACGAATGAACATATCGAGCTTTTAAGAACGCTCGGATGCGATATTGTTCAGGGATACTATTATGCAAAGCCAATGCCCGAAAAAGAATTCGAAAAAAATTTGGACCAGGCAGATCAATGAGTCTGGAAATAATAAAGGGGAGCACAAGAATGGAACAAAGAACTGAACTGAATTTAAAACAAAAGCTTTCAGAGTATGAGCGGATGATCGACTCCATGCCTGTCGGGATCGCCGTAACAAAGGCGGATGAAGTATTATCTCTCTTGTATCTGAGTGCGGGCACATATGAACTGATGGAATATACGCCGGAAGAACATCATCGAAGGTTTAAGGGATGCGGCATCCACTCACTGCATCCGGACGATGCACGCACAGCCGGGCCTCTGGTAATCAAGCAGATCGAAGAAACGGGCGCGTTCAGCGTGAAGGCGCGGCTTGCGCACAAGAAGAAGGACTATATTTGGGTGCATCTTTCCGGGCGGCTTCGCACAGATGAAAACGAAGGCGCCACGATCTACATTGTGATCGTGGATATCAGCGACTATATCGAGCTTTTGGAAAGCCTGCAAAACGAACGGGAATTGATGAAGACAGCGCTCGAGCTAACGGACGACGCACTCTTTGACTACGATATCCCCAAACGCGCGATGCGCTATTCCCTCAATTTTGCGGAACGGTTTGGCATAAGCTCTTATCATGAAAACTTCCCGGATTCGTTTATCTCCTGCTCTAATATGATTTTGGAAGAAGACGCGGAAGCATTCCGCAGGATGGTAGAAAAGGCCAATATGGGACGCTACGACGAAAAGAGCGCGGAGCTGCGTTTTCGCGAGCCCGACGGAACGATCGGCTTTTTTTCGAACAGATATCGAATCATATTTGACCGTTCCGGCGTTCCTGTACGGGTGATGGGAAAACTGACGGACATCACACAACATAAGGAACAGGTTTCAGAACTTTTGCGGAAAACGGAAAAAGACCCGCTGACCGGGCTCTACAACAAGACGACGACCGAGGCGCTGATCAGGGAGGTTTTGAAAATGCGCCGCTTCAACGACGATGTGCACGCGCTGATGATCCTCGACGCGGATAATTTTAAGCAAATCAATGATACGTTGGGGCATATGCAAGGCGATGTTGTGCTCAAAAGCCTTGCGGAAAAGTTTTCCTCACTGTTTCGCTCAGACGACATCGTTGGGCGGATCGGCGGAGACGAATTCTTTGTATTTGTGAAAAACTACTCCTCTGCCAGTGTGTTGGTGAGGAAGGCGCACGAAATTTGCAAACTGTTCCACGAGACGCACCGTGTTGGTGAAACATCGGTCGAAACCTCGGTCAGTATTGGCATCGCGCTGTGCCCGCAGGACGCGACGACGTTTGAGGAATTGTATACCTGCGCCGACAAGGCGCTGTATGCCACCAAAGCGCGGGGCAAGGACAATTTTTGCTTTTTTGATTCGATTTGAGGATGATGGTTTGAAGCAAAAACGAGCCGGAAATAAGAATTCCGGCTCGTTTATTCGTTTCATGGATTCATCAAATGGTCCCGTCCCACGTGCTCGTGGTATCCTTTTTCGCTTCTTCTTCGCTGAACCAGTGCGTTGTGACGGTCTTTGATTCCGTATAGAAGCGATAGCCGTCCTTGCCAAGGCAGTGCAGATCGCCGAAGAAGGAGCGCTTGTGGCCGGAGAATGGGAACACGCCCACAGGCACGGGAATGCCTACGTTGACGCCCACCATGCCGCCGTCGGTGCGGGACGCAAATTCCCGCGCGTAATAACCGCTCTGAGTGTAGATGACCGATCCGTTCGCAAATTCGTTGTTGTTCATGATTGCAAGGCCTTCCTCGAACGTCTTGACCCGCTTGACGCACAGCACCGGGCCAAACACCTCCTGATCGCCGATGGTCATATCCGCGCCCACATGGTCAAAAATCGTGGCCCCGATGTAAAAGCCGTTTTCATATCCCTGCACCACAGCGCCCCGCCCGTCGAGCACAAGCTGCGCGCCCTCGTCGATCCCCTTTTGGATCCAGCCTTCCACAAACGCCTTGTGGTCCGCGTTGACGAGCGGGCCAAGCGTCGATTCCTTGTCGTATGCCGGCCCCAGCTTCAGCTTCTTTGCCTGCTTGATGAGTTCTTCTACCAGCGCGTCGGCGATGCCCTCCTGCGCGACGACCACCGGAAGCGCCATGCAGCGCTCGCCCGCACAGCCAAACGCGGAATTGATGATGCCCGCCGCCGTACGCTTCACCGCCGCGTCGTCGAGGACCAGCGCATGGTTTTTGGCCTCCGTGAGCGCCTGTACGCGTTTTCCGTTTGCGGCCGCAGTGGAATAGATGTGCAAGCCGACTTTGGTGGAGCCCACAAAGCTGATGCCTTTGACATCCGGATGCGAAAGCAGTATTTCCGCTTCGTTCCGCGAGCATGTGACGATATTCAAAACGCCGTCCGGCAGCCCCGCCTCTTGATACAGCTCCGCAAAGCGCAGCGCGGTCTGTGAGGTAAACGTCGCCGCCTTCAAAACGATGGTGTTGCCGCACGCGATGCAGATGGGCGTCATCCAGCCCATCGGGATCATTGCCGGGAAATTGAAGGGAATGATGCCCGCGAAAACGCCCATCGGCTCGCGGTAGAGCACCGTATCAAAGCCGCTCGACGCGTCCATAAGGCTTTCGCCCATCATCAGTGACGGCGCGGCAATCGCCTGCTCCGTCCCTTCCTTGGCCTTGAGCACATCGCCCTTTGCTTCCTCCCACACCTTGCCGTGCTCCTTGGCGACCAGATAGGTCAGCTCGTCCAGATGCTTGACGATCAGGTCACGCACGTTGTAGAGCACCTGCACGCGCTTCAAAACAGGTGTTTTGGACCACGTCACAAACGCCTCTTTTGCGGCGTCGATCGCCGCATTTACCTCGTCTGCGGTACAGCACGGCGTCTTTGCGATTACCTCGCCCGTGCTCGGATCGTACGCGTCCGTATACTTTTGTGCCTTTGATTCAACAAATGCTCCGTTGATAAACGGCTGTAATGTCTTCATGATTTTCCTCCCTCGATTGAAGTTTTCTCAAATTGATTTCTCGCGCAGCGCTTCTTTGGCGCGGCGCGCGATGCCCTGTGCATCCATGCCATATCTTCCGAACAGCGTTTCGTCGTCGCCGCTCTCAAGGAAAATATCCTGATACCCGATGCGCGCCACCCTGCACGGCGCTTTTTGCGCTGTTACCTCGCACACGGCGCTGCCCAGCCCGCCGATCACGGAGTGGTTTTCCACCGTGACGATCAGCCCCGTCGCGCGTGCCGCCTTTGCGATGGCGTCCTCGTCGATGGGCTTGATGGTGGGCATGTGGAGCACGCCCGCCGAAACGCCCTCCGCGCGCAGGATTCTTGCTGCCTCCAGCGCACGCGCCGTCATCATTCCCGTCGAAATCAGCGTGACATCCGCGCCGATCTCAAGCTCCGCCGCTTTTCCGATCCCCACGCTGTGGGTGTCTTCAAAAAGCACGGGCACCTCGCAGCGCACGGTGCGAAGATAGACCGGCCCCTGCATTTCAAGCGCAATCCGTGTGAACAGTTTGGTCTCGACCGCATCCGCCGGTTCAAAGATCGTCATATTTGGCAGCGAGCGCATCACCGCGAGGTCTTCCACGCAGGAGTGCGTCGCCCCGCCCCTGCCCGTGGGCAGCCCTGCGTAGCTTCCGTTGATCTTTACGTTTGCGCGCGGATGCGCAATGGAATTGCGAATCTGATCTCCCGCGCGGTGCACCATAAACACCGCAAATGCCGAAACAAACGGAATATATCCCTGTGTGGAAAGCCCCGCCGCGATGCTCGTCATATTTTGCTCCGCGATGCCCGTCTGAAAAAAGCGTTCGGGGTATTTCTGCGCAAACATATGCGTTTGCGTGGAGGGCGCGACGTCCGGATCGAGAACCACCAGATTGTCGAATGCTTCCCCCAGTTCGCAGAGCGCTTCGCCAAACGCCACACGCTGCGCGATCATCTGTCCTTTCATGCCCATTCCTCCTTGTCCAGTTCTTCAAGCGCGGCTTTGAGCTGCTCGTCGTTCGGCGCGGCCCCGTGCCACTTAAAGCTGCCTTCCATAAAGCTGACCCCCTTGCCCTTCACCGTATTCGCGATGAGTGCCACAGGCCCTTCCTCACTTTGTGCTTCCGCCCTGCGCAGTGCGTCCACGAGCGCCTGCATATCGTGCCCGTCTACGGTGATGGTCTGCCAGCGAAACGCCTGAAATTTGCTTTCGTAGGGCTGCGGATCGATGTTCTGCTCCGTTTTGGAGGAAAGCTGCACACGGTTGTTGTCGATGATCGCGATCAGGCGCTTGACCTGTTTCACGCCCGCGTACATCGCCGCCTCCCACACCTGACCTTCCTGACTCTCCCCGTCGCCGATCAGCACATAGGTGCGGAAATTTTCTCCGTTCATCTGCGCGCCATGCGCCATGCCGATTCCTACGGAAAGACCCTGCCCCAGCGATCCGGTGGAGTAATCCACCCCCGGGCATTTATGCATATCCGGATGCGCCTGCAATTTTGAGTCGACCTCGTCGAAGGTGTCGAGCAGGGATAAATCGAAATACCCCCTGTGTGCAAGCGTCGAATAATAGCCCGGCGTGGAATGCCCCTTCGAGAGGATGAACCTGTCCCGCCCCGCCATGTCCGGCTGCTTGGGATCGATGTTCATCACCGAAAAATACAGAGCCGTCAGGATGTCCGTCTCAGAAAGCGAGCCGCCCACATGTCCCGCGCCCGCCCGGTTGGTCATCTTCAAAATCGTTTTTCGTATTTGCTTTGCAATTTCTTTCAGTTGTGCAATCGTATGTTCCATTTTCATCTTCGCACTTCACTTTCCGAATAATCTGTATCCCAGCTCGTCGCTGATTTTGCGGCTGCAATTCACCGTCTTTAGCACGTAATCCTTGATGTTGGACGGCGTGATATGCGCGGTTGGACCCGAAATTCCAATGCTGTATTTCACATGCCCGCTGTAGTTGAATATCGGAGCCGCGATGCAGCGCACCCCCATCGACCGTTCTTCGTCGTCGATGGAAAATCCCTTTTGCTTGACCATCGCCAGTGCTTCCTTGAGCTTTTCGGGCGACGTGATCGTGTTTTCCGTATAACCCGTCAGTTCATTTTCCGCAATGGTTTGCTCCATATATTTGGGGGACTGATACGCAAGAATGCATTTGCCCACGGAGGAGCAGTGCCATGCCTCGATCATGCCGATGTGCGCCGCGAGGTTGTATTCCCGCTTGCTGCGCACCTGATCGATCACATACACAAGACCGTTGCTCACCGCCGCGAGATGTACGCTCTCCTTGGTCTCCTCGCACAGCCGGTCCATATGCGGCCGTGCGACCGTCGCGACGTCTATGCCGCGCCGCACGCCGTCCCCCAGATACAGGATGCGAAACCCGAGACGGTACTTTTTGTTGTTTGGGTCAAGGCGTATCATGTCGTAATGGGTCATCGTATCCACAAGGCGCGAGGCGGTGCTTTTATCCACACTCAGTTCCTCCGCGAGCTCTTTGATGCTCGCGCTCCCCTTGCGTTCGAGGATCGAAAGGATGTCCATTCCACGGGCCAAAGACTGAATCATGTGCTACCTCCTGTTATCGCCGATCTGTACGCGGGCGTGCCGATCATTGCCCCTCGCGCAGGATCGCCGCCATGGCGCGGCTTTCTTCGTTCGCCTTGTCCATCACGTCCATAAACACGGTTTGTTTTGCAATGGTCTTCAATATCTCCCGATCCGTCTTGCGCAGGATCTCCGTCATGTCATAATGCGCGATGCGCGAGATTTCTTCAAGGATCTTTCTGCTGTTTGCCTGGCTTTCCGCGCGCGCCACGGGATAGCCCCGGCCCGCCGGATCGCAGAACAGCTT
Source organism: uncultured Christensenella sp. (assembly GCA_964438705.1). Taxonomy (GTDB): domain Bacteria; phylum Bacillota; class Clostridia; order Christensenellales; family Christensenellaceae; genus Christensenella. The sequence goes on along the minus strand of CAYTKQ010000002.1, from coordinate 177,532 downwards.
TTCGAACACATAGCGCAAATTGATGTCCGCGGCCCAGCCATATCCCTTGTTCAAAGGCAGGGAAACGCAATTCCCGCCGTTGATTTGAGAAAACAGCCACGCGTCCAGCGGATCGGCGATCAGCCCGCACACGACGTTTGGGAATTGCAGTACGGCATTCAAATATCCCTGCCCCGTGCCGCAGCCGCCCACCACAAAATCGCACGCCTTTGCGTTGAGCAGCATCGCCGACATATAGCTCGTATGGATGTATGTGAGCTGCGGCTCTTCCTCCGGCGCTTTCATGCCCAGATTCAACAGCTCCGCGTCACACGCCGAACGCACCGCACGCACGATGTCCTCATTCCGCCCACACGCGCTGACCTCGTTTATAATCGCAATTTTCATGGTTTTCCCCTTTTTCAATATTGGTCCATATCGTCCATCAGCACCTGTCGGCCTTCCCTGCCCGACCGGATCGCCGCAAGTGAGAACTTGAGCACCTCGCGTCCGCCCTCGCCGTCGAGCACGGGCGCACGATCGTTTTTCACCGCGTCGATAAAATCGAGCGTCGCGCCCACGAACGAGTCTGCCCAGTCGTCCTTTAAATTGTCGTAGGAGATCGTTTGATTGTCGCGGAACACGCTGAGCGTCGGCACCTGCTGCATCTTTCCCGTGCAGCGCGTCAGCCACATCACGCCCTTCGAACCCGTGATCTCCACGCGCTCGTCGCACGCGTAATAGCTGGAATTCACCTCCAGCTCAGGCGCGTAGGTGATGTCGAAAACGCCGTAGGTCGCCGAATCCTTATATTTCCATGTGATCATCGCGGGCGCGTCCTCGTAAAAGGGAACGACCGTTCCATCCGCCCTTGTGAAGGTCTCCCCCTCCACGGGCGTTTGATCGATATACGCGAACACGCGCTCAGGCTCGCCCATGAAATAGCGCGCGATGGAGAATTTGTGGTTACCGTCGTCGAACACCAGCGGTCCGCCGCCCGATTCCGCTTCCAGCATACGCCATGCCCACGTCGCCGGGTCCACCTTCCAGCCGTATTGATTGCTGCCCGCAAGCATCTTGATGCGGATGGTGAGCGGCGTGCCGATCTCGCCCGCGTCAATCAGTTCCTTTGCCTTGACGTACGGCGGATAGAAAATGAAGTTTTCATATACCTTCAGCTTCACGCCTGCCTTTTTCGCCGCTTCGATCATGCGGTCGCATTCCTGCAGATTGAGCGCCATCGGTTTTTGCACGCTCACATGCTTGCCCGCTTCGCACAGCTTTACCGTCATTTCACAGTGCAGGTGGTGCGGCACCAGCAGCTCCACCATGTCGATCTCCGGGTCTGCGCACACCTCGTCGATGTTCGAATAGACCTTTGTCGCTCCCACGTCCTGCGCCATCGCCCGCGCGCGTTCCTCGCTCACGTCGCACACCGCATATATTTCCGCGTCGGGGTTGTTTTGATACCCGAGCGTATTCAGGGTCGCGATCCTTCCGCAGCCCACGATACAGCTTTTCAACTTTGCCATGGCTTTTCCTCCCTCAAACCTGTTCTTCCGCTTTGCCCGCCTCATACTTGGCGCGCAATTCCTTCATGTGCTCCGGGATGGGTACGTCCCACCAGCCGAACGCTTCACCGCCTGACTCCGGATAGTTGCGGTACACGTCCACCTCGATGAGCGCGGGCGCGTTTTGCGCAAACGCCGTCTTGAACGCGTCCTCTACCTCGCTCTCCTGCGAGATTTTCTGCGCGTGTATCCCAAAGTTCTTCGCGATCTCCGTAAAATCGGGCGAATAGGACTTGCCGTCCCTGATCCAGTCATTCCCGAAGGTGTAGTCGTCGCCGTACACATCGTTTTGCAGATCCTTAATTGCCATCCACCCGCTGTTGTTCACCAGCAGGATCACCACGGGAATGTTGTACTGCGCCATCGTGGAAAGCTCCTGCATGATCATCATGAAGTCGCCGTCCCCCAAAAACGCGACCACCGGGGCCTCGGGCTTCGCCATTTTCGCGCCGATCGCCGCCGGAACAGCCCATCCCATTGTGGAAAATCCGCCTGTGGTGAGGTGCGTCTGCGGCTTTTTGAAGCAATATTCCTGAAACAGCTGTGCCTGCGTGTTGCCGGACGAGGTCGCAATGATCGTATCCTCGGGGAGATACTCGCCCATTTTCCCAATAAGCTGGGAGATCGTGATCTTGTCGAATTTTTTCGCGCGTTTTTCTTCGAGCAACGCCGCCCAGTCCTTTTTCAGGCGCAGAATTTCCTGCGTATATTCCTTCTGCATGAAATCGCCGTCCTGTACGCCCGCCGCGCGGCACGCATCGAGCAGTTGGTCGATCACCACCGTAAGCTCACCCAAAATTCCCACGTCGCAGCCATAATTTTTTCCGATCTCGCCCGCCTCGATGTCCACATGGATCAGCTTGGTCTTGGAAAAATCGAATGCCGTTCCCTTGCGGTACGAGCACGTTGTCTCATCCGCAAAGCGCGTTCCCAGCGCAAGCACAACATCCGCGTCGCGCGTAAGCGCAAGGCCCACGGGCGTACCCTTTGAACCTGTGTGAAAGCCATACAGCGTATGATCTTCCGGGAACGCGCTTTTGCCCGCCATCGTCGTGACCACCGCCGCGCCCCAAAGCTCCGCAAGTTCAACCAGTTTGTCGTGATAACCGCTTCTGAGCATCGCGCCGCCCGCAAGGATCACGGGGCGCTTTGCACCCTTCATCAGCGCGACCGCTTTGTCGATCATGGCCTGTTCACCCGCCGGACCACGGCCCGCCTTGTGCCGGTCCGGTGTCGGCAGCTCCACGTCGATGGCCGCCGCCTGCACGTCCATAGGCAGCGAGAGCAGCACCGGGCCTTTTCTGCCCGTCAGCATCTGATTGAAGGCCCGCTGCACGATCTTGGGCAGCTGTGCCACCGATTCGGCGCGCCAGCTTCGCTTTGTCACCGGCTCCAGCGCGCGGATAAAATTGGAATCCTGATAGCGCTCGATCTCCTGCAGCACGCCCACGCCCTTCATGTGCACGTGCGTATCGCCCGACACCTGAAAGACCGCACTGGAATCGACGTAGGCGGTTCCAAGCCCGATAGAGGTGTTGAGCGCGCCCGGCCCGATGGAGGTGAAGACCGCCAGCGGTTTTCCGCAGGTGCGGAAATATCCGTCCGCAATATGCACCGCCGCCTGCTCGTGCTTTACCTGCATATATTTGATCTTTCCTTGCGCCTCCGCTTCGCGCACCGCGTCGAAGAAGCTGAGTATCCCGTGTCCGGGAATTCCGAGGATGTAAGGCACCTCTTCTTTTTCCAGATACTTTAATATGATTTGACCGCCTGTCAGTTTCATCGTTTTACCTCTTTTTCTCATTATTACTTTGGTGATCGAAAGACATTCCATGGATTGTTTTTGTCATCGTAACATACGATTTTCACGACTACAATGCTTAAACGCACCTATCGTTGTATAGTATGCAACAATGGGTGCGTTTATTTTTATTTTGCGCTTTACACGATATTGATGCAGCAAATCGACGTACGCTCAGCGCACAAAATTGGTGAAAATGTGCTCCGCCTGCGACGGTGGTTTCACGCCCGCCTTTGCCCCCGCCTCAAAGCAGCGCAGCATATGACCGAGGTTTTCGCCCAACACCCGCATGGCCTGCATCCCCTCTTCGTCCGTCTGCGCCTCTTCCGGGCTCATGCCGTGCAGCATATTCCAATAGAGCGAGGATGCCACGGGCATACGCGCCTGCGCCATATATTTGTTCAGCTGATCGAGTGTTGCGGTCGCGCCGCCTCTTCTGAGCGCGCACACCGCCGCGCCCGGTTTGCCTGCAAAATGCATACCGCCCGCAAAAAAGCACCTGTCCAAAAATGCCGTCATCGCGCCGCTTGCCGAGGCATAATGCACCGGCGAACCGAACACAAATCCATCCGCACCCTGTGCGCGTTCGAGAAAAGCGTTGACCGCGTCATCTTCGTACACACAGCGGCCTCGCCCGTCCATACACGTGCAGCATGCCGTACAGCTTTGAATGGGCTTTTGCCCAAGACGGAAATGTTCCGTCTCGATGTCATATTGCCGCAGCCCCGCTTCCACCGCGCACAATGCGGTGTGGGTGACCCCTCTTTCGTGGGGACTGCCGTTTACCAAAATAACCTTCATTGCTGCCGCCTCCGTTATCTGCCCGAACGCTTTCTGTCGATGAGCACCGCCGCAACGATGATCGCGCCCTTGACGATCTGCTTATAAAACGGATCGACGCCGAGAAGGTCCATCCCGTTGTTGATCACGCCGATGAGCAGCGCGCCGAGCACCATATTGCCCACCGTACCGATGCCGCCCGTGAAGCTGACACCGCCGATGATGCTCCCGGCGATGGCGTCCATTTCATAGCCGACGCCGGAGGCCGGAGCGGCAGACTTGAGCCGGGAGGTGAGCAATGTCGCCGCTAGGCCCACCAGCGCGCCTTCGATCAGATAGGTCACGATTTTCACTCTGTCGACGTTGATACCCGCTGCCTTCGCCGCGTCTTCGTTGCCGCCGACCGCATAGATATAACGCCCCGTCGTCGTCTTTTTCATGACGATGTTCATGACGACCACCACGATGATGAACATGATGACCGTCCACGGGATCAAGTTCATGGAATCAAGCGACGCCGTGCCGAGGAAGGTAAACTCCTCCGGCAGGCTGCCGACCGGCATACCGTGCGCAAGGATGAGCGCCAGCCCTCTGGCGATGGACATGGAGCCCATGGTCACGATGAATGCCGGTATCTTTCCCTTTGCCACGATGAAGCCGTTGAACAGGGCAAATATGACGCCTGTCAGGATACCCACCACATAGCCGAGGCCTGCCGGAAGGCCGAAGCCGCCTACTCCGGTGGATACGGTGAGCGCCGCCGTCACGCCGCACAGCGCAAACATAGAGCCAATGGAAAGGTCGATGCAGTCCATGATGATGAGCATGCCGACCGCGATGGTCGCGATGCCGATGCACGAGACCTGCCGCAGGATGTTGACCGCATTCGCCACCGTGAAAAAGGAGGGTGCCATGATGCCAAACGCGGCAATGATCACCACAAAGCCGATCACGATCCCATATTCGCTCAATAACGTTTTGCCGTTGATTTTTTTCAGTGCATTTTCTTTCGTACTCATAACGCCTGTTCCTCCGCTTCTTCTTTTACAGCCAGTTCCATCACGCGACCGGAATCAAAATCGCTCCGGTCGAGCGTTCCCGTCAAAACGCCCTCGTGCAGCACGATCACCCTGTCGCTCATACCCAGTACCTCCGGGATCTCCGAGGACACCATGATGATCGCTTTGCCCTCCTGCGCCAGTGAAGACATCAGCCTGTGGATGTCGGATTTCGTCTTCACGTCGATACCGCGCGTCGGTTCATCCAAAATGATGACCTCCGGCTCCGCATTCAATATGCGGGATATGACCACCTTCTGCTGATTGCCCCCCGACAAATTCGCACAAATCTGCTTAGAGCTGCTCATCTTGATCTCAAGCTTGGTTCCAAATTCATCACACGCCTTATTCTCGAGTTCCTTGCGGATCAGGCCGCCGCGCACGCACTTTTTGAGCGCGGACATCAGGATGTTGTCGCGCACGCTCAGCTTGAGCACCAGCCCGTTTTTCTTTCTGTCCTCCGGTACCATGATGATGCCCCGCTTCACCGCATCCTCGGGGATTTTATTCACGATGCGCTCGCCGTGAAAATAGATTTCGCCGCTGTCAAAAGGCCGCAGCCCGACGATCGCCTCCACGACCTCCGTGCGCCCCGCGCCCATCAGTCCAGCAATGCCCAATATTTCTCCCTTGTGCAGCTGAAAGCTGATGTTTTGAAAATCATCTTTTCTGGTGAGGTTTTTCACCTCCAAGATCACCTCGCCGATTTCCGCCTCCATTTTGGGGAACAGCTCGGTGACCTCGCGGTCGACCATCATTTTGATGAGCTCGCTTTCCTTGATGTCTTTCACGAGCCCCGAATGGATGAATTTCCCATCCCGCAGGATCGTCGCGCGGGTGCACACGCCATAGATCTCATCCATTTTATGCGAGATGAATACGATTGACTTGCCTTCCGCTCTCAGCTTTTCGACCATTTCCAATAAGTATTTGATCTCCGCCTGATTGAGCGCGGAGGTGGGTTCGTCCATTATAATGATCTGCGCGTTATAAGAAATCGCTTTTACGATCTCCACCAGTTGATGGCTCGCCACCGTGAGATCGCACATTTTTGCCTTCGGGTCCAGATTCACGCCCAGCCGTTCCAGCAATTTTCTGGAATCCTCATACATTTTTTTGTAATCCACCATGCCGTACTTTGTTTTGGGTTCCCGCCCCAAATAGATATTTTCCATGACCGTCATTTGGGTCACCTGATTGAACTCCTGAAAGATCATGCTGATGCCGAGGTTTTTGGTATCCATAACGGATTTGAATTCCACTTTTTCACCTTTATAGATAATTTCCCCGCTCACCGGCTGATACAGGCCAATCAATATTTTCATCAGCGTTGATTTCCCGGCGCCGTTCTCGCCCACAAGGGCGTGAACTTCGCCCGCGCGCAGAGTGATCGACACATCATCCAGTGCGTGAACGCCTTTGAACCGCATATCTATGTTTTTCATTTCGAGAATGACTTCGCCCGACATCATTGCAGCCCCTTTCCTAAACCATATCCGCGCGCCCGTCAGCACCACATCGGCGCTTCCTTTGGCGGCTTTTGCGCATCGCTTGCTTTGCGCCTTCCGTTTATCGGGGAATTTGGGCGGCGGTCATATTCCGCCGCCCTTGCTTCTCCCGCTTGCTTCTTAGAAATATGTTTTTGCCAGCGCGTCTCTGGCTTCTGCCTGAACGCGATAATCCGCAACGTTTTCCTTCGTGCACAGTTCATAGGGGATCATGAAGTCTTCGACCGTCTCGCCATTTGCAGCGGCGATCGCCAGCCTGAGCGCGTTTTCGCCCTGACCAAGCCCGTCCTGCCAAATGGAGCTGTCTACCTTGCCCGCTTCGATCGCGTCCATGATAAGCGGATCGCAGTCCATGCCACTCAGCACGATCTTGCCGATCATGTTGGCATTTTCCACAGCCGTGATGACGCCCGTCAATTGACAGTCTGCCTCGCAGGCGATCGCGTCGATCTCCTGACCGGATTGCAGCCAGTTTTCAACCAGCTTCATGGATTCGTCCGCCGACCAATTGCCCACGCCGGTGGTAACCAGTGTGACGGTCGGGTTTGCTTCCAGAATCTCTTTGTAGCCCAGCGCACGGTTAACCTGAGCGGAATGCCCAAGAACTGCATCTACATAAGCGATCTTCGCGTCTTTTCCCACCACGTCGATCAGGCGCTGCATCTGCATGCGTCCGGATTCCACATCGTCAGAGCCGACGTGCGCCGCATTTTTCGTGCTGTCCGTCGTCGTATTCAGCGTGATGATCGGGATGCCTGCGTCTGCTGCCATATCCACGGCCGCCGCCCCCTGCACTTTATCCACAGGGTTCATGATGATTGCTTTCACGCCCTTGGAGATGAACGTCTCGATCTGGCTGTGTTGTTTTGCCGCGTCGTCGTCCGCAAACACAACGTCAAGCTTCACATCGGGCGCACTGTTTTTCTGATATTCATAGATTCCGGATGTGAGATACTGCACGAAACCGCTCTGGTTCCCCTGCATCGTTACGCCAATCGTCATTTCACCGCCTGCCGCAGCAGGTTCGGATGCGGTGTTGTCCGCGCCGGCCTGATTGTCTTGAGAAGCCTCCGTCGAAGGCGCTTGGGGAGCGGCCGGGGCCGCGCACGCGCTCATAGCCAGAAGAACGACCAGAACGATTACCAGAAATAAACCTTTTTTCATTTTCTTTCCTCCGTTTTTATTGTTTTCTTTTCACACGGCCGCGTTCTTGCTGCCGCAAATCATGTACCTAAGAGCCGGATTTTGGGTAAAACGGATACACAAAGCATGCCATCGTATCAATGCCTTTCCCAAATCCCTTTTTGTTTTAGTTGTTCTCGCTGAATATCTTTTAAATAGTTTTGTCGTCTAGCTTATACCAAGATTATATTGGTATCGCTGCCCGTACACAATACAATTGTGCCTTGTGCCTTGCATATTGTGCAACGCATGCGTTTTTTCTGAAGCGTGGGCTGTCACATGCCCTGTGCGCGCCTGAATATCTCCGCGCTTTGCGCGATTCCCTGTGCAAGCGGCGTGATTTCGAGCTTGCCAATCACCTTTTCCAGCTCTCCGCCGTTTTCAAACTGCGGAAAGGGCAGCGGGATATCGTCGTATGTGATGGACGCATTCGGACATACATTGTCGATCGCCTCTATGATCTGCGGCACGCTGACGCGCTCGCCGCCCAGGTTGAACACCTCTGCCCCCACAAAATCCGCATTCGCCGCGGCAATGAAAGCCCTTGCGGTGTCTTCCGCATACTGGAAATCACACCAGCCGCCAAAGGATATTTTGTATTCCTCCCCCTGTACCGCCATCTTGATAGCCGTGGTGGGTGTGGAGGTCATACCCTGATCGCGCATTGGGCCGTACACCACATATGGACGGATGCCGATGCTCGATATCCCGTCGTTTTCATAGTAGATCTTCGCGCTTCCCTCGTTTGCGATTTTGTATACGCCATAGTGGGAATGCGGCAGGAAGGGCGATGCATGATTGAACACGCCGTTTTCGTACTCAAAATTTTTGCCGTACACCGCCGTGCTGCTCGAGTATACAATCGAGGGGAGACCCGCGGCCTTTGCCGCCTCGAAAACGTTTACCGTTCCCTCCACATTCACCCGTGCGCCCCGCACGGGGTCTGCCGCGCAAAACGGCATCTGCATGGCGGCAAGGTGGATGATTTTTGTGATCCCCTCCTGCAGAACGGTTTCTCGGATCAGCGCCGCGTCTAGGATGTCTCCCTTAATGATGTGTATCTCGTCGATTTCCTCCTGCGTCATAATGAGCCGCAGGCTTTGCAGCTTTTTGGGATCGCGCACGAGCGCATACACGCTCTCGCCATCCTTCACAAGATTTCTTGTGACCCACGAACCGATGCAGCCCGTGGCTCCGGTCACCAAATATTTATGCTTCATTGTCCTTTCCATTTCCGCTCGTCTGGCTGACATAATATTTTTCCACATTTTTCAAATGCTTCATCATTGCCGCCCCGACCGCCGCAGCGTCGCGCTTTTCGATTGCGCGCCAGATGCGGTTGTGGTCCGTGACTGCCTTCTTGCGGATCGCCAGTGAGCTGTTCGTCTTTTTCCGCATTACAATGCTGATCTTGTTGATGGACTGAATAAACATGTTGAGGATTCGGTTATCCACCGCGTTCAGGATCAATTCATGCAGCTCGATGTCAAGCTGCAAAAACACGTCCGGATTCTCCACGTTTTCAGCGCCCCGCCTCACATTCTCGCGGATCGCCCCAATGGTTTGCTCATCCATCTTCAAGACTGCCATACGCGCCATCGCGGATTCCAGAAGCTCACGCGCTTCATAAAGATCCTGCCGCAGCGTGTCGTCCACCTTGAAGACGATATCCAGATGATCCACGATGCTTTCCGTCTCGAGATGCTTGATGTATGTTCCCGCGCCCTGCCGGACGTCGAGCACATTCATCATTTGCAGTGCCTTGATCGCCTCGCGCAGAGACGGCCTGCTCGTATTCATCATTGCGGCGAGCTCGCGTTCGGGCGGAAGCTTGTCCCCCGGCTTGAGTTCCTTCTCCTTGATCTTTTGCAGAAGGTTCTCTACAATGATCTCCGTGGTGTTCTGGCGTTTTACCGTTACATATCCTGTGTTAGCGTCTTGCAAACCCAATCCCTCTCTTATCTTTTGTTTGTCCGCGCGTGCCGCGTTATTTCGCGACCCACCCGCAATCTACCAGCAAATCCGAGCCCGTGACGAACGAGGCCTTTTCGCTCGCCAGAAAGAAGATGGCTTCCGCGATTTCCGACGGGTCCGCCCACCGGTTGAACGCCTGCTCCGTTTCCCTGAGCGCCTTGACTTCTTCATACGGGATGCCCAGCCGGTTGGATTCGAGCGTGATATCCGAACGCAGCATGGGGGTGTCCACCGACCCGGGACTCACCGAATTCACGCGTATGTTGAAGTCCGCCACCTCCCACGCCACCGCGCGCGTAAAGGCGATCACCGCCCCCTTGGTCGCGCCGTAGATGGCGTGCTCCGTCTGCCCGACATGCCCGGACACCGAGCCCAGATTGACGATCGCGCCTCTTTTCTGGCTCTTCATGGTGGGGAGCACCAGCTTGCAAAGCAGGAACGTCCCCCCGATGTTGACCGCCGCCACCTTCTGAAATTCCTCAAACGTCGTATCCTCGAGCGGCTTGACAACGACGATTCCCGCGTTGTTATTGAGCACGTCGATACGCCCGTATTTTTCGATGATTTGCGAAACGAATTCGCTCATCTGATCGGTGCTGGAAACGTCGCCCACATACGCGAAGCATTCCTGTCCCTTTTCGCGAATGGTTTTTTCCGTCTCAACGAGCGTCGGGTTCACGTCCACGATGGCTACGGCATAGCCCTCGTTTGCGAATTTATAAGCGGTCGCCTGACCGATGCCGTTTGCCGCGCCTGTGATGATTGCAACCTTTTGATCTGTCATGTTTTCTCCCCCGTTCAGTCGTAAAGCCCCAGAATTTCGCGCGCAACGGCGGGTGTGGCGATCTCCCTGCCCAGCATTCTTGAAATATCCGCGATCTCCTTGACCAGCTCGTGCGTTGTGCACAGCTTGCCCTGACGGTTATACGGATAGTCCTCCGTACCCACGCGGACGTTGTCGCCCTGCATGATGGCCGCGACCATGATATCCATCTGCTCTTCGCACATGATGCTCACCGTCATGGCGCTGCCCTCGGGCATCAGGCTCCTGCGATACAGATATTCCTCCACCGTCGGCGGCGACCATGTGCCGCCCGGCCATCCGAAGAACAGCGTGGTGATATAGGGGCCGTCCAGATATCCGTTTTCGATCAACTTGTTCAGGTTCCAGATGGAGCCGGCGTGCCATATTTCAAATTCCGGCTTCACGCGATACTTGCGGCATGCCTCGGCATATTCCTCGAGCTCCGCAAGCGGATGCAGCATATCGCAATTGAGCTCCTTGAACGCCTCCGCGTGATGGTTCGCAATGATGGAAACCATCTCGGATTTCTGCTCGAAAAGCTCGATGCGTTCCTGCAGCGGAATGCTCGACATCCCGCTCTGCACGAGGATATCGCTCTTTTCGCGCACCTGCGTGATCATCTCCACCCACTGTCCCTCGCCGTGGGAATGCAGCACGGATGCACCCGCCTCGCGGCACTTTGCTGCCTCTTCGGCGATCTCCGGCGCGGTCTTGGGATAATCTACACTCGGCTCCAGCCAGCAGATGTTTGGTGTTGCGACAATAATCAATGGATTCATAACCTGTTCTCTCCTTCTCTATTATATCTATTTATTTGATTGAGTGAATCTTTTTATTTAATGTGGTAATTTTTTTGCAGCCGTCCTCCGTCACCACATAGCAGTCTTCCACGCCCACCAGTGCGCCGCCGTATTTTTCCCACGCTTCGATCTCAAACACCATGTTCTTTTCAAACGTGGTGTCGAGCACGCCGAACGCGCCGAACAGGTGCTGATCCTCGCATTCGAGGCCGATGCTGTGGCCGATGCAGAACGCCATGCCCTGCGGGTATCTCTTCTTATACCATTCGATTGCTTCTTCACCGAGTGCCTTCATGGATACGCCGGGCTTGATGCGTTCTTCAAAATAGGCCTGAAATTCGATCAGCGCGTCCACGTGCTCCTTCGCTTCCTTCGGCACATCGCCGATCACGACATGATAATTTTCATCTGCCACATAGCCCTTATACGTTGCGCCGTAATCGATGCGCAGGATTTCTCCCGCTTTTGCCGCGCGGCCCGTGCCCGGCGCTTCCGGGTCGGAGTCGCCGATGGTCAGCGTGAGGTGATCCCAGTCGGACGCGCCCTCTTCAAGCATTACCTGCTTGCCAAGCTGCAAAAGCTCGTTGTCTGTGGTGCCGACCTTCACGATCTCCGCGCATTTTAGAATCGCGGTTTCTGTGATCTGCGTCGCTTTGGTGATATATTCGATCTCCGTATCTGTCTTGATGATGCGCAGCTCACGGAACGCGTCGTCCGCGACGACGATCTGCGCGTCCACCTTTTCCTCGCTCAGAACATCCAGCACATATTTGGGGATCGTGGATTCCACACCGATCCGTTTCTTGGCAAACCCCCACTTTCTGATCTTTTGCCGCAGCGCACACTGCACATCCTCCGGGCTTTCGATGCCCACAGAATCATCCGCCCAGCACAGCTCATTCGCGCTGACAAATACGTTCCAGTGCACCACCGTGCTCTCGCCCCTGCGGCGTACGAGCCCCAGATAGGGATACTGGTTCGCAAGCGCCATCAGAATGGGGTTGGGCGCGCTGTGCAGCACGGGCAGCCCCGTCGTATAATATACATTGATGGGTGAAGACGCGATCAATAGGTCCAGATCGTATTTTTGCATCACGCGCTGCGCCGCTTCCTTCCTGAATCCAACTGCTTCCACTTGCTTTACCTCCGGTAGATTTTTATTGATCGGTATCGATTCCGCCAGCCGTTCGAGAATGGTCATCGTCTTTCCCTCATCCGCCATTTTCAGAATTTCCGCGCGCTCCACCGGCCGCTGCTCGATGTGCGAGAGGTACCCTGCCAAAATGCATTCGATCGCGCTCATGGACTGCTCCATGGTGAATTCCGGCTCCTTGTCTTCCAGCACGGATTTTGCGAAGTGCTCGTCCGTATAACGCACGGAAATCGGATAGTAGTCCGGGAAGGGCGCGTGCTCCACCTCCGGCTCGAACCACATTTGCTGATTTTCGCCCATCACATCGCTGTACGAATAAATTTTTACGGGTTTTTCCTTCGCGTGATCCTCGAATATCGAACCTTCTGTTCCATAGATTTCAAGACTGTTGAAGGGAGGAGTCATCTGCGTAAAGCTCACGATGATTTCTGCGATTGCGCCGTTTTCAAAGTGCGCGATCGCGAGCGCGTTGTCTTCCGCTTTGTCGGGCAGGTTGATGGCCTGCTTGGCGAGCACGCACGTCACCTTTTCGCATTTGCTGCCCAGAATGTATTCCAGTGCCGCAAATTTGTGCGCTGCCATATCCATCAGCGCGCCGCCGCCCGCCTTGATGGGATCGCCCTTCCAAAAACCGCTTTCGCTCAGCCCGGGAATCTCATTTACACCCTCATAGGCGCGCACGAGTGTCACCTGCCCCACCGCGCCCTGCGCGACAAGGTCGTGCACACAGGTGTGCGCGGGCAGAAAACGGTGATTTTCCGCAACCATCAGCTTCACATTGTTTTGCTTCGCCGCCGCGATCATATTGCGGCACGCCTCCACCGTGATGCCCATCGGCTTTTCACACAGCACATGCTTTCCCTTGTTTGCGCACCGCACCACGATTTCCTCATGATACAGGTGCGGCACCATCACCAGCACCGCGTCGATGTCCGAATCCAGCATTTCATCCAGCGTTTCATATGCGGTCATCTCGTTTTCACGATAGCGCGCCGCCATTTTTTTTGCGTGGGCAAAATTTGCGTCGTAGATCGCTACATACTTTATGTACGGCGAATTTTTTACGCCGTTGCTGTGGAAGAAGAACGCGCCGCCGCCGCCCACGACGCCCATTTTTAATTGTTTCATGTTCCGTTCCTTTCTATATTACGCAAAGTCGTCGAGCTCTGATAAGAAAAGCTCAAAAATGTCTTGGAACCGCAGCGCGTCATTCTTGATGCCCTTTACGGCGATGTCGCCGTTCATGTGCGCCACCGCGGAATGCACTTGTTTGTTGAGAATCTCCATCGCGCGCTCCGGCTTGATCCCAAACGTCACGTTGGGCAGATGCACCGGGCCGCGATAGCACGCGCACGTGCCATGTTCAAAGACGATCGCGCATACCGCGTCCCCGATCTCGAACTGGAACGACTTCGTATAGCCCCGCAGCTCAAAGCGCATCTGCACGGAATGGTTGCACAGCATTCCGAGCACCGCGACCCCTTCCAAGAGATCATCCGGCGTAAAGCCCTGATCTTGCACCTTCTGCGCGATTTGGCGTACCTTTTGTTCGTCAAAAACAGTCTGCTTGTCTACCAATAACATACCGCTTCCCCTTTTCAATTTTTGATGTTTTTGTGCTGTTTTTGTTTTTTCGGCGCGTTTCCGGCTCCCCCGAGCGGCCCCGCCCCATCAAACTCAGAATGTGATTTTGGCAAAATCATCTTACCAATTTGTGATTGTACTATACCATTCGTGTTCCCAAAATGTCAATAGCCTTTTTGCAAAATAATTCAAGTTTTCACAAAATCATCATTTTTGTTGCACCATGCGCAACAAATTTATTTTTTTGCTTTTCCCCTTGCTTTTTTAAAATGCCGGCGTTATAATTGCCTTGATTTTGGCATCCCCTGCACATCGTAATGATCATCTTGCCAGACGTTTCGGATTTTTGATCCGTCGCGTTTTATTTATTTTGATTTTCTATCAGAAAGAAGGTGCATCATTATGTCCAAAATCGTTACATTCGGCGAGGTCATGCTTCGACTCTCGACCGGGACCAATCGTTTTTTCCAAAACGACGCGATGCAGGCCACATTTGGCGGCGGCGAAGCAAACGTCGCTGTGTCCCTCGCGAACTATGGCATGGACGCGGCATTCGTCACAAAGCTGCCCGCACACGACATCGGACAGGGGGCCGTCAATTCCCTGCGCAAATACGGCGTGGATACGTCAATGATCGTTCGCGGCGGTGAGCGCGTCGGTATCTATTATTTGGAGAAGGGCGCGTCACAGCGTCCGTCGAAGGTGGTCTATGACCGTGCACACTCCGCGATCTCGACGGCGAAAGCGGAGGATTTCGACTGGGACGCGATCCTTGACGGCGCAAGCTGGTTTCATTTTACGGGCATCACGCCCGCGCTTGGGGAAAACGTCGCGGAAATTTGCAAACAGGCACTGACTGCCGCGCGCAAAAAGAACATCCGCGTTTCGTGTGATTTAAACTACCGCAAAAACCTGTGGAGCAGGGAGCAGGCGAGCACGGTGATGGGCGGCCTGATGGAATACGTCGACCTTTGCATCGCCAACGAGGAGGATGCGGCCGATGTGTTCGGCATCCGCGCGGGAAAAACAGACGTGACCTCCGGCAAGCTCGATCACGCGGCATATGAAGATGTGGCGCGGCAGCTTTGTGCACGCTTTGGCTTTGCGCACGCCGCCATCACGCTGCGCACCTCCATCTCCGCAAATGACAACCGCTGGGCCGCAATGCTGTATACGGATGGCAAAGCGCATTTTTCAAAGGAATACGATCTGCACATCGTGGACCGTGTGGGCGGCGGCGACAGCTTTGGCGGCGGCCTGATCTATGCGCTGCTGTCGGATTTCCCCGCGCAGCGCGCCGTGGAATTCGCGACGGCGGCTTCCGCGCTCAAGCACTCCATCGAGGGCGATTACAACCTCGTGAACGTAGCGGAAGTGGAAAAGCTGATGGACGGCGACGGGTCCGGCCGGGTACAACGCTAAAAAACAGGAGGAACGTGAAATGAAAAAAGCAGAAGTATTGCGCAGACTAAAAGAATGCGGCGTGGTGGCCGTGGTGCGCGGAGACAACGAGGAACAGGCGTTAAAAACCATCGACGCATGCATCAAAGCCGGGATCGTGGGCATCGAGATCACTTTCACCGTGCCGGGCGCATTGAGCCTCATCGAAAAAGTCTCCAAGCAATACGCGCCGGAAGAAGTGCTTGTGGGTGCGGGCACGGTGCTCGACGCGGAAACGGCACGCGCGGCGATCCTCGCGGGCGCGCATTATGTGGTCAGTCCCTGCCTGAACGTGGATACCGTGAAGCTGTGCATGCGCTACCAGATCGCGTGCATGCCCGGCGCAATGACAGTCAAAGAAGCGGTGGAGTGTATGGAGGCGGGCGCGGATATTGTCAAGATATTCCCGGGCAACCTGTTTGGCCCCGCCATCATCAAGGCGATCAAGGGGCCGCTGCCGCAGGCTGAAATGATGCCCACGGGCGGGGTGAACGCGGGCAACGCCGCAGAATGGATCAAAGCGGGCGCCGTCGCGGTGGGCGCGGGCGGCGATCTCACTGCCGGCGCAAAGACGGGCGATTACGAAAGCATTGTGCGCATCGGCAAAGAGCTTGTCGCGGCGGTAAAGAGTGCGCGGCAGGGCATGTGATTACAGGCAAACAGAGGGCCGGTCAATGACCGGCCCTTTTTGATCTTCTTCCGCTTCATTCATCGGCGGGCAATTTTCGGTAGGCGGATGGGGATACGCCCTCGAATTTGCGAAACACCTTGATGAAGTAGCTCGGTTCATTGAAGCCCAACTCGTCGCTGATCTGTGAAATGGGCAGATCGGTTCTGCTCAACAGCTTTTTGGCCCATTCAATTTTTTGCCGCGCACAAAAATCCGTATAACGCTCCCCCGTCTCCCGCGTAAACAAGCGGCTGAAATAGCCGGAGCTGATGTGGCACAGCTCCGCCGCTTTTTTCTGCGAGAGCGTCTGGTTGCGGTGCTCCTGCAAAAATTCAAACACTGGCCGCAGTACGGGATTTGCGCAAGCGGACGGCTCGCGCGCGGTGGATTCGATGTATACGCTTGTGAGCGCGTTTCCTAGCTCGTGTCTGATGCGCTTGATGGTGTCCGCAGAATCCACATGTCCTATGATCGGCTGATCGACAGCTATTTTTTCATACATCTCCAAGATGATGTTTTTGTTCATCGCTTCCTTGACGATATAGTTGCACAGATCGAAAAGCATCTGCACGCGCACCTGCAGCTCCGCATAGGAAATATAGGGGATCTCTGCAAAGCGGTCGTTGAGCTCGGACGTGTCGAACAGCCGTCCCGCCGGGGAATGGATGATCTGCTCCAGCTCCTCATCCGCGTCTGAAAGCCTGATCTGCCCCGCCATGATTGCGCCGACGTACTGATTTTCGACGATGATGGGGATGGCAACGTCCACGATCTTGCAGTGACACATGTAAATATAGGGGTGCGAGATGCGCGTGGATTCGAGCCCGCCGCGCGAATCGCATTTTTCGCAGAAGGTGTGCAGCTCCGGGTGTTCGCGTACGTGTTTACAAAACGGGCGGCAGGAAGAGTGCCGCGTGAGCGGTATGCCCCTGTAATCCACGGTGATGATCGCCAGATTGGTAACGAGGGCAAGCGAATCCTGCAGCGTCTGCCACCTCTCGATATCCAGTATGTGATCTAAGCGAAGCAAATTCGTTTTCATGGCGGTTTCCTTTGATGAGCGCATGAGCGATAGGTCATTATATTACTATTTTAGCGCATATTATCGTTTTTTACCATCAAAAATTGTAAAAAGTGGATGGTTTTGTCCACTGCTTCTTTTCAACGATGTGCCTATAATAGGAACTAATCCATTCAATGAAACGAACACACTCAACAAAAAAATATTCGGAGGTAAAAAAGATGCGCAAAGCGTTTATTTGTCCTACAAAGTATGTGCAGGGAGAAGATGAGTTACTGAATTTGGGTTATTTTGTCAAAACGTTCGGCACGTCGGCGTTGTTGATCGCCCATCCTGACGACGCGGCCCGCGTGCAGGAGCAACTGAAAGCGACGGCGGAAAAATTTGGCGTCACATTCGTGGAAACGGGCTTCACCGGCGAGTGCTCCCGTCAGGAGGTCGCACGGTTGCAGGCGCTTTCCAAGGAGAAAAACTGCCATTGCACGATCGGTCTTGGCGGCGGAAAGGCAATCGACACCGCAAAGTGCGTCGCGGAAGGCGAAGCGCTGATCATCGTTCCGACGATCGCGGCAACGGATGCGCCCACGAGCCATTCCGCAGTGCTGTATACGCCGGACGGCGCGTTTGACGATTACGCTTACTATAAGCAGAGCCCCAGCGTGGTGCTCATCGATACGGCTGTCGTTGCCAACGCTCCCGTAAGATTTCTCGTTTCCGGCATGGGCGACGCGCTGTCCACCTATTTTGAGGCGCGGGCAAACGTACAGTCGTTCGCGACGGTCAACGCGGGGCTGCCGTGCGGCGCGCGCGAAGGTCTGTGCGACGGTGCACGGGGCACAAAGGCTGCATTTTCGATGGCCACGCTGTGCTATGAGACGCTGCTCGCCGACGGTTTGAAGGCAAAGATGGCGTGTGAAGCAAAGGTGGTCACTCCTGCGCTCGAAAACATCATCGAAGCCAACATCCTGCTCTCCGGCGTTGGATTTGAAAGCTGCGGCCTCGCGGCGGCACACGCGATCCACGACGGGCTGACGATCCTCGAGGGTACGCACAAATATCTTCACGGTGAAAAGGTGGCGTTCGGAACGCTGGCGCAGCTCGCACTGGAGAACGCACCCATGGATGAAATCGAAGAAGTGCTTGATTTCTGCGTGAGCGTCGGCCTGCCGGTGTGCCTTGCGGATATCGGTGTGGACTCCATCACGGAGGAAGAACTGATGGCGGTTGCTGAAAAAGCGTGCATCCCGGAGGAGTCCGTTCATTCGATGCCCTTCCCCATCACAGCGCAAAGCGTTGCGGCGGCGATCAAGACTGCCGACGCCCTTGGAAGAAGCTATCAGGAAGGACTGTTTTAAAACGGAGGATATTCATGAAAAAGATCATCAACCAGCCCGAAACGCTCGTTTCGGAGATGTGCGGCGGCATCGTTCTGGCTCATCCCGAGCTGGAATTCGACCGCAAATATAAGGTCATCAAAAAGAAAGCGGTAGACCAGAACAAAGTGAGCCTGATTTCCGGAGGGGGCAGCGGTCACGAGCCCGCGCACGCCGGATTCATCGGCAAGGGTATGTTGGACGCGGCGGTGTGCGGCGATGTGTTTGCCTCTCCGTCACAGATCCAGGTCTATCAGGCAATCAGGCAGACCGCCACTGAAAAAGGCACGCTGCTCATCATCAAAAACTACAGCGGCGATATGATGAATTTCAAAAACGCGGCGCAGCTGGCGGAAGAGGACGGCATCAAGGTAGACTATGTGAAGGTCGACGACGACATCGCGGTGCAGGACAGCCTGTATACGGTTGGCCGCCGCGGCGTGGCGGGAACCGTTTTGGTTCATAAGATCGCAGGCGCGGCAGCGCAGGCCGGCGGCAGCCTCGAAGAGGTTAAGGCGGCAGCAGAGGACGCCATCGCGAATGTAAAAAGCATCGGGTTCGCGTTCAGCTCGTGCACGGTGCCCGCAAAGGGTACGCCCACCTTTGAAATCTCGGATAACGAGATGGAATATGGTGTGGGCATCCACGGCGAACCGGGCATCAAGCGGGAAGATGCCTTGACCGCTGACGAACTTGCGCAAAGGATGAGCGACGCGTTGCTCGGCGAGCTCGAGGCCTCGGCTGGGGACGAAATCGCCCTTTTGGTCAACGGCTTTGGCGCAACGCCGCTCATGGAGCTGTATCTCTTAAATTACGCACTGCGCAAGGTGCTCGACGACAAGAAGGTGACCGTTTACCGTTCGTTTGTGGGCAATTACATGACGAGCATCGACATGATGGGCGCATCGGTGACGATGATGAAGCTCAACGACCGTTTGCGCGGCCTGCTTAACAGCGAAAGCGACGCGCCTGCGTTCAAGGTGTCGGGCGCGGTGGATATGGTTGGCTTTGAAAGCGCGCTGCCCGACCATGTGCAGGGCCAAGCCTGCGACTGCCCCGTCCTCGATGAAAACGCCAACCTCATCAAAGCGGACAGCGTGAGCCTTGACAACGTCGTCTATATCGTCGACAAAATGAGCGAGTGCATCATCAAAAACGAGGTACCCTTCTGCGAGCTCGATTCCCACGCGGGCGACGGAGATTTCGGCATGAGCGTGGCAAAGGGTTTCCGGCAGTTAAAGCAGGAATGGTGCGACATCCTTACAAACCACAAAACCAGCATCGGCGACTTTTTGGAAGCGTGCTCACTCGTCATCATGGAGCACTGCGGCGGCGCGTCCGGCCCCATCTGGGGTTCCGCGTTCCGCGCGGCGGCCAAGAGCGCCGGAGACAAAACATCACTTGAAGCAAACGATTTCGCCCGCATGATGCAGGCGGCAGTGCTGGGTGTGCAAAAAACCGGCGAACGTTCGTTCGGCAGAGGTGCGGTCGTGGGCGACAAGACCCTCGTGGACGCGCTGGTTCCCTGTGCGGACATGTGGAGCGCGTGCGCGGCAGAAGGCACTGCCATCATCGACACATTTGCGCGCGCGGCGCGCGCGGCTGTCGACGGGGCAAAAGCCACGGAGGATATCGTCGCGCGGATGGGCCGCGCGGGCACGGTGGGTGAACGCAGCCTTGGTTATCCAGACGCGGGCGCTTACGCGCTTGGCGTGATCTTTACGGAAATCGCGCAGAGCCTGAAAGCGGAATAAGGCTTCATAAACCAAACGTCAAAAAATGCCCCCCGTGCCGGAACTATATCGGCGCGGGGGGCATTTTGTAAATGCTTATTCGCTTACCTTTTCCTTGACCACCTTATCCAGCAATACCGCCAGCACCAGCACCAGCCCCTTTACCACATATTGATAGAATGGCGGCACACCGGCCTGATTCATTCCAATGCTCAATATGGTGAGAATAAACGCCCCGGCAACCGTTCTGCCGACCGAACCCTCCCCCCCAAAGAAGCTTGTTCCCCCCATAAGGATCGCGATGATCACATCGAGCTCGAAGCCCACTCCCGCAGTCGCGTCGCCAATCATCATATTGGATGCGCGCACAACGCCGGAGAAGGCCGCGACGCACCCCACCAAAACAAACAGGACCATTACGATCACGTTTACCTTGATTCCCGCCAACCGCGCCGCCGTTTGATTGCCGCCGATCGCCACCGAATATTTTCCGAGAATACTTTTTCTCTGTAATATGATGAATATTACCGCAACGGCAACGATGGCAAACAACTGCACCGGAATCGCCCCCACCGTCCCTCTGCCCAGCATCCCAAAATCCTTGGGAAGATCGCCCTTCAGGTAAGGAATCGTCTCTCCGCACATCAGCTTTGCGATCCCCGATAAAATATTCATCGTCGCAAGCGTGGAAATGACCGGCATAATCCTTAATTTTACCACCAAAAATCCATTCAGAGCGCCAAGCCCAATCCCCGCCGCGCTAACGAGGACCGCAGCAAGCGGAACGTTCATTCCCGCACGGCACACAGCCGCAAACAGCACGCCTGAAAACGCCAGAATGCTGCCCACCGATAAATCTATATTTGCGGAAATCATGAGCAACGTTGCCGCAGTCGCCGTCATGACGACCGGCGCAGCCGTGCGAATGATGTTCGCAATGCTGTTCCATGTTAGAAATTTTGGTGACATCGCCCAGAAAATCATCACCAGCACCAGCAAAATGCCATACACATATAAGTTTTTGACTGCGTTTCTCCACGAAACCTTCTTTACGCCCTGTATCATGCCCGCACCCCTCTTAAGATATTTTTTCTTTCGACGCCGCTCTTTGCAAAAGAATCGCCGCAATGATCACGATGCCTTTTACGATTACCTGCCACTCAGGTGATGCGGCAAACAAATTCAAGGCGTTTTGCATCACCCCAATGATAAAAACGCCGATGACCATTCCAACGACCGAACCCGATCCTCCCTCGATACTGGTTCCCCCGAGCACGACCGCAACCACTGCGTCGAATTCATACCCTACGCCAACCTTACAATCCCCCGCGCCCAGTTTCGACGCGAGCAGAACGCCCGAAAAACCCGCAATTAGGCCGCTCAGCATAAAAAGCATGGAGATTTTTCTGTTCACCTTCACACCGGAAAGCTCTGCCGCCTTTCTGTTTGCCCCAATATAGAAGATTTCACGGCCAAACACCGTTTTGCTCTGGATGAAAACGAACAGTAGAATCAATCCGATTGTTATGATCACCGGGATCGTAAAAAATCCGCCGATTTCCGCCTGCCCAAAAATTCGGAATTCCGCAGGCAGTCCAACCTCGATCATGGAGCCTTCCGCAAATATATAGGCGATCCCCCGCGCGATAGACATCGTTCCCAAAGTAGCGACGATCGAAGCCATGCCAAGCTTGACGACAAGAAACGCATTGAGCGCACCGATTCCAAGACCTACCATGGAAGCCAGCAAAATTGCCGTGGCAAACGGAAGACCCGGGCCGCCCGCATCTGCAGACCGGCAGAACCATGCGCACATCACCCCCGATACGCCGATCACCGATCCGATGGAAACGTCGAAGTTCCCCGTGATCATCAAAAACGTGACCGTCAGCCCCACCATGATCAGGATGGATTGCTGGTTGATGATATTTCTCATATTGGTTGAATTCAGAAAGCTGGGCTGTATCAGCGCAAGCGTTAAAATCATCGCGATCAAAACCGTCAGCATGATGAGGGTGAGCTTTGATTGCTTTGAAACGCTCTTTTTGAATGCTTTTTCCATTTTTTATTCCCCCCCTGTAACGATGTGCACGATGTTTTCACTGTTGATGTCGCTGCCATTGTTGAGCGCACCCTTCAATTCCCCGTCGTACAGAAGGAATATCCGGTCGCATAGGTTCAGCACCTCCGGAAGCTCGGATGAAAACACCATGATCGTTTTCCCTTCTCTGGAAAGCGCCCTGATCATATTGTGAATTTCTTCCTTTGCGCCGACATCCACACCGCGTGTCGGCTCATCCAGAAGGAGGAGTTCGGAATTGGAAAACAAACATTTCGCAAATACGACCTTCTGCTGATTTCCGCCCGATAACAGCGACACTTCCTTATCGTCCGTATTGGTTACAATATTCAACTGTTCAACGTATTCGCGCGAAATACCGGAAATTTTCCTGTCTGAAACGATCCCTCTTTTAGAAACACTTTTCATGTTCATCACCGGAATGTTCTCGCGGATGGAAAGATTGTTGAAGATACCTTCCGTACGGCGTTCTTCCGGTACCAACGCAACGCCTGCGGCAATTGCCTGCGACGGATTTTTAAAATGACACGCCTTGCCGTTCAGCTTCAATTGCCCGGAGAAGTCATCCACACCATACAATATGTTGGCAAATTCCGTTTTTCCCGCGCCCACCAATCCATAAACTCCGACCACTTCCCCTTTATAGACATCGAGGGATATGTTTTTCAATTTTGCGTTTCGTATGCCCCGCGCCTCGATCACTTTGGTACGACAATCGAATGGATTTGGCACATATTGCTCTACCACAGTTTTGCCTACGATCATCCTGATCAATTCGGCCCTGTCCTTCACCTCAGAAATGGGTTTGGTTTCGACATGCTTTCCGTCCCGCAGAACAGTCACTTCATCGCCGATCTCAAAGATTTCCTCCAGCCGATGCGAGATGTAAATGACAGTCACATTCCTCTTCTTCAGATCGCTTATGATTTTGAACAGCCGCTGAATCTCCGATTCGGATATAGCCGCCGTCGGCTCGTCCATAATGATGATTTCCGCATCAGTCGCAACCGCTTTTGCGATTTCAACAATCTGCTTTTTGGCTACGCTCAATTTGGACACGAGCATCTTGGGGTCTATCGCGGGTTCAATGCTTTTGAGTATCTCAATGCTCTTTTTTACGTGCTCATCCTTCGATAAAAAACCAAATTTGGTTTTTTCCATGCCCAGGGTGAGGTTTTCTTCCACACTCAATTGATCGACAATATTCAATTCCTGAAAGATCGTACTGATCCCCAATGTTCGCGCTTCCTTTGTGCTTGCCGCGTCGATCGGTTTGCCGTCCAGATAGATGCGCCCGCCGGTCCGCGGCTGCGCTCCGGTCAATATTTTGATCAAGGTAGACTTTCCGGCGCCGTTTTCCCCCAACAGGCAGTGCACCGTATTTTTTTTGATTTCAAAACTGACATTGTCAAGCGCCGTAACGCCCGGAAATTTTTTTGTAAGGTTTTCAAACTGCAGTATCGTGCTCCCCATGACCATTCTCCCCCCATGAAAGCACGGTGCGGGCGCACGTGCGCCCGCACCGGCCTATCCTTGATGTTCGAAATTTACGCCTTACTTAGATGCAGCGCTCAAATCGATCTTACTGCCGTATTCTTCCTCCATCCATTTTTGCGCTTCCTCCACCGGCATGTTCCAAAAATCTATTTCTTTGTCAAAGCATTCTATTGTCTGCTTCGCGTCGGGATCGAGTTCTCCCGTATAGGCTTTTATAATTGTATCCAGCTTGGTCTGAGCATTTTCCTTGGGCGTGAGTCCCATTGTGATTTTAAAAGAAGATGCCGGATCATAAATCAGCTGAAGCTCCGCTTCAGTCGCGTCCGTCCCGACAAGGATCTCGGTTTCCGGCACGCCGCCTGTGGCCTTTCCTCTTCCCGCCTCCTGCAGCGCAGGCCAGATCGCCAGTGAATAGTCGGAAGCCGCGCCATAGAAAATATTTGTTTCCGGGCAGGCCTGAATGATATCCTGCGCCACCTTATATCCGCTGTCGCGCGTGCCGCCGCCGTCAACGATCATGCCTTCCTTCGCATCCGGCGCAACGCTCTTGATCCCTTCGATAAACGGACCTGTCCGCATTTCCTGCACGGTAGGATTATCTACATAATCCACTACGCTATATACGATTGGTTTGTCCGGATGCGCTGCCATCCATTGCTCGGCGGCAACCTTTCCCATTTCAAACGCGCTTTCCGCCTCATTGATCGCAATGAACGGCACATCGTTCGGTGTTTCCAGATAGAAGGTGGCGATCGGGATTCCTGCGGCACGCGCCGCATCCACGCCCGCAGCCACGGAGTCCGCTTCATAGGAATGCAGGATGATTGCGTCCACACCCTCAGCGATCAATTGATCCAGATTGGAAACGATCGTCGTCTGTTCAAATTTTCCATCCAGAATCTTGACGTTTGCGCCATATTGCTCCTTTGCAAATTGCGTAAGCCAGTCGCAGTCCGCTTGATGATATCCGTTGGCAAGCGTGATCGGAATCACGCCGATCGTCAGACCGTCCGGGACCTCTTTGGTCGCTCCGTTCGCTTCGGTGCCGGAAGATGCTTGGGCCGCCTGCGATGCGTCCGCCGGAGAAGCCTCGGAGGCGGGCGCGGCACAGGATGCCGCCATCAGCGCGATCCCCGCTACCATGAGAATACATACAACTATACATGCTAATTTTTTCATACAACTTTCCTCCTAGTTTGTTTTTTGAAAAATCTCTTCCCTTAGCATATTTTTCGGATGCAACGCTCCGAAAACAAAGTTTCTTTATTTTTTGTATGTGCCGTATTCATTGGCGCACTCGAACATTCTGATCAGGTTTTCCGGCGGCGTATCCGGCTGTACATGATTGGCGGTAGACATGATATATCCGCCGCCCGGCGCGAAAGCATCGATGCGCGTCCTGACCTCGCGTTCCACATCCTCGAGAGACCCGATCAGCGCCTGCTGTATGTCGATCCCACCGTGCAGCACCACATCCTTTCCAAAGGTCTCCTTAATTTTTTTCGAGTCCATTCCCTTTGCGAGCGGCTGCAAGGGGTTGAGCACATCCACCCCCATATCGATAAAGTCCGGAATATAATCATAAATCGCGCC
The DNA here is from genome assembly GCA_964438705.1 of uncultured Christensenella sp. GTDB lineage: Bacteria > Bacillota > Clostridia > Christensenellales > Christensenellaceae > Christensenella. Next base: position 151,930 of record CAYTKQ010000002.1, on the reverse strand, counting down.
GCACGAATGAAGAAATATCTTGACCTTTGGATATTTTTTCTTGATCGCCCCGAACAACTGCCGAAACGGCTCTTTAAAAAACTCGCGGAAACAATCCGGCGAAATAAACGGCGCTTCCTGCGTGCCCAGATCGGAAGAAAATTCGATCCATTCAATATATGGGTGAATCGGCTCCAGATAATACAGATTGAGCTCAATGAGGAACGCGGTGATGTGCTCGATCAGCTTATGCGCAAAGCTTTTATTGATGTATAAATCCATAAAAAATTCTTCCGCGCCGCGCAAATATTGCCCAATGTCAAAAAATTGTCCCGACGAAGCCGATGTCGCGGTGATCGCGCAATCCGTTTCCTCGTAATATTTTTTTGCCTGCTCCGCGAGGCCGCGAATTCGGCCCTCATCTTTTGCGGTCGGCCAGCGATAGCTTGCGAGGGTATTCTCGTCCGCGTTGCGCAGCGGATGATAGGCCACCGTGGGATAATCCCCTGTGAGCAGCCGCCCGATCCCCCATTCATCGATGAGATATCCCTCCTCGTTTGTATAGGACTTGAAATGGTCCGCCTTTCCAATATTCAAATGCCGGAAATCGCAGCCAAAACGGTCGCTTATTCTGTAATCTTCAAATTCCGACGCCGTTCCGGGGCGGATCGATTCTCCATATGTTTCATAGCCAAGCTCTTTTACAAGCTTCTTATAGAAGCGCGTATCCAGCCGCGAGGCACTGCCCCACATGTCAAACGGCACCCTGTCCGCTTCCTCGTGGCGCAGCGCCGTCCTTACTCTTTCCCTGCTTGTCATGTTCTTCTCCTTCTTTGTGCGTGATATGTTCAATATTTTGTCTGCAATTTTGCCAGCTTTTCGTACACCCCTCCATGCTCCATGCTTTCGTATGCGCTGCAATAAATATCATAAATCTCATCATACAAAATCGCATTTTCACGGATGGGTTCATATCTTTTTACGGGGTGCACCATCATCTGCGCAGCTTCCCTCACATCCCGAAATATCCCGATCCCCTGCGCCGCGCACATCGCCGCGCCCAAAACAGCGGAGTCCGTGACCCGAAGCGTTTCCACCGGCAGATTGTAAATATCCGCCTGAATCTGATTCCATTCCTCCGAACGGGTCGCGCCGCCGATGATCCTTCCCTTTTGCAGCCGGAATCCGTTTTTTTGAATCCCATTGAGAATATCGCGCATTTCCATCGTGATGCCTTCCATGCAGGCCCGTGCAAGACACGCGCGATCATGCGCCAGCGTAAGCCCCAAAAATGCGCCGCGCGCGTTGGGATTCCATCTTGGTGCCGCCGCGCTTGCAAAATAGGGCATCATAACAAGTCCTTTCGCCCCGGGCGGCGCCTTGCTGACAAGCTGATTGAGCGCTTCATATACATTGCCGCCCGCTTCGTTCGCGCGGCTTGATTCCAGCCCGGCAACTTCATTGGCAAACCATTTATAGACGACCGCCGCGGCATTTTGCAGCCCTTCAAATTCCCACAGCCCGTGCAGCGCGTGGTTGGTGATCATGGTGTTTGCCGTTTCGTCGCGGTAGCGGGATTTGAGCAAAACGGTCGCCAGCCCGCCCGTTCCGAGCGAGGCGGAGAAAAGCCCCTCCTCCACAACGCCCGCACCGATCGCCGCACTGTTTTGGTCTCCGATCCCAACGCACAGCGTCGTTCCCTTTTTCAATCCGCTTTTTTGCGCGGCATATTCACTGATTGCCCCGACGCGCGTTCCCGCACACAAGACCTCCGGCACTTTTGCGGCGGGGATATCGAACAGCTCCATCACGCCCTTGTGGAACGCATGATTGTCCGTATCCCAAAAGCCCCAAAAGGCCGCTTCGGGCTCGTCGCTGTAATAGCCGTCCGCCCCAAGGCACTTTAGAATGTAATCCTGCACCTGACATACGATGTGCGTTTTTTCCCAGATTTCAGGCTCGTGTTCCCTGACCCACATGATTTTAGGCAGTATCCAGCACGTATTGAGGGGCAGGCCGGACACGCGGTAAAATTCCCGCGCGCCCAGCGTATCCGCAATTTGCGTCACCTGCTCTGCCGCGCGGTTGTCCATCCACGAGATCATCTTGACGGGCTCGTCGTTTTGATCGACGAAAACGCAGGAGCTGCGCTGCGCCGAGACGCTCACCGCCAAAATCTCAGCGGGATCGATCCCACCGTTTTTGATCATCGCGCCGCAGCATGCATACACCGATTCGATCAAAACCTTCGCGTCCTGCTCGACCCAGTTTGGTTTTGGGTACGTGCAGGAATATTCCACATATCCGCTCGCGGCTACGTTTCCTTCCAAATCAAACAGCATCGCCTTTGCGCCTGTCGTTCCCACATCGATCCCCGCTACATATTGCTTTTTCATGTCGTGCTTCCCTTCGTTCAGATTGCTTTTTCCCGCATTTCCACGATCGTCTCGAGCAGTGCCACCACATTTTCCAGCGGAACATCATTCATGATCTCCTGTGCCGGCGCAATGATATGCCCGCCGCCTTTTCCAAGGATCGTGATTGCTTCGCGCGCCATCTGCTTTACTTCTTCCGGGGTTTTGGACGGAAGGGTCTGCGTATCGATCCCCCCCCAGAATATGATGTCATTGCCGTATTCTCGTTTCATCATGTTCAAATCGTTGCACGGCTGCACCGGCTCCCAGCAATCGAGCCCTGCGTCGATCAGTTCCGGCAAATAATCAGCCATGCATCCGCAGGAGTGCATAATGATGTACTGGCCGTATTTTTTGTATTCCGCAAACAATTTTTTGTAATAAGGCATCAGCAGGTTTTTGAACATGTCCGGCGAGAAAAATCCGCTGAACTGCATACCGAGATCATCGCCGTGATGCGCAAACTTGAAGCCCATATCCGCCTTGACCTTTGCCAGCTTGATCCTGTAGTTTGTCACCTGATCCATCAGGCTTTCGCACAGCTTGGGATTCCCCGCGATTTCCGTCATAAAGCGCTCCCACCCCATCAGGCCGTATGAGCGTTCATAGATCGCAAAATAACCCGACGGGATCACACACAAATCACCCGCCACGCCATCCTTGTCACGCTCGAACCATGCAAGATTCTGCGGATCGAGCGGGTCTGGCGCTTCATAGCTGAGGATCGCTTCCTCAAAGGGCATGTCCATATATTTTGTCAGATGCTCCGGAAGAACCTTGCGCGCGCGCCTGTTGAGCGCTTCATCCCCCGCCAGCAGACCATAATTGCTGAAAAATCCGTCTTCGCCGACCACAATGCCAAGCCCCCATCGGTCATATACGGTATTGTTTTCATGGTCGATATAAACATATCCCTCTTTTTCCATTTGCAACATCATCTCGTTGTCGTTTCTCCAAAAGAGGGGTACATCATCATACGCATAGGTAAAAGCAATATGGTTTTCCAAATAGGTATCCAAATCCTCCGCTTTTTCAAGCCCCAGCGCCCTGCTGATTTCTTCATCCCGCGTTCTGTCTGAAAAAGATATTTGACTGGGCAGATAATCGACGTTCTTTCGCTCAAACAGTGCCAAGACTCTTTCTTCCTTTGTCATTTTTGCTTCCCCCTTAAAATTTTTGATTGTGTAAAAGAAAATAGAGCAATCCCGATCTCAATATTTTTCAAAATATATTTTTTATATGCGGCTATATTTGTTTTCGATTGGTTGAAGCGTTTAGATTGTATGATTTCAGTATACTATGTTTCGAACATCCGTCAATAATTATCGCGCATAAATCAGAACATATGTTCATATTTGTTTAAATATATTCCTCTTATTTGCATGATTCGCTCACTTTTTGTATAAAATCCGCATTTCAATTGACATTCATTCTTTACTGTGCCATAATTTTTCCAGAACATATGTTCTGGCTTTTAGATGTTTTTATGATTACATAAGGAAATTAAAATAATGTCTGGAACCTATTCAAAAGCGCAGCTTGTCAAGGTTGCCAAGCTATATTATCTGGGAAATTTAAGCCAGGAGGACATCGGCAAAATCATCGGGGTATCCCGGCCGATGGTGTCCCGCATGCTGGCTGCCGCCAGAGAACGCAAAATTGTACGATTTGAAATCAACGCTTCCTGCGATTCCAATATCGAGCTTGCAAAAAAAATCAAAACCCATTTTGCGCTGAAATACGTCTTTGTGGTTCCATCCTCTGCATCGGAGGAGGATTCCAAGCGCGAGGTGGGCAGGCAGGCGGGTGACTTTCTCAATTCACAGCTCAAAAATGATATGGTGATCGGCACCGCGTGGGGCAGCACGATCGGGCAGTTCGTACACGCCTTCAAGCCGGAAAAATCCGTTTTGGGCGCTACGGTTTTGCAATTGGCGGGCAGCCTCAACGCGCATTCTTTTGAAACGGACAGCCGCGATTACGCAAAAGAGCTGGCTCAAAAGCTGGACGCGCGCCTCACAACGATGCAGACCCCATTTGTGGTGGGCAATCAATTGCTGCGGGACCTATTGCTGCAAGAGCCCGAGACAAAGCATCTCTTTGACATGTTCCACAAAATCGACATCGCCTTTGTGGGCGTCGGTTCGTCCAAACCGGAAAAAAGCGCGACCTATCAGGCGGGCTACATCACAAAGGAGGAAGCGCAGGTGCTGGTCGATATGGGCGCAGGGGCGGATATTTGCGGACATCGCATCACCCGCAACGGTCACAAGGTCGAAACCCTGTTGTCGGATCGCATTCTTTCAATCAGCCTTGACGTTTTGAAGGAGCTCCCCCTCGTCGTCGCCCTCGGCGCGGGAGAGGATAAATCATCGACGATCATTGCCGGAGTCAGAGGCGGCTATCTGAACGCGCTGATCATCGACGAGCTTGCCGCGATCTCCATCGCGGAAAAGGAAAAAATTCGCTGATATGCAACAAATCCCACCCGGCGCTGTGACATTGCCGAGTGGGATTTTTCGTTGTTTTTTTACATATGGATCGCTCCGCGGCTGGCACCGAGGAACGCTTCCATCAAGGTCTCACTGAGCGTTGGATGCGCGTGGATCGTGCTTCCGGCCGCTTCCGCCGTCGCTTCGCAGCGCATCGCCATCACCGCTTCCTCGATCATGCTCGACGCTTCCGCGCCAATGATGTGTACGCCCAAAATCTCACCCCAGCGTTCGTCCGCGACCACCTTCACAAAGCCTTCGGTTTCACCCAGCGTGAGCGCTTTTCCGTTCGCCGCATACGGGAACTTATAGGTTTTGACCGGAATGCCCTGCTCTTTTGCCTGCTTTTCGCTCAAACCGACAAACGCGATCTCGAGATCTGTGAAAATGCAGGACGGCATGGGCTGCTCTTCCGCGGATTCGATGCCGCCAAACATGTGCTCTGCCGCGAGGATGCCCTGCTCGGAAGCCGCGTGCGCCAACTGGAATTTTCCGTTGATGTCGCCGATGGCGTAGATGCCTTCCACACTTGTGCGCATAAAGTCGTCCACCTCCACGCAGCCCTTGGGCGTACGCTTGACGTCGAGCTTGTCAAAGCCGCTGCCTTCGGCGCTTCTGCCCACCGCTTCGAGCATCATCTCCGCTTCCATCGTGCTGCCGTTCGAAAGCTTGATCGTATATTTTCCCTTTTCCTCTTTGATCTCGTCGCACGTCGTGCCGGTCAGAAGCTCGATGCCGCTCTTTTTCATATGCTCCGCAAGCGTTGCCGCAACTTCGTCGTCCGTCATGGGCAGGATCTGGTCCATCAGCTCCACAACCGTCGTCTTAACGCCGAACGCGTTAAAGATACACGCCATCTCGCAGCCGATCACGCCGCCGCCAATGATCACGATGGACGCGGGCAGCTTTTCGATATCGAGAATCTGATCCGTGTTCAGCAGCTTTGCGTCTGTTTTGATGACAGACGCAGGTTTTGCGCCCGTCGCAAGCATGGTAAACGCCGTGGTATATGCTTTTCCGTCAACCTTGACCTCGTTTGCTTTTTCGATTTCCGCTTCGCCCGCAATGAGCGTCACCTTATTTTTCTGCAAAAGTCCGCCCACGCCGTTTGTAAGCTGTTTGACGACCTTGTTTTTCCGTTCGAGGATCTTTTTCCAGTCAAAGGACGAGCCGCTGACCGCGATGCCGAATTCCTCTGCGTTCTGGATATCCTTCCAATGCTTCGCGCTGGCATAATATGCCTTTGTTGGGATGCACCCGCGGTTGAGGCATGTGCCGCCCACGGTGTCCTTTTCCACGACCGCCACCTTCGCGCCCAGCTGTGCCGCGCGGATCGCCGCGACATACCCGCCCGGGCCCGCGCCGATGATGATGAGGTCATAGTCAAAATTGCCCTCCGGCCGCTTTGCCTTTTCCTTCACCGTTTCCTTTTTTGCGGGCGCGCTTGCGGCAGCGGCAACAGGGGCCGCTGCCGGCGTCTCTGCGACAGGCGCACCTGCGGCGGATTTGTCGATTTCCGGAATCTCCTCGCCCGCCTCGCCGATGAACGCCACCGGCTCGTTGACGGGAGCGGTCTCGCCCGCCCCATAGTATATCTTCAGGATCGTGCCGGAATAAAGCACATCCACCTCGAGCGCCGTCTTGTCTGTTTCCACTTCAAAAATATAATCGCCTTTTTCCACGGTCGTGCCTTCCGGAACCAGCCATTTCGTGATCTGGCCTTCGGTCATCGTCATGCCGAGCTTAGGCATCGTAATAAAATTACCCATTTTATTTTCCTTTCTACTATCCTCTAGTCAAGCAGCTGATCCGGATTTTCGATGATGTCGCGGAAATCCTTCAAGAACTTTTCACCCGTCGTCCCGTCGATGTGCCTGTGATCGAGCGTCAGGCTCAACCCCAGCATCGGACGGATGCCGATGTCGTTTCCGATTGCGACCGGCTTGTTTGTCATGTTGCCGATGCCGATGATCGCGCTTTCGGGCACATTGATGATGGGTGTGAAATATTGCACCGGCGTACGTCCATAATTGGAAATGGAGAACGTACCGCCCGAATATTCGTCCGGGGTCAGCTTGCCCGCCCGTGCGCGCGTTACGAGGTCTTCCCTTTTTTTGGTGATCTCAAACAGCGGCATCATATGCGCATTTTTCAGGTTTGGCACAATGAGTCCGTCCTCCCCAAGCGATACCGCGAGCCCCACGTTGATGTTTCCCTTGAGCAGCACGTGATCCTCCATAAAGGAGGAGTTCAGCATCGGGTTCATTTTGAGCGCGAGCGCCGCAGCCTTGATGAACAGATCGGAGAACGTCGGCTTTACGCCGGTCGCCTCCATGCAGTCCGCCGTATATTGCTTCATGAGAGGCTTGAGTTTGGAGCAGTCCGCCTCGCCCATGATCGTATATTGCGCCGCCGTATCGAGGCTCGCTTTCATCTGCCGCGCGATCGTCTTACGCATGCCGTTTAAGGGCAGAACCTTGTCCTCGCCCATGAGCGCCTGATACGCCAGGACATCCGCTCTGCGCACCACATCGCCTTCCGCATGCACCGCGTCGATCTCTACCCCCAGATAATCCGCCACCGCACGGGCCAGAAACGTCGCTTTCCCTCCCTTGAAGGAGAGCACGTCGCTAAGCTGCACATAGCCGCCCAAACCCGTTCCCTTGACCTTTGCCAGATCGATTTTTCGTTCCCCCGCCACGCGCCGCGCGGCAGGTGTGGACATCACTCTTGTCATTTGCGCGTCCCCCTATTTCAGCAATTCTTTTGCTTTTTCGTAAATCGTCTCCGCCTGCGGGACCACCATCGCCTCGAGCTGCGGGGAATACGGGATCGGGATATCGTCCGCGCCGCCAAACCGCCTTACCGGCCTGTCCAGATAGAAGAACGCTTCACTGTCGTTGATGATGGAGGACACCTCCGCGCCCACGCCGAATTTCTGCACGCCCTCGTGCGTCACGAGTACGCGCCCCGTTTTTTTGGCGGAGGTCACGATCGCTTCCACGTCGAGCGGCGACACGGTGCGAAGGTCGAGCACCTCCGCGTCGATGCCGTCCTTTTCAAGCATTTCCGCCGCTTTGAGTGCCTTTAGCACCGTCATCGAATAGCTGATGATCGTCATATCCTTCCCCGAACGCTTCACATCCGCCTTGCCGATGGGCAACACATATTCCTCGTCCGGCACCTCGCCCTTCGTACCGTAAAGCAGCTTGTGCTCATAAAACACGATCGGGTTATCCTCGCGGATCGCGGCCTTCAAAAGGCCTTTGACGTCATAAGGCGTCGCGGGGCACACGACCTTTAAGCCCGGCACATGGCAAAACCACGCCTCCAGACTCTGAGAATGCTGTGCTGCCGCGCCCGTTCCGCTGCCCTCCGGCGTACGGATGACGAGCGGGATTTTGACCTGCCCGCCCAGCATGAAGCGCTGCTTAGCGGCCTGATTGGTGATGAGGTCCATCGCGACCGTCACAAAATCGGAGAACATGTATTCCACGACCGGGCGGTATCCCGCCATTGCCGCGCCCACCGCGATGCCCGTAAATCCGCCCTCGCTGATGGGCGTATCCATGATGCGGTCCTCGCCGAATTCCTCCAGAAAGCCGCGCGTCACGCCGAAGCATCCGCCATAAACGCCCATGTCCTCTCCCATCAAAAAGACCTTTTCGTCCCGCTTCAGTTCTTCTCTTAAGGCGTCCGAAACCGCCTGCACATAAGTAATCGTACTCATTTAATAACCTCCGTTATGCAAAAACAAGTTTTTTTGCTTCTTCAAGAGTGATCGTCTCCGCAGCCTGCGCATATTCAACGGCCTCCTCGCATTCACGCTCCACGAGCGCGCGGATATCGTCGATATCCTGCTGCGTAAAACCGTTTTCCATCATGTATTTGCCAAAGGAAACAAGCGGGTCCTTTGCCTTCCACTCCGCTTCCTCCTCGCGCGTACGGTATGCGCGCTTATCGCTCTTGGAATGCCCCAGATAACGGTAGGTTTTCGCCTCGATGAGCGTCGGGCCTTCCCCGCGCCGCGCACGGTCGGCCGCTTCCTTTACGGCATCCATCACCGCCAGCACATCCGTTCCGTCAACGATCACGCCCGGAATCCCGTATGCCTTTGCGCGCGTCGCGATGTCTTTGACGGATACGCTCTTTTCAACGGGTGTGGACATACCATACAGGTTGTTTTCGCACATATACACGATGGGCAGCTTCCACAGCGCGGCCATGTTGAGCGCCTCGTGGAACATACCGGAGTTGGAGGTGCCGTCCCCAAAGAAGTCAAGGATCACCTTATTGCTCTTATCCTTTTTGATGGCGAGCGCAACGCCCGTCGCCATGGGGATCGCAGGCCCGATCACGCCGTTTGCGCCAAAGTTGCCCACAGAGATATCGACGATGTGCATGGAACCGCCCAGCCCCTTGCAAAAGCCGTCCTTCTTCCCAAGCAGCTCACACATCATGCGCTTGACGTCCGCGCCCTTCGCGATGCAATGCGCGTGCCCGCGATGGCAGCTCATAATGTAGTCGTCCGGCTTGAGTGCGTTGATACCGCCCGCCGCCGTCGCTTCCTGCCCCACCGCAAGATGTGTCGTTCCATGAATGAGGCCCTTCATAAACATTTCGTTTACGCGTTCCTCAAACGTTCTGGAGCTGTACATCTGGTAATAGATCTTTTTCATGGCTTCCTTTGATAATTTCATTTTCAACCGCTCCGTTTTTGTATTTTTTTACAATCGTAAGTTTATTTTACAATTGTTATATTCATATTTTTATCATACTATGAATTTGCATGCGTGTCAATGAATTTTTCATGTTGACAACCCTCCGCCGGTGCGCGTATGATAAGGTAGATTATTTTATAATTGTAAAATCGTTTTATCAATATAAAAAAACGGAGGGCGACGTGGCACTTTCATCCGACGAACGCTATTATATCAAATTAAAGGCTTCTTATTTATATTATAAGGAAAATAAAACGCAAACTGAGATTGCCGAGCTGTTCAACATTTCCCGCCCTACGCTCATCAAGCTTTTGGACGACGCGCGCAGGGAGGGCATTATCACCATCGACATACACGACCTGCGCAACGAGAATCCGTACATTGCGCTCGAGCAGCAGCTGCGAAAAAAGCTTGGGATCAAGGACGTAAAGATCGTTTCGGCAGGCGACGAGAGCAACGAGGCCATCAACGCGAGCATCGGTGCCGCCGCGCAGACCTATCTCGTGAATTCCCTTTCATCGGGAATGACGGTAGGCATGGGCTGGGGCCGCACGCTCGAGACGATGATCCGTTATTTTCGCCCGTCCTCCCTTTCAAACCTGAGCATCGTTTCGCTGCTTGGCGTAATGGGGAGCGCAAGCGCGCGCGAATATTCCATGCACGCGAATTCCCTGTGCGAGGCAATGGCCTCAAACGTCGCAAACGCGTCCCTCTTCCCCATGTACGCGCCGCTGGTCGCGCAGAATGCGGTTGCCGCGCAGACTTTTTTAAGCTCGGACATAGTCGCAAACACCTGCCGCAAATATGATGCGCTCGACGTTGCCATCGTGGGGATCGACGGCGACCCGCGGCATTCCACCACCATCGACATGGAAAAAACGCTGCATCCGCTGCTGCCGGAAATGGAAAAAAAGGGGATCGTCGGCAATATCTGTGCGCGCTTTTATGACGCAAACGGCAATATTCGTCCGCTGAGCATCGACGATCAGATTCTTTCCATATCCGCCGAAGCGCTTTTTAAAACGCCGGTCGTGATCGGCGCAGCCGGCGGCAAATATAAGGCCGCCTCCATTCTGAGCGGCGCACGCGCCGGGCTTTTTAACATTCTGATCACGGATTCGTATACCGCGCAAGAAATACTGTAGCGTCAAAAACGCAAAAGACCGCTTGAAATCTCAAACGGTCTTTTGTGTTTTTGACAGAAATTACATCGCACGTTTGTAGGCGTCGATCACGTCCTTGCGCGTCATCGTGACGGGCGTCGCCTCCATTGCGCCGCGCATCGCAAACAGCGCGTCGTCCGCAAGGGCGGGGATCGATGCCTCCGTCACCCCCAGCGAAGCAAGCGTAATATCGCGTCCAAAGCCCGCGAGAAATGTTCGCATTTGCGCCGCGCACAGCCGCGCAAGCTCTTCTTCGGGCATCTGTGCCTCCGCGCCCAAAAGAACTGCCGCCGCCGCGAATTTCGGAATGTTTCCCCGATAGGCATATTCCGTTAAAACAGGGCCGAGCGCGCACAATGTCTCTGCGTGAACCGCATTGAAATGTCCGCTGACACTGTGGCCCATGCCGTGGATCGCAAAGGTTCCGCCGATTGAGATCGCCGTCCCCGCAAGCATGTTTGCAAGCGACATTGCGCTGCGCGCCTCGATATCCCTTGGTTCGGCGACGCATTGTTTCAGATTTTCCACAACGAGCTCGATCGCGCGCTTTGCGAAGATATCGGAATATTCGTTCGCGTCCTTGGACACATAAGCTTCAAACGCATGGAAAAATACATCGAGGCCCGTATTGATCGTCACCCGTTCGGGCAAGGTCAATGTCAGCTCCGGGTCTACGATCGACACCGCAGGATACCAAAAGGAATGCCCCGTTCCCGGCTTATTGCTGTTTTCCGGATTTGTGACCACCGCAAACGGCGTCGCCTCGCTGCCCGTGCCGGACGTCGTGGTGATCGCGATGATGGGAAGGCATTTCAGTTCCTTGTCATCCTTGTCCGCAAATTTTCCGCCCGGGATGTAGTCAACGGCCTCGCCGCCCGAAGCCGCCAGCAGCGCAATGAATTTGGAAGCGTCCATCGGGCTTCCACCCCCCACGCCCACGACCATGTCGCATTCGGTTTCACGCGCCAGTTTCGCGCCGCGATCACACGTTGTGGTGGTCGGATTTTGTTCCACCTCCGCAAACACGACGCTCTGTATGCCCGCACGTTCCAATTGCCGGCATATCGTTTCAACAAGCGCCGCTTTTTCAGGCCGCACGCTCCCGCCGGTCACAATGAGCGCGCGTTTTCCAAGCCCCTTTGCATAGGCTGCGCATTCGCGCACCGCTCCTGCCCCGAATACGATCTTCTCAGGGACTTCCGCTATAAAATCTTTCATTTTGTTTGATTCCTTTCCTTATATTAATTGCATTCCCGCCTGCCCGATGATATAGTATTTAGTGGTAACTATATTCATTCAGAGAGGGCTCAAACGATCAGGCAGGTTTCCTTATGACAATCCGTGAAATAGCGCGTCTCGCAAATGTTTCACCCGCCACCATTTCCCTTGTGTTAAACAATAAACCCGGGGTGGGGGACGAAACGCGAAAGCGCGTTCAAAGCATATTAAAAGAATATGATTACAAGCTTCCGGCAAAGAACAAGGTGCCGATGAAGAACATCCGTTTCTTGAAGTATAAGGACCACAGCATGATCGTGGACGGAAACGCGGGATTTATTTCGGCGATCATCGACGCGGTGGAAGCCGAATGCCGCGAGATGGGCTACAACCTGATCATCACCACCGTCAAAGGCAATTTCAGACAGGCTTTGAAAATCCTGAAGGAGGATACCTCCGACGGGATCATTCTCCTCGGTACGGAGATTCGCCCCAAGGATTATCCTCTTTTGAAGGACGTTTCCACCCCGATGGTCATCGTTGACAACATCATGGCGTACGAGCCATATGAATGCGTTGTTATGGACAACCGCGAGACCACCTATTTCGCACTGAAATATTTGGCGGATCTGGGTCATAAAAAGGTCGCCTACTTCAAGAGCGCCGTGGAAATATCGAATTTTCTCGAGCGCAGCCTTGCTTTTTATTCCTGCTGCGAAATGCTGGGGCTCACCTGCACCAGAACCTTTTCGCTCGTACCCACGCTTGATGGCGCATACAGCTCCATGAAGGAATATTTGAAACAAAACGACATCGTTCTTCCTACGGCTGCCTTCGCGGACAATGATACGCTCGCGCTGGGTGCGATGAAAGCGTTGCAGGAGGTTGGTTACAAGATTCCTGACGACATTTCCATCATCGGCTTTGACGACATCCCCTACTGCACCATTTCCGATCCGCCTCTCACGACCATGATCGTACCCCGCCGCAGGATCGGCGTGCGCGCTGTGCAGAGGTTATGCGAACGGATGCAGGAGTCCCCCATCAACGGCAATGTCAAGATGCTTTTGGGCTCCCGTCTCATAGAGCGGCAAAGCACCTGCCCTCCCAAAGAAAAGTAAGGGAAGGCAGGCACTTTCCACCAGATGCAGTCCTCTGTTTCTTATGCGACCGCGTTTGAAAATCCTTCCATCAGCAATTTTGCCACTGCCGCGCCCGGGTCCAGCAGCTCGCGCGACGCTTCGCCGCGCGTTGCCGCGCGTCCGTGCACCGCGAGCATGCCCTTGGTCGCCAGAAAACCTTTCTCCGCGGCCTGTTTTGCGTTTTGCGCCATCGTTTCGAGCGCCGCGTTTTCAGCGGCATCCTTTTCCATCGATTCCACCGCCGGGGCAAGGCCGTCCAAAAATGTCTTGTCTCCGATTTTTGCGCCGCCGCGGCCCGCGACTCCGTCAAGGTACGCGCGGAACAGCGCCGCGACCTCTGCGGTCCCCATCTCTTCTTTGCCGCGCAGCGCCTTGCCCGCATTCATCAGCCCCGAAGCCATGAGCGTTCCCATCGTGGACGGAACCGCCGTCGACATCGCCTTACCGCCAAAGTAGAGCATCTTGCCAATATCCTGTTCGTCCCCCGCCGCGACTGCGTCGTACGCAGCCGCAAAGCCGTCGCTCATGGTGAGGCCAAGGTCTCCGTCCCCCACCACGCCGTCGATCTCGATCAGGTATTCACGATGGTCCGCCATGATCGCCTTCCAGCTTTCCAGTACCTTCAATAATCCTGCCCTGTCCATATTACATTTGCCTCCCATTGTGCCGTATCCATCCGCTTAAATCAGCGGTTTGCCTGTCCGTGTTTTATATCTGTTTGAAAAACGGTGTGTTCGCCGGACGGTCGATCAACCGCTTGAGCTCGTCGTCCAGCTTCAAAAGCGAAATGGACATCCCCGCCATTTCAAGCGAGGTCGCATATTCGCCCACATATACTTTGTAGGGCGTGATTCCCTTTGCTTTGAGAATCTCATCCACCTTGCGGTATACGACATATTGCTCCTCGAGGGGCGTTCCGCCGAGGCCGTTGATCAGAACGGCTACCTCGTCACCCGAAACATAAGGGATATCCGCGAGGATGGGCTCCATCATTTCCGCGACGATCTCGTCCGCGCTCAGCAGTTTCCCGCGGCGAATGCCGGATTCCCCGTGGATGCCCATGCCGATCTCCATTTCATCGTCACCGATCTCAAAGCTCGGCTTGCCCACGCGGGGCACGATGCACGGCGTGAGCGCAACGCCCATCGTACGAACATTCTCGCACGCGCGTTCCGCCACGCGCTTCACCTCCGCAAGCGGCATCATCTCATCCGCTGCCGCGCCCGCGCATTTATACACGAAGAAGATACCCGCCACGCCCCGGCGCGTATTTTTTGCGCCCGGCGCCGCAGGCCCCGCCGACGCGACGTCTTCACCCGCGACAACGCTTTCCACCTTGATGTTTTCTTCAAAGTCCGCCATTTCAGCAGCCATATCAAAATTGAAGATGTCGCCGTTGTAGTTCCCATAGATGTATAAAACGCCCGCGCCCGAATCGATCTCCTTGGTGACCTCGAACATCTGTTCTGCGCTGGGGGACTGGAACACATCGCCAATCGAACAGCCGTCGAGCATCCCGTCGCCTACATAACCGAGGAACAGCGGAAGATGACCGCTGCCGCCGCCCGTGGCAATGCCGACCTTTCCCTGCTTTTTAAATTTACTGACCAGACAATGCGGGTCGTCCGCCGCAAAACCGATCATATCTTTGTGCGCGAGGTAGAGGCCCTCGAGCATCTCGCCGATAAAATTCTCCGGTTGGTTCATAATTTTTTTCATTCTGTCTTCCTCACTTTCAACTTTTTCGGACGTCCTCCGTAAATTTCACTGCCATATTGCACCATCATCACGACGATGAGCACAAGCCCCCATACAAAGGTCTTCAGGAACGAATCAAACCGCAGTATGCTGAACGCGCTCGAAATCACCTGCAGCACGATGATGGAGAGCACTACGCCGGCAAGCTTTCCCTTTCCGCCCGACGGCGATACGCCGCCCAAAATAACGATCAGCAGCGTCAACAGCGTGTAGGTGGTTCCGTAATCGGATTTTGCCGAACCGAGATGCGAGCAGACCACGATGCCCGCAATCGCCGCCATGACGCCGGAGGCCATGTAAGTCTTCATGGTCACGCCGAAATTATCGATGCCGGAATACCGCGAAGCCGTAGGATTTGCCCCCATCAGGTAAAGCTGCTGTCCATACACCGTATATTTCAAGACCAGCATCAGCACCACCACCACGCCGACAAAGATCAACAGGGAATAGGGTACTGTGTTTGCGAACAGGCCGTTTCCGATCATCTTGAATTCATCCGAAAGTCCGGTGATCGCAGGGCCTTTTGTGATAATGAGCCCCAGCCCCGTAAAAATTTGCTGGGACGACAGCGTGACGAGCATCGCCGGAATGCGCAAATTGCCAACCATAAAGCCGTTGAATGCGCCCGCGCCTAAGCCCACGACGACCGCCGCGACCACTGCAAGCGCAATCGCGCCCGTGTTATCCACGCCCGCCGTTTTCATAATGACCGCCGCGACGATGCCCGCCAGATTGGATACCCCCACAACGGAAAGGTCGATGCCCCCGGCAATCATGCAAAGCATCATTCCCAATGCCATGATGCCGAATTCAGGGAACTGGAACGCCATGGATTGGAAGTTTGACAGCGTCAGGAATTGTGACGGCGCGACAATTGTCATAACCACGACCAGTGCCACGATGATCACAAACAGCCAGACGATGTTTTTGTCGATCGATTTTAGTACGTTACCTTTTTGTGCCTGTTTTTCCATGATTTACGCCCCCCTTCTTAAATTTTCGGACTCATCGCGACGCGTTTCGCCTTGATGGAGGTGATCATACAGCCCACAATGATCAGCATCCCGATCACAAAGGTTTGCCAGTAGGTCGGCACTCCCAAAATGATCAGGTTGTTCTGCACAATACTCAGCAGCGCGACGCCCAAAATCGTGCCCAACACGGTACCGTGACCTCCTGTGATGCGCGCGCCGCCGATCACCACCGCCGCAATCACCAGCATTTCGCTGCCCATCAAATTGTTTGGGTTGGAGTTCCGCGCCAGCAGCGTGTAGGTCATGCCCGTGATGCCCACGATCACGCCCACAAACATATAAATAAAGTATTGCGTTTTCACCACATTGAAGCCTGCGCGCCGCGCGGCGTTCTGATCTCCGCCGATCGCGTAGATCGCTCGCCCGAGCAGCGTATAGCGCAATAATATCCACACGATCACACATAAAACAATGGGCAGAATAATGAAAACGGACATGGAGGAAACCTTGTTTCCAAGATCCACCTGAAAAAGATAGGCCTTGGCCATGCCGTCAAGCTGCGCGGGAAGGTTTGTGATCTCATTGACGCCTACAAAGGAAAGCAGCGCGCCGTTGATCAGGCTGCTCGTACCGAGCGTGGCAATCAGCGTCGGAATCTTGAACGTGCCCACCAAAAACGCGTTGAGCGTGCCCAGGCCCAGACCAATCACCGCCGCCAGCGCAAACGCGGGCAGCACACCGTCCCAACCGTTGTCGATCATCAGCTTCGACGTCAGATACATCGCAAAGGACGCAAACGCCGGAAACGATACGTCGATGCCCCCGGAAATAATGACGATCATTTCGCACAATGCAAACATCAGCATCGTCAGCATGGCGCGCGCCGTATCGACGACCGTCCCCACACTGAAGAAGGAATTGTTCACAAGGCCGATCACCAGGCACAGCCCGATGATGATATAGATCACGATCGCTTCGTTGCTGGTGAGCACATTGTTTTTCACAAATTTATTTGTCTTTTCCATCATGCTTCCCCCTATGCCTGTTCGCTGAGCATCGTTGCCAGCCTTGCTTCATCCATATCCTTCGCGTCCACAGAGGCCGCCAGCCTGCCGCCGCGCATAATGATGATTTTATTGCAGTTTTGTATGAGCTCGGGCAGATCGTCCGAAATTACGATCACGCCCACGCCATCCTCCGCAAGGGTGTGCAGGATTTTATGGATGTCCGCCTTTGACCCGATGTCCACCCCCACCGTCGGCCCGTTCAAAATCAGCAGCCGCGGATTCGTGTTCAGCCATTTCGCAAGAACGACCTTTTGCTGATTTCCACCCGAGAGGGTCTTGATCGGCGGTTCTGGCGAAGGCGCCGCAATGGAAAGTTTTTTGATCCATTCCCACATGCTTTCCTTCATCGCCTTATAGTCGATTTTCCCGCTTTTTAGATATTGTTTGACGGAAGCGGCGACCGTGTTCGTGCCGATCGGTATTTCCAGAAACAGGCCTTCCGTAAGGCGATCCTCCGGGACATAACCGATATTGTTTTTCATCGCATCCTTTACGCTCTTGATTTGCACCTCTTTGCCGTCGAGGAATATCTGTCCCCCGGTGGGCGGAGCCATGCCGAAAAGCGCTTCTCCGATCTCTCCGCGTCCCGAGCCCAGCAAGCCCGTGATCCCGAGAACATCACCCTCGCAAAGCGTAAAGCTTACGCCGGAAAATTCTCCCGCGCATTCCAAATCCTTCACCTCGAGGATTTTTTTCTGTTTTTCTTCCGGACGATAAAAAACATCTTCAATATCCCTACCTGTCATAGCCTTAACAAAGCGCGCGCGGTCGAACGCGCCGATGTCTCCGTCGGCAACGTTTTCGCCATTCCTTAAAATGGTGAGCGTTTGCGCGATGTCGTATACCTCGTCCAATTTATGATTAACGATCAACACCGCAATCCCCTGCGATTGCAGCATTCTGATGATTTCGAATAATTTCGCGACCTCTTTTGCGGTCAGCGCCGTCGTGGGCTCGTCCATGATGATGAGCTTCGCGTCATTCAAAAGCGCCCTGCAAATGGCGACCATCTGCTTGTTTGCAACAGACAGGCGTTCTAACAGAGCGTCGGGCGGGATATCCGCGCCGATTTTCTCCATCGCCTTTTTTGCGATCGAGCGGACTTCCTTCCAGTTCACGATTTTCTTCCCTGAGTTCAATTCACTGTTCAGCGCAATGTTTTCCGCAACCGTGATATTAGGGAAGACCGAAAAGTCTTGATAGATCACCTGAATGCCCATTTTGATCGCGTCCATGGGCGTCAATGTTTGAAACGTTTTCCCGTCGATATAGATTTCGCCTTCATCGGCATTGTGTGCGCCCGAAATAACCTTGATCAGCGTGGATTTTCCACAGCCGTTTTCGCCCGCCAGACAGCGAACCTCGCCTTTGTTGATCGTCAGGTCGACACCCTTTAACGCTTTGACACCGCCAAAGGATTTTTTGATTCCCGTTACTTTCAAGAATACCTCTGACATCATTTACCCGCCTTTCCCAATAGATGTGCCGGGCTCCCTGATCACGGGGAGCCCGGCACGCCATTCCTATCATTCTTTGTGGTGGTTTAGAACTGATAGAGCGGATCGTCGACGTTGGATTTATCGACATCGATCCACGCCTTTGCATACAGCGTGTTGCTATTCGCACCGCCCAGGGAAAGATTCTCATATCCCTGCACTGTGAGGTTCATTCCGTTTTCCACCTTTTCGCCGTTCAGGATGCGAAGCGCGAGCTCGTTCATCGCGTATCCCGCGGCAGCCGGATCCCAGAAGGAGATCATGTCGATCACGCCGTCTTTGATATATTTTCCAGAAACGGATACGAGGGAGGTACCGACGATCTTGACCTTGCCCGTCATGCCAGCTTCCTCGACCGCTCTTGCCGCGCCCGCAACGTCAGCCATCGCGGAGCCCTGGAAGCCCTTGAGCTCGGGATATGCTGTCAAAACTTCTTTGGTTTTCGTATAAGCCTGCTCCTGATCGTCCGCGGACTCTACCTTGTCGCCCGCCAGCTTCATATCCGGATAATCCTTCTGCTGCAATGCCACGGAAGCGTCTACCCATGTGTTGTGCGTCTGGGATGTAAGCGCGCCCACCATGACCGCATATTCGCCCTGCTTGTCTGTGAGTTCCGCAAGCTTCGTCATAAAATGTTCGCCATAAGCTGTGTTATCGAACGCTTCCAGATCATAATCGATGTTCGTCATACCGTCCGCTTCGTGAGAGATCACGAGGATGCCGGCATCGCGCGCCTTTTTCAAAACGGGCTCGAGTGCTTCCGTCGAGAAGGGCACCACGCAGATCGCATCTACTTTGGCAGCGATCGCATCTTCCACATATTTTGCCTGCTCTGCCGCGTCAGCCGTCGCCGGGCCATCCTGGTACGCGTCTACGCCGGTGTCGGCCGCAAACTGCTTCACGCCAAGGTCCATTCTCTGGAACCACGCAATACCCGTTGTTTTGGGGATCGTGACGATCTTGAAATCCGTTTTCAGGTCTTTGAGGGCCGCGTGGTCTCCGCCCACGACCTCCGTACCTGCCGCCGCGCTTTGCGCGGGCGCAGCCGATTCGCTTTGCGCAGGTGCCGCCGAAGAAGCCTCCGCAGGCGCCGATGCCGATTCGCTGGGCGCGGCAGCCGGAGTTGCGCACGCAAACAGCGAGAGAGCCATTACCACAGTTAAAATTGCGATAACAATTTTTTTCATTTTTGTTTCCTCCTAAAGATTTTTATCATTTCGTTTTCACGAAAAGCTTGTATTCAATTTTATTTGTATTTTGGATGCATTGTGTGCCTAAACAAAACTATTGTTTAGTAAACAATTTGTTATTTTCAATAAAAATACCATTTATGTTTATCAATGTCAAGTCGTTTATCTGATAAACTACTAAACATATATTCCTATCTTTACGCACTTTTATATGCATTAAATCAATATAAACATTTTTTGCTTTTTATATAGCTTTTTTGCTTTTGCTATTATACAATAGATATTGTTTATTAAACATTTTGCCGCAATGGCCTCTATCCTGTTCATCATTGCGCGGCAACAACAAATCAAACGGCATCGACCGGAAAAGGAGTGTGCGTCATGAAGCAAGACTGGGACATCATGCAGGTATGTATCGTTGTAAAAGATTTGAAAAAGTACGTCAGGAATTACTGGGAAAAAATGGGGATCGGCCCGTGGAAACTCCGGCACTTCAACAACGAGATCGTAAAGGATTTCAAGGTGGACGGCAAGCCGGTCGAAGAAGAGTTCGATTTTTATCTTGGATGCTGCCAGGTGGGCCGCATGGAGCTGGAAATCATTCAGCCCATCAAGGGACCAAACTGCTATTTCCGCTTTCTCGAAGAAAAGGGAGAGGGCCTACATCATGTAAAGGTGGGCGTTCGGGAAGAAGAAATGGGAGATGTGCTCCATTATTTTGAGGCAAACGGAAACCCGATCCTTCAGACGGGCTGGGTTGACGGGGATTTCCACGCGTACCCCGACACGCAAAAGGATCTCGGTATGGTCCTTGAGCTGGGTGTGCTCGGCCCGATCGACGCACCATATGAGCTTTATCCGCCGGAGGCGGCAGAGGCCGATTCAAACAAATAACGTCTTTCCTCCATATTGGATCCAAAGAAAAGCAGTTGCGCCTGTTGGCGGCAGCTGCTTTTCTTTTATGCGCACAATGCTATGGCGTCAAAACGCAAGAGACCGTTTGACGCTTCAAACGGTCTCTTTTTCTTTATTGATATTTCTCCACCAGCTCCGCCTGCACGGCAAAGCGTTCTTTCAGCGCGGGATAAAGCGCCCGGTATGACTGATAATAGTCGTTATACTGGTCTACGTTTTTTGAAATCGGATGCGTGACGCTTGCAACCTTCACCCACGCATCGCATGCCTGCGCCTCCGTTTCGAACATGCCCGTACCTACCGCAGCCATGATCGCGCCGCCCGCCGCCGGGCCTTCCTCCATATTCATGGTCAGCACATCCGCGTTGAAGATGTCCGCCTGCATCTGCCGCCACACCTCGCTCTTCGCACCTCCGCCGTTCGCACGCACCTCGTTCACGCCGATCCCGGATTCCCGGCAGATTTCCACCGTATCGCGCAGGGCAAACGTCACGCCTTCCATCACGCTGCGGCAGATGTCGCCCATGCCATGGCTATACGACAGGCCAAAGAAGGTCGCACGCGCGTTCGGGTCGGAGATCGGGGTTTTTTCCCCGTTGAAGTAGGGCAGGAACGTGAGACCCGCACTGCCCGGCGAAGACGTCGCCGCGAGCGTGGTCATAGCATCGTAAACATCTTTTCCCTGCGCCGCCAAAACCGCTTTTTGATCGGCAAAGAGCGTATCACGCAGCCACTTGAAGGAGCCGCCCGCCGTAAGCACCAGCCCCAAAAAGCACCACTTGCCCTTGACGGAGTGCGCCATAGACATCAGCGCACGTTTTTTCGTATCGATCAGCGCTTCGTCCGTACACCCAAACACCACGCCCGATGTGCCGATCGTCACGCCGATGGTGCCCGGACGCACAATGCCCGTACCAACGCCGCCTGCGGGCTGGTCTCCGCCGCCCGCAACGACGGGAATGCCCGCCCTCATGCCCCATTCTTCGGCGACCTCCGGCAAAAGATGCCCGACCACGTCGCACGATTCCGCGAGCCGCGCGGGTACGATCTCCTTTGGGATGCCCAGCTTCGAAAAGATGGGGTCTGACCACTTCCGGCCCGGTACGTCCATCAAAAAAGTGAGGGACGCGTCACTCACCTCCGTGGCAATCTCTCCCGTCATCCTGTAACGAATGTAATCCTTCGTAAACAGCACCGTGTGTATCTTTTCAAACGTTTCGGGATCGTTTTTTCTGAGCCACAATAGCTTGGGCGCCCAAAAGCTGTTGAGGCAGTAGTTCGCGGTGAGATCGAGCATCTCTTGCTCCGACATGAGCCGCTCGATGTCGTGCACCTCTTCCTCCGCGCGCTGATCGAGCCAGATCATACAGTTGTTGAGCGGCTGCATATTCGCGTCCATCAGGGTACTGCCCTGCATTTGTCCGGAAAACCCGATTCCCGCGATTTCTTTTCCGTGCCCGCACTTTTTGACGGCTTCGCTGACCGCCGCGCCGCACGCAGTCCACCAGTCGCGCGGGTCCTGCTCCACCCAGCCAAAGCGCGGGGTGATCAAGTCGCATTCGTGATAGCCGATCCCACATACGCTTCCGGTTTCATCGAGCACCAGCGCCTTGATGCCGCTCGTGCCCGCGTCGATTCCCAAAAAATATTTCATCATTGACACCTCGTTTGATTTTGTAGAAAAAGGGAGAGCCGCAAGGCCCTCCCATATTTACTTGATTGCTTTACTCTTTGGCCATGGCGATGTTTTTGCGCAGCTTCACTTTTTTGTTGTTGCCGAGCGCATTCACGAGCACCGCCACATAGAGCACGACGCCTGTGACCACCTGCTGAAAGAAGCTGTCGATGTTCATCATCTTCATGCCGTTCGTGAGGATCATGAGGATGAGCGTTCCCAAAACCACACCTGCGATCGTTCCTTCACCGCCCTTGATGTTGACACCGCCAAGGATGACCGCTGCGATGACGGAAAACTCCATGCCGATGCCGATCGTCGGGTCTGCGCTGCCGATACGCGCCACCTGCCAGATGCCCGAAAACGCTGCCAGTACGCCGCTCAGGATGAAGAAGATCATGCGCATCTTGAACACATTGATGCCGGCATAATAGGCTGCACTGTCGTTTCCGCCGATCGCGATGGCATATTTGCCAAGCAGCGTCTTCTTCTCCAGGAAGACGAACAACACGATCACCGCTACGACGATGATGAGCGCCAACGGGATGCCGTCCCCGAATTTAATGGAATTCAGAGCCGTGATGGGCTTGATCTCCGGTCCGCTGATCGGGATCGCGTTACAGAGCGCAAGCGCAAGGCCCGCCGTAATGATCCACGTGGCAAGCGTCGCCATGATCGCCGGAATCTTTAGCTTTTCCATGATGACCGTATTCAAAACGCCCACGCCGAGCCCGAGGCACATGACCACCGGTATCCCGAACCACGGGTTGAAGCCCCATATACATAAATAACCGTAGAAGATGGCCGATAAACCCATCATGCCGCCGACCGACAGGTCGATCGAGCCGCTTGCGATGACGAACATCATCGAGCACGCCAAAATCAAGTTCGGAAGGCTTTGGCGGATCATGCTCATCATGTTGTACATTGTCAGGAATTTCGCGCTTTGCGTATAGAAGAAAATACACAGCGCCACCAAGATGACGAGGAGCACGATATTCTGACGGGCGGATTTGCCCATTCCAAGTTTTTTGCCGTTCATTGTTTTTCCTCCCCTCCTCAAACCTTGATGCGATTGCGGATGATGTTGTTCATCAGAATCGCAAGGACCAGCACAACGCCGCGTACGACGTTCTGCACATATTCCGTCATACCCTGCATGTTCATGATGTTGGTGAGCACGGTGATGAACAGCGCGCCGATCAGCATACCGAACACGGTGCCGCGCCCGCCGTTGATATCCGTGCCGCCGAGCACCGCGACGATGATTACGTCAGCGTGCAGGTTTGGAAAAATGCCGCTGTCGGCCGCGATGACGCGCGAGGTGAGCACGATGCCCGCAAACGCCGCCATCATACCCGAGCACATGAACACGCGGGATACCACCGCTTTTTCATTGATACCCGAGAGCTTCGCGGCGTTCATGTTCGCGCCCACCGCGTATATCTTGCTTCCAAATGTCGTTTTGCTTTGGATGAAGATGAAGATCGCCACCGCGATCAGCGCGTAGATCATGGGAAGCGGTACACTGTCGATTGTCTGACCGATGAGGCCCACGTCATTCGGGAGGTTATACACCACCGCGCCCTTTGCGCCGATGAGCGCAATCCCGCGGCAGATGTAGCTGAACGCCAGCGAGATGATGAAGGACGGCAGCTTGAACTTTGCGATGGAATAACCGCTCAGGAATCCGAAGCCCATGCCGATCGCAACCGCGATGATCAGCGCCAGAGGAATGGGCACGCCGCCCACCGTCATCAGGCCGAACAGCACCGCGCCCATCGCGCCTACGCCGCCCACCGAAAGATCGAGATTGCCCGAGATAAGCACCAGCGTGATCGCCGCGCCCACCATGATGACACTCGAGGATGATACAAAGATGTTCAGTACGTTTGCCTGTGAAAAAAACAACCCCGGCTGAAGAATAAAACCTACGATACAGGCGACGACAAAGATCAGGAATATCGTCATGTTCTGCACGCCGTCGGCAGTCAGCTTGATTCCTTTTTTCTGTTCCAGCACTTTCTCATTATTCATTGTCGTTCCCTCCTCCCGTTACAATATGCATGATTTCCTGCGTTTTCAGCGCCTCGTCATTGTTCATGATCGCTTTGATCTGCCCATCGAACAGAAGGACGATGCGGTCGCACAGACCGAGAATCTCGGGCAGCTCGCTCGAGAACACAACCGCCGAACAGCCGCCTTTTACCATTTCGCGAATGATGTGATAAATTTCCTGCTTGGCGCCCACGTCGACGCCCCGCGTCGGTTCGTCGAGCAAAAGCACCTTAGGCGCGGCATTCAGGCATTTCGCCAAAACGACCTTTTGCTGATTTCCGCCCGAAAGATAGGCAACGGACTGGTTTGCGTTTCGGCACGCGATGCCGATTTCATCGATGTATTTGTTTGCGATTTTTGTCTGCTTTTTCTTATCTAGTATCCCGTTTTTGGACACCGTCGCATAATTCATCATCGGCGTATTGACCGCGATATTCAGCGACGTGCAGATGCCCTGCGTGCGCCGTTCCTCCGGCACCAGCGCGATCCCGTTTTTGAGCGCCTTCTCCGGCGAATTGATGTGCGGGGATTCCCCGTTCACAAGCACCTCGCCCTCGTATGGATCCGCACCGAACAGCGCGCGCGCCGTCTCCGTTTTTCCCGCGCCGATCAGGCCGTAGAACCCGAGTATTTCACCCTCGTAAAGCTCGAAGTTGACATTTTTCAGCTTGTCGGTGTTGAGGTTTTTGACCTCGATCGCCTTCTTGCTGCGGTCAACGGCGTTCGGGATATAGTCTTCCACGATGACCTTGCCGATCATCATGTGGATGAGCTCACTGCGGTCCGCGACCTCGCTGCGCGGCTTTGTTTCGATGTGCTTTCCGTCGCGCAGCACCGTGATGTAATCCGCAAGCTCCATGATTTCTTCCAAACGGTGTGAAATATATATGATCGTAATCCCCTGCTTTTTCAGATCGGCAATGATCTCAAACAGGCGGTTGACTTCCTCTTCTGTCAAAGCTGCCGTCGGTTCGTCCATGATGATCACGTCCGAATCCATCGCGAGCGCCTTCGCCATTTCGACGACCTGTCTTTTTGCGACGCTCAGCTCCTCAATATATTGCTTGGGCTGGATCGTCGCGTCGATTCGGCGCAATACATCGAACACCTTCTGATTCGAACTTTTTTTGATGATACCGAATTTTGTTTCCTCGAGTCCGAGGCAAATATTTTCCTCCACCCGCAGCTTTTCAACGACGTTCAGCTCCTGAAACAGGCAGCCGATGCCGCTTTTCATTGCATCCTTCGTGCTCGTGGGATTGAAATCCTTCCCATTATAAAGAATCGTTCCGGAGGTTTTTGGATGCGCGCCCGTCAATATTTTGATCAGCGTCGACTTCCCAGCACCGTTTTCCCCTACCAGACAATGGCACGAACCTTTTACAATGTTAAAACTGACGTCGTCAAGCG
The DNA here is from genome assembly GCA_964438705.1 of uncultured Christensenella sp. Taxonomy (GTDB): domain Bacteria; phylum Bacillota; class Clostridia; order Christensenellales; family Christensenellaceae; genus Christensenella. The sequence goes on along the minus strand of CAYTKQ010000002.1, from coordinate 126,258 downwards.
CCTTGACACCGGTGAATTGTTTTGAAATGTTTTGAATTTCCAAAATATGTTCAGGCATTTGAACCCCCATTTCTGATTTTTACCGTTTCCGGCAAATCTCAATCACTTTTTACGAAACATCCCGCGGGCAGGGAAACCCTGCCCGCGTTTTGCTTCTGTTTTTCCTGTTTGTGCTTATTTTGCTTTGTTTTCGCCGAATGCTCCGACAAGGTCGATCTTGGTATCAGGCATATACTGCGTGTTATACCAATCCTGCATCGACTGTACGGAATCCTTGTAGTAGTTGAAATAGATGTCCGGAACCGTCTTCTCTACGTACGTATCGTTATCCAGCTTGCCGTTGATGATGTCCATCATCATGTCGATCTCCGCATAGGCGAAGGTCTGCGGCTGCATACCGAGGCAGTACTTGAGCGAAGAGGTCGGGTCCGCAAGCTTATTGAGCTCGCCCGCGGAAGCGTCCGTGGAAGCGATGATCTCCGTCTGCGGAACGCCGTCTACAGCTTTGCCGCGGCCGGCAGCTTCATACGAAGCAACCACGCCGAGACCGTTGTTGGCGTTGTCGCCGTAAACGATGTTGACATCCGGGTACTTGGTGATCGCGTCAGCAGTGACCTTTGTTGCTTTTTCAAGGTCTCCGCCCGCGTGCTCCCAATACGTTGCGCCGGTCAGCGTTTCGCCCGCGCTGTTTTTGAAGCCTCTGTCGTCCGTGGGCAGATAGTCAACAACCGTCTTTACGCCTTCAAGGAACGGGCCGGTTCTGTTATCGAAGCAGAACGCGATGTCTGTCCAACTCACGAGGCCGACCTGAACCTGTTTGTCGGGATAGAGCTCGACCCACTGCTTCGCCATGTCGGCGCCCATCTGGGAAGCGACTTCCGCTTCGTCGATGCCGAGGAACGGAACCTTTTCGCCCGTGGGCTTCACGCAATAGGACATGATGTTCACGCCCGCGTCACGCGCTTCCGTGATGATCTCGTCTACGCCGTCTTCCGTCACCGGGTGCAGGATGATGCCCGTCATTCCCTGGCTGATGAAGGTTTCTACCGCTGCAATTTCCTTGCTCAGGTCATTGTCGGGGTCGATCACTTCGTAACCTGCGCCATATTGTTCTTCAGCGTAGATTTTCGCCCATTTGGAGTCGTTCCCGTGCACGTCGTGCTTCAGCGTGATCGGCACCTTGCCAATCGTCACCTCACGATCCGCCATGCCCTCGGCGGGTTTGGATTCCTGCGCTGCCGCCGATTCCGACGGAGCGGCGCTGTCCGTCGCTGCCGGCGTAGCCGGTGCGGCACAAGCAATCAACGCCACAGACACGAGCAGGATCGCAACAACAACTGCTACCATTTTCGTACTTTTCTTCATTTCTTATTCCTCCTTCTTTTATTATGTTGAATACCGTAAAACCGGTAATTCACAAATTATTTTCCGTCCACAGCCGCGATGCGCTCTGCAAGCGCTTCTAACCGCTGACGGTTCATATAGTAGACGGACGTTCCATCCGACAGCACCATGAAATAGGTGCTTTCATCGCGGGGCACAAGCGTCAGTTTGAGCTCCTGCCCGTCGTCTGCTGTCGTGCGCATCTGCGCGACCACGCTCTTGTCCTTTGGTCCCGCATCATCCCGCCCGTCGGCGACCAGCAGGATGTATTTATAGTAGATTCCTACAAAATCCTCATAATCGATCAGCCGTCCATTAAGCGATGCCGTCTTTGCGACGTGATCCGCTTTCAATTGATATTCGCTTCCATCGAGCGTGATCGCCATTTCGCTCACGCGCTCGAGGGGTGCGCGCAGCGGCGTTACGAACAGCAGGTTTTGCTCGTCAAAGCCGGTAAAATCAATATCCGCCGTATACAGCATCGCAACGTCTCCTTCGCCGCCCGTCCTCACAAACGTCGCGGAGCCGGATGTGCCGCCGAATTGCAGCATCTGCTTGTTGCCGTTCGCGTCCATCAGCACAAGCGCGTCGCTTTTGTCGGTGAGGCCCATATCCGCCTCATCGACCTGCTCTGTGTCGGGGAATCCCGCAATGGTCCACCCATTGAGCATCGCGAGCAGCTCGTTTATGGCAAGCGGATTCGCGGGTGCTTCGTACGGATGGTTGAGGTACCAGTTTTCTCCGTTTGATACAAGCCCGATTGCCGGCTGCCCGGCTTTATAGTAGATCATCTGCCTCAAATTGGCGCTGTCTATCGTAAATACGTTTTTGTCCCGGTAGGCGCTCAGGCTTCCGTCAAGCTGCGCAACGGTTGCCGTGGCCGTGATGCCCACGACATTGCTTTTGGCATCCTTGACATATACGCTGCTCGCGCTGGCCGTTGTATTCCCGACCAAAAACCCGTATTCCTCCCCGGTATCCGTCTTGAGCGTCACATTTGCGACCGGCTTTTCAAAACCATAAAGCCCGATCTCCTGATCCAAAACGCGGCTGAGCGTGAAGTCGTTGAGTGAATCCAGCATCATCTTGATCTTTTGCGGATTCGTACGGTAGCTTTGTCCCTTTTCACTGACCGTCCACACCCCGTTCGCCAGGGTGAATTCATATTCTCCGTAGCCGTTTTTCAGCTCGATCCTCTGAATCTGCTGTCCCTCGACAGAATACAGCTTGCCTGATATCCGCGGGTCCTCCGAGGTGCTGAGCGCGATATAGGCAACGATCAGCACGGCCAGTATCATCAGTGATACCAACAGCTTTTTGTGCTTTTTTAGCATCGGCTATCCTCCCTTGCGCGCGGCGCTACTTGTTTTTCTTGGCGCGCCAGACGAAGATCGCGCCAACGAACATGACAAGCGGCATCACCACGCAACAGATGATCATCAGCTTCACAAAATCCGTGCCGCGCACGATCATACTGCTCGAGTTGATCACCTTTCCCGCGATGATCGAGGATTCGCGGTTTCCCTGCAACCAGTCCACACTGTTGACGAACAGGCTTCCATTGCCCTGCATCGTCAGATTCCCGTTTGTGATGAAGTTGGAATCCCCGATGATCACAGCGCGCGAACCGTTCTTTTCCACAGCATAAGCAAGATTGATGGGGCCGGGTACATCCGCGCCCGTCATCCCCTCGTCCGCGATCGTCACATCCGTACGCATCCACGAGGACGCGGACGACTGCAAAAGCGGCGTCATCTTGACTGTTTCGCCGTGCTCCGTTTCGCTCAATCCGCGCACGAGCGGCAGCACAACATATTTTTGCTCGGCGATCATCTGCTGCGTCACCGCGTGATCGCCGTAACGCGGGATGAGGTACATGTTGCTCGTCGTCAGATAATACGACTGATCCTCTTCAAACACAAAATTGTTTGCGATATTTACGCCGTATGAACCGGCGATCTCTTCAAAATTTTTGAGGCTGTTCGTGTTTGCGCTCAGCGTGGGGTCCACCATCATCAGCAGCTTGCCGTCGTTTTCAAGATAGCGATCGAGCGCCTCTTTTTCGCTCTGCGCAAGGTCCTGCGCGGGCGAGACGACCACCACCATCGCCGCATCGTCCGGCACGCTCCCCTTTTCAAGCAGGGAAAGCGTGTCGACGGCATACGCGTCGCGTTCGAGCATCGAAACCGCCTCGCTTAAATCCGTCTGCGTATTGAGCTCTTCGTGACCGATCAAAAAATATATTTTGGGCAGCGTTTCCGCCGTTACATAACGGATTGCCCCCGTAATTTCGCTTTCTCCATAAAACTGATTTCCGTTTTCGTCGGAGGTGAACAGGTCTGTGGGCGCAATCACCTTATAACGCCCGTTCGCGTTCACGATGATCGTTCCGTTTGCGACAGCCTTCACCTCGCCCATCTCATAACCCGCGAGCGCAGCGGGATTCTTTTCCGCATCCAGAAATTCGACCTCGATCTTCTCTGACAGCTTCTCATATTCTTTTAAAAGCGCCTCAACCATCGCATCCTTATTGTTCTGTGAATAGACTGCGCCGATCCTCACCGTGCCCGGCAATTCTTCCGCCACCGTCTTGGTTTCGCCGCTCAGGTTGAATATCTGCTGCCCGGTCATGTCGTATGTCCACGGCGCGAGGTAGGCAAGCTGTACGCCAAAGATCACAATGAGCGCCACCACCACGACCCACACCACCGAGCGTATCATAAACTTCTTTTTCTTTGCCGCGATCACTGACTGCTGCTTTTTCATATCTGTCCTCCCCCTCAGTTGAACCGCCGCTTTTCCATGCATTTGATGGTAAGCAGCACGAACACGACTGTGAATCCGATATAGTAGCATATCGGCCCGAGGCTCAACACGCCCAGCGTGAATTGATCATATTGCACGGTGATCGCGATGGCCTGCAATATGGGCGTCAGGATCGGGATCGTCATAGATTTTGTAAACGAGGCGAGCAGCACCATGAAGAACAGAAGCCCAAACGACGCGATTGCAGCCGTGATCTGATTGTCGACCAGCGAGGAGATGAACAGGCACACCGCGCTCATCGCCATCCCCAGAAGGAAAAAGCCAAGATAAGAGGCCATCAGCGCACCAAAGTTCGGGTCGCCGTACGCGGCGATGATGCCCACATACACGAGCGTGCTGAGAAGCGCGATGCCAAACAGGGTGAGCGCCGCCAAAAACTTTCCCAAGACGATATCCGTCATTTTGAGTTTGGAGGTCACAAGCACCATTTCCGTTCCCGTCTGGCGCTCTTCGGCAAACAGCTTCATGGTCAGCACAGGAAAAATGATAAACGCAAAATTCTTTAACAGATCAAAGGTCCCCGCCATATCCCCGTTGCCGCCGAGCAGGTTGTAGATGGTGAACATAATGCCCGCGAGGATCAGGAACACGCCCAAAAAGATGTATCCGAAGGGGGTCGTGAAGTAGACCGCCATTTCTTTGCGATATAAATACTTCATGCGCGCGCCTCCTTTTCCGCATCAGCCGCCGTAAGCTTTAAGAATACCTGCTCCAATGTCAGCTGTACGTTTTTCATCTCAAGAATGGGCAGCCGGGCCTCTGCAAACGCATAGAAAATGCGTTTGCGCAGTTCGACCGTATCATCGGCGGACAGCTTGAACCACACGCCGTCCGTGCCTTTTTCCGTAAATGTATATTCCGAAGCGTCCAGCACGCCGCCAAGCGCCCTTTCCGCCTCTTCCCTTCCTGCGCCAATCAGAAGCAGAAATTCATTTTTCCCAAGGCCGCCCTGTCCGAGCTGCTCCATGCGGTCTACCGCCACCACGCGGCCCTCGTTTAGGATCACGACCTTTTCGCACACCATATCGATTTCAGACAGGATATGCGTGCTGAAAATGATCGTATGTTTTTTTCCAAGCTCGATCATCAAGTTTCGAAAATCCGCGATCTGCCGCGGATCGAGCCCCACCGTGGGTTCATCCAATATCAAAATTTCGGGCATGCCCATCAGCGCCCCCGCAAGACCTACGCGCTGACGATACCCTTTTGAAAGATGCCCGATCACCCTGTTTTGCACATGCTCAACCTGCGCGATCTGCATTACTTCCTCGATGCGCTCCTGTCGCTGATCCTTCCCGATGCCCTTGATTTCGGACATGAAGCGCAGATATTCGGCGACCTCCATCTCCACATACAGCGGGGGGATTTCCGGGAGAAAACCGATCTTCGCCGCGGCTTCGCGCGGATGCTCTACCACGTCGATCCCGTCGACGGTAATAGAGCCCTCTGTGGGCATCAGATAGCCGGTGATCATCTTCATGATCGTCGTCTTTCCCGCGCCGTTCGGGCCAAGAAGCCCTACGATCTCGCCCTTTTCGATTTTGAAGCTGACGTTTTCAACAGCCGTTTTTTCACCGTATTTTCTTGTTAGGTTGCTGATTTCAATCATATTGTCTCCCGGTGGTGTTCCATCGCCGCAGGAGGCGGTTTTCCCCGCCTCCATGGCTTGTTTTATGTTACAGGCAGAGCTCGAACATCTCGCGGATCACGGCCTCGTTGTAGCCATATTCCTCAAGTTCTCCCCATGCCGCCGCAGTCGCGAGCGCGTCGGGGGTCATTTTGTCGATCGCGTCGGGATCGGTGATGCCGGCCTCGCTGAGCGTCGTCGGCGTACCGATTTTTTTGAACCACGCCTCTAGCGCGGCAATCCCCGCGCAGGCGGCGATCATATCGTCTTCGTCGCGCACACCAAACACTTCACGCGCAAACTGCGCATATTTGGCCGTGCGTTCCTTCAAGTAATAGCGCATCGTCGCGAGGATCGTGACCGACATCGCGGCGCCGTGCGGCGTATCGTAAAAGTTGGAGAGCGAATGCCCCAGAATATGGATGTTGGAATTCGGCAATCCGAACCCGCAGTCGTAAAAACCGCACCATGCGAACGACGCCTGCCACATCATCACCGCGCGCGCGTCGTGATCCTTCGGGTCCTTCAAAAGCCGATCCATACATTCCATGATGGAGCGGATGCCGCCTTCGCAGAAATGATCCTGATAGGGTGCGAACGCAAGCTGATGCCCAAGATAGTGCTCCAGGAGATGCGACACGATATCGGCTGCGGAATAAGCCGTCTGGCGAACGGGGATCGTGTAGGTAAGCTCGGGATCGAGCACGCACACACGCGGCTTCATCATCGGGCTCACAAAGCCGTCCTTGCGGCGCAGGGTCTCATTTGTGATGACCGCCGTGCCGTTGAGCTCCGAAGAGGTCGCGGGGATGGTCACCACCACCATCACCGGGATGGTATCTTCGATCGCCGCCTTGCCCGTGGGGAAATCCCACGGATCGCCGTCGTATTTTGCCGCGACACCGATGAACTTTGCTTCATCCATCGCGCTGCCCCCGCCGAGTGCAATGATCACGTCCGGCTTTTGTTCCTTTGCCATCCGGATGCCTGCGGCCGCGTGCTCCGCCGTCGGGTTGCTCTTGACGCCGAAAAATTCGAGAAGCTCAACGCCCGCCGCGTCGCAGCTTTTCTTGACCTTATCGTAAAAGCCTACCTGCTTGACAAAGTCCTCGTCATAGGTGACAAGCATCGCCTTTTTGCCAAAGCTGGCCGCCTCTACGCCTACCTTGGCAACTTCCCCTTCGCCAAACACGATTTTAGTCGGCAGTTGAAATTCGAATGCATACATAATCCTTACTCTCCTTTATTTTTTGATTTGATAGAAGTGGTCTCCTGCGCCCCGCACCTTGCTTTTTGCGCGGAATATGCCGCCCGCTCCCTTGTTTTCCTTCAATTGTTCGTCCGTGTATCGATACTTCGCGCTCGCGAGATATAAATCTTGCATATCTTCGCCGCCGAAGCCCGTGCAGCAGGCGTACTCCACCGGAAGGGATATCGTTTCCTTCCACTTTAGGTCTTTGTCCCATATGGACAGCTTCTTTGTCCAGTGGCACACGTAAAGATTGTCCTCCGCGTCGATGCACATACCATCCGGCATGCCAAGCTCGCCAAATTGGATGAGCGCCTCGCCTTTGCCCACAGGGCCGGTCTTTACGTCATAATCATAGCCAATGAGCGCCTCGTTGTACGTATCGATCACATACATTTTTGTGGCGTCTTTGTTCCACACAATCGCATTATATTGATTGATCCCATCTTCTATGACGCGGACACTGCCATCCGTATCCACCATATAAAAGCCGCCCAGCATATCGGGTCTGTAATCGTCCGTGCCGTAGAGCTTGGAAACCGAGCTTGTGAAGATTCGCCCCGCAGGATCGATCCTCGTGTCGTTGTAGCGGTTTTCATCCTTCCCGTTTTCAGGATCGCACAAAAAGGCAAGCGCGCCCGTTTTGAGGTCTAAGAGGTACATGCCCGTCTCCAGCGCGCAAAAGAGCTGACCGGGGTCGCTGGTCGGGACTGCGCTGCCAATGATTTCGTTGGTTTTCCACGTCTCTATTTCGCCCGTTTGCGGATCATACCGGTGCACATCGCCCGTAAAGAGGTCTGTGTAGTAAAGCTTTCCAATTCTTTGGTCCCATATGGGTGTTTCCCCTATTTCAAAGCCTGTATCAAGTATCAACCCAAATTCCATGTATGCTCCCCAATCAATTATTTTTTGTTAACTTTGTTAACTTTAGTTAATTTGCATAAAATTTTCTCAACGCGCCGCGCCAAGAAACAATTTTTACTTTTCTGCAGGATAAATTCTGTAGGATTGTGTTTTCAAATGTTTACTTCGTTAAATAAAGTTAACATTTGCTTATTACATTGATTAAACCATAAAAACTTCATGAAGTCAATTTCTTTTTTTCAATTGATTTCATGACTCTGCGGCGCAAATTGTTCTCCTCAAAAAGCGATCCTTTTAAAAATCGCTTTGAAAAAGGATTCTCACGCAGACACAGCTGTGTTCTGTTCTCAAAAAAATGTTCTGTTCTTTTGAGAATGCAACATGTTTTTTACAAATGAATTATTTTTTGTATGCTACATTGACAATCGTTAACCTGTACGATACTATTTTAATAGAATCGGCTGAAAATCTATTTTATGAAAATGGAGACAATACGGTGGCTTTTTCCGCAGAAGAACGATACGATCTCAAGGTCAAAATTTCACATTTATACTATATGGAAGATAAGACGCAGGCGGAGATTTCCAAAATGCTCAATATTTCTCGTCCGACGATCGTCAAGATGCTCAAGGAGGCAAAGCGGGAAAAAATCGTGCGCATCCAAATCGCAGAGCCGCGCAACACGAACGCGTTTCTTAAAGACGAGATCGCTCTGCGCAATCTTCTTGGCATCGAGGATGTAAAAATCGTAAACGTGCCCAGCGACAACAGGGATATCATCTCCGACCGCATCGGAAGCGCAACGGCGGGCTATCTCTCAAATATCCTCAAGAGCGGCGGTCACGTGGGCATCGGCTGGGGACGAACGCTTGAAAGCTTTGCCGACAAGGTCAAGACAACGAACAAAATCAAAGATGTGGAATTCATTCCGCTGATTGGCGGGCTTGGAACAAACCGTGAGGTCAACACCCTTTCAAACGCGCTATGCGAAAAGGTTGCTTCCAATTTCCCGCGCAGTACAGTGCGCTATCTGTATGGGCCAATGATCGCCGCCAACATCTTGACAGCGCAGGCCTTTTTGGATTCGCGTCCATTAAAAGATATTTTTGCGAAAGCCAAGGCGCTCGACATTGCCATTGTGGGCATCGACGGCGACCTCGAGCATTCCTCCACCGCGGAAAACGTCTTCATGACAGACCCTGACGCATTCACAAAGGGCGACATGGAGGATCTTAGAAAAAGCGGGGCCGTGGGCTGTGTATGCGCGCGGTTTTACAACATTTCCGGTCAGCCGTGCAACGTCTCGGTATCCCAGCGGGTCATCGCCGTCAACACCGCAACGCTCAAAAGCATCCCGACGGTGATTGCGACCGCAGGAGGGAAATTTAAGGTGGACGCCATCATCGGCGGTGCAAAAGGGAATTTTTTCAACGTGCTGATTACAGACGAATATACCGCCAAAAGCCTTCTTGACCGCTTGAAGCCGTAAAAAATGAAAACATACAGGGATTCCTGTTGAGATTTGATGGAGTTGAAGGATGAAATACTTTCTTGGGATCGACGCGGGCACAAACGGCGTGAAAGCCATCGTGATCGGCGAAAACGGATATCTCGCCGGGATCGGCTATGAAGAATACAACATGATCACGCCGAAATATCATTATGCGGAGGAAGACCCTGCGCAATGGTGGAGCGCATGCAAAAAGGCGGTCAAAACAGCGGTGCATTCAAGCGACGCGGGAAAAAAAGTTGAGGCCATCGGCATCACCGGACAAATGCTTGCGACCACCTGCCTCGATAAAAACTTGAACACCATCGGCAATTGCATCATTTGGCTCGATCAGCGTGCCACGAAGGAAAAAGCGTGGATCGAGGAACAGATCGGCAGCGATACCTTCCTTCCGATCGCCGCAAATCATCCCCTGCCGGGGTTTTGGGCGCCAAAGCTGATGTGGATGCAAAAAAACACGCCTGAAAATTACGAGAAAATCTACAAGGTGCTGTTTTCCAAGGATTATTTGCGTTTTATGATGACGGGGGAAATTTCCACCGAGGTCACGGATGCTTCCGGTTCCTTTTTGTTCGACGTGCCCAAACGCACATGGTCAACGGAGCTGTTTTCCATGTGCGGCATCGATCAGTCCATCGTGCCCGAACGGGTGTTGGAATCTTGTGATGTCGCGGGCTATTTGCAATCAGAGATCGCAAAGGAGCTGGGGCTTCGAAGCGGCATTCCCGTTGTCGCAGGCTGCGGAGACCAGCCTGCCGGCGGCGTTGGCAACGGCGTGATCGACGCGGGCATGGTTTCCTCCACCATCGGCGCGTCCGGCGTTGTGTTTGCGGCAATGGACGAACCCATCGCGGATAAGCTTCCGCGCGCCGCGCTCTCCATGTGCCATGTGCAAAAAGAAAAATGGTGTTTGTTCGGCTGTACGCTCGGCGCGGGCGGGTCGTTCAAATGGCTGCGCGATTCCATGTTCCCCACAGAAAAAAAAGAGCTTGCCACGCTGGGCAAGGACGTATACGACTATATGAGCGAGCTTGCGCAAAACGCCAAGCCCGGCAGCGAGGGCCTGTGCTTTTTGCCCTACCTCAACGGCGAACGTACGCCTTATTCCGATCCGAACGCTTCGGGTGTATTTTTTGGCATCACCTACCGCCACGGACGTGAAGAGCTGTGCCGCTCCGTGATGGAGGGCGTTACCTTCAGCCTGCGCGACACGCTCGAGATATTGCGCGAATACGATATCAAGGTCGACGAAATACGCGCGGCGGGCGGCGGTGCCAAAAGCATGCTGTGGCGGCAGATACAGGCCGATATTTTCAACGCCTCCATCCTTTCGACCAGCATCGAGGAGGCCCCCGCGTGCGGCGTTGCGCTGATGGCGTCTGTGGGATGCGGCGCGTTTTCCTCGTTGAAGGACGCGTGCAAATCCATCATCAAAATCACCGGGGAGGTGAAGCCCGATCCGGTCAATGTGGAAATTTACGAGGAGTATTACGGCACCTATCGCTCCTTGTATCCGATCCTCAAGGACACCTATGCCAAACAGGCCGAGCTCGTCGTCAAAAACAGCGAACGCTTCGGCGCGTAGAAAAGCCATGCGCGCCATGATGCATCAAAATCAAAAAACGCGCCCGCGAAATGCTCGCGAACGCGCTTTTTTTGTCTGTCAATAATCTTTCATTTTGTCCTTTAAGAAAGCGATTGCCTCAAAAATCCTATGGTGCGTGGACGGATCGTCGTTTGCCCACATTTCCGCCGCCATAAAGCCCTGATAGCCGATGTTGTGCAGCGCTTTGAAGCACGCGTCAAAATCCACGACGCCTTCACCGAAAAACGTATTACGCACGTCGCCCGGCATCACGTCCTTCCACTCCACCTCGGCGATATGCCCGGAGCCAAACGCCATGTCGCTCACCGGATCGTTACCCATCGCCGTGATGTTGCCCGGGTCCACATCGAGGCCCAGATAGCAGGTATCGAACATGCGCACATAGCGCATTGCCTTTTGCGTCGTGTCCATAAAGTCGCTGTCCATGGTCTCGAGCGCCAGCACGGTTCCCCTGTGTGCCGCGTGGTTGACGCATTCCTCCAGCGACTGGACGAAGTACGCCTCCGTCATCTTGCTGCGCGGTTTTTCGTACTCGTCATAGCTTGCGAACTGCATGACCCGCGCGCCCACAAATGCCGCGAAATCCATCGCGCTTTTCAAAAGCCGCACGCCCTCGTTTCTCACCGCTTCATCCTCGCTTCCCAACGGAAAAAAACGATTCGCGGTAAATGCGAAGGTGTAAAGCGGCATGTCCTTTTGCTCGGAGGCACGGCGGATTTTCAACTGCTCCTCTCTGTTTGAGAGCCGTTCGAGCTTTAGGGGCGTTGCGTCGATGGCGATTTCAAAGTAGTCGTAGCCCGCTTCTTTCACAAGCGAAAACTTATCCTCCCAACTCCACGTCGTACAAACAGATTTTTCATACAGCCCAAAGGGCAAGTCCCTCAGCTTTTTACGCATAGGCTCATACCAGTTGTTCCGGTTTTTCAAGAAGCGCTCTTACGCTTTGCAAAAAGCGCCCCGCCGGCGCGCCGTCGATCACTCTGTGGTCATAGGTGATGGCAAGCTGCATGATTTTGCGCGGTTCGATCTTCGCGCACGCCTCGTCCACATAGCGCGGCAGTGTGCGCACCGCGCCCACGCCCAAAATCGCCGTCTGTGGATAATTGATGATGGGGGTGAAGGTCAGCACGTCGAGCATACCCACATTGGAAACGGTGAACGTGCCGTTCTTCATCTCGTCGTTGGTGATTTTTCCTTCTTTGCCTTTTTGCGCAAACCCATCGATATCCGCAGTGATCTCATACACGTCCCGTGCATCCGCGTGCATCACAACCGGCACAGCCAGCCCTTCGCTCAGGTCCACCGCGCAGGAGATGTTGACGTCTCCGCGATAAATGATCTCTTCGCTGCTTTCCTGATATGCGGTGTTGACGATCTCGTGCTCACGCAGCGCATGCGCCGCCGCCTTGATGATAAGCGCCGTCACGGAGATCCGTTTTCCATCCGCCTTCTGCTTTTTCATCAGCGCGAACGCATCCGTCAAATCCGCCTCCATGAAATTGGTAAGCCTTGCCGTGTGCTCGCAGCTTTCCTTCATATTCTTTGCGACCGTCTTGCGCATGGCCGAAGCCTTCACGACGCGGTCGTTTGCCGCGGCCTCGATGACCGGCGCGCCCGAAGCGCCCGCCTTGCTCTGCTCAAACGCCGCGATCTCTTCCTCCGTGACCTTGCGTTCCCCGCAAAAGCGGATGAGTTCGTCCGCGTCGATGCCCTTCTGTTGGATCAGCTTGCGGATTTTGGGCATCATCTTACCCTGCACATTTTTTGCGGGCGCAGCGACCTGACGCACCGCTGTCTCTTCCTCCTGTGCGCCCTGTTCGAGCGTCGACATCAGCGAAGAGATATCCTCGCCCGGCTGCCCCACGACAGCAATGGGCGTGTTCACCGGGTAAAGCTCCCCTTCCTCCGCGATCAGCTTCAGAATGGTGCCTTCGTAGATGCAAAGCATGTCCTCCGTCTCTTTTTCGTTTTCCACCGAACAAAGCGGATCGTCCAATTTCACCGCGTCGCCTTCGGAAACAAGCCATTTTGCGACGGTTCCTTCTTCCATTGTAAGCGTCATTTTTGATAAAACAATAAATTCTGCCACTGCCCGTTCTCCTTTATTCCATCACCTTAAAGATCGCATCCACGACGTCCTTTTTACCCACGCTCAGCCCTTCGATCAGGCGGGAGTTGGAGGGATTGGGAACGTCCTTGCACGCCACGCGCAGTACGGGCGCCGACAGGTCCTCAATGCATTCCTCCGCGATGAACGCCGCAAACTCCGCGCCCGCGCCGCCCGTCTTAAAGCCTTCATACGCGACGATCGCGCGTCCGGTTTTCGCAACCGATTTGCGGATCGCTTCCTTGTCGTATGGAAGGATGGTGCGCAGATCGACCACCTCTACGCTGATTCCGGATTTCTCCGCCTCTGCGGCGGCGGCCAGCGCATCGTGCACACCCACTCCATAGGTGATGATGGAAACATCCGTTCCCTCGCGCTTTACATCCGCTTTGCCGATGGGCAGCACATATTCTTCTTCCGGTACCTCGCCCTTCACCTGATAGAGCGGCGAATATTCCATAAACACCACCGGATCGTTGTCGCGGATGGAAGCTTTGATAAGCCCCTTCACGTCGTATGGTGTGGAGGGCACCACCACCTTCACGCCCGGCGAATTGACGAACATCGCGTCAAAGTTTCCACAGTGGTGCGGGCCGGATATGATGCGCATCCAGTTGCATGTGCGCACCACCATTGAGCAGTTGAACTTCCCGCCCGACACATAGTGGAGTGTGCCCGCCTGATTGTGGATCTCATCCAGCAGCAGCGGCATCAGCGATCCGAACATGATCTCGACCACAGGACGCATGCCGAACATGCCCGCGCCCACCGCGACGCCGCCCAACGCCGCCTCGGATATGGGCGAGTCGATGACGCGGCCTGGGAATTCCCGATCCAGCCCGTCCGTCACCTTGAACATACCGCCCTGTTCGCGTCCCAGTGATTCGCCGATTTGGAACACGGCAGGGTCTCTTCTCATTTCTTCCGCCAGCCCTTCGCGCAGAGCCTCTATAAATCTCATCGTTTTCATTGTCTTTCCTCCCTTACACAACCGGCTGGCTGTAAACCTGATCGATGCCGTCCGTGATTTCAGGTTTTTCACTGTTTCTGCCAAATTCGATGCCGTCCATCACCTTTTGATGCACGCGTTCCTTGATCTGCCCGTCGAGCGCGTCCGTCAGGATGCTCTGCTCTTTGAGCTTTGTCTCATAGCGGTAGATGGGATCGACGTCGGGCTGCTTAAAGCCTTCGATCGCCTCTGGCGTGTTGCGCGCGCTGTTGACGCTGTCCGTCCATTTGTTTGTGACGCATTCGAGCAGGCACGGCCTTCCGCCCGCGCGTATCTTTCCCATGAACTCCGCTGCCTGTTCAAAGATCGCGTCCGGATCGTTTCCGTCCACCGTCGCGCCCTCGATGTCGTAGGCTGCCGCACGCTTGGCGATGCGGTCAACAGCAGTGGTGTGCGTACAGTCGTTCCACATCTGGCGGTTGTTGAATTCAATGACATACAGCACCGGCAGCGTCTGCACCGCCGTCAGGTTGAGACTTTCATGGAATGTTCCGCGGTTGGTGGAACCTTCGCCGCCCACGCATACGACGGCCGCATTGTCACGCTTTGCAGCAAACGCCACGCCGGCGGCGATGCCCCACTGCGCGCCCACGATCGCGTTTCCTGTGAGCGCCTTTTTTTCCTTATCCATCAAATGGATCTGTCCGCCGCGTCCGCGCGTCGCGCCCGTCACCCGGCCAAACATCTCGCCCCAGAAGGCGTTATAGTTGCAGCCGCGCGCGAAATAGTGTCCGCCGCCGCGGTGCCCTGTCACGAGGTAGTCCTCGTCGGTGTATACCTGCGCCAGTGTCGCCGGGATTGCTTCCTGTCCCAAACAGGGCAGCATATGCCCTTCGATTTCGCCTCTTTTGTAAAGCTCCATCATCTTCTGCTCGGTTTCTCTTATGAGCAGCATCGTTTCATAAATTGTTAATTTTTGTTCCCTGGAAAGCTCCATGATAACCTCCTGTGATTGTTGTCAATTTGGTTCTATCCCTATTTTTGCGTTTCGCCCGATGAAAGTCAACACGCCCCGGTTCTTGTGTGCTCATGTGTGCATGCGTTTTACATTTCCCGCTCCCGTTCCAGATATTCGAGCACAGAAAGCGCCACCACCTCCGTCGTGATCATCGTGGTGAAATAGCCGCCCCGCGCCGCCGCGATCAGCGAATTTGTCTTGTCCTTACCCGCTGCCAGCACCACGGTCTCAGGAATGGTTTTCAGCACGTCGAGCTCAATCGTCATGATGCGATCCTTTAGAATCGAATCCATCACGTTTCCCCGCATGTCGAGCGGACAACTGAACAGTTCTCCAAACCGTTCGGTGTTTTTCAATGTATTGCATTCCTTGACGGAAAGGTAATTCTTATAAAACGGGATATACACCTCCGGCTGGAAAGACCCCACACCGAAAAACGCGATGTCCAGTTTGGGGAAATAATCGATGTGACTGCGAATGGTTTTTTCCTCGAGCAGCATATCCCGCAATATTTTGTCCTTGACAATGTAGGGCACCGGAAACAAAGACCATTGCGCGCCTGCTTTTTCCGCCAAGCTTTTGACGATGTCGTGCCCGTCCATATACCAGTCGTCCGAAACGGACTGCGACGCCGTGCTCCCTGATATCTGCACAAACAGACAATCACGGTATTTTTGTTCCGGGGTGAACTCGCGCACCATCGTTTGCAGCGTCGTCCCCCAATCAAGCCCCACCATCAGTCCGTCCTTGAGGCGATTAGAAAAATATTTTGCCGCCGCCTTGCCCACGTTGGTCTTTGATTCGTTTGCAGTGGTCCCCGGGTTCACAATAATGCATTTTTTGATATTCAGCCCTCTTACAAGCTGTCCCTCCATGCTCTTGTAATAATGCGGTTTGTTGTTGACCCGGAACTCGATGATGTTGAGCTCCCGGCAGCGCTTCAATACCCGCGATACCTTAAAGCGTGAAATGTGGAAGATGTTTGCGATCTCATCCTGTGACAATTCACCCATATAATAAAGCGTCGCAATTTTCCCGTAGGTTTCCCGCGTTTCATCAAATTTCATTTACTTCCCCGCCATTCCGTGCAGTTTTGTTGAGCTAAGCCATTGCCGCCGCATATGCGGCGTCGATCGCCGCGCGTTCCCCGTCACTCAGCGTCCAATCGGCCGCCTTTGCATTTTCCATCGCCGTCTCGGGCTTTGTCGCCCCCAAGAGCGCACACGTCACACCTCTTTGCGCAAGCACCCAGTTGATGGAAGCCTGCGCGACGCTGACGTCTCTTTGCCCCGCGATCTTGCGCAGGGTCTCCAGCAGCTTCTGACATTTCGACCACATCGGTTCCTCATAATAGGGATAAAACGCGCCGCGCAGTTCGTTGCCGCCAATGCTCAGCCGATTCATTTTCCCAGACAGGATACCGCCGCCGAGCGAGCCGTACGTCAGCACGCCCAGCCCGTTTTTCGCGCAGAAATCCAGCACACCGTTTTCAAGCGACTGCCTGTTTAAAATGCTCAACGGAGGCTGAACGCTTGCAATATCCGCGATATCCACCGCCACCTGCATTTCCTCCGGCGAAAAATTCGATACACCAATGGCGCGTATTTTACCTTCTTCCTTGAAACGCAGCATCGCTTCGAGTGCCGGCTCCAGTGGATTGTTATAATCCGGCCAGTGAATCTGATAAAGATCGATGTGATCCGTTTTCAAACTGCGCAGAGATTCCTCCAACTCGCAGCGCATGACGTTTGGATCGCTGCACTTCACATAATTGCCGCCGTATGCGCGCAGTACGCCCACCTTTGTCGCCAGAACGACCTCGTCGCGTATGCCGACGAGGGCCTCTCCCACAACTTTCTCCGCCGCGCAGTCCTCACCATACGCGCGCGCCGTGTCGATGAGGTTCACGCCGCAATCCACAGATGCGTGGATCGCGCGAATCGCGCGTTCCTTGTCCACATCGCCAAAAAAATCGTTTCCCATCGCCCATGTTCCGTGCGCAATGACCGATACGTCGATCCCGCTGTTTCCCAACGGTTTGTATTTCATGCCTGATCCCTCCGTCTCTTTCTGCGAGCCTGTTCCCCGGATTTTTTGATTTATTTGATGTGCTGTCCCACGACCGATTTCGCAAAGCGATGTGCGCGATCCGCCTCGTCCGCCGTCAGGAAATACGGATTACCCATCTGCTCCGCAATAAACGCGATCTGCGCGGACACCTCGCAGGTGATGATGTTTTCGATCGCCTCTTCCACTGTGGGGCCGCCCACCACAAGTCCGTGGTTGCGTATGTTGACTGCGTAACCTTTTCCCATCGTATCGACGATGTCCTGCAAATATTCTTCCGTGTGCGGATCAGGATGCACCCAATGCGTGCACGGCACCGGGCCGCCCACCAGGTTTCCGTGCGTCGTCGTCACCACCGGAATTTCCTTATCGCATACCGCAAACGCCGTCGCGTAACGCGAATGGGAGTGGGTCACGCACAAAATGTCCGGACGGGCGCGCAGCACAGCCGTAAACATATCGCACGCGCACGACGGGCGGCGGAATCCGTCCACCAGCTCAAACGTCTCCATATCGATGACGCACATATCCTCCCAGCGCAGGTCTTCATATTCCATCCCGCTGGGGGTGATGACGCACAGGTTTGTCTCCGGGTCTCTCGCCGCGACTGTGCCGCCCGCCATCACGATCAGGTCATATGTGCGCAGCCTCTTTCCCGCAGCCAATACTCTTTCTCTCAATTCCTTCAACATTGCCATTTTCCTATTCTCCTTTGATTCAAATATAATAAGTTACCCTGCGGTGCGTTCCAGCCGGAACACCACGGGGGAAAGGCCGTCCGAGCAAGCGGAATACATCAGGTTCCCCTGCTTGCAGTAGGTAAACTCTCCGCCAAAGCGCAGTGTCATGATCGCGGGCCACAGATCGTGCCATGCCCATGTGCAAAAGCCCTCCGGCATTTTGCCATCCACCTGCACCGTAAACTCCGCGCCCACATCAAACGCATGGCAGCCGCCGCTGTAATCAGGCAGCTCGTCGCAGTCAAACTTCCTGTATACCGTGATTTTCACCGGGTATTTTTGTGCCATATTTGATTCCTCCTGATTTATCTTTATATTTTGTGAATCGCCTTTTTATTGGCGTCCAAAATGCTTTCGTGAATAAATTCCGAAACGGTTGGATGCGCAAAAATCATTTCCGCAACGTCTTCGGCGGTCGCCTCGAATTTGATGACGCCCGCCAGCGGCGAGATCATCTCCGTCACATTCGGCCCCGCCAGATGCACGCCCAACACCGTACCGTCGCTTGCATCCAGCACCACCTTTGAGAACCCGTCACGCATCCCTTCGATGAGCGCGCGACCATTTGCAGAAGCTGCAAACATGCCTGTCCTCACACCATAGCCCGCTTCGGCGGCGCTCTTTTCCGTGTGCCCCATTGCTGCCATCTCCGGGCTCGTATACACGCAATAGGGTATGATGCGCGCATCCATTTCCTCTGCCCCGCCGAATATCCGATCGACCGCGATCAAGCCCTGGTGGGAGGCCACATGCGCAAGCTGAATGCCGCCCGTCACATCACCGATCGCGTAGATACCCTCCACATTGGTGCGGCATGCGTCGTCCACAGGAATATTTCCGCGCGCACCGACCACGATGCCCGCCGCCTGCGCGTTGAGCGATTGCGCCGCCGCGCGCCTTCCCGTGGCAATCAGAACCTTTTGTGCCGCCGCTATTTTTTGCGTGCCGTCCTGTTCGGTGTAGGTGACGCGTACCTCCGCGCCGTCGTTTACGACCCCTTCCACGCTGCACGAAAGATGAATGTCCACGCCATCCTTCTTGAGCACACGCTGCATCAGCGCGGACAGGTCCGCATCCATATTGGCCACAAGCCCGTCTAGCGCTTCCAAAACACTTACCCGCACTCCCAGCCGCGCAAAGGCCTGCGCAAATTCACAGCCGATGACCCCGCCGCCGATGACAACCATGCTTTCGGGAAGCTCTGTAAGCGTCAGCGCGTGGTCGGAATTGATGATGTTTTTTCCATCCGCCTGTGCAAACGAAAGATCGGTGGGCACGCTGCCCGCAGCAAGGATCACCTTGTCCGCGTCAAGCTCTTGTTCCCCCTCATCTGTTGTAACCGCCACTTTGCCGCGCGACAAAAACCGCGCTTCTCCTTTGATGATTTGAACGCCCAGCTTTGTGAGCAGAAATTCCACACCGCCGCGCAATTGTTTTATGATCCCGTCCTTGCGCTTTGCGATCGCGGCGTAATCCACCGAGGGTTCGGAAACCACAATGCCCAGTTCCGCAAAGTTTTTGCTCTCATGAAACAGGTTTGCGCTGTGCAGGATCGCTTTTGTGGGGATGCACCCGCGATTGAGGCACGTCCCACCCAAACGATCCTTTTCCACAAGCGTCACCTTTGCCCCGCGCTTGGCCGCCGCAATGGCCGCCACATACCCGCCGGGGCCGCCGCCGATCACTAATATATCCATACTTGCTCCTTTTCGTTTTATTACACATTATGCCGCCGCTTCTTTTTTGCGTTCCTCTTCGCGGCGCAGCTCCACGAGATTCTGCTTTTTGGCCTGCGACATTGAGTCGATGCCCACCGCGATCAGCAGCACCATGCCCTTGATGAGCATCTGCCAAAATTCATTGAGGCCAACGGACACCAGCCCGTACGAAAGCACGCCCATGATGACCACGCCAAAGAACACGCCCCACAGCTTTCCGGAACCGCCCGCCATGGAAATGCCGCCCAGCACGCACGCCGTCACCACCTCGAACTCATATCCGATACCCGCGCGCGGCTGACCCGAATTCATGCGTGAAAGCAGCAGGATGCCCGCAATGCCTGTCAAAAGCCCGCTGATGGCATAGACGGAATACTTCACCTTTTTGACATTGATGCCCGAAAGCCGCGCAACTTCTTCGTTACCGCCCACGCAATAGATGTGCCTGCCGTATACCGTCTTGTGCAGGATGATGCCGCCAATTACAAACACCGCGCCCATCACGATGACCGGGAAGGGGATCGGGCCCACGCTGCCCTGTCCGACAAAGCTGAACACGGACGGAATGTTTTCATACACCGGGATTGCACCGGTCATGATATACACCATGCCGCGTACAATCTGCATCATCGCCAGCGTTACGATCAACGGCGGTATCTTGATTTGATTGACGAGGAATCCGTTCGCAAAACCGATACCCGTGGCCGCCGCAACACCCACCAGCGAACCCATGATCGCATTGGCCTCCTGTGTGTCGAACGGGATCGCCGCCATCGTCAGCGCCGCGACCACGACCGCAAGCGCCATATTCGAGCCCACGGAAAGGTCGATGCCGCCCGTCAGCATGCAGAACGTCATCCCCACGGCAATGATGCCCATAAACGCCACCTGCTTTAACAGTTCCAGAATGTTGCCCGGATCCATAAAATAGGGGTTCAGCAGCGCGAATACGATAAATAATGCGACAAGCACGATCACGATGCCAAACTTTTTGAAAAATTCTCCTACCGATAATTTGCTATTCATGCCAGTTCTCCTTTTTTCGATGACGCCATGGTCAAAACTTTTTCCTGCTCCAGCTCGTCGCGCAAAACCTCGCCCACGATCTCTCCTTCGTGCATCACGATGGCTCTGTCGCTCATGCCGATCAGCTCTGGCAGCTCGGAGCTGATCATGATGATGCTCTTTCCCGCCATCGCCAGCTGATCCATCAGCTCATAGATTTCCGCTTTTGCGCCGACGTCGATGCCCCGCGTCGGTTCGTCGATGATGATGATGTCCGATTTTGTCGCCATCCACTTCGCAAGCACCACCTTTTGCTGGTTTCCGCCCGAAAGATTGCGCACCAACTGTTTGCTAGAGGGTGTTTTGATGGAAATTTTTTTGATGTATTCGTTCACGACCTTCTGCTCTTCTTCACCGGAAATAAACCCTTTTTTGGAAAGCGATTTCAACACGATCATCGAAAGATTGAAGTCAATCCCCATGTTCAGCAGCAATCCCTGCGATTTGCGGTCCTCCGGAAGCAGCGATATCCCGTAGCGGATGGCGTCAGCGGGGGATTTGATCTTCACCTTTTTTCCCTTGACATACATATCGCCCAAGTGCTCGTCCGCGCCGAATATCATGCGCACAAGCTCTGTGCGTCCCGCTCCCACAAGCCCTGTGATCCCCAATATCTCACCCTTTTTCAGCGAGAAGCTGGCTCCCTTCACATGCTGGTTATAGAGGTCCTTTACCTCCAAAACCACCTCGTCATGCACCTTGCGGTTGTGCGGATAGGTCCCTGTCAGCTCACGCCCGACCATCATGCGGATCAGCTTTTCCTTGTCCATCTCGGCGATCGGCTTTGTGTCGATGTAATGCCCGTCCCGAAAAACCGTAACGGTATCCGCGATCTCAAAAATCTCCTCCAGCCTGTGCGAAATGAAAATAATTGCGGTTCCGTTTGCCTTTAGCCTGCGGATCAGCGCAAACAGCGCTTCAAGTTCCCTGTTTGTGAGCGTTGCGGACGGCTCATCCATCACAATGATCTTCGCCTGATTCAAGATGGCCTTCGCGATCTCCGTCAACTGCTGATACGCAACGGTCAGATCCTTCACCTGCGTGGAGGGATCGACGTCCATGTCGAGCTGCTTAAAAATCTCTTTGGAGCGCTTCATCATCTCCGCTTTATCTGAAAAAATCCCTTTTTTGATTTCTTTTCCAAAAAATAAATTTTCTTCGATCGACATCAGCGGAACCAGATTAAATTCCTGATAAATCACACTGATACCCATATCGATCGCTTCGTGCGGCGTATAGTGCCGGTATTCCTTCCCATCAAACACAATCGATCCGGCGTCGCTTTTCACAGCGCCCGCCAATATTTTGATCAACGTCGATTTTCCTGCGCCGTTCTCCCCAATCAACGCGTGAACCTCGCCTTTTTTCAGCGTGAAATTGACATCCTCAAGCGCCACCACGCCGGGATACATTTTCGTGATCCCCTTCATTTCCAATATGTTTTCCTGCATATTTGCCTCCGGCCCTTTCAACGCGATTGTATTGTTTGCCCGCAAACACATGGTATCAGGAGGGGAAATATCCCCTCCCATACCCGTTTTTGCTTACTCGTACTGCTTCAAATATTCATCAACGTTTGCGATGGTCACTTCCTCGAAGTCGCAATATTGCACCTTTTCAAACGGTTTGCCCGCCAGCGCGTCCGCGCAGATCTGGAATGCCGTATAGCCGATCTCTACATTATTGAGCGCCACCGTACCGCGATACATACCGCCCTCTTTGATGTAGCCGAACGCCTGCGGAACACCGTCCGCGCCGATCACGCAATATTTTGGCTGATCTTCCGGTTTCACCTTCGCCTTGAGCACTTCATAAGCGCCGATCGCGCCCGTATCGTCGGAATCCGCAAGGAACAGCCGCGTATTCGGGTTGCCCGCGAGAATTGCCTCCGTGGATTTCATTGCCGATTCCACATCAATGGAGTTCTGATCGTTGACAATCTTCGCCGTGGGATAGAATTCCTTGACCGCATCCTCCATGCCGCGTCCGCGTTCGATGCCCGGCAGATAATCGTGGATTCTGAGCAGTGCGACCTCAAGCTCCTCGTCCGGGAAGTTGTCCGCCATATACTGCGCGCCCATCTTGCCGATTTCATAGCCGTATTTATACTCGTCCACCAGCATGTTCGCCGTCGCGTTTTCCAGTTCGATGTACATCGACACAAGCGCTACGCCGTTTTGCGTGCAGCGCTTTGCGACATCTTCAAGCGTGGGGCCGTCGATCGTCACCACGATGATGCCGTTCACGCCGGAGTTCATCATTGTTTCGATGAGCTGCAGTTGCTTGTTCGCGTCCCCGTTTGCATCCGCAACCACAAGCTCTACGCCCGCCGCATCGCATTTCTCTTTGATGGCCTTTTCCATAACTTGATACATCTGCCAAGACTGCACGTTGTGCACCAGCCCAAGCTTCTTAAACTCACCCGGCGCGACCGCTTGATCCGTCGATGTGCTTGCTTCCGCCGCCGTCGCCTCTGCCGAAGCCTGTTCGGAAGGCTTCTCACTCTGCGCGGGTGCGTCCACAGGTGTGCAGGCGCTGAGTAACAGGGCCGCTACGATTACAACCGCCAAAATCACTGATAATTTTTTCATTTTTTCCTCCTTTAATTTTGATCGTATTTTTCTTTTATATCCGTCATCCGGGCAAACGCCTGTTTTAGATTCGGATACAAACTTCTGTATACCTCGTATAACGCGGTATAAAATTCTTGATTGTTTCGATCCGGCACAAACGCGTCCTGCCGAATCCGCACCGCCCGCTCGACCGCCTGTTCAAACGAGTCGTAAAGCCCCGCCCCCACGGCCGCGATGATCGCGCTTCCAAAGGGCGCCCCCTCCGTTTCTTCAGGAAGCGAGACTGGGCATTCCGTGATGTCGGAAATGATCTGCAGCCAAAGTGCGCTTCTCGCAATTCCGCCCGTGATGACGATTTTGTCGATCTCTCCGCCCAGCTCGCGAATAAGCCGCAAATTGTCCCGCATGGAAAAGGCCACTCCTTCGAGCGAAGCGCGCAGCATATCCCCCTTGGTCGTGTCCGTTCCCATGCCCAAAAACACGCCGCGCGCATCGGGGTCGTTGTTGGGCGTATAGTCTCCGTCAAGATATGGCAGAAATAGTACGCCGTTGCTTCCCGGTTTTGCGTTTTTGGCCTGCTCATTCATATAATCGTACGCGTCCGCACCCGTCATGCCCGCCATTAGGCCTTCAAACTGCCCAAACGCGTTGCGCATCCATTTGTAGCTCAGCCCTGTTGCGGACATCACGGTGATGGCCATCGTCAGCCCGGGGATGCAATGCGGATAGGTGATCGCGGTCGGGTGGGAGATCGGCCGATCCGTGTTTGCGACGATGTTTGCCGCCGACCCCGCCGAAACAAATCCCTGTCCCTTTTTCACAGCCCCTGTCGCGATCGCGACGGGCGAAGCGTCGTCTACACCGCCAAACACAAGCGTGCCCGGCGCAAGCCCGCTCCACGCGGCACCCGCTTCGCTGACTTTGCCCACCACCTCCCACGCGTCCACAAGGCGGGGGAACATCGAGCGTTCGAAACCCATCGCACGAATGATGTCCTCATCCCACTCGCGCGTATATGCGTTATATTGGCTGTAAAAACCCGCTTCCACACGGTTCCATGCCCACTCGCCCGTCAGCATATAGTTCATAAAGCTCACGTCGCTCGCCACATAATCTGCGGAATCAAAGACCTCAGGGCGGTTTTTCTTCCACCAATACTGCTTTACAGAGGCGCTGTACATCCCGATGTAGTTTCCGTTCCGCTCGACCGCCAGTTCTCCGTACAGGCGCTCCGCTTCGTCGAGCAAATCCAGATGCCGCATGTCGTTGTAGTGCACCGCATTGGTCACAGGCGTACCGTCCTTTTTGACAAAGAAGGCCGCCACCGTCCACCCGCCAAAGCAAATGCCCGCCACCTCCTCCGGTTGGACGCCCGCTTCAAATCCCCGCTTGAGTATTCGCTTCGTATAATCCATCCACTCCATCGGATCATATTCAAGTTCGTTCGCATGTTTCGTCTTCACAGGAAAAATTTCTTCAGTCTGCGTAGAGACGATCCTGTTTTCCTGCACATCCAAAAATACGGCTTTGATCGTTGTGGTTCCAAGGTCTACGCCAATCACATACTTTTTCAACATCGCTTTCCTCCCGGAATGTTCTATCAATTCTGTTGTTGGGACGCACGCACCCTTTTGCGGTAAATATTCTCTGCACACATGATCGTTTTTTCAGCGTATTCAAAACCGGCATATGTGCATAAAAAATTCTTGCATTCGCCCAAAAAACCGTTCACTCTGTCTCCGGCCATTCTTTTCTTGCTTTTATAAAAAACGATAAGTGCTTGTTTGTTAAGGGATTTACCCCATATTACCATGCAATTTTTTCAAAGGAAACCACTCTTGGGACAACTCTGCTCATATGTGCAATAACTGAATTGATTTTTTGCTGCAAAGCTTCAAAAATGAGCATTTATGTAGCGCACAAATGCAACGCCGCCAAAAATCCACGCGCTTCACCCAATCTGCCGCAGCACCTTGACAGCGCCTGCCGCGCAAAAAAAACAGGCGATGACTGCCGCACCGCCTGTCGTTTTTACTGTCACATTTTTTTATAAAAAAAGCAATTCTTTTTTCGTGCCATTGTTGCGCGGCGTTATCGTTCAGATAACCTCTTTTCGCGAAGTTTATGTTGTTGATATAAAAACGACGCGCCGTTTTTATAGGAATTGCAGCGCGCCGCTTCCTGCTTAAGTATCGTTTGAACCGTAGCTCTCCGAGCCACGCAGCAACACACTCGGGTTTAACACCAGCCGCACGGTATCCTTTTTGTAGTGAGCAGGCTCGCACATGCGTTCGAGTAATATCTCCCCCGCTTTTCCGCCCATCTCCTTCATTGGCTGCGCGATCACACTCAGGTTTGGTACAGACGAAGTGTTCACCAGATCGTCAAAGGAAATCACCGCGATATCTTCAGGTATTCGCATATTGCGTTCGTGGACCGCCCGAATAAAGCCTTTCATCATGACGGAATTTGCCACAAACACCGCAGTTGGCGGGTCGCTCATGTCAAACAGCGCCACTGCAGCGTCGTGCCCCCCGTCGATGGTAAACTCTCCTGACTTCACGTACGCTTCGTCATAGCTCAGTCCGTGAATCAGCAGCGCTTTTTTATATCCGCTGAGCCGTTCGCGCCCGGTGAGCGAGGAATAGGTGCCTGTGATGGTCGCGATCCTCCGGTGTCCCGCGCGGTAAAGCGCCATAACAGCACTATAACCGCCGAACACATTATCGAGAAAAACTCCGTCGAAATGGGAATACTTCAGATCTCTGTCCACCAGAACAAGCGGTATTTTAAGCTTTTCCAGCTTTCCGAGATATTCAAACCCCAGTGTCGTTGTGTCCATGACGGGTGTCAGCACGATTCCGCTGAGCGGCAGTTTGGCAAACACCTCGATGGCCTTCCAGCTTCTGCTCGGGTTTTCCTGCTGATCGTAGACCACCGTTTCATAACCTTGCTTTTCCACGGCTTCGCTGATCCCCTCGATGAGAAACACATTAAATTCGTTTTTGAGGTCCGCCGTAATGATACCAATCAGGCTGGAGCTGGATTTGAGGTCTACATTCCTGACAACATGAGCATATCCCAGCTCTTTGCACGCCTTGATCACAAGCTCCATCGTGTCTTCCTTAATATATCCCGTACCGGAAAGCGCGCGGTGTACCGTCGCCAAAGATACATTCGCCCTTCTGGCAATGTCGCGCATCGTAACCTTCATTATCGTCTCACTTCCTTATCGCCTGCCGTTACTTCCGCACCATATCCGTCCCGATCCGCTCAGCGCATATCCATGACTTTCATTGCCACCGGCAGCAGACGTTCCATATTCTCGAGCACACCCGGCTGAAAATCATCCTCCGGCATATGCAGAAGATCCTGATCGTTTACCGTCAGCTCGCACACGTCGATCCCCATCTCATAAAATGGTACGTGATCGCTTCCGGGCGGCGGTGGGTTTTTATAGACCTTTTGCGCAAAGGTATCGTCGTCCAGCAAATATTCGATCAGCTCCCGCTCAAAGGGCTCGTGTCCGCACCAAATCTCGAGCACGTCTCCCCGTCCCGCGCCGTCCATGTTTACCAGATAATCGATCTCGTCCGGATCTGTTTGCGCCGCAAAGACCTTCGCGCCCTCAAGACGGCACTCTTCCGCGTCCATCAGCACCACGTCGATATCCTTTCGGAGCGGCTTTTGAGTGATCCTGCGTGCGATTTCGGTGATAATGACCGCGCCGGATCCATTATCAAACGCCCCCTTTGTGTTATACATCGTATCGTAATGTGCGCACAAAATGATCTTTTTGGCCTCCGGATTTTTGGCACGCAGCGGGAGAACGAGGTTGCAGCCGCGCATATTGGGATCGGTATAGGTCGCCGCCTTTCCCTTCACACGCACTGTTTTTTTGGCGGCGAACATTTCCTTAAGCATCCGGTTATTATGTTCGTCCACGATGAAATGCGGCAGGGCGCTGTTCCCCTCAATCAACGTTTGCGATATCAGCCGTCCATTCGGCCGCCCTGAAATATACGCCACCAGCCTGCCGTCCGAAAACACTCCGTAACGATCCCAATAATACATATTCCATACGATATTGTAGCCAATCAGCCGTATTTCTCCCTCAAACGCTCCATTTCCGCTGCCCAAAAAAAGGTAGGTCTTAAGGTCCCGCTCCTCGGGCGAGGTCATTTTCAGCCATGAAGGCTGATTCGATCCCCAACCGTCAAAGGTGAATTCCATTTTGTAGGCGTCCGCCGATATTTTCTGCAGCTCATTGAACATAAGCGCCTCCGCCCGCTCCTTTTCGGGCGTACCCACAGACTTGATTCCGCAGTCGATCAGTTCTTTCCACAAACGTTCCATAATAAATCTCCTTTCCTGCTTATCCGCACCATGCGGATAAAATGGACAAATAAGCCTCGGTCGCCCGGTACACCTGTCCAATCTCCACAAATTCGTTTGGTCTATGGGCGTCGCCAATGTCTCCCGGTCCCAAAATTACAGCCGGAATATTGGCCTGATTGCAAAAAAAGCGAGCGTCCGCCCCACAGCCCATCCCCTCTATCCTCACTTCCTTATTCCATTGTCCCGAAAGCTCTCTGCGCACATGCTCCGGCCATTCCCCTCGCGGATCGGAATAGCATGGCTTCACGTCATGAATCTTTTCCACCAAAAGCGGATGCCCGCAAAGCCACGGATCCGCTTGTTCGCATTGCCTGAGTGTCCTGTGAAACTGCGCTTCATAATCATATCCATCGGGCAGATAGGTGAAATTGATCAGCAGCTCGCAGCTTCCGGGGATCGTCATAGACCCATCGCCCGCGCGAACGCTGACCAGGCTCAATACCGGCGCAGGCAGTGTCGGCCATTTTCTTTCACTCCACTCAGCGCCCAGCGCGTGCAGCCATTCGATCACAGGCAGCGCCTTTTCAAACGCGCTGATTCCATTGTTTTTGAGATTGGCATGCGCGCTTTTTCCTGCCACCGTGACCTTCGCCGCATAAGAACCCACATGCGCGCTCGCAGGGACGAGCCCTGTGGGCTCGGCGATCAGCGCGGCATCCGCTGTGTCGCCTGCGGCAAGGCACGCAAGCGTACCGTTTCCTCCGCCCGCTTCCTCGTCCACGACACTCTGGAAGATGATGTCCCCGCGATGAGCGTTTCCCTCTTCGCACATGATTTTCAGCGCGCTCAGCATGGCGGCGAGCCCCGCCTTCGTATCGCACGCGCCCAATCCATACAGCTTTCCTTCCCGCTCCACAGGACAAAACGGCTCCGTATGCCATTCGCCGGGCTGCGCAGGAAATACCGTATCGATGTGTGCGTTAAAGATAAGCGAGCGTCCACCGCCTGTTCCGCGAAAGGTCGCGCTCAGGCAATATCTGTCCTCGCCATAAGTGTGCCCGTCGTTGAATTCCGCATACCTCTGCCTGAGCGCCGCCGGATCCGGTACAATACGCCGTATCTCGCACGGGAGCTTTTTCAGCTCCCGCTCCACGACCGCCTGCCCGTTTCCCTCATGATAATCTGTCGTATCACATGAGATCAATGTCTCGAGAAGGGACAGCGTATACTCCCTATATTTTTCTTTCATTTATCAGGATTCCTTCTTCATTCCCTGCAGCGCATTCATTGTGCTCTTCACCTGTGAGCGATTGGCCATGATGATCCTCAGCTGATCGATCAAAACAGCCAGAATAACGACCATCCCGCGAATGACCTGCATCACATACGAATCCACATCCAGCAAACTCAGTCCGTTGCTCAGCACGCCAAGCACAATGGACCCGAGCACCGTTCCGAGGATCGTACCCGAACCTCCTGACATCGCCACGCCGCCAATGACCGCCGCCGCGACCGCTTCAAGTTCAAATCCCTCGCCAATGGTTGGCATCCCCGCACCGACGTATGCGGTCTGCACCACTGCCGCGACTCCGGCAATCAGGCCGCTCAAGATATAGACAGACACATTCACCTGCTTCACCTTGATCCCCGCCAGCTTTGCCGCGTCCGCATTTCCGCCCATGGCATAAATATGCCTGCCAAATACGGTCTTGCTCAAGAGAATGAACGCAATCACCGCGATCACCACAAAAATAATGGTGGGGATCGGGATGATTCCAATGTAGCCCTGCCCGATCATTTTAAACTCCGTCGGCAGGTCGTAAATCGGGTACGCTCCCGTATAAATATATCCAAGCCCGCGCAGCATCGTCATCGTACCCATTGTGGTGATGAACGCAGGCATATTGAGCAACGCCACAAGCCCCCCGTTCACAACGCCCGTCACAACGCCCACAAGCAGCCCGAGCAGAATGGCCACGGGCATGGAAAGCCCCATATCCTTCATCCCGCTTGCGGTAATGATGCCCGCGAGGGCCACGATAGACCCCACGGAAAGGTCGATCCCGCCCGTGATCATGACCAGCGTCATCGCGATTGCCAGAATGGATACGACCGATACCTGCCGCGTGATGTTCAGGATGTTTTCTCCCGTCAGAAAAAACGACGAAGTCAGTGAAAAGATGATGACCAAAAGCGCAAGCGCCATCAAAACGCCAAATTCGCGGAATCCTGTAATCCGTTTCAAAACATTTTTCTCATTCATTTTGTTCGTCCCCCATTGCATAAAGAAGCATTTTTTCTTCCGCCATTTCCTCCCTGTCCATCATCGCAACGATCCTTCCGTTTGCGATGATCGCAACCCTGTCGCACACCTCCAAAATCTCGTTCATATCCGAAGACGCGATCAGAACTGCCGCGTCTCCCTTGACGATTTCGGACACAAGCTGATAGATTTCCGCGCGCGCCCCCACGTCGATGCCCACCGTTGGCTCGTCCATCAAAAACACCTTTGAATCACGCGCGAGGCATCGGGCAAGGATCACCTTTTGCTGGTTTCCCCCGCTCAGTGCACTAATCAGCGTCTGCATCGTGGGGGTGACGACGTGCATCTTATCCACATAATAATCCACGTCCTTCCTTTCCTTTTGGTTGTCTACGAAAAATCCGTTCGCATATTTCTTTTCATTTCCAAGCGACGCGTTCTGTTTCACAGACATTTGCATCACGAGCCCCAGCCTGCGCCTGTCTTCCGGCGCGTAAACAACGCCCTGCTCCATACGCCGTATGCTGCCCACCCGGCTCACATCCTCTCCAAACAGCATCACCTTGCCCGTCAAAAGCGGATCGATGCCCGCGATGGCGCGCAGCGTTTCGGTTTTCCCCGCGCCGTTCAGGCCATAAAGACCCAATACCTCTTTATTTCTCAGGTTTAAATCGATATACTTGATGGTTCTCGTGGTGGATACGCCCGTAAGCCGCAGCACTTCTCCACCCGCCTGCTCCGGCGTCCGGCGGCTGATTGTGAGCATTTTTCCCACCATATCCGCAACGACGTCGTTGCTCGTCACATCCTTGCTTGCCACGGTTCGGATGAATTTTCCGTCCCGTAATACGGATATCCGATCGCATATCTCCAATATCTCGTCGATGTAGTGGGAGATATACAGGATCGACACGCCCATCTCCTTGAATCGTCCAATGACCTCAAACAGCTTATCCGCTTCGTTCATCGTCAGCGCCGCTGTCGGCTCGTCGAGCAGGACGACCTTGGGATCGGTGGACATGATGCGCGCAAGATTGGTCATCTGTTGATCCGCAAGGCTCAGTTCCCCCATACGCTGTTTTGCGCGGATATGCGTAAGCCCGAGCTTATTCAGCAACTCTTCCGCGCGACGGTTCATCCTTTTTTCGTCTGTGAAAAATCCATATTTTTTGGGAATATCGTACATCAATATGTTTTCCGCCACTGTCATATCCGGAATCACGCTGATTTCCTGATGCATGACCTGTATTCCCGCGTGCTGCGCATCGTTCGGCGACATGATGTGGGCGTTATGTCCGCCCACCACGATCTCCCCGCCATCCGCATGGTAAACGCCGCATAATATTTTGATCAGCGTAGATTTTCCCGCGCCGTTTTCGCCCACGAGACCATGTACTTCTCCTCTTTTGACAGAAAAAGAAACATCGTCCAGCGCGAGAACGCCGGGAAACACTTTTTTGATCTGGTTGAATTGCAGGACAATATCAGCATTTGACTGATCCATTTCTGTTCACCCCCTTAGATCCTGTCTGCTGCAGGGCGGAATCGGAACGGACGGATCATCCGACACCGTCCGTTTCCGCCTCCGATCCTTATTTCAAATACTGATCCACATTGTCCTTTGTAACAAGGCCTACATCCACCGCGATGAAATCCTCCACCGTTTCGCCATTCAAAATTTTTGCCATCATTTCCATCCCCGTCTCTCCGATGGCTTTCGGCTCCTGAGAAAAGCTTGCCTTATAGTTTCCGTCCTTTTGGATTTCAAGCAGCGCTTCCTGCTCTGCCGCAAAGCCCACGATGATCGTGTCGAGCCCTTTTACCTGAACGGCTTGCAGCGCACCCATTCCCATGATGTCGTTTGTGCAGTAGAACGCATCGAGATCAGGCGTCTTTTGCAGGATATTCTCCGCGACTGCCAGCCCTTTTTCACGCTTGGAATCTCCGCTTTGCGTCGTCACGATCTCAATATCCGGGTATTTTTCCGCTACCCTGTCAGTAAAGCCCTTGGTGCGCGCAATGAGCGGCGTGATCGTGGGGTTGTCGATGATGGCGACCTTGCCTTTCCCGCCGAGCTGTTCGGCAATGAAATCCGCCGACAACTGCCCGCCCATATAGTTGTTGGATTCAAGATGACAGACCACTTCGCCGCCTCCGGTCGCCTGGATGTCCAGCGTAACGATCGGTATATTGGCTTTGTTCACCATCTCAATTTCATCTCCCGACGCTTCCGAATCGATGGGAACGAGAATGATACCGTCCACCTTTCGGGTGATGAAGTTTTCGAGCTGCTTGGTCTGTTCGGTCAGTTCTCCGTTCGGATCCTGCGTGATGACCTCGATCCCAAGCTTGTCTGCCACTTCCTTGATGCCCGCTTCCATGTCCACATAGAATTCAAAGCTCCGGCTCCAGTTTGAAAAGCCGACCACTGGCTTTTTCTCCGTCTTTGCTTCTGCGCTTTGCGTCGTTCCTTCTTCTGCCGGCGCGGCAGATTCATTCCCGCCGATCCCGGCGGGCTGCGCCGAGCACGCGAGAGAACCGATCGCCACCAGCATAATGACCGCCAACAACAGTGCTACCTTTTTCATTCTTTCATCCTCCATGTTTTTTTATTCGTTCTTTGTCCGTTTGAACAAATCATTTTCTTATCATATTGTCCGCCCAGCCGATCCCGAGATCATACAGCGTCGCGCTGCGCGGTACACCGTTTTCGTCCCACCCCATCATTTCGTAATAAAGGCCGATGGCCTCCTGAAACACCCCGCGATCAAGCTTGTTTCCCTTCAGTTTCCCTGCATCGATCTCCTGTGTAAAAAATCGTTCGGGGAGCATATCGTCTCGCGCTCCAAGCCCCTCGCGGCAATTATAGATGCGGAAAAGCTGATTCTTGAGTTCTCCCAGCCTCATTACCTCGTAGGATGACGTTTCAAAGCCCGTCACATCCCGATACAGCTTCGCGATCCGTTCCAAACTGTACACCCGCGTCGGAGCGGTGGAAAAGATACACATACCCAATGCCTCAGCGGCAGCCCAGAGCGTGTTCAGCGCTTTATAGTTTTTGACCTTATCCTTGCCGAGGTGCTGCATGGGCACGCGTTCGATGATGCCAACCGTGCGGCTGTAATCAAGCGTATGAGCCCAGCCGACCTCCGTATCAAAATCCCAGTCATGCTCACATATTTCATATCGGGGGCCATAGGCGGCAGTCGCGAAACCAAGCGCCAGGTTTGTCTGCGAGCGTGCTTCAATGGGCGTCATCTCATTTTTCTTGACTGTCATCGCGCATTCCCTCGCGCCGTTTCCAAGCTTCTGCGCAGCGCGGAATGCGCCCTCCGCGAGTAATTCTCCTATCCCCTGCCGCTTCACGATCCGCTCTATTATCTCTTCGAGTTCAAGACTGTCGCCAAAGGTCAGATCAATTCCGTCGCTTTCCATAAGTCCCTTTTGTACGCATTCCTGCGCAAAGGATATGGTGAAGCCAAGCGAATTGGGATCAAGCCCATATTCGTTGCACAGCGCGTTCGCATGAATGATCTTTTTCAGGTCGCGGTTTCCAAGATTCGGCCCCAGCGCGCCCAATGCCTCCTGATGCAGACCGCCCGAACCTGCGTCGTCTTCCTTTGTCGCATACCGCTTGATGCAATCATTGGGACAGGAAGGACAATTGGCCTCTCCTTTATAGTATCGCGCAAATTTTTCCGGCGTATATTCTGCCGTGTAATCACACTGCGAGGTTTGGTAATTGTTGACGCATACTGCTGCGTCGATCCCGTGGGTGTGTATCCATGCGCCAAAGCCCGGCCGGTCGTGCTGCCACATAGAAAGAATATTCTTTTGCATTTCCCGAGCGAACCATTCTTTTGTTTGCGCGAGTTTTTCCGGCGCGAACACCTGTGGCAACGTCCCGCCCGTGATTACCACCGCTTTGAGCTGCTTTGCACCCATCACCGCGCCCAATCCGGCCCGCGACGCCTGATGATTCCGATCGCATATGATGTTGGCGAACCGCACTCTATTTTCACCCGCCGGGCCGATAATCGCGGTTGATGCCGCAGGATATACTTTGCGAATTTTTTGTTCGCACGCGCCAACTGTCAAGCCCCACAAATCTCGTGCGCGTTCGATCCGCGCATTTCCGTCGTCTATAATCAACACAGAAGGCTCCGCGCAGTTTCCCCTTATCACGATGCCGTCGTATCCGGTCTTTTTCAAAGCACGGGCAAACGGTCCTTCGCACCGCGCTTCCCCAATTCCGTCGGTCACCGGGGATTTCCCGCAAATCACAAAACGGGAGAGCCCGGGCGCGTCAAAGCCGCTCACGATCCCCGGAAAAAACATCAGCCGATTTTCTGGATCAAACGCGCCGATACCGGGTGGCGTTTCCCGCAGAAGCTTTGCGGCAGCCATCACCGTACCGCCCGTATAGCGGCGGTAATCCAGCTCGTTTGGAAATTCTTCCCTGTGTGTTCCTTCGGTCAAATCGATATACAGCAATTTTCCATGATATCCAAAGCTCATCCTGTTTGTCCTCACTTTATGTAAAATTTTGATATGCCGATAAAAGGGTATATGAAACAAAGCATCCAATTATGCTGTTTTAAGTCATCGTTTCATTTTTATCCGGTTATCTTGTCTTTATTTTTGAAGCTTCATGAGATTGTTGTTTCATTTGTTTCGCTTATTGTAGTACACTTATCCGGGCAAGTCAATCAATTCTCATCAAAGTGGTATTTGTTCCATAAAACATGGAAAATGTCTCACATTTTATTTAGTCCGCAGCAGCGTACCGCATTCTATGTGCAGTCCTGCGCTATGATGTCATACCTCCGTTTTTTGCAATCGCCTTGTGTTGCATAAAGACCATTCAGATGGCTCAAATTCGGCCGCTTCAAGCTAAAATTTTGTACAAAAATACCGTCTGGCTCTAATTTCAAACAGAGCCAGACGGCGCAAAATCATCTTTTTGTAGAGTTTCACTCCCGCACATTCAACAAGCCTTTTGCGGCCATCCGGACGACAGCTTACACACCATGGATGGCACAGCCCATTGCCGCTTCAGCGGCCTCCATGACCGCTTCGCTCACCGTGGGGTGCGCATGGATCGTATTCGCAATTTCTTCCACCGTACATTCGCTGTTCATCGCCAGAGCAAGCTCCGCAATGATATCCGTTGCGCGCGGGCCAATGATGTGCGCGCCAAGGATTTCCCCATATTCTTTTCCAGTCAGTATTTTGATAAAGCCCTCCGGCTCGTCCATTGCCAAAGATTTTCCATTGGCACGGAAGGGAAATTTTCCGGTCTTATACGCGATCCCGTCCTCCTTGAGCTGCTCCTCTGTTTTACCTATGCAGGCAATTTCCGGCTTCGTGTAGATGCAGCTCGGAACAAGATCCAGATTGATTTCGGATTTTTTGCCGCATATCTTTTCCGCGACATAAATTCCCTGCGCGGAAGCCGCATGGGCAAGCAGCACCTTCCCGTTTACGTCGCCGATCGCATAAACGCCCGCGACATTCGTTTCAAGCGCTTCATTTGTTTTGATTCTGTTCCGTTCCAGCACAACTCCGGCTTTTTCCAGTGTGAGCGCCGCAATTTCAGGCGTTCTGCCTACGCAGATCATGACCCAGTCTGCAGTGACGCTCTGTTCGTTGCCATCAAGTTCATACGCCACGTTCTTTTCTGTGCGGACATCGGATATCGCGCACACCCTTGCGCTCGTAATCACTTCCATCCCATCCGGAAGATGCCGTACAAATTCATCGGTGATTTCAGCGTCCAGATTCGGCAATATCCTTGGCAGGGCCTCAAGTACCGTAACCCTTGTGCCAAATTCGGCGTATACACTGCCGATCTCCATGCCGATCACACCGCCGCCAATGATCACAAGCTCCTTGGGAAGATGATCGAATTCCAATGCCTGCGTACTGGTGACGACATTTTTCCCATCACTTCCAGGAATCGGGATCACAGTACTTTCAGACCCCGCCGCGATCACAATGTTGTCCGCCGAAAGCTCTCTCGATGCTCCGTCCTCTGTAACCACGCGCAGATTTTTGGGCCCGATGAAGGACGCTTCTCCGCGGACGACCTCTATCTTGTGCTTGGCAAGAAGGTATTCGACGCCCCCCACAAGCTGCCGCACGATCCCGTCTTTCCTTTCGTTGACTGCTTGGGTATCGATCTTATAGTCCGTCACGCACACACCGCATTTCGCGGCGTTTTTCACCGTGTTCAACACCTCTGCGCTGTGCAAAAGCGCCTTAGCGGGGATACATCCCCGATTGAGGCAGGTGCCGCCGACCTGATTCCGCTCCACCAGCACTGTTTTTTTACCATTCATCGCGAGCTTGATTGCCGCGACATAGCCCCCCGGCCCGCCGCCGATCACAATAGCGTCTGCATTCACTTCCTCCGCCTCAGAGGCAGGCACCGTTTGCGCCGGGCAATCTTTTGTATCGGGCATTTTGGAGGAATCATTTATGCTTTCGCCATTCTCATATACCTCGGCGACAACGGTCCCCACAGGAAACGTACCGCTTTCAAGAATGATTTTCAAGATTCCAGCCGCAGGGGATTCCATTTTCACGGAAGCCTTATCGTATTCCATTTCATAGATGGGGTCGCCTTTTTCGACGGAGTCTCCATCCTCTTTGTACCATTTGACAACGGTACCCTCCTTCATGGTCTGCCCCATTCTTCTTATCGTAACTGTTTTCACTGTTTTGTCTCCCCTTTATATGAACATCAGAACGGGTTTTTCAATGATCGCCTTGAGCGTCTGCATAAAATCCGCCGCCGGCGCGCCGTCGATCACCCTGTGATCTGCGGTAAGGCTTATGACCATCATGGGTCTCACGACGATTTCTTTGTTGCGCACGACCGCTTTTTCCACGGCCCGCCCGACACCCAATATCGCGGATTCCGGCGGGCTGATGATGGGCGTAAACATATCCACACCCTTACTGCCCAGATTGGAGACCGTGAACGTTCCTCCAGTCATCTCTTCGCCGGACAATCTTCCCGTGCGCGCTTTTTCAGAAAGGTCCTTCGTGCAGCGTGCAATTTCTTCCGGCGTTTTTTTGTTTGCGTCCCGGATGACCGGAACCACGAGTCCGCCGTCAATCGCAACCGCCATCCCAATGTTGACACAGGAGCGATATACGAGCGTTTCCTCATTTTCAAGGCTGACGTTGATCTCGGGTGACTTTTCAAGCGCCTTTGCCACCGCCTTGATCAGCAGATCGTTGACGCTCACTTTGACGCCCTGCGCTTCGTATTCGCCGTTCAAATCCTGGCGCAGCTTTAAAAACTGCGTCATATCCACATCGGTGGAATAAGTAACCACCGGAGCGCTGAAATAGCTTGCCTTCATATTGCGCGCGATCGCTTTGCGCATACCGCTAAACGGGACACGCTTGTCGTCTTCCTTGATGGTTTGTACTGCCTGTATGGCAACGGGCTGCGGAATAGCGCTTCCCACCGAAGCAAATGCCGTGACATCTTCCGAAGAAATGCGCCCATTTGCACTTGACGCCGTGACGAGCGCCAGATCTACGCCCATTTTCCTCGCCATTTTTTTGGCAAGAGGCGAAGCGTTTATTTTAGGAGTTTGGCTATCGCTTTTCACTTCGCCTCCCGCTTCAAAAATCTCCAAATCTTTTTCAGTAATTCTAATGCCGTCCGCCGGAATCACGGTACTCAAATCGATGTTTTTTTGCCTTGCCAGACGTTTGACGGACGCGGACGCTTTATACTCGCGCGTTTTTGCAGCTTGATCTGGTGCCTGCGACGGCGTTTCCAGCCCTTTCATGGGAGAAACGGCGGCAGGACGCGCTTCTATCCGCTCACCCTCCGCATAGATCATTCCAACCACCGTACCGACAGGAAATGTGCCGCCCGCCTCTTCGATGATCTGCAGTGTGCCGTCGATCGGCGCCAGAACGTCCGTCGTGGCCTTGTCATACTCCATTTCGTATAGTGCGTCTCCGGTCTTCACTGCGGCGTTGTCGTTTTTGAGCCACCTGATCACAGTACCTTCCTTCATCGTCTGACCCATTCTTTGTATTGCTATTTTCTTAGACATTGCTTTTCTCCCATGGTTGCAGCTTGCAGATTAGAATATTTGCATGATTTCCTTTACGATGCTTTCGC
Source organism: uncultured Christensenella sp. (assembly GCA_964438705.1). GTDB lineage: Bacteria > Bacillota > Clostridia > Christensenellales > Christensenellaceae > Christensenella. Next base: position 88,203 of record CAYTKQ010000002.1, on the reverse strand, counting down.
AGCTCGGAACATATGCATCCTCGAGAACCGGGCTATAAGGCACGGGGCAGTCCGGCGCCGTAACACGGATCACATTTTCTTCCAACTCGTCGATGCACGTTTCCGCGACCATCGTTACGATCTCGGATGCAAATCCAGAGGTGCGCGTATCCTCCTGAACGATCGCGAGGCGGTGGGTTTTTTTGATGGAGTTGAACAGCGTCTCCTTGTCGAACGGAACAAGCGTCCGCGCGTCGATCACTTCTGCGCTTACTCCCTGCTTTGCCAGTTCTTCCGCCGCTTCCATCGCCTTATGAACCATCATGCTCCACGCAATGATCGTGATATCGCTGCCTTCGCGCATAATGTTCGCTTTACCAAACGGCACATAATAATCGCCCTCCGGCACTTCGCCCTCTAGGCTGTTCAAAAGCGCCTTATGTTCCAGATATAAAACCGGGTTATCGTCGCGGATCGCCTGCTGCATCAAGCCCTTGGCATCCGCCGGCGTGGCCGGACAAACGACCTTGAGCCCGGGAATGTGCGTGAACATGGATTCCAGCATTTGGGAATGCTGCGCCGCAAGCCTGCACGACGCACCGCAGGATGCACGAATAACAAGGGGCATTTTGCATTTCCCGCCGAACATATAGCGCATTTTTGCGACCTGATTCATGATTTCATCCATGGCGACACCCGCAAAATCAATGTACATCAGCTCTACAACAGGGCGCATCCCCGCGGCGGCCGCGCCGCAGCCAAGGCCGATGATCGCCGTTTCACTGATTGGCGTATCCAACACCCTGTCGGGGCCGAATTCTTCAAACAGTCCCTTGGTCTGCCCAAAGCATCCGCCGTATTTCCCTACATCCTCACCCGCTACAAAAACCATCGGGTCCTTCTTCATTTCATATTCCATGGCAGTTTTCAACGCGACGCCATATAACATCTTTTCCATCATATTTCTCCTTCATTCATGGGTTTTATGTGCTTTTCAACATTATGCATAGACATCTTCCGTCAACGTAGAAATATCCGGATACGGGCTGTCTTCAGCGAATGTGGTCGCTTCGGCGATCTCGTCGTCTACCTTCTTTTCGATCGCGTCCAGTTCTTGCTCCGTCGCCACCTTATCGCTTACGAGCAGCGTCTTATACCGCGGTATCGGGTCTTTTTCCAGCCATTCCCAATGCTCCTTTTCATCCCGGTAAATAAACTGTCTTTCATCCGGGTCGCCTTCAAAATGACCGAAATGCCGCCATGTTTTGAACTCCAGCAGCGTGGGGCCTTCGCCTTTTCTGGCGCGGTCAACCGCCCTTTTCGTCGCCTCCAGAACTGCCGTGACATCGTTTCCGTCCGCCGTTTCTCCGGGGATGCCATACGCTTTTGCACGATCGGAAAGATCGGTCAGGCGGGTAAGCTGCCTCTGGCTGCCGGATATTCCGTAGAAATTGTTTTCCAGAACATAAATCACAGGCAGATTATAGGCCGCCGCCAGCGTGATGCTCTCATGAAATGTTCCGCGGTTGGATGCGCCGTCCCCAAAGAAGCAGACGCTGACCTGTCCTTTTCCAAAGGATTTGCAGGCATAACCCGCGCCGACTGCGATTGGCAGGCCTGCGCCAACGATACCGTTGGAGCCGAGGATACCGAGATCCATATCACAAATATGCATGGAACCGCCTTTTCCCTTGCAGTAGCCCGTGGCCTTGCCCGCGAGCTCCGCCATCATCCGTTTCAAGTCACCGCCCTTGGCGATCAGGTGTCCGTGGCCTCTGTGCGTGCTCGTAATAAAGTCGTCGTCATTGAGAACGCTGCATACCCCCGTCGCGATCGCTTCTTCGCCCGCGTACAGATGCGCGCCGCCCAGAAGCAATCCATTTGCATAGAGCTCGCGGGCAGCATACTCGAATTTGCGGATTGCGAGCATATCGCGATAGATTTTCAACAATGTTTTTTTATCTTGTTTCATTTGGAACCTCCTGCTAAAATGCGTTATTTTGTTTTTGACATGTACTATGGCTGAATCGTACCTTTCGAAACTTTGTTTATCTTTGTAGTTTTTGTTGCCATTCGATCATATTAATTGCTTTTCTCGTTCCAAAACAGGCCATAAAAGGTTTTTTTAAGAGGGCTACCGCCGATAGACCCGGCGTTAGCCCCCTCTGTCCGTTCGAACCCGTCTGATTTTTAATTATAGAAAGATTCCAGCGCTTTACGGTAATCCGTTTTGAACTGTTGGAATTTTTCCACTTCCGCAGTGTTTGTGATTGCCTGTACAGGAACAAATGTTTCCGCGTCTACCGTTTCACCGGCAAGATGCTTCTCATAGGCTTCAAACGCATATTTGGCAATTTCGGTCGGATACTGCACAACCGTGCCCAGTACGTATGTTCCCTCTTCCTTCATCTTCTCAAAGATCGCGTCGTCTTCATCGGTTCCCACAAGCAGAATATCCGTTCTTGCCGCCGTATCGATCGCGCCGATGATGCCCACCGTTACGGGCGCGGTGATGGAATAAATCACGTCGAGGTCTCCCGTTGCGTATGCGGAGAGCTTATCCTGCATCAGCGTGTATGCGTCGTCAGAAGAAATGGAGATCGGCGAGGTCTTTTCAATTTTGATGTCAGGATATCCTGCCATCACCTCATCAAAGCCCGCTTCCCTGTCTCTTGTGGAGGAAGCCTGAGGATATACCACCGCCAGCACCGATCCTTTCGCTTCGCCGTTCTTTGCCGTAATTGCCTCCACGACCTTTTTCGCGTCGATGCGTCCCATCTCTGTGTTGTCGGACGCAACGAAGGATACAAGCTCGCCTTCGTCCGCCGTTGTGTCGATGCAGAATACCGGAATGTTTTTATCGTTTGCGTCCTTAACGGCGGAGCCGATCGCCGCCGAGTCGACCGGATTGATGAACAGTACGTCTACGCCGCTGACGATCATATCGTTGATGTCGTCAAGCTGCTTGGTCGGATCCTGTCCCGCGTCCGCGCTCACCACGTTCCATCCTTTTTCCGCTGCCATCGAATGGATTTGCGCGAGCATATCCGAGAAGAACGGATGCTCAAACGTCATCATGGAAACGCCGATCGTTTTCGCGCCGTCTTGCGCTGCCGATCCCTGCGCTGCGGATTCCTGTGCCGTCGGGTCTGCCGCTGCGGATTCCTGCGCCGCAGGTGACTGGGTCGGTTCACCAGTTGCGCAACCTACGAGCCCCAGGCACGAAAATGCCATCACTGCACAAAGCACGATCAATAAAGCTTTTTTCATTTTGATTCCCTCCATTTATTTGTTGTTTATTTTGCCTTGCCGGCAAACTCTTTGATATGCCAAAAGCGGCACATTATATTTTTTTACATGCTGGCCTTTGAGGCTTTGGTATAAAGCACTACCGCAACGACCAGAATGATTCCCTTTAAGACCTGCTGCCAATAAGAGGACAGCCCTACGATATTGAACCCATTGGTCAAAACGATCAGAAAAAACGCACCGATGATCGTACCGAGCATATACCCTTTCCCGCCGGTCAGTGTGGTGCCGCCGAGCACAACCGCAGAGATGGCATCCATCTCGAGGCCTTCGGCGGAAGCGGGCTGCGCCGAGCCGACGCGTGCCGTAAACACAATTCCCGTGAGTGCGGCGCAAAACGCGCAGATCACATAGGTCGTTATTTTGATTTTGTCGATGTTGATACCGGAAAGTCGAGCGCATTCCTCGTTGCCGCCCGCCGCATAGATCCTGCGTCCAAATCTTGTCCGCGCGAGCACCAGCCACAAGACGACCACCACCGCGATCATAATGATGGAAATGATGGGGATCGCTCCCACATATCCGCGTCCCATTTCGACGTACTCGGCAGGCAGGCCGGAAATCGGTTTCCCGCCCGAATACAAGAGCGCAAGCCCCTTGGCCGAACTCATCATGGCCAGTGTCATGATGAATGGCTGAATATTTAGCTTTGCAATGACGATACCGTTGACAAGGCCAAGACCGAGGCCGATGAGGATCGCCAGCACGATCGCCGGGATCATGGGCATTCCAGCATTGACGATAAATCCCGCCGACAGGGTCCCGCAAAGATTGGCGATTGATCCTACGGAAAGGTCGATGCCGCCAAGGATCAGTACAAACGTCATCCCCGCCGCAACAATGAGCTGTGCCGAGGTTTGCCTGAGGATGTTCACAAAGTTATCCCCTGTCAAAAACACCCTGCCCGCGGCACATCCCAGCACAATGACCAGTCCTATAAAAACGATCAATATGCCAAATTGCGGAAAAGCTACTATTTTTTTGCCGATCGACATTCTCTTGATGTCTTGGCCTGCCGTCTTTACATTGTTCATTGTTCTCTCCCTCTCTCATTCATTGGGCTATTTTTGTTTTATGCGCGTGCGCCATGACGATTTCCTGCGTCGCCTCTTCTCCCGCGACCTCGCCGGTGACGTCGCCTTCATGCATAATGATGATCCTGTCGCTCATCCCAAGGACTTCGGGCAATTCGGATGAAATCATGATGACGGCGACGCCGCTTCTCGCCGCTTCCACCACCAATTTGTGGATTTCGCTCTTTGCGCCGACATCCACGCCCCTCGTCGGTTCGTCAAGGATGAGCACATCGAGCTCTCTCGATAAAAATTTTGCCAGAACGACTTTTTGCTGGTTGCCGCCCGAAAGGCTGCTTCCGGGATGTTTTTCGGACGCGACCTTGATCCCCAGCTTTTCGATCATTTTCAGGCTGAGCTTCTTTTCTTCCTTCGCGTCCACGAACACGCCTTTTGTCAGGTCATCCCACGAGGTGACCGCGATATTGTCCTTGATTGAACCCGTGAGGTTCAAACCATATAACTTGCGATCCTCCGGCACATAGGCGACCTTTGCTTTCAGCGCATCCTTTGGCAATCCAAACTTCACCTTTTTTCCATGCAAAAGGATTTCTCCGTCATCCAGCTTTGTCGCCCCAAAAATCGCCTGTGCGAGCTCTGTGCGTCCCGCACCCACAAGCCCCGAAAACCCAAGGATCTCGCCTTTGCGCACCGTAAAACTAACGTCCCTGAATTCGCCTTTTCTGCTGAGGTTTTTTGCTTCCAAAACGACGTCGCCGATCGGCACCTTTTCTTTTGGGAACATATTTGTGATCGTCCTGCCGACCATGTTCTTGATCAGGCTCTGCTCGTCTGTCTCGGAGATCGGCCATTGCCCTACAAATTCTCCGTCCCGCATGACGCTGATGTTATCACCTATTTTAAAAATTTCATCCATGCGATGCGAAATATAGATGATCGTAACGCCTTTTTTCTTCATATCCTCGATGACCTGAAACAGCTGGTTCACTTCAATTTCAGTCAGCGACGACGTGGGCTCGTCCATAATCACTACTTTCGCGTCGTAAAGAACCGATTTTGCGATCTCCACCATTTGCTGCTTCGCGAGGGAAAGCTTATTGACCATTGTCGAACAATCGATCTCCACGCCGATTCCTTGCATCACCCTGTTTCCCTCCGCGATCTGTTTCCTTTTGTCGACAAAGGGTCCTTTCACCTGTTCGTTTCCCACGAACAGGTTTTCAGCCACCGACATATGCGGCACCAGATTCAGTTCCTGATAAATCATGGAAATCCCGAGCGCCTTCGCATCTGCAGGCGTGTGTATTTCGGCTTCTTTTCCTTCATATATAAGCGTGCCGCCATCCTTTGCGTGCGCCCCCGTCAGAATGCGCATCAGCGTCGATTTTCCGGCGCCGTTTTCCCCCATGATCACGTTGACCTGCGCGCGCTGAAACCGAATCGTCACATCCTTTAGCGCATGGGTGCCGCCAAATCGTTTTTCAATATGATGCATTTCCAACACATAATCGCTCATTTGAAAACATCCCTCCAATCATATGTGCTTCATTATATTGTTTGCACAAACAGAAATCTTGGTCACTTTTGTTCGAATTTATTGCTTTTTTTGCTTTTGTCCCAATGCTTTACATATTGCATTTTTCTTATTTGCAAAGCGCAAACATATCGCGTATCATCTGTTCGTTGTAACGGTATTCCTCTTCCTCGCCCCATGCCCTCGCCGTTGCGAGCGCATCCGGAACCATTTTTTCGATCGCTTCTTCACCTGTAATTCCCGCTTGCGCAAGCGTGGTCGGCGCGCCGACCTTTTTGAACCACGCCTCCAGCGCGGCAATTCCTGCGCAGGCGGCGATCATATCGTCGTGTTCGCGAACGCCGAAAACCTCTCTTGCGAAGTCCGCGTATTTCTTCGTCCGTTCCTTTAAGTAATATCTCATAGTGCCTAAAATCGTAATGCCCATCGCCGCGCCGTGTGGGGTATCATAAAAATTAGAAAGAGAATGTCCCAGAATATGAATGTTGGAATTGGCCAGCCCAAAGCCGCAGTCATAAAATCCGCACCACGCAAAGGCAGCCTGCCACATCATCACCGCCCGCGCATCTTCATCAGCCGGGTTTGCAAGAATTCTGTCCATGCATTCCATGATGGAACGAATCCCGCCCTGGCAAAAATGATCCTGATAGGGCGCAAACGCAAGCTGATGCCCCAGATAGTGCTCCAGAAGGTGCGATACAATATCAACAGCGCTGTAGGCCGTCTGTCTGAGCGGAATCGTATAAGTCAGTTCGGGGTCCAGCACACAAACCTTCGGTTTCATGATCGGGTTTGCAAAGCCATCTTTGCGTCTAAGCGTTTCATTCGTGATAACAGCCGTCCCGTTTAGCTCGGAAGACGTCGCGGGAATTGTGACAACGGCGATCACCGGGATCGTTTCGGTGATTTGCGCTTTTCCCGTCGGGAAATCCCACGGATCTCCGTCATATTTCGCCGCAATACCGATATACTTTGCTTCATCCATTGCGCTGCCGCCTCCCACAGCGATCAGCACGTCCGGTTTTTCTTCTTTTGCCATCCTGATTCCGGTTTCCGCGTGCTCCGCCGTTGGATTGCTCTTGACTCCAAAAAACTCCAGCAGCTCCACACCCGCCGCTTTACAGCTTGCGGCTACCTTATCATAAAATCCCACCTCTTTTACAAAGGCTTCATCATAGGTTACCAGCATCGCCTTCCTGCCGAAAGCAACCGCCTCCTCTCCTATCTTGCAAACTTCTCCAGCCCCGAAGATGATCTTGGTTGGCATTGAAAATTCAAATGGATACATTTCTTTTTCCTCCTGTGATTTTACAGCATTGGTTGGATCAAGCTTTCAGAGCATTTGCCCCGTTTTCATTCTGAATACAGCGCCCCGTCCGGCTGAAGCTTTGCGCCTCTTGTTCAATGAGTTTTCTATCTTGTACGCCTTGAAGCAAGTTTCTGAATTTTTATTCCTATGGATCATCTATTGTTTTGATGATTCGATACTTTTTTACTTTTGCAAACTTACTTTATTTTTAAAACATTAATTTTTTTCCGAATAATTCATTATTATTGCTTTTTTGTATCATTTTAAACCATTTTATTGAGTTTTGGCTGAATTTTTGTTTCCAAATAGCAACTTACATAGCAAAAGTAAACTTATGTTTATTAGCTTAATTTAAGCACAACAATCCTGCAAAGTCAATCTATTTTTTTGCTAAAATTCTATCTTTCACAAAATTTTTCGCAGAAACGAACAGCATCATTCAAACGAAGCATTCATCGTTTGGGTCCTCTTGCTCATTTTCAGAAGATATAACTTTCTTTTTGCTAACGTTATTGACAAAAGCAAGCTTGCGCGCTACTATTTTCTTATTAGATCAATAAAAAGGGAGGATGATCATGGCATTTACCGCTGATGAACGTTATGACTTAAAAATAAAAATCGCACATTTGCATTATATGGAAGATAAAACGCAGGCCGAAATTTCGAAGATGCTGAATATTTCACGGCCAACCGTCGCGAAAATACTCGAGGAGGCGAAGCAGGAAAAAATTGTTCGCATCCAAATCGAAGAGCCCCGGCTCGCAAATATCTTTTTAAAGGATGAGATTACCCTGCGTCATTTGCTTGGCGTAGAGGATGTGAAGATTGTAAATGTTCCCAGCGATAATCCGGATATTCTGTGCGACCGCATCGGTTCCGCCACGGCCAACTATCTGCTCAACATATTAAAAAGCGGCAACCGCATCGGGCTTGACGGCGGAAAAACACTGCGGTATTTTACCGAAAAGCTGAAAGTCACCAACAAGATTAGAGATTTAAAGGTATATCCTCTGCTTGGCGGTCTTGGAACCAGCGAGGAAGACGTCATCCTGTCGCCCAATAAATTATCCGAGACATTTGCGGCAAACTTTCCGAAAAGCATCGTGCGATACCTGTATGCGCCGATCATTGCCTCCGACATTCTGACCGCGCGCGCGTTTTTGGATTCCAATTCCATTCGCTCCTTATTTGAAGAAATAAATTCGCTGGATATTGCCATCGTGGATATCGACGACGACCCCGAACATTCCGCAATGATCGAGCGCTCCATCGAATCCGACATCGAATCCTTTTCACAGGCGGATCTCGAGGAGCTGAAAGCGCAGGGCGCCGTGGGCAGTATATGCGCGCATTTCTTTAACGCAGAGGGCAAACTGTGCAACACCTCTGTGGAACGGCGCGTGATATCCGTAGAGGCCGCGACTTTAAAAAAAGTCCCCGTCGTCATCGCTGCCACAGGGGGACGATATAAGGTCGATGCAATCATTGGCGCGGCAAAGGGACGTTTGTTTGACATCCTTGTTACGGATGAATATACCGCACGCGATCTATTGGATTGTTTGCGCGACCAATACTGACTTTTTAATCGTTACAACAGGAGGAAACAATGAAATATTTTCTTGGCGTGGACGCCGGCACCACCACTGTGAAGGCAGTGGTATTGAGCGAGGATGGTTACCTCGCGGGGATAGCCTACGCCCACTATAAAACAATTTCGCCACAACGCGGTTTCGTGGAAGAGGATCCAAAAATGTGGTGGAATGCCTGCCAGCATGCAATCAAGACGGTCGTTTCCTCGAGCGACGTGGGAGATAAGATTGAAGCCATTGGTATCACGGGCCAATTGTTTGCCGCGACCATGCTGGATAAAGATTTGAAAACGATCAATAACGCCATTATCTGGCTGGACCAACGCGCCATTTTGGAACAAAAATGGATCGAGGAGCATGTCCCAAGCGACATTTATCTGAAAATAACAGCGAATCTTCCCGATGCCGGTTTTCTTGCCCCAAAGCTGATGTGGATGCAAAAACACGTACCAGAGCAGTATAACAAAATTCATAAAATCTTGTCCTGCAAGGATTATCTTGGTTTTCGAATGACCGGCGAGATCGGCACGGATGTAACGGAAGCCTCCGGCTCTTTTTTGTTTGACGTTCCCGCGCGCACATGGTCCAATCAGCTTTTTTCACTGTGCGGAATCGATCGTTCCATTATGCCGGAGGTCATCCACGAGTCATGTGATGTCGCGGGTTACCTGCTTCCAAATGTTGCCGAGCATCTAGGCCTGCGCAGCGGGATTCCTGTCATTTCCGGCTGCGGCGACCGCCACGCCACAGCTGTTGGCAACAGTGTGATCGAGCCCGGTCTGGTTTCTACAACATTGGGGGCGTCAAGCGTCGTGTTTGCGGTCACAGATTCCCCCATTATCGATTTAAAAGATCGCGCCGCTTTCAGCATCTGTCATGCGCAATCCGGAATGTGGTGCTTATTCGGCGGTAATATCGGCGCGGGCGAATCATTCAAATGGCTGAGGGATGTGGCCTTTTCCGTCGAAAAAAAGGAGCTTGCCTTCCTGCACATGGATGTTTATGATTACATGAACGATCTTGCGCAGTCAGCGAAGCCCGGAAGCGGCGGCTTATTCTTTTTACCCTATTTGAGCGGAGAGCGCACGCCGCATTACGACCCGAACGCGTCGGGTGTGTTTTTGGGCATTACGCACGATCACGGACGCGAGGAGATGTGCCGCAGTGTGATCGAAGGCATCACCTTCAGCCTGCGGGACACGCTTGAATTTCTGCGAAAGCACAGCATCGAAGCCAAGGAACTGGTCGCTGCGGGAGGGCGCACGGAGAACAGGCTCTGGCGGCAAATACAGGCCGATACCTTCAATGCCTCGATTTGGAGCACCAACATCGAGGAGCCTGCCGCCTGTGGGGTTGCGCTGATGGCGGCGGCGGGCTGCGGCGCTTTCGGTTCGCTTAGGGAGGCATGCAGCGCAATCGTAAAAATTTCCGGAAAAATTTCGCCCAATCCCGCCAATGTGGAAATTTATGAAAAATATTATCAAACATACCGTTCTCTTTATCCCATCATGAAAGAGGCGTATTCCAAGCAGGCCGAATTAATGCTACAGATGCTGTAGCGCGTAAGGATAAAAATGTATTCGCGAATAGACGGGTCGTAATAGCGCATCCGCAGACACTGCTGCCCAGTTTGTCGCGTCGTATTCATACTCTGTCACATTCCCGTTTGTGTCCTTATATGGATAAACAAAAAAGCCGAACCCTCTGCTGTGCGCATCGGGTTCGGCTTTTTCATTGGTTCTGTTTACATCAGCGGATCACTTTGTTTCATAATACGTAATTCTTTCCACCTTCGGTGTGGATGGGCCGTCGACAAAGGTGCAATCCATCCATACGTCCACCATTTTCTTTGCAGTTTCTATGCCGATCACCCGCGCACCCATGCAAAGAATCTGCGCATTGTTGCTTTTGACTGACCGCTCCGTCGAAAACACATCATGACAGACAGCGGCACGGATCCCGGGAATTTTGTTTGCCGTCATCGCCATGCCAATGCCCGTTCCGCAAATAAGAATACCGCGTTCCGCCTCACCGTCGCGCACCTTTTTTGCAACCGCGGCAGCAATATCCGGATAAAGCACCGGGTTTTCGTCAAACGCGCCCACGTCCTGCAGTTCGTTCCCCTTTTCCGCTAAATATGTTTTGATGGTTTCTTTCATCTGGAAACCCGCTTCGTCACAACCAATTGCCAATTTCATGTTTTCCCTCCGTTCATCCGTGAAATACAACACCTCAGTGACCTTATTATTTTGAAATATAGGTATTTGCCATCTCAAATAACGGCTTCGGTACCTTTTTGCGCTCCGCCATTGCATTTTCAAGCGGAACTCCCACAATTTCAGTTCCTTGCAGGGCAACCATCTTGCCAAAATCGCCTTGCATGACAAGCTCCACAGCACTCGTGCCCATGCGCGTGCCCAAAAAGCGATCAAACATCGTGGGATTTCCCCCGCGCTGCATATGGCCCAGCGTTAAATGCCGCACATCCCGGTTGGTGCGCTGCTTGATCGCGTTTGCCAGATGCTTTGCCAATTCGCGCTCCGCAAGCAGCACGTTGCCAAAGCTGTCCTTGTTCTCATGCTCATCAAACTCCAACCCTTCCGGCCAGAAGCCCTCCGCGACAACGATCACGTCGCACACCTTGCCCTCATCACGCCTCTTTTGCATCATCGCGATGATTTCATCCATATGCACGGGAAATTCCGGAATCAGAACCATATGCGCATCCGCCGCCACTGCGGCTTCAAGGGCAATCCAGCCTGTATGCCGTCCCATCACCTCTACCACAATCGTACGCTCGTGCGAGGCTGCCGTGGTTTTGATGCGCTCGATCGCCTCCATAGCGATGCTCGCCGCCGTATCAAAACCAAACGTATAGTCTGTGCACAAAATGTCATTGTCGATCGTTTTGGGCACACCGATCATATTGAACCCTTCCTTGGAAAGCTCAAGCGCCACCCCCAGCGTGTCGTCGCCGCCAATCGCAAGGACCGCGTCGAGTTTGAGGTCGTTCATCGTTTCCCGCACATGTTCTATGCCGTGCTGAACGTTCAGTACATTGGTTCTCGAAGAACCGAGGATCGTTCCGCCCTCCGTCTGGATTCCTTTTACGATTTTTTTGTCCAGGATCATGTAATCTTTTTCGATTGCGCCCCGCCAGCCATATTTCAGCCCATAACAAAGGATGCCTGCCTGTTCGCAGCGTATGACCGCCGCGCGTATGACTGCATTGAGCCCCGGGCAATCTCCGCCTCCCGTCAATATGCCAATCCGTCTCATTTTTCTTTTTGCGGCGCGCACCGAGCCGTCTGGCTCCGCCGCATACTCCTTTCATCCTGTTTTCGATTATTCAAACCGCTTCATTCCATCTGATCCGGCGGCTTTCGCTAAGCGCGTGTGCGCACACGGAAAGGATGGCACACCGGCCTCGCGCACCCTTTGCGCCATCTCTTCTTTTTGACGGCTTCCCATTTCCATCAGCGGCTTGCGTAAAACTCCTCCATTCAGCCCGCGCAGCTCCAGCCCGTATTTCACGCCTGCTACGCCATATGCACCCGCCGTAGCGCAAGACAACGCGCGGACGTATTCAAACATCGCACGCGCCGCCAAAATTGCGCCGCTGCGATACAGCCTGTAAATTTCGCAGCAATATTCGGGCAGCCATGTAGCGGTTGAAAGCACGCCGCCCGCCGCGCCCGACCCCAATCCGTCGAGCAGCATGGTGATATTTCCCGCAAGCAGGAAAAAATCCGCCCCCGCAGGCAATGCGCTCATATAATCGGCAACCGCAACCGCATGGGATGAATTCTTTAGCCCCGCGATGTTTTCATGGCCGCACAGCGCGCGCATCAACTCTTTTGAAACAGACAACCCCGCCGAAAACTTCGGCGCGCTGTAAAGAACAAGGGGCACCGGCGAATGATCCGCGATATCGAGATAATACGCACAAAACGCCTCATCCGTCATGAAATCGGCATAGTAGTGCGGCGTCAGCACAAACGCATACTCCAATCCCACATCATGCGCCCTGCGGATAAATTCCAGCGTCGCATGAGAAGATTCCCTTCCGCATCCCGCCACAACGATCTTACCGGGCGCTTTTTTTCGCACCGTCAATGCAAGGATTTTCAGGGATTCCTCTTCTGTCAGCCCAAGATATTCCCCGTTGCTCCCCAGAGGCATATATCCGGTCAAATCTGTTTGGTTGTATGCGGATATGTTATCGGCAAGCGCCCCATAGCACACGCCGTTTGCATCAAACGGCGTTGTGACCGGCGCGAAAATCCCATGAAAAAATTTTTCCTTGCCCTGCTCTTTCATGATCTCTCACTCCATCCCATATCGCGCATACAAACCAATCAAATCGTTCCGCAAGTTATTTTTTCTGGTCGTTGTTGACCGCGTTCATGAAGCGCCGCTGATACGACACCACCTGGTTCGCGCTCGTAAACCGCGCGAGGTATTGCGGCTCTGCCGTGATGACCAGCCGGTCGATGACGTCCGCGAATTCCGGCTCCAGCATCAGGTTGTCGATATCCGGGTAATTGTAATCCCCCTCCATCGAACAAATAATGAGGCGCGTATCGTGCAGATTGCTCTGCTTCAATAAACGCAGGTTGTGGCGCACACTGTCGAGACCATCACTGCCCTCCGCATCCGCAAAATGCCGATACTTCAAAATATCCTTCGCTTTCGAATACACTTCCAGCAGGTCGCACGCCTGTTCCCCGCTGGCCAGGTAGTCCGACGCCAGCATGAAGCTGCGCAGTTCTTCGATATATTTTGTCTCGCCCGTCAGCTCATACGTGTTCACCAACCGCTTGAATTCCTCCGACTGTTTCATGCGATGGCGCACAAAGCTGTTGATGAAATACGGTTTCGCCTGCAATGCCAGCGCCGTCTGGTGCGGCTCGAACATCAGCGTATAATTGATGCGGTATCCATGCTCGCGCAGCTTAAGCGCAAGGTTGTGGCCCATGAGCGCGTCTTTGGTGGACGGTTGATCAAAACGCGTATCAAAGCGCTTATCCCCCTCCATCAGCTGCCGCACATTCTGAGCGTTCACAGGCCCGGTGTGCGGCACCTTCACCACAAGGCGATATTCCGTGAGCATCTCTTTGAATTGCTCGCACTCTTCCAGTATCTTGCTGAAATCCGTTTCAAAGGGGTTGTTGAGCTCTACGCTGATATCGCATCCCGGCCCTAGCACCCTGCCGATTTCGCTCATCACCTCTTCGCGTGTTTTGAATTGATTTCCCACATTCGCCTTGGGATTGTTGATAAAGAGGTCGTAGACGATTCCGGGATTGCACGTCAAATTCCCAAGTAGCCCCGCAATGGGTTCCACTTCATAGGGATTTGCGGAATCCGCAGAAAACACGACGCCCGTAGGACGCAGTACCCCGTTTTTATCATATGAAATATCGCGCACCAGATCGATTTGCAGCATCCCGTCCTCCTGCAAGGACGATTCGACCCGGAAGCCCGCAGGGGTCTCCCCCGCCTCCACGTGAAATGTATCGATCACGTCTTTGAACCGCGCGGTCACCCCCACCCGCTTCACGACATCCTTGAGCGTCATGAAATCCTGCGGATCGATCAGCATATCCTTGACCCGATCCACATACGCCTCTTCGCCGGAAACAGGCGGCGCTCCTATTGTGCGCAAGGGATAATTCATCCCAACCGTTCCCTCTCCGTTGCTCAGATAATTGACTGTAATCATTTTTTCTCCATCCTTTCAGTGTGCGCGGCTGTCGCCCGTCCGCACTTTTTTATGAACGTCCAAACGTCCGATATTTCCTTGATCTCTCAATGCCGCGGCTTACATCCGTTCCAATATCATGCCGATGGTTTCGGCGGCGTTTTCGCCTTTTATGCCATAATACGCAAGCAATTCGTCATACGGACCCGTTTGCTTTGCGCCCTCGGGCACAGCCAGCATATGCAAGGGCACCCCAACCGCGTTCTTCGCCATAATTTCCGCTGCGATGCTTCCCAGCCCGCCGGTGGGAATGTGTTCTTCCATCGTGAAAACCGCCTTCGCGTTTTTCGCGTGGGTGAGAATCGCTTCTTCGTCGATCGGTTTGAGCGACGGAAAATTGATGACCGACACACCGACCCCTTTTTCTTTCAAACGCTTCGCTGCGATCAGCGCCTCTTCCACGCTTGGGCCGTACGTCAGCAGCGTGGCATCCGTTCCCTCACAAATCACCTCCGCATTTCCAACGGCAAGTCCCCGCTCGCTGAGCGGCTTATGCTCGTTTCTCGCCTGCCTTGGCATACGGATATAGACGGGGCCGTCGATCGCAACCGCCTGCTCCAGAGCAAACTCCACCTCGCCCGCGTCGCCCGGCGCAAAAATCGTTAAATTGGGAATGGTGCGCATCAGCGCGATATCCTCAATCGCAATGTGCGTAGACCCGAGCGTGGAATAGGCCAAGCCTCCCCCGCTGCCCACGATCTTTACGTTGGTGTTCACATACCCCATATCGTCGCGCACCTGTTCGTATGCGCGCATCGTCAAAAACGGATTGATAATCACGAGCACAGGAATCAATCCCTGTTTTGCAAACGCCGCGCTGACGCCCACGCCCGTCTGTTCGCTGATACCAACCTCCACGCTGCGCTCCGGGAACTCCGCAAAGAATCCCGATAGGCCGCCGCCGGAGGCGGAATCGCAGGATACCGCATAAATCCTGTCGTTGGATTTGCCAAGCGCCACCAGCTTCTCTTCAAAGGCTTTTCTCGGATCTCTCATTACAGCCACCCCCTTTGCCTTCCGTAATCGTCTATTTCCTCAATTCCCTGCTTTGCCTGCTCCGGCCCGGGATTCCAGTGGTGGCTGTGCACATCGTCCTCCAAGAAGGAAAGCCCCTTTCCTTTGATCGTTTTGGCGACGATGAGCGTCGGCTTATTGCTGCTGAACGGAACCATGGTCAATGCTTTGTACAGTTCCTCGACATTGTGCCCGTCAACCACGCCGACCGACCATCCATAGGACGCATACCTGTCCTGAAAATGCGTATGCTTGCTGATGTTGTAGGTTCTCCCGTTGATTTGAAGGGAATTTTCATCAATAACAGCGATCAGGTTGCCCAAACAATTTTTTGCGGCAAAGGATACCGCTTCCCAAATGCTTCCCTCGCCCTGTTCGCCGTCGCCCATGACGACATACGTTCTGTATGGGAGGTTCAGGCGCTTGGCGGCCAAAGCATAGCCGCACCCGAGCGGCAGCCCATGCCCCAGCGAGCCCGTGGAGAATGTCACGCCCTTCAGCTTGGTCGCGTCCGGATGTCCGGGGAAAATCGTCCCAAGCTGATTGTAGGTTTTTAGCTCCGCTTCACTGACGATCCCTTTTTCTACCAGCGCTCCGTATAGCGCCAAACACTTATGCCCGGCGCTCAGCAGCAGCTTATCGCTGTGGATCGGGTCATCCGCGTCGAATTGCATCACCCCAAAATACAGCACGGAAAGGATGTCCGTCACGGAAAGCGCTCCGCCCGCATGCCCCTCGCCGTTTGTCGCAATCGTATGAACGATATGCCTGCGGATTTGATATGCATGTTTTTCCAGATTCTTAAAATCAATATGTTCCATCTTGTCCCTCCCACATTGGCGGCCGCGTCCATACGCAGCCGCCCTGCAAACGGCCTATTTTGCCGCCAAACGGTAAAACAAATTTTTCATCATCGGCGCGGCGTCCACATAGATTCCATACAGGTCGTCATATGCGGCCCTGTTTGCCTGATCGGGTAGGTTCTCCGTCTTGATGGCAAGCTTTCCGCATATCTCACCAAGATTTTTCCATACCCCCGCTCCAATTCCCGCAACCATGCACGCGCCATACGCACCGCCTTCACTCGCCCCCTGAACGGTATAGACCGGTGCCTGAAAAATATCGCTGATGATCTGCCGCCACAGATTGGAGCGGCTTCCGCCGCCGGACACGATGATTTTGGTCAACTGGAGATTTTTCATCTTCATGATCATTTCGCCGATCTGCCGCATCCCATAGCTGACGCCTTCCATGACCGAACGGGACACGTCCCCTTTTGTGTGAGTCTGCGTCAGCCCGAGAAAGCCCGCACGCAACCCCGGATCGGAATACGGACACCGCTCTCCCGAAAGGTAGGGGAGGTAAATCAACCGGTTTGATCCCACAGGCGAAAGCGCTGCCGCTTCATTGATGACCTCATAGGGATCGACCCCCTTTTGTCCGGCAATTTCCATTTCCGCCGCGCACATGGTGTTGCGATACCATTGATAGCTGCCGCCGCCCGCAAGCATTACGCCCATCACATGATACAGCCCCGCCTCGTTGTTGCAGAAAAATTGCAGCGCGCCGTCTCTGTTTTCGACGTATTCCGACATACCCATGGCGACGATTCCGGCCGTACCGATCGTCAGTCCGAGAATACCTTCCTCGATGAGCCCCATTCCCGTCGTCTGAATGACGCTGTCTCCGCCGCCCGCGATGACCGGCGTGCCTTCGCAAAGCCCCGTGAGCTCCGCCGCCTTGGCGTGAACCTTGCCCGTCACAGCATCCGATTCCACCGCTTTTGGAAATATCGAACGCGGGAGGTTCAACCGGTCGATCAAATCATATGCATAGTCCCTTTTTTCGACGTCGAAGAAGCCCGTTCCCGACGCGTCCGAAACGTCGGTCATGATGTCGCCGGACAATTGGTAACGGATATAGTCCTTGGGGAGCAGCGCCGTTTGCATCCGTTCAAAATGCTCAGGCTCCATCTCGCGCAGCCAAAGGATTTTCCCGCCCTGATATCCGGGCAGCAGGTTGTTGTTGGTGTATTGCACCAGTCGGTCAAGACCGCCCACCGTTTCCAGCACATCTTCGCATTGTTTCGCGCACCGCTGATCGTTCCACAAAAATGCGCGGCGGATGACCTTTTTGTCCCGATCCATCGCCACCAGCCCATGCATTTGCCCGGATAGGCTGATCGAGACGATCAGGCGCGGGTCCAGTCCGCTTTTTTTTACGGCTTTCCTCATGCTCGTGTACGCGCCCCGCCACCAATCCTCCGGGTCCTGCTCATTCCATCCCGCGCGGGGAGAATAGAGCGGATATTCCTCCACAGCGGAGGAGACCACCAAGCCGTCCTCGTCCACAAGAATGGATTTGCAGCCGCTCGTACCGATATCCATGGCGGCAACATACTGCTTCATTTTGCCACCCCCGATCTATATGATATGCAGGCGTATGTGTTTGACATGGAAATATTCCCGCAGCCCCTCCGGGCCATGCTCATGACCGAATCCCGAGGATTTCCAGCCGCCGTACGGCGCGTTGATGACGCCCGCGTCCACATTGTTGATCGCGACGTTGCCCGCGTCGATGCGGCGCGCGCATGTCTCGGCTGTCGTCAGGTTTTGCGTATAGACGATCGCCGCGAGGCCATATTCGCAGTCGTTAGCCATGCGGATCGCCTCTTCCATCGTCTCGAACGGCATCACGCCCACAGCAGGCCCGAAGGTCTCCTCCGTCATGATTTTCATTTTGTGAGACACATCGGCGAGGATGGTGGGACGATACCAATAGCCGCCTTCAAAACCGTCCACCACGGCCTTTTCACCGCCTGTCAGCAGCATCGCGCCCTTTTCAACGGCATCACGCACATGATCTTCCACAGTCGCAACGCCGTTTTTGTTGCACATCGGCCCCAAATCCACATCGTGATTCAGTCCGTCACCAACCGTAAGCTTTTCGGTCGCTTCCTTGAATTTCTGGAGGAACGGCTCGTAGATTTCCTTTTCCACATAGATGCGGTTCACGGCGATACAAATTTGCCCCATGTTGCGGAATGAGCGCCGGACGGCGCCTTTTACGGCCGCGTCGAGGTCGCAATCCTTAAACACCAGCATGGGCAGGCTGCCTCCAAGCTCCATCGAGCTTTTGCGCAGCGATTGCACACACGAGGCAAATACCGTTTTTCCCACGTTGGTCGATCCGGTAAACGCAACCTTCTTGACCTTCGGGTTGTCGAGCAGCCATCCGCCCACATCACGGCCAGCGCCGGTGATGGCGTTGATCACGCCGGCAGGCAGCCCCGCATCCATCACACACTGGATGAACATCAGCGGACTGAGAGGTGTTTCGGACGGCAGCTTGCACACGAGCGTACAGCCTGAAACCAGCGCAGCACCCACCTTCCAGGCCAAAAGCTCGATTGGATAATTCCACGGCGAAATCGCCGCGCACACGCCGATCGGCTGATACACGACCATGCTCGTCGTATTCTCGTCCGCGTTCGGTATGATCCTGCCATATACGCGTTCGCCTTCCTCCGCATAATACTGCAAAATCTCGGCGCCTTTTTTCACCTCGCCCAGAGCTTCCTGATAGGGTTTCCCCTGCTCCTGGCTCATCACCTTGGCGATCTCTTCCGCTTGGCTTTGCACAATGAGGCCGGCCCTGCGCAGGATCGCGGAACGCTTGAACACATTCAAACCCGACCATTCCTCAAATGCTTGATCCGCCGCGTCCACCGCATCCGCCACATCCTGCTCCGTCACCTTAGGAACATGCGCAAACGCTTTTCCCGTCCTCGGGTCTACGACATCAAATGTGTTGTTATCCGCGGCGTCTTTCCATTCTCCGTTGATCAAAAGCTTATTTATCATTTCGCTTATTCCCCTTTTTTCTTTTCGTCCCCATCCACCTTGCAGGTATTCCACACAAACACAAGCGGCAAAATCCCTTTTTGGATCGTCGTGTGAAATTCTCCCGGCGGAACATAGAGGCAATCTCCCGCATGCACGGGGAATTCATCATCGCCGACAACCATCACGCCCTCACCCGATATAAAGTAATAAATCTCTTCCATATCGTCGTGCGTATGCCCTGTGGTGCTTCCGGTGGGATAGACTGTCGTATGTCCGCAGGTGATCCGTAGGGACGGTCCCGCTTTCTCATCGATCAGGTAATACGTATCGCGCAGCACCTCTTTTTCTCTTGGAAGCACACGCGCGCGCAAGCTCCTCTGGTCGTTATCCGGTTCACGCTTCCCTACATTCACAATATGTTTCATTTTTCTTTTTCCTTTCTGAGTTATGCGTCTTATTTTTAGAAATCTATGATCACTTTGCAGGCGCTTGGATCGCCAAACGATGTTTGGATCGCTTCTTCCACGCCGTTTAATGTGAAGGGCATTCTGTGTGTCAGCAGCTTTTTCAATTCTTCGCGATGCGTCCGAAGCAAATGGAGCGCTGCCGGAAAAGAATTTGCATAGCGGAACGTCGGCAGAAGCGCGATTTCCCTGCATACAAATTCCACCATGGGAAATGTTTGCGTGTCCGGCCCCAACCCGACGGCAGCCACCTTCCCGCCGCTTTTCATGCACACGGCAAGATGCGTGAAGCACGCGTCCGCGCCCGTCGCCTCATAGCCGACGTCAAAATATGCTGCCGGAGGCGCTTCCTGTTTCAAATCAATCACATGA
This sequence comes from uncultured Christensenella sp., assembly GCA_964438705.1. Lineage (GTDB taxonomy): Bacteria > Bacillota > Clostridia > Christensenellales > Christensenellaceae > Christensenella. Next base: position 67,990 of record CAYTKQ010000002.1, on the reverse strand, counting down.
TCCGCCCCCAGTTCCTTTGCGCGTGCCAATCGGTCGGCGCGGATATCCGCCACCGTCACCTCCCTGCATCCCGCCGCCTTCGCCGCAAGCATACAGGCGATGCCAATCACACCTGCCCCGAACACAACCGCCCTGTCCCCGAGCGCGGGACGCAAACGGTTGGTGGCAAATATTCCCACCGCAATGGGTTCTGCCAGCGTCGCCAGCCCGAAATCATCAATTTCATCCGGGATCGGGAATACAAAATTTGCGTCAAATGCCACATATTCCGCCAGACATCCGTCATCCGGCGGCGTCGCAAAAAAATGGATGTTGGGGCAAAGATTGTATTGTCCCTTTAGGCAAAACTCACATGTATGACACGGCACGCCGGGTTCGATCACGACGCGGTCTCCCCGTTTGAGGCGAACCGCACCGCCCGCGTCCTCCACGATGCCCGCGCATTCGTGCCCAAGTATCATTGGTTCGCGTACAACAAACGATCCGATGTTTCCTTTTTCCCAATAGTGCACGTCGGAGCCGCAGATCCCTACCGCCTTGACCTTTACGAGAACCTGCTTTTCCCCCATTTTTGGGACAAACAAATCCCGTTCGGACAATTTTTGAACACTGTCCAAATAAATCGCTTTCATATTTACACCTCATATACGAAACGGCGCCGGTGCCGACAGACCCCCGGTCTTTCCGTTAAGAAGAGCGCATTATGCCTTTTTACATATCCCTGCTTTGATAGCGAATGCGCAGCGAATCGATCAGCACAGCCAGCAGGATGATGAGCCCCGTCGCCATTTGAACAAAGTAGGAATCCAGTCCAAACACCTGCAAGCCCACCTGCACAAAATTGAGCAATATGACGCCGCCCAGTACGCCGGAAATTTTGCCTACGCCGCCCGAGAGCGATGTTCCGCCGATGACTGCGGCAGCGATGATATCCATCGAGTATGACGAGCCGAACACGCTGTTGATGGAGCCCATTTTAGAGGAAAGCATGACCCCCGCAAGCCCTGCCATCAGACCCGAAATCGTGAATGCCGCAATTCTCGTCTTGTCTACATTGATGCCGGATACGCGCGCGCAGTTTGCGTTTCCGCCAACCGCGAACATGCTGCGCCCAAGCGCCGTCTTGCGCCACACGACCCACATGATGATATATACGACGATCAGCACGATGATCAGATAGGGCAGCACATCGAACAGCTTGCCCTGACCAAGCGTGATGAAATCCGGCTCGGCAACTGTGATCGTGCGCCCTCTCGTTATGGCGAGCACCACACCGGCCAAGGTTGTGTTCATCGCCAAAGTTTCGATCAGCGATACCGTTTTCAGCTTTGCGATCAGCAGGCCGTTGATAAACCCGACCGCCGCGCCAATCGCTACCATAATGATCATTGCCAGGATTGCGGGCATCCCCGTCTCTTTGTAAATCAACACGCCCGTCGCCGCCGAAAACGCCATCACGCCCACCAGCGACAAGTCGATATCGCCCAAAAGCAGCGTTCCCGCAAGGCCGATCGTCAGCACACCCATCACCGCCGCCTGCATTGGGATGTTAAAATACAGCAGTGGATTGACAAACGGATTAAAGTATTCTGGTCGCAGAATGACAAAAATGATGATGCCACACAGCAACAGAACCCAAACGATATTGTTGATCAGTCCGTCTTTGATTTTTTGTGCTCTATCATTTGTTTTCAATAATTGGTTCATAGCGCCTTCTCCATATCTCTGATTTCAATTATTTTTTCCGGCACGAGGTCGTCGCTGTTCATGATGTCTTCGACCACCCAACCGCCGTTGAATATCACAATTCGATCCGAAATCCGCAGCAGTTCGTCAAAATCATTGGTCAGATAGATCACGCACACGCCCAGATGATCCGTTAGGTTCTGAATTTGTTTCATGATCTCTTCCCTGCTCTTGATGTCGATGCCGATCGTCGGCTCATCGAGGATCAGCACGGCAGGATCGCACGCAAGTACCTTTCCAAGCACCACCTTTTGCTGGTTTCCGCCCGAAAGGCTGCTGGCAGGCGCTTCAATGGATTCCGCTTTGATGTTTAAGGCCTGCAAGGAATGCTCTGCGATGCTCTCTTCCTTTTTCAAATCGATGATGCCAAAGTTCTTTTTCAGCTTTCCATACAGGGATGAGAGTCCGATATTTTCCTTGATCGACATGATCGGCACGATGCCGTATGCATGGCGGTCGTCGGGGAGATAGCAAATCTTATGCTTGAGCGCATCTCCTTCGTTTGTGATCTTCACCGCTTCGCCGTTCACCTTGATCGTCCCGCCTGTCTTCGGGTTAAGACCATATACGGTTCTGCATATTTCACGCGCGCCCGACCCTGGGAACCCGACCATGCCAACGATCTCACCTTTATGAAATTTCAGCGAGGTCGGCTCCAGATATTTTGCGCTCACGCCCTCGCACTCCAATATGACTTCGTCACTCAGCACCTTGTTTGGATCTCTGTATGTGAGTTCCACATCTTCGCCCGCGATGAGCTGCGCCAGCTCGTCCTGAGAATTCTTGTCTTCCATAACGCCGCTGAAGGATTCCCCGTCGCGAATGACGGTAATATCGTCCGAAACGTTCAATATCTCTTCTAAATAGTGGGAGATCAATACGAATGTAATCCCCTTTGCCGCATGCTCCTTCACGAAATGAAAGAGGCTGTTGCGATCCTCTACCGAAAGGGAAGTCGTCGGTTCATCCAGAATAATCAGCTTTCCGCCGCCGAACAGGGCTTTCACAATGTTGACCTTCCGTTGATCTACCGGCGTCAAATCGCGCAGCAGCATATGCGGTTCCAGATGCATACCGAATTCTTCCATGACCTCGGCAGCCCTTTTATTCATCTGCTTCCAGTCGACCAGCCCAAGCTTTGTTTTCGGCCACATTCCAATCGAAATATTTTCGGCGACCGTCATGTTGGGCACGATGCTTGCGTGCTGCGGCACAAGGCATATTCCGTCGTGCTGGCGCTCCTTTAAGGATAAATGCGTAATATCCTTCCCTTCGAACAAAACCTCTCCGGAATCTTGCTTATACGCGCCCGCGATGATGTTGACGAGCGTACTTTTCCCCGCACCATTTCTGCCGACAAGCGAATGCGTCGTCCCTCTTTCAAGTTTTAGATTGACATCCCGCAATGCTTTTGTCGCCCCGAAATGTTTGCTGATATTTTTTACTTCGAGCACTACGTTGCTATCCACTCAACTTCTCCTCCTCTAAACCGTTGCCGGGCAGCCTTTTGGCGTTGCAATCCGCAAGGCCGCCCCGCAATCATGGTTTTGACCTAAGTCACACGCTGATTGACGTTACGTCAACAGGTGCATTTGTTTCATGTGCTTTATTGCTGTACTTCCGTTGCGGACATGTCATACTGAATGCCCAGTTCCTTCTCTGCCACAACGCCCCAGTGCCTCGGGTCCGTCGCATTTTCAGGATTGATTTCGTAGGCAGGTACTTTTACATACGGGCCTGCCGCGGAATCGATGATCTCGCATTTTTCCCAATAATACTTATTGTTTTCATACGGTCCGAGCGGTACATCCTGCCCGTTGAACGAATACTTGTCCAGCATTTCGATCGCGATGCCGGAATATGCCCAGCCATCCTGCGCGATCGAGTAATCGTAATAACCTTCTTCGATGAATTTGTTCGCAATCGGTTCTCCGTCGATCGTGACAACGATAACGTGTCCGTCTTCACCGCGCTTCACCCACTTGTTCTGCATCTTCAGCGCGGACACAAGACCCATGCCGGGGTTATCCGAAGGGGTATGCACCGCGTCGATTTCCATCCCTGTCGCAAATTGCGTCAGCAGGCCGTCCTGCGTCTTGGCAATCTCGCCTTCGCACGGTACTTCAACGTACTTGATGTTCGGATACTTCGCGAATTCCGCGTCCATGCCTTCCTTGCGCAGACGCCACGCTTCCGAGCTCATTGCGCCGTAGCAGTTCACGACTGTGCCTTTCGGTTCGCCGTATTTTTCTTCCAGCGCTTTGACGATCGCCTGAGCCGCCAGCGTTCCGGCGTCATAGTTGTCAAACGCGACCGTAACGGCAATGTCGCCGCCCGTCAAAGGCGTGTCGACGATCGCGACCGGAATTCCCGCCGCCACCGCCTGATCCGCAGCCGCAATCAGACCTTCGGAATCATTCGGATCCGCCATGATCGCGTCAGGCTTCTTGTTGATGAAGTTTACGAACTGGTCAAACTGTTTCGCACTATCGAGCTTTGCGTCCGCCGCTTCAAACGTCCAGCCGCGGCTTTCACTTTCCTTTTGCGCCGTTACCTGACATACCGTCCAGAAATAATAATCCAGACCCTTGTTTGCATAGGCGATAAATTTCGCTCCCCCGTCGGCTTCCGCGGGCTTCTCGCTCGCCGCTACCTCGCTGCCGCTTGCCTCCGCCGCCGAGGGCGTTTCAGAGGGCGCGGCCGCCGGTGCGGAGCAAGCCGTTACAGCCAGCATCACCATGACGCACACCAATAAGATCACTAAACCTTTTTTCATAAAATTTTCCTCCTTACATGATTGTTTGTGCGATCCCCAGTATCTGGGTCTCTTCCCGTTTCCGCTGGATTGGCAGATTTGTTTCAAAGGCCTCCTATATAGAATTTGCGGAAAATAAATTTTTTTGTAACGGCTTTATGCGGCTATCTGCTCCGCCAGACTGGCAAACGCGTCGGCTTTCACCGTCCCGATTACGCCGTTTCCGTAATCCACGCCGATTTCCTGCGGCCGATCGCGCAATCCCCACAGCCGTATCGTTTGTTCGTATGGCGGGGACAGCCGCTTGAGCGCTATCGCGCCCATGCTTTCCCCCAACGCCTCGTTTGCGATGCTTTCCGGCTGTATTTGCAATTCTGAAAACATCTGTGCACGGTCATGATAATCGCTTCCGGCAATGACATTCCCGTTGAGGAAATATCGCTGCGCCTTGATGTCGCCGTCCTGCATCCACAACGCACCGAGCGTCGTTTCCGCCCCGTTCCATTGCAGCACGCATTCTGTGATCGAGGTGGGTTCGTAATAATAAAATGTCGTGTCGATCATTGCTTCCGGTGTTTCATCAAAAATCCGCAGCACAGCCTGATCCATCAGGTAAATCTGCTTTTCATCGTTGAGCCTGACATACACGTCGTTTTCAGTCGTTTCGCCGAATGTAAGCCGCAGCTCCCGATCCGATCCGTCATAAAGCGTGAGGGACGGCCCATCCGTTTTGACAAACTCTTCCATTTCGGCCTGACCCTCCGCCGAAATTTTTACCCATCCGATTTCTGCCACTGTACCGATGATGTTTTCCACACGTTGCGTCTTTGCGTAATAAGGATAAGGCTTGGCCATATTCCAGTAGAAATCACCCTTTGAACGCGGCGCTTCCGAGCGGTTGATGTTCATGTTTCCATACGTTGGATGATTCAGGTAAACGCCGACGATCCTGTTAAAATCTACTTGATCGAGCGGTATGGAGAACAAGGATTTTGAAAAATCCTTCAACGTCTTGGAACGCTGTTCGTCCAAAAGATAAACCGCCTCATCCTGCGCTTTTTGCAGATACGTTCCCTTGCCGGGCACAGAAATCCCAAGATAATAGGTGTCCGCCGCTCCGTCCTCGTAGGCCGCGTTTATGGTCAGCGACGGCGTCTGTGTTCCAAACTCTGCCGTTCCCGCATCGTTTTCAGCCACGTCCTCCGCCTTCATATACCCAAGCACCGCCAGCAGGGAGGCCATCCGTGCGGCGCTCACTTCGTTCCCATGCGAAGCGCGCCATATGCCATCCTGTTTTTCAATGGAAACCGACACCGCCTGCGCGTCATCGACAATTCCAATCGAAACGATGCTCGCCGTTTCCCTTTCGCTCAACCATTTGCCCTCGGCTTTTACCGGCTTGTCGGTCATGAAAACCAAAACTCCCACAAGTACCGCCAGCAGCACGATTGCCCCTGCCGCACCGAATTTTTTTGCTTTGCTCATTGCCGCACTCTTTTCCGCCACACCAGCGCGCCCGTCACAAGGACAACAACCGGTATCACGCCGACCGCCAAAATGATCAGCAGCATACTCTGCGTCTGGCTCGTAATGCGCAGCGGCGGATCGACGAACGATTTTGGAGGAATGATCACCGTTGTGCTCTCCTGCCCGTTTGCCCACACGATGCCGCCCATCAATGTCGTTAAATTCCCACCGTAACGCGCATTGTTCAGAGTGGAAATGAAATCGCTGCTTCCAAACAACACGATCCGCGATCCGTTGCTTTGGTTCTCAGCCGCCACAGCCAAAGCAAACGGGCCGTCTTTGTCGCCGTCTTCGCGGTCCAGTGTCTGCGTAAGCGGATCGATCTTCCCAAAGCTTTTTTCGCTTGTCACAAAAAGAGCTGTCGCCTCAATCCCCGTTTTTTCTTCTATCTTCACGCTGCGGCAGCGTGACATCACCGGGCCTACGCCGCTTTCCGTGAGCATTTGCGTAGTGGGATGCTCCTTTATTTCCGGAGCGATAAAAACAGGGTTTTGAAAGTACCGTTCCGGTTCCTGCTCCACGATCAGGTCCGCATTGAGCGACAAACCGTAGTTTCCCAATACACGCTGGAAATTTGGAAGCTCCGGTGCCATCGGATTGATGAGAAATACCGCCTGCCCTCCGCTTGCCAAAAATTTTTCCAGTACATCCGCCTCTTCTGCGCTCAAATCCTTCATCGGCGCAATAAACATCAGGCAATCATCGGCGGTGAGCGCCGAATCGTTATAGATCAGATGATACGTCTCCACCGCATAATCGTCGCTTGTCAGCGTGCCCGCAATGTAATAGAGGGTGTCTTCCCCCAGCTCTTGGTGCCCCTCCGCAAACAACACGCGGGACTGCTTTCCGCCCATAATCGAGTTGATCGCAGAGGTGACGCGCTGCTCCGCGACCATTCCGGTCGCATACAGCTGTTCCCCCTCGAGCTGCCATTCGTAAAGGTCCTCGGGTTTGATCACGCGGTAGTTGGTCTCGTTTCCCGCCTCCATGACGATGATCGACTTATCCTCGATTTTGGCGTCTTTTTCTTCAAATTGCTGCACCGCCAGCGGTGTGCGCAACGGATCGAGATTCATCACGCGAATCTTCTCGTTTTCCGCCTGATACCTGCGCAGCAGCTCGCTGAGCGTATGATCCTCTTCCCCTTGCGGGTACACCGTGTAAATATCGATCTCTCGATCAACGGCGGATAAGACATTTTTTGTGGTTTGCCCTATGCTGTATATCTGATTGTCCGTCAAATCGACCTGAAGCTTAAATTCCTCTTCCATTTTCTGCGCCAGCATCGTGGCAACAATCGCGCACGCCACAACGATTACGATCATCAGCGCCCAGAAACCGTTTTTTTTCAGCATCCGTAAATTGCTCATGTGTTTTTCCACCTCCTGCGCTCCAGCATCATGACGCTGAGGAATACAAATGCAGAGGTGAACGCCAGATAATAGACGATCGATGAGAGGCTCACCGTTCCATAGTGGAACGCCGCAAACCTGCGGAAAAGCGACAGCCATTCCAAAATCGTGACCAGCACGCCGTTCTTCACATAAGGAACCAGCATATCAAGCATCACGAACAGCAGCAGCAAGCCGTAGGTTCCCAACGCCGCAGAAAGCTGATTTTCCGTCAGCGTGGAAACAAATGTCCCGACCGCAATGATCGCCGCCCCCGCCAGCAGAAGCCCAAAATATCCGTTCAGCATCATTGCCACAGGCGGATTCCCGAAGATGATCAAAATAATCGGGTAGATCATCGTGATTCCAAGCGCCGCCGCATATACCGAAAATGCGGCCAAATATTTTCCCAATACGACCGACGGCAGCGAAAGGCTGGAGGTAAGCAGAAGCTGATCCCTTTTTGTCCGCTTTTCCTCCGAAACCAATCGCATTGTCAAAAGTGGAGAAGTAAACAAAAAAACATAAATGCAATCGTTGAGCGTGGTATTAAAACTTGAATTCAGAGGCAGGATGTTATTCGCCGTGAACATGATGCCCACCAGAAATAAAAACGCGCCAATGAACACATAGCCCAGCATGCCGTTAAAGTAGTCGTTCAATTCTCTTCGAAATACAGCGCCCATGCTTGTTCCCCAATCGTTCTTCAGTCGTCGCCCTCTGTAAGCCGTACAAACAATTCTTCCAAATCCTCTTCTTTTGGTTCCAATCGCAATAGTTTCCACCCGCCAGCCGCGACGCGGTCAAATAATTCACGACGGATGTCGTGCTCCTTTTTGGTGAAAATGATCCAATCAGTCGTATCCGGCTCCACCGTCTGCATTTGTTCAAAGCCGCAGACGCCGTTCAAGTCTTTCAATGTTGCGCAAAACATCTCGTCCGGCGCCGTCACCCGGATATGCAGCCTCGTTTCGGCTTTTGTTTCGTCCCCCGTGATCCCATGATCCGCAACCAATCGCCCACTGCGGATGATGAGCGCGCGCTCACAAATTTCCGTGATTTCAGATATGATGTGCGAGCTGATGAGCACCGTCCTGTCTTTTCCAAACTCTTTGATGACCGCGCGTATTTCTAAAATCTGCTTGGGATCAAGCCCGGACGTCGGTTCGTCAAGAATCAAAATGTTAGGATCACCGATCATCGCCTGCGCGATTCCCACCCGCTGCCGATACCCCTTGGAAAGATTGCGGATCAGCCGATTTTTCTCTGACGAAAGCCCTATCTTTTCGCATATTTCTTCGACTTTTTTTGCCAGCGTGCTGCGGGGAATCCTCTTGATTTGCCCAACGAACGCAAGGTATTCGCCTACCGTCATATTGTCGTAAAGCGGTGGCTGCTCGGGCAAATAACCGATATGCCGTTTTGCCTTCTGCGGTTCCTGCGCGAGATCGATATCCTGAATCAGCACGCTTCCGCTGTTTCCCGGAATATATCCGGTCAATATATTGAGCAGCGTACTTTTTCCCGCGCCATTGCGGCCCAAAAGCCCGACGATTTCTCCCCGCTTCAACTGAAAGGATACGCCCTTTAACGCCTGCTTATTCCCATAGCTCTTTGTGATGTCCTTTGCATTTACCAAATCCATATACCATCCTCGTATGGGCTTTCCGCTTTTTTACCAGATCGTATATCCGCCGTCGATCACGACGATAGAACCCGTCATAAAGCTGCTTGCGTCGCTTGCAAGATACACCGCCAGCGGCCCGAGTTCTTCCGGCCTGCCCGCGCGCTTCATCGGCGTAAACTCCATCCATTTGCGCGCCCACGGACCATCCTCTACCAAGGTTTTATGTACGAGGTCCGTATCCATATATCCCGGGGCGATGCTGTTCACGCGAATGTTGTAATCCGCCCATTCCGCCGCAAGCGATTTTGTCATGTGAACGACCCCTGCCTTTGCCGCGTTGTAGGAGACCTGCCCTTGCGGCGTATTGACGATGAAAGCAGACATAGAGGATAGATTGATGATATTGCCGCTCATTTGCCCGATCATGATCCTGCCGACAATCTGGGACATATACCAAACCCCGTTCATGTTGATGTCGATGACCCGCGTCCAATCATTAAGCGACATATCCTGCGCGTCCTGATTGATGCAAATTCCCGCATTATTGAGCAGAATATCGATCCGTCCGTATTCCGCCATGACCGCATCACACGCTTCCTGACAAAAATCATACGCAGCAACGTCCACGTGATACGCGCGCGCACGCACACCATATTTGTCTGCAATTTCGCAAGCCGTTTGCCGTGCCATGTTGAGGTCGATATCCAAAACCGCAATATCCGCGCCGCAATCTGCCAGCGCCTCAGACATCGCTTTGCCCAATCCCCTCGCCGCACCTGTCACAACGGCGACTTTTCCTTTCAAGCTGAACAATTCCATTACGCTCATTGCACACGTCTCCTTTATGTTTCTAATTTATGTCGGTCGCTTCGCACAGCGCCCGTGTCATTCGGTTTTCGAACTTTACAGCAATTGCCGTTCCCTGATATCATCCGCCTGCCATGTGTTTCCATCCACATGCCGGAGCGTTTCATATCCTTCATATGGCAGCACGATCCTTCCGTCCGTTTCTGGCTGTTTTCCAGACAGGTCAAGCTTTCCGATTTGCAAAGCCGCCAACAAAAGGTTCGTCCGGCTCCAGCTAAATACGCTGTCCACCGTTCCTTCCTCAAGCATTCCCTCGAGAAGGGCCTCATCTCCAAGCCCCACCGCCGCAACGCCGTGCTGCGTCCGCAACGCTTTTGCGGCTTCCAGCCCGTCATTGGTATTGAAAAACATGACCCCCGCTGCCTGATGCTCATTCACAGCCTCTTCCACAGCAGACTTCACGCCGCTTTGGCCCGTACCCGCTTCTCCCATCCTTGAGGATGCAAGCATATTTCCATACTTTTCTTTTTGCCTGTCTGCCGCTGCGGCTTCAATCTCCACAGTGTCGTTCCCTTTCCCCGACGACGCAACCGTGATATACTGCCCCTCGCCGCGCATCTGCTGTGCCAGCGTATCCATCATTCTTTTTCCCAACTGCGCATTGGAAAACGGTTCGATATTGTAATCTGCACAGGCGATTTCCCCGCGCATCGTGATGATCCGCGTCCCCCGATCCTGCGCATGCTCGAGAAGCGGCGCGAGTTCCATGTTTCCCATCGGCTCGACACATATAACGCTCCATTCCTCCCGCAAGGCCTCCTCCAAAATCTGCTGCTGTTCCGCCGCACCGGGGATTTTGGGTGCGCGCACCTCGAGAAGAACGTCGTTTTCTGCGGCCCATTCTTTGGCGGCGTTCTGCAGCTCTTCATACCGCATATCTGCCGTAGAGGGCAGTAATACGAGAAACCGTTCCCCGCGCTGGCCACATCCAAAAAGCAATACGCTAAATAGCGTCAAAAAACAAAAAATTCCTATTCGCTTCATTTTCCTTATTCATTTCGTTTGTGAATTTTTCTGCATTGGCCGATATTTAATATAAGCTGATCCTTATGGCTATTTGCGATTTTACAATTACGTCTTCTGTCTTTTGTATTGTTTTACTTTCTTTTATTTTCTAATTATACATGCGACGATGTTAAAAGTCAATAAAAAAAAGCAGCTTCTTAAAAAAATAAAAAGCTGCCGTTTCTCCTCAATAAGATGGATATTATTTCCTAGGCAAGAACGACCTGCGCGCCCTGACCATATTTTTCGATCTCCGTCCAGAATGCATCGTCCAAATTTTTATTGATGATCAATGCATCAATATCTTCGAGCGTCGCAAAGGTTGAAAACGACTGTGAATCAAGCTTGCTGCTATCCATCAGCACATATACCTTGCGTGCGATATCAATAAACTTCTTTTTCACCTGAGACTGATTGATGTCCGGCGTGCTAAAGCCTCCGCTCTCTCCATATGCGTAGGAGTTGGTGGAGATAAACGCGCTGTCCACCTGAATTCCTTTTAATATTTCGAGCGTAAGCGGCCCCACCGTGCAACTGTACCCCTGACGCAGTGCCCCGCCCGCAACGATGATATTAAACGACGCGTTCATATTTTCAAGCGCGCTCGCAACCCGCATATCATTGGTCAATATGGTCAAGTCCCTCTTATCCGCCAACAGACGCGCCAATTCAAGGATTGTTGTTCCGGAATCCAATATGATGGAATCTCCGTCATGAATGAAGTCCTTCGCCTTTTTCGCGATTTGCATTTTTTCATTGTGATGAATGCGCTCGCGAATGCTAAAGCTATCCTCCATCGCCGTTTTCGATGCTAAAATAGCGCCGCCGTGCGTGCGTTTAAGCATGCCCTTTGATTCCAGTTCCGTCAGATCTGCGCGGGCCGTGACCGGAGATATGCCAAACATGTCGCACAGTTTTTTCACTGTGACTTTTTCCCGTTCGTTGAGAATCGACAAAATTTTCTTTTGTCTTTCTTCCGCGAACACCACGATTCGATTACCCATTTTTTATCCTCATTAAAAAAATTTTTCATACTGTTCTTATGTATATTACCTTTTCAGTATTAATCTATTTCAGTATTACATCTCTATTATAATAATGCAAAGATCGTTCCGTCAAGCAGGTGGTTACGCGCCCCGAAAAACGTCCCTGCTCCTTGATGCCGCAGTTTCTCGTCCCGAATCACGTTTCCGCGCGATTCTCGTACTTTTCTTTTATTTTTGTTTTTTTAGTTACTTTTCTTTTCTTATACTGTTTCTTTTTGTATTTTTTATTTATTTTTATTGACTTTTTATTTGCTTTACACTAGAATCGAACTATCACTTCTGCTCATCGAGCACAGTGCACAAACTTTATCCGCTACCACAATCAAAACAAAGAAAAGAAAGGAACGTATGAATGCAACGAAGCATTACATACAGGATAACGCAAAATGAGTAATCCCAAAATTAAAAAAGATTTAACTGGTATCTTCCCTCCTATGATGACTCCCTTCAAGGCGGACCAAACCTTGGACCTCGACGCGGTCAAGATGAATATCGAGCGATACAACGCTACGGATATCGGTGGGATTATGCCGCTTGGCAGCAACGGCGAATATGCGTACCTTTCCGACGACGAAAGCTGCGCGGTGATCAAGGCCGTTAGGGAAAAATTATCTTCCGACAAAACTTTAATGGTCGGTGCGGGACGCGAATCCGCGTATCATACTGTAGAGTTTGCAAAGAAGGTCATCGATCTTGGCGCACAGTATGTCAGCGTCCTTACTCCGCATTACTACAAGGGTAAAATGACAGACGACGCGCTTTATGCGTACTACACCTATATTGCCGACCATTGTTCTGTCCCAGTATTGATTTATAACGCGCCTAAATTTGCCTATGACATCTGCACATCACCCGAGCTCATCAGCAGGCTGGCCGATCATCCCAACATTGTAGGCATGAAGGATACCTCTATGGAAGACATCAATCTTTATATCAAAGCCACTGAGGGCAAAGAGTTCTATGTTCTTGCGGGCTCGATCAGCAAATATTTGTATGGACTGGAGATGGGCGGCGTAGGCGGCGTTCTTTCCGCCGCAAATTTTCTGCCGCAGGAATGCTGCGGAATCCTCTCTCTTCTTCAGGCCGGCAAAAGGGATGAGGCGCGTATCCTTTCCGATCAGTTGAAGCAGATCACCAATATTTGTTCAGGCAAAGCCGGAATCCCCGGTTCTAAGGCCTGCATGACGCTTCTTGGATTCACGGGCGGATATCCGCGTCTTCCTTTGCTCCCGGTGCCCGCGGATCAAATAGCTGCCGCAGAAAAGGCATTAAAAGAAGCGGGGTATCTAAAATAATGAAAAAGGTTCTGATTTCACAGAGACTGCACGAAGACGCGATGGCGATGCTGGAAGGAAAATATGATATCCTTCTGCCTTCCGAGCCGGGTCAGGCGGCTTTCGATGCGCTTCTGCCGGAAGCAGAGGCCATTATTTTGCGCACGAACGTCAAGGCGAACGAAGATGTGTTTGAGAAAGCCAAAAATTTAAAAATCCTTTGCCGCACCGGCGTGGGTGTGGACAATGTCGACCTTGCCGCCGCAAAAAAGCACAATGTAATCGTTTGCAATACCCCTCTTGCCAACAGCATTTCCGTTGCCGAGCATGTTGTCGCGCTGATTTTATCCCTTTCCAAGAATCTTACAGAATATGACCGCGAAACGCGTCAGGGGAATTGGGCCGTGCGTTCAAGCGGCAAGCCCTTCGAGATTTCCGGAAAAACATTCGGATTGATCGGCCTTGGCAATACGGGACGGATCGCCGCAAGAATGCTTCACGGAAGTTTTGAAATGAAGATCATCGCCTACGATCCGTTCTGTAAACAGGAAGATTTTCCAAATTATACGCTTACGACAGACGTGGAGGATGTTTTTCGCAATGCGGATATTATTTCCATGCACTGCCCGAGTATTCCCGCAACAAAAGGCATTGTCAACAAAAAGAATATTGCGCTGTGTAAAAAAGGCGTGATGTTCATCAACTGCGCACGGGGTGACGTAATCGTAGAGGCGGACGTTGCGGAAGCCTTACGGGATGGAACCTTTCTTGCCGCCGGGCTGGACGTGTTCCACGAGGAGCCGATCAGCAAAGACAATCCCTTTCTTGGCCTGAATAACGCTCTTTTAACCCCGCATTCGGCAGCATTGACGCAGGAGGCGACAATCCGCGTGGCAACCACCGCCGTCGAACAAATGATTCTCTATTTTGAGGGTAAGAATCCGCAATTTGTGGTAAAGTGAGGCATTCCTGAAACATTCGGTTGGAGCAACTTAATTTGATTTATATTACAAAGCCCTGTGCCGCTGGCGCAGGGTTTTTGGGCATCCTAAAAATCCTGCTGTTTTGAGTGAGCGCCGCACCTGCGTCTCCAAAAATCCGTGTTTTTGCTTCAAATACGAACCCCGCATTCTACATTGACCCGCACAACGGATTGTGCCACAATGAAAAAAAGACTATCGCGAGGGATTTTTATGACAAGCAAAGAAACTGCGCTGCAAAGCGTTTTTGAACAGAAAACGTTGTTGGAAAAGTTGTATCCCTTAAGGGTGCCCGAGGCCCGGCAAAGGATCGAACAAGCCTTTCAATCTTTTTTTGAACGCTTCCCCGACCACAAGCAAATCGGCATATACAGCGCCCCGGGCAGAACGGAGATCGGCGGCAACCACACGGATCATCAACAGGGCTGTGTTTTGTGCGCCTCCATCGACAAAGATGCACTCGCGATCGGCGGAATCAACCAAACTGATACGATCAGAATCTTTTCAGAGGGATACGGGTCGATCACCGTCAAGCTCCCTCGATTGGAAGCGGACGAGGCGGAGTTTAACACCGTGCAATCCTTGGTCAAAGGCGTGGTCGCAAAAATGTCACAGCGCTTCCCCATCAAGGGGTTTGATTTGTATATCTGTTCGGAGGTGCTGTCCGGTTCCGGACTATCCTCCTCCGCAGCCTTCGAGGTTCTGGTTGGCATTGCCATAAACGATCTGTTCTGCGGAAATCGCTTTCAAATGACGGAGCTGGCGCAAATTGGACAGTATGCAGAAAATGTGTACTTTGGAAAACCCAGCGGACTGATGGATCAAATCGCCTGTGCAGTGGGGGGGATCATTTCCATTGATTTTCAAGATGTGCAGCACCCGATCATCAAGCAAATCGACGCAGCCTTCGACGACTATGGGGTATGCATCATCAACAGCGGTGCAGACCACGCAGATCTCACGGATGCATATGCGAAAATCACCACAGAAATGGAAACGGTTGCGGCATTCTTTGGAAACGCCAAACTGCGCGAAGTGAATGAATCAGAATTTTATGATCGCACTTCAGCGGTGTGCAAGAAATGCGGGGACCGGGCATATTTGAGGGCGCATCATTTTTTTCAGGAAAATCGTCGGGCAGTTTTGGAGGCAAACGCATTAAGTGCCGGAGACTTCCCCACATTTTTGAAGTTGGTAAAAGAATCTGGAGCTTCCTCTTACAGCTACCTGCAAAACATTCACGTTGCAGGGGCAACCAAGCACCAAAGCATGGGGGTTGCCATTGCCGTGTGCGAACAAATTTTGCAGGGGGCCGGTGCGGTGAGAGTGCATGGAGGCGGATTCGCGGGTACGGTGCAGGCGTTTGTGCCCCGAAACCAACTGGATGCTTTTCACGAGCAATGCGTTAAGATGCTTGGCCCGTCCAGTAGTCATATCACCCACATCCGTCCCATTGGCGGCGTGGTGTTCGCTTAGTCAAAAAATCCGAAACAAATCGAGAGGCAATCCTATGAGCATATTGGTTTTGGGCGGAGCAGGGTACATTGGCTCCCACACTGTAAAGCAGTTGATTGACGCAGGTTACCAAACTGTGGTAGCAGATAACTTACAAACCGGGCACAAAAAGGCGGTACACCCCGAGGCAGAATTGTATATCGGAGACATCCGGGCCCCCGGTTTTTTGGATGATATTTTCAAACAGGAAGACATTTCCTGCGTCATTCATTTTGCAGCAGACTCCCTTGTGGGAGAAAGCATGCGCAACCCTCTGAAATATTATCGAAACAATGTAGACGGCGCGCTTAGCTTGATCGAAAGTATGGTGGCGCACAACATTCGTAACATCGTATTTTCCTCCACTGCTGCCACGTACGGCGAACCGAAAAGCTGTCCCATCACGGAAAGCAGCGAAACCCAGCCCACCAATCCTTACGGGGAAACCAAGCTGGCAATGGAAAAGATTTTCAAGTGGGCGGATGTTGCCTATGGCATCCGTTTTGTTTCTCTGCGTTATTTTAACGCTTGCGGGGCAGACCTCTCCGGTGAAATCGGCGAGGACCACAAAACAGAAACCCACCTGATTCCCCTCATTCTGCAAGTTGCAAACGCAAAGCGCGAATACATCAGCATCTACGGCAGCGATTACCCCACCACGGACGGCACCTGCATTCGTGATTACATTCATGTCACAGATTTGGCAGACGCCCATATTTTGGCGACAAAATATTTGGAAAAGGGGAATCCCAGCGACATATTCAATCTGGGCAATGGCGAAGGCTTTTCTGTGCGGGAAATCATCGAAGAATCCAGAAATGTTACCGGACACCCCATTCCCGTCAAGGTGGATTCCCGCAGAGCGGGAGACCCTGCCGTACTCATCGCCTCCAACGCGAAAGCGCGTCAGGTGCTGGGCTGGCAGCCTCAGTTCGACGATATCAACACGATTCTTTCAACCGCATGGAACTGGCACAAAAACCATCCGGAGGGATTTTCGCTATGATCCATCTCGCAATCAAAAGCCTTGTGGAATACGGACTCAACCACCAGTTGATTCAGCCTTCGGACACCCGCGTCATCGTCAATCGGCTCCTTGAGATCATGCAGTTGGACGCTTACGAAAATTCCACAACCCCTTGCCTCGTTGAATTAGAGCCTATTTTAGCGCTGTTTTTGGACAACGCAATAGAGCGAGGGATCATTGACGATTCCCAAGCACAACGCGATCTGCTCGACACCAAACTAATGGGTGTCCTCACCCCTATGCCACATGAAATCTTGGAGCGTTTTTGGGGAGCATATCGAATCTCTCCAAAGGATGCCACGGACTACTACTATGCGCTTGCCAAAGCCACGGACTACATTCGCAGCTACCGCATCCAAAAGGATATCAAGTGGAAAACAGCCACGCGCTACGGCACACTGGATATCACCATCAACCTTGCAAAACCGGAAAAGGACCCCAAGGACATCATTGCACAAGGCCGATCAAAATCCAGCGGTTATCCAAGGTGTCTGCTTTGCGTTGAAAACGAAGGATACGCCGGCAGGGCCAATCATCCTCCGCGGCAAAACCATCGGTTGATTCCCGTCACGTTAAATGGGGAGCAGTGGTTTTTCCAATACTCCCCTTATGTCTATTACAACGAGCACTGTATCCTGCTCAACGGCGAGCATATCCCCATGAAAATCGGCAAAGCAACCTTCCGGCGTTTGCTGGATTTTGTGCGGCAATTCCCCCACTATTTTTTAGGCTCCAATGCGGATCTGCCCATTGTGGGAGGATCAATTTTGTCTCACGATCATTTTCAGGGGGGCTGTTATGAATTTCCCATGGCACGGGCAGAGAATGAATTTACATTCACGATTCAGGGCTTCCCGCAAATTCTCGCTGAAAAAATCAAGTGGCCCATGTATACACTGCGTCTGACCTGCGACTGTGTGGAGCCGCTCGTGGACTGCGCAGCCGAAATATTGGAGCAGTGGCGCAGTTATTCTGATGAGAGCGCCGGCATTTATGCCTGCACACAAGATACCCCGCACAACACCGTCACCCCCATCGCGCGCAGAAAGGGGAAGCAATTTCAGTTGGATTTGGTACTGCGCAATAATCTTACCACGCCGCTGCACCCCGACGGGGTGTATCATCCCCACCGGGAAAAGCACCACATCAAGAAGGAAAACATCGGCTTGATCGAGGTGATGGGGCTTGCAGTGTTGCCCTCCCGGTTGAAATCCGACTTTGACTTCCTAAGAAAAGCGCTGCTAAATCCTGCGTTGTTTGATACGATCGAACAAATTGCTGCTCATCGGGAATGGGCGGAGGCAATATGCAAAAATCGTCAGGACATCACTGATGAGAACGTAGATAATATCCTGCGGGAAGAAATTGGGCAAGTCTTTTTAGGGGTGCTGGAGGATTCGGGCGTATTCAAAGACACGGACTCAGGGAAAGCCGCAGGCAAACGCTTCCTGTGCACCTTGGGATCATCATATTAGAACGGAGCAAAACTATGTATTTAGGCGTTGATTACTATCCGGAGCAATGGCCGGATGAATTTTTGGAACAAGATTTGGATAACATTGTACAGCTAAATTGCAACGTGATCCGCATCGGCGAATTCGCATGGCATAAAATGGAGCGGCGGGAAGGTGTTTTTGACTTTTCTTACTTTGACAACGTGATTTCCCAAGCAAAGAAAAGAAATTTGTCTGTCATCTTTGGCACCCCCACCGCAACCATGCCCGCATGGGCTGCAAAGCAATATCCCGAAGTGCTGAGCGCTGATGAAAACGGCATAAAAAGATCATTCGGCGGGCGCAGGCTCTATTGCTTCAACAGCAAAAAATATCGTGAGCTCACCACCGGAATCGTTACTGCGCTGGCACAGCATTACAAAAATGAGACTGCCATCGTCGCGTGGCAGGCGGACAATGAGTTTGGCCATGAGGGCAGTGATATGTGCTACTGTGAGAGCTGTCAGAAAGCGTTTTGGCAGTTTCTAGAGCAAAAGTACGGGGATATCGAAACTCTCAACGATACCTGGGGCACTGCATTTTGGTCTCAAGAATACAACACTTTTGACGAAATTCCTCTGCCCCGGCCTACCGTTACCACACACAATCCTTCGTTGAGAATGGATTACGAGCTGTTCCGCAGCCAGTCAATCGAAACATACGGCGCGATGCAGGTGCGCTTGCTCAAAGAAATCCTTGGGGCGGATGCGACGGTGTTTCATGATTTTTCCGGTGGGATATTCTCCAAGCACTTTGATTTTTCAAAGGTTGCGCAGCCATTTGATCTGGTCGCCTATAACAACTACCCCGTCTGGGGCGGACAGAGCAAACCCGTCCCCCCCTATCAAACCGCATGCGCCTTGGATTTTATGCGTGGGCTCAAGGGCAAAAACTTTTGGATCACGGAACAGATCATGGGCGCGCAGGGGCATGATGTCATCGGGTATACTCCTCGTCCTTTGCAGGCAAAGATGTGGGCATACCAGGCTGTCGCCCACGGTTGCGAGAGCATGCTGTTTTTCCGATACAGGGCCGCAACCAAAGGCGCAGAGCAATTTTGCTACGGTGTTTTGGATTCAGATAACCGCAAGCGCCGGAAGTTTTATGAGGTGCAGCAGCTGTTTTCCGATTTGAAGCAGCATGAAAAAACCATTGAAGCGCCCATACAAAATTGCGTGGCACTGGTTTATGATTATTCTTCCATGGCTTCCTTCCGCATCCAGCGTCAAAGTATGCACATCGATTATGAAACAGAGGTTCATCGGCTGTACGCACCCTTCTACAATCGCAATGTCAGCATGGACGTCATCCCATCGGATAAGGGCTTCTCTGGTTATCAAATGCTGCTTGTGCCCATCATGACGGTGATGACCGAGCCCTTCCGTCAGAGACTGAAAGAATTTGTGAAAACCGGAGGCACCGTATTGTTCACCTATCGCATGGGAATAAAGGACAGCTTCAACAATTTGACGCTGGGCAAAGACATTCCCGTGGGACTGGAGGACCTCATCGGCGGAGTGGTGGATGAATTTGAAGCGCTGAACGACGCGCAAACCGTTTCTCTGCTGGGACAAGAAGACTTTCTCGGCATCACGGGCAGCGCATCCGTATTTCGGGATATGCTCCGCCCCACCACAGGGGTTCCCCTCTTTTCCTATCAGGATTGCTTCTACGATAAATACGCCGCCGTGCTGAAGAATCATTATGGCAACGGCACCGTGTATTATATCGGCTGCGGCATAGACTCTTCCGCGCTGCAGCGCATTGCGGACAGCGTGATCCAAGATGCGGCCCTTCCCTGCACTCCATCCCCTTCGGGTGTGGAGGTGGTGCAGCGAGGGGAGCGACGCTTTGTGCTCAATCATACCGATGCACGACAAACATGGGACGCTTTAGAATTGCAGCCCTATCAAGGGTGTATTGTGTAAAAAGGGATTTTTGGGATTGAGTTGCTCGAGAAAAGACAGGGTGGAAATTAAACTTTCCACCCTGTCTTTTGTTTTTTCTCATTGACCAAAGCGCTTACTCCGATTTCAAACAAAAAATCTTCACCCCAAAGTCGGGCATATACATTCCCGCAGTATTCGCCTGATGGTGAAAGCGCTCAAGCTTCATTCCGCAATCCATGAGCAAATCTCCATTTGCGGTGGCAAGCGGCTGTGCTGCGCCCATTTCCGTGATGGTATATTTGCGCCCTTCTTCCAGCCCGGTCAGCTTCACCACCGGCGAAACGTCGTTTGGAAGATGCAATGTCTGATACAACAGCACAACCGCATTTTTCCGCCGATCGTCCACCGTCATCATGCCGTCATAATTCGGCGGCAGCGTCAGACGGTATTGCTGCCCAAATTGCATGATGCTGCGGTGCTGCTTGTACCATGCAATCTGCTGTGCGATGCCGTTTTGTTCCTCCGCAGACAGTTCGAACAGGTCCAGCTCATACCCCAGCATTCCGAACGCTGCAACGCCAAACCGGGTTTGCAGGGAAGTGCTCCTGCCCGTTTGCGCATTGGGCAATGCGGAAACATGTGCACCCACAACGCTTTGCGGATATCCAAAACTCACGCTGCGCTGTATCTGCATCCGGCAGTGGGCATCCGTGTTGTCGCTTGCCCAAATTTGAGGCATGTAGCACATCACACCCAGATCGAATCGGTTGCCGCCCGCGGAACATCCCTCAAACAAAATTTCCGGAAAGGCACTGGTAATGGCGGCCGCCAGCTTATAATATCCCAGTACAAAACGATGATACAAATCGCCGTTGTGGGGCAGCAGCGCAGAGCACACATCCGATAGGTTGCGGTTCATGTCCCACTTAATATAGGAAATCTTTGCGCTCTGAATGCGCCGTGTGATGATGGAAATCAAGTACTCGCAAACATCGTCTCTGGAAAGATCCAACACCAGCTGATTTCGGCCGCAGGAGGGCGCAAGCCCCGGAACAGACAGTGCCCAATCCGGATGTTCCCGAAACAGATCGCTGTTTTCATTCACCATTTCCGGCTCAATCCACAACCCCATTCCTATGCCGATTTTCTCAAATTCCTCACCGAGTGTTCCCAAGCCGTTTGGAAACTTTTTGTGATCCGGCACCCAATCCCCCAGGGACGAAGTGTCGTCGTTTCTCCCCCGAAACCATCCGTCGTCGATCACAAACAGCTCAAACCCCAATGTCTGCGCCTTGCGCGCCTGATTCAAAATTTTTTCTTCATCAATATCAAAATAATTTGCTTCCCAACTGTTGAGCAGCACAGGTCTGGCTTTGTGTTTCCAGTGCCCGCGAACGATATGCCCGTTGACGAAGGCGTGAAAATTCTTGCTCAGTTGCGCCGTGCCCCGGGCATAGCTCATCACGCTCTCCGGCGTCTCGAATCTTTCTCCCGCCTGCAATTTGCGGCTAAAGCAATAGGGATTGATGCCGGACAAAATGCGCGTGCGCCTGTAAGAGTTCACTTCCGCAATTTCACAATGATTGCCGCTGTAAATCAAGTTCACGCCATAGCATCCACCGCTGTTTTCATCACAGTCTCGCTCCTTAATCATCACAAAAGGATTATGGTGGTTGGAACTGACCCCCGTTTTGGAGTCATTCACATAAATGCCCCGGCTGAGTTTTTTTTCTTCCTCCTGCATTTCCCGAACCCATGCGCCGTTGAAGGTCACCATCGTGTAATCCTCCCCCGGCAAATCAAGCTGCATGCTCAAAGCGCGTTCCAGCGTGATCTCCTGCTCTCCGGCAATCACGCTCATGCGCCTTGCAATGCAATCACAATGTTCGAAAACGCTGTAATGCAACACCGCCTGCGTCCCTGTCACCCGATCTTCCAAGATAATCTCCAGGGTGTCGCACGCCCCATAAGAGGAGGGCAGCCCCAACACCTCTTTTTTGCCGCTATAAACCTCGTGCCCCACATAAACAAAGTCAGAGACCCGACAATCCCGCTGATCTTTGATCTGCAAGATCGGCTCCCGAAAATCTCCCTTGCCATTGGCGGAAAACTCCAAACAAAGCTGCTCCAGACAAAGGTTCACATCCTCTTGATGATACGCCACCGTATTGCCAAACGCGATGCCGTGCTTTTCAAACAGCAAGCTATAATCTTCACAGCTCCGAATCTTTTTGCCGTAATAGAGCTGCTCCAGATGCCCCGTGTCCAGCACGCGAAACAGATAGGAAGTTGCTTGGCTGTCTAGCTTAAAAATGTTCTTGGCAACCGTGATCATCGAACCGCATCCCTTCCTAAGATTCCCTCGCAAATTTCACGCGCTTCCTCGTGGCTGGCCCCTACCAAATTGAGAAACAGCCCCTGCGGCTTCAGCTCTTTTAACAGCGGCGCCACATCGTCGGGGTACGCATCGATATGCACGATTTTTCCCGCCTCTTGAATTTTATGCAGCACATCCAGCCAATGAGCGGCAGTAGGCTGTCCTGCGCCGTATACCCATTGCACTCCCTTGAGCTTCGGCAGCGCGAGCAGTGTGTCCAAATGCTTCAATGCCCCCGGACCATCCAAATGGAAGATGGACGCATCCAGGTAATCCAGTTGTGCATTCAGTTCCTCCAAGCACTGTTCCTTGAACATATCGCAGGAAATCAGCGCTGAGAAATCACAGCTGGTAACATACTGCTTTGCGGGATGCCAAACGTTCATCCAGTTGGAAGATCCTTGTTCCGATGCGGTGGTAATGGCAAAAAGCGCTTCAAAAATCCGCTTGAACTCTTGGAACAGGTCCATGGATGCCTTAGGAATGAATTCCGGAAAATCTATTGCATCAAAGCAAAGCTGCTGCGGAGAACGCAGTGCCACCAACCCGTCGGCACCGGGGTGCAAGTCTGCGATTCCCACGAAAAAACGCCCGCGGCTCTGTTCGCAAAACGCTTCGGTAAGCTCCACGATTTTTCGGAAGTAGGGATTGTCCGGGGAAATCTCCAGCTTCTGATATTGCTGCGGATCGCACAGCGCCATGTTGTGGATTGCCCAACTGGTGTCCTGTCCGAACTCCAATTCCAGCCCCAGGCACGCCGCAAACAGATCCGGTCCCAGATCCGGTGTGCAAATGGGAAACGCATCCCCATACAGTTTGGTGTTTTGCAAATTCCACTCGTTTTGCTCAAGCTGCGCCTCCACACTCTGCCACCATGCAGCGGTTTTGTCAATGTTGCGCGTCTTAACGGGAATACGTGCCGCCACGAGCGGACGTTTGTTTGCGCCTTCCCAATAAGACTGATATACTTCCTTTAGTTGATTGTTCATCGATGGTTTTCCTCCGCATTCAAATCTCTATTTTTGTATTTTCATATTCACTGGGGGTATAGCCCGTCACTTGTTTAAATCGTTTGCTGAAATAATATTGATCGCTAAACCCCACGCGCTCCGCAATTTCGCTGTGTTTTAAGCTGCGCAGCTGCAAAAGCTCCTTTGCCTTGTTGATTCTGTAGTTTTCCAAAGCTTTTAAAATCGTAATTCCCGTTTCTATTTTATATACACGACGCAAATAGCTATTTTCAAACAACAACTGCGCTGCCATTTTTTCGATGGTCAAGTGTTTTTCCTGAAAGTGACTTGCAATATATTGATTGATTTTATCCACGATCTCACTTTTTCGCGATACCGGCGCAAAGGCTGTACAGTCCGAATGAATCCTGTAAACATAGTCTTGAATCACGCGAACCATATCCTCCACATTTGATGAATCCATAAGCTGCGATATCACCTCGTCATGGGAATCCAAAAGCTGAACTGTCTCGCTGCGCACACTTCCAAAATATTGCAGCATGGTAAGCGTTATGGAGTACAGCACCCATTTGAAATAGATCAATGAAATGCTCTTGTTTCCCTCCAAGCCAAAAATTTTGACGATGATGGCAGCGGTTGCCGCCTTATCCCGACGGTTCAAACTCTCGATCAAGCGGCTCAAATCCGCCTGTGAAAAAGATGCCCCCTGACACACTTCATCCAGATGGCAAAAACAAATCACATTTTGCTGTGTAAGCGCACGATTTTCAAGCGCCAATTGTGCGTGTGCCAAGCTGGTTTTGATGGATGAAACATCCCCGGTTCCCACAACGCAATCTCGATCCGCATAATCCAAAAAGAAGGGACACAGCTCTACCTCGCTTTCGCGCACGTTCATCGCAAAAATGATCTGGTCCTCCTGCACCACAAAATAGCAGTTCCCCTGCCGCCGCAGATACTCCGTTTCAATCTCCACGGCAATGTCGTAAAGCTCTTGTGCGGAAGCCTTTTTCCGCAGAATGGAGACCACAAATTCCCCGTCCAATGGCACATCGTTAGAAATGCAAGCGGAAAAATACGCACTGCGTCTTTGCCGCACCCTTTGGAAACATTTTTCCAAAACTTCGCAGAGCTCCCGCTTGTCAAACGGCTTAAGCAAATACCCGGAAACGTCATATTTAATTGCGGACTGAGCAATTTCAAAATTTTGCAGGGAGGATACGATCACCACTTCACAGCGATGCCCCCGCTCCCGAATCGTTTTGCATACTTCAATTCCGCTCAAAATCGGGATGTTGATGTCCAAAAACAGAATATCCGGATCGCACGCCTCCACCAGTTCCACTGCTTTTATGCCGTCGATTGCCGTGCCTGCAACCTCGCACCCCAATTCGTTCCAGTTCAATACCTCCATCATGAATTCCGTAAAGATGATTTCATCCTCTACAAAGCACACCTTATACATGCTTGTCCTCCGTTAAATCAAGTACGATCGATACCACCGTTTTCTCCTGCTTGCGCTCAAACATCAGTGAGCTTTTCTCCCCAAAAAACATCTTCAACCTGAGCTGTATGTTGTTTAATCCAAAGGACTCCTCATCATTAAAAGAAATCTCGCCGCTGAGAACCTTTTCAAATTGCTCTGCGCTCATACCAATGCCGTCATCCGCCACACTAAGAATCACCCTGTTGTCCTCCTTTACGATCCGCACCTCCACCGTTCCGGGAGCTTGCTTGGGCTTGATTCCATGCTCGATGGCGTTTTCGATGATAGGCTGTATCAAAAGTTTGGGAATCAGCAAATCCTTTACCTGCGGATCACACTCTATGGAATAATGGAGCAATTGACTAAACCGCATCTGCATAATCATCAAATACTGCTCTACCGCCACCACCTCTTTTCCAATGGTGATCAGATCACTGCCATTGTTGAGCACCTGCCGATAATAATCCGCCAGTGCCTTCGTTACCCTTGCGGCCTCTTCCATTCGATTCATGGCAGACAGGCAATAGATGGTATCCAGTGTGTTATATAGGAAATGCGGCTTGATTTGGGATTGCACCAAGGCAAGCTCCGTGACGATTTTTTGATTATGCTCCTCCTTCAGATTCTCAAACAACGTTTGGTTTTGTTTCAGCATCTCATTGAAGCTGGAATATAAATTTTCAATCTCGTCATGTTTTTGGGGCACTTCCAAGGCAATGGGCAAAGAACCCGTGCTTTTGACCATGTGATCCGAAAGCTCACGAATGGGCTTTGCGAATTTGCGTACCATAAAAGAAGACAGTAAGGACATCAGTACAATAATCGACAGCGCCGTCAGCACGAGCCATGCGGTAACTTTTGAAATTTGCCCCACCACGGTATCCTCATTGACCAAGCTGACAATCTGCCAATTGCTTTTTGGCACGATGTTACTGGTGTAGAAATAATTATGCCCCGCGAGGCGCACCGCGCCATCTTTTCCCTCCGGCAGCTCTACGGTCGACAAATCGCGCAAATCACCCGTTGCCAAAAGCAACTTTCTGTTTTCATCGAAAACCACCGTTGAGGAAAACTCATCGTCACTGCTGAGCCGTTCCAATGTTTCCGGTGAAATTTCCAGCATAATTCTCCCAATGGGTTCATTGTATTCAATATCCCGTAATTGTTTACAGTAATAAATAGACTCTGGATGAAATGGCGCGGTGTCCATGTGAACAAACGTACCGCCTGCGTCCACCGGAACGCTCAGAATGGGCTGCATATTCTCCACCAACACCAAAGAAAGACTTCTGTTTTTTTCCGCGCTGAACAAATAGCCATTGTCTAAGAGTACATGAAAGCTGTTGAAATCTTTCCATTGATTCAAATTATTTCCCGCAACCGTGTAAATATAGTTTGTCTGTTCACGATCCAATCCCCCTTCATTGATCTTTTTAAGGGAAACCACGCGGTTGGCATTGAGCTGTATCACCATATTGTTTGCGCCGTTGTTTGCAACGTCAATCAGGCGATTATATACATACAGCAAGGATTCATTTCGATGATCCATGCCAGCTTTGACCTGCACATTGTACATATCAATTAAAACGCCCGCCGCAATACACGCAGTAATCGTGGTGAAGATGATGGTGAGCATGATGAAGGCAAAGCTTATTTTTCCTTGGAAGCTTCGAAAAAAACGTTTTCTTTTCATGGTGTGATTATAACAAATCTTTGCCATGATGTAATCAGTCTTTTAAGCCGGAGAAGGCAACACTGTCGCTGATTTTCTCGCTAAAGAACAAATACAAAATAATCACCGGCAAACTTGCCAAAATCAAGGACGCTCCCATGGCCCCCCAGTCTGTGGAGAATTGCCCTTTGAAGGAGGCGAGGCCCAAAGGTAAAGTTTTCAAAGCTTCCTTTGTAATGAGCACCAGCGCCAAACTAAACTCATTCCACGCGCTCATGAATTGGTAAATCACCAGCACGGAAATCGACGATTTCATCTGAGGCAGAATGATCCTGAAATAGGTGGTGAAGAAATTTGCGCCGTCAATGTATGCGGATTCCTCCAGTTCCAATGGCAAATTGACATAAAACCCATAAAGCACCATCACCGAGAAGGGAAATCCGATTGCCACATAGGGAATGATCAGCGACCACAGCGTATTGGTCAGGCCTAAGTTGCTCACCATGACCACCAAGGGCGTCATAATCGCCTGAATGGGAATAAACATCCCCAGCATGACCAGCACCCGCAGGGTTTTCGTCAACTTTGTTCTCACCCGTGCGCAAACATAGGTAAACATCATGGATAAGAAAATATTAATGATGATGGTGAAGACCGTAACAAAGATGCTATTACCAAAGAATTGGGCAATATTAAACTGGGAGATCGCCTTTTCATAGTTTTCTACGCGCCATACCTGGGGCGGTCCAAATGGATTTGACACGAAGATTTCCGCATTGTCTTTGAAGGAGTAAAAGAACATCCAGATCAAAGGATACAGTGAAATCACCAAGTAAACCAGCATAAAAAGAAACAGTATGATCTTCCCGAGGGAGATTCTTTTTTTACCGCCTAACGATAGTTGTTTCATATCGATCCCCCCACTAAAACTCAGTTTCCGTAGACTTTGTCGCACGTTCAATCCCCAGCATAATAAGCACGCAGATCACCACAATCAGCATGGAAATCGCGCTGGACAAGCCATAATTTCTCTGCCTGAACATGGCATTATACATCATGATGGGCATGGTACTGGTATAATTGCCCGGTCCGCCGCCGGTCATGATGAAAATCATTTCAAATGCTCTGAACCCGAAGGTGATGCACATCACAAAACAAACCTTGATGGATTGGGAAATCATTGGAACGGTAATTTTAAAAAACTGCTGAACTTCCTTGGCTCCGTCAATTTTTGCCGCTTCATAATAAGAACGTGGCACATTGCGCATCGCCGCATAAATAATCAACATATGATACGCCATCCCCTTCCAACTGTCCGCAAATGCGATGGCTGTAATGCCCTTGATCGGTTCCGACAGCCAGTTTTGCCGCCAATCCGAACCCATCGCCTCCGCAAGCTTGTTGATCAAACCATATTCCCCATGATAGATGGAGACAAAAAGCTGTGCAACCACGGTTGCAGACAACAGTACCGGCACGAAATACGCCGCCTTAAAGAATTTCTTCATGGCGATATCCACATTGACCAGGCAATATGCAAAAAAGGTTGCAAAGCCGATTTGGTATGTTGTCAAAAACACTGAATAAATGATACTGTTGCGCAAGGAAGGCAGCAGATCCGGGGAGGTGAAGGCTTTTTGATAGTTTGCAAGTCCGATGAACGTGGGTGCGTTGACGCCATCCCATACAGCAAAGCTCATAATCAGGCCCTGCACCAAGGGAAATATGATAATAATTCCATAGACAATCAATAGCGGCACACTAAACGTGGCCAATCCCAGCTTACTTTTTTGAAACAACATGAATGCGCATCCCCCTTTTATGTCTGGAATAAGATTCTCGCAAATCAAAAGCAAAAATTCGCATTCCACCCCATTGTTACGTTTGATTAAAATGTAAGATTTGGGCAAAAACCTGCCCAAATCTTACATTTAGATGCTGTGTGAAATTATTCTCCCAAAGATGCTTTTACTTGACCATCCAAAGTGTTGATAAAGTCTTCCGGTTTATAGCTGCCTGCCAGCAACATTTCCACACCGTCTTCCAGTGCCGTTTTGATTTCCGGATTGTCCATGCTCCAGCTAAATTTGGAATAGCTCTTAATATTTTCGGCGTCGTCCGCATATTTTTGGAAACTTTCAAACCGCGGTTCTTGGGGCTGAACATCCCCTACTACACCGGGAATGGCACCATTGATGATGGTTTTTGCCTTGCTGCGCTCAATGTTGAAATACAGCATGTAAAGCGTTGCCAAATCTTTGTTGGGGCTTTTTGCGCTGACCGCATACCCGCCGGGCGACATTTTTCCCCCGGAAACATTGTAGCGCACTTCTTCCTCTTTTCCCGCATCCGCAAATGGGTTATAGCTGAAATATCCGATGTTATCGCCATATTCCTTCGCATCCCCAAAATACCATACACCGTTCAACAACATGCCCGCATTGCCCATTTTGAATTGCTCGAATGCTTGGCTGGGGTTTGTGCTGAAGGCGCCATTGCCGATCATGCCCAACGAAACCAGCTCGGAAAGTTTGTTTGCGGCGTTGAGGAATTGAGGATCCGTTGCCTTTGCCTCTCCTGTTTCCAACTGCGCGATGCCTTCCGGGTTCTCGGCAACAACCGCCAAATCATAAAGCTGCAGCCCCGGCCATTTCTCTTGAGCAAAGATGGACATGGGCACCACACCATTTGCGTTGAGGGTCTGCACAACGTTTTTAAATTCATCAAAATTCTTGGGCTCTGTCAAGCCGTTGTCTGCAAACACCTGTTTGTTATAGAAGATCACAAACGGCTCGTTGCCAAGCGCTGCAATTGCATATGTTTTGCCATCCTTATTTGTTCTGTTTTCAAGCACCCCCGGATATACATAATCCGCAAACTTCATCTGTTCCATGGCATCATCCAAAGGAATGATGTCCCCGGATGTTGCGAATGCTTCCAACACATTGGACGGGCACTCGAATATGTCCGGCAATTCACCCACCGCAGCGCGGGTTTTCAGTACGGTGCCGTCTGCATCCGTCCTGTTTTCCGGGACTACGGTAACATTAGGAAACTTCTCTTTCAACTGCTCAATTGCATAATCCACAATTTCTTTGTCGCTGTCCACATAATAGGTGTAAAGGGTCAGTTCCGCCGTTTGGTTCATCAGATCTTCTTCACTCATGGGCGCTGTGCTTGCAGATTCTTCAGATGCCGCTTGTGTTGCTGCCTCTGGCGTGTTGGGTGCCGCACAGCTCGCGAACACAAAGACGCTTAAAAGGGCAGCAAGTGCCAATGTTACAACTTTTTTCATGTTTTTCCCCCCGATATTCATAAATTATTTAAGTTGGACGAATCAGAATGTAATAACACGATTACACTACAAACTATAGATTTCTGTGTCAATTTTTAAAATGGATAAAATGTGATTAATTTGTATTATTCGTGCTTTCAATTTTTTCGGGATACAAATACTTCTCCAAAACGGGCTTCATAATCACGCAATTCCCCATGCTCATGATTGCCGGAACTCCCAGCAAAATCGCCGGAATACTGTAAGGCAGGAAAAATATGAGCCCGGCGATCGCAATGCCCGTTAAGATGGCGATCAAGCCAGCGCTTTTTAAATTGGACAGCATAATGATCAATGAATTTTTTACATAAACTCCCACCCGATCTTCAAAGATCGCCAGTACGATATACCCAATGGAAAGCTGCGCGTATACAATGAAAAACAGCGCAATCAACGTGTAATACCAAAGCATTGTATAGGGAACCAGCATGCGAATGAGCAGCACCACTACCACAGGGATTATAATGATTGTCAAACAGTACCCCAGACTTTTCCCAAAGCTGCGCTTAAATTCTTTGAAAAACTCGTGGAAAACAAAAACATTTCCAGTTTGCACCAGCTTCATGCACACTCGATTCATGGAAACCGTTGCGGCAGGAATACTTACAACAAGCAATGAAAACAGCAACCATAGAAAATTCAAATAGACAAACGTCCAAAAATGATTATACAGCAAAAAACCAAAAAGGCGCAACCCTCCCGTTGGCATGGGTTTATCCTTTTTAGATTCCCGATCCGTGATATTAAACACATTTCCGATATACTCTCTGATTCTGTTTTCCTGATTCTTCATTGCGATAACAATTCCTTTCGCTGCGTTCAGGCATAAATGAATGTGTTTCTTCTTACAAAAAACATTGTTTTCTACCTTCTGGTTTCAAACTTTACTTCGACGAGACGGTTCCACACAAAATGATTTGTAAAGCATAATGGTTCCCGCAAGGATTGTCGATGTAGAATTCGAGACGACTTTTTGTAGATTCCGCGCTGAAGTCGAAAGGCTTGAAAAATTTTCAAAATAACGATTGCTTTTTGCTGTTGATGTGTTAGAATGGGGTCATTCAAAATTTTTTAGGAAGTGGGATTATACCGTAACCATCCCATCTCCAGCTTTGGAAACGCGTAGCAATTCCACGTTCAAGGCATCAAGATATGGGTGATTATCTATTTTTTCAAAGCACACATTACTGCAAATAAAATTTCTTTACCTGAATAAGCTCCCTTGGTAAAGAATAAAAAATATTTATGGAGGTTATCCGCGTAAGCCCGCGGTGCATCGGAGTGGGAAACCGATGTTAGGCAACCTATTTGCAAGCATAAATTCATGCAGGGCTTTCTATTATGGCGAGTGTAACGTTAAAACATGTAAAAAAGGTGTATGACAAAAACGTAACGGCAGTTCACGATTGTTCGATGGAAATCGCAGACAAAGAATTCATCGTGTTTGTCGGTCCTTCCGGCTGCGGAAAATCTACGACGCTGCGCATGATAGCAGGACTGGAACAGATTTCCGATGGAGAATGCTACATCGGCGACAAACTGGTGAACGATGTGCCCCCCAAGGATCGGGACATTGCAATGGTGTTCCAAAACTATGCGCTGTATCCCCACATGACCGTGTACGACAACATGGCCTTCTCCTTGAAGCTGAAAAAGCGTCCCAAGGACGAAATCGATAAAATGGTGCGGGAAGCGGCAGAAATTTTGGACATCACCCAATACCTGCCCCGCAAACCCAAAGCACTCTCCGGCGGACAGCGTCAGCGCGTTGCCATCGGTCGTGCCATCGTGCGGCATCCTCAGGTATTTTTAATGGATGAGCCCCTATCCAACCTGGATGCAAAACTGCGTAACCAGATGCGTACAGAGATCATCAAACTGCGTGAACGGGTGAACACCACCTTTATCTATGTGACCCACGATCAAACAGAGGCAATGACGCTGGGCGATCGCATCGTGGTTATGAAGGACGGCTACATCATGCAAATCGGAACCCCCCGGGAGGTTTTTGGGTCCCCCAAAAATATGTTCGTGGCAGCGTTCATCGGCACTCCGCAAATCAACTTTTTTGCAGGGAAGCTGGTGGCAACTCCGGAAAAAAAGTATGCGGTGGAAATCATGGGCAAGCAGTTCAAGCTTTCCGCAGAAGTACAGCAGGTGCTGTCCACGAATCACGAAAAGCCGCAAGACATCACCTGCGGCATTCGCCCGGAGAACATCCGTATCGTAAGCAACGACACCCCCAATGCTCTTCCAGCCAAAATAGAGGTGTCGGAAATGATGGGCAGTGAAGTATTTATACATGTCAAAATTGGGGAATACCCTGCAACCATCAAAATCACGGATGCAGAAGTGCTCAATTCCTACAGCTTTGACGCTAAGACAGACAAAGAGGTCTACGTAACATTTAATGATTACCGCGTTCATATTTTCAATTCCGAGGAAAAGAACATCGGGATCAACTGATTTTTGCGCAGAAACGCCTTTGCAAAACGTGCATGCGGCAAAGCTGATATTGCAATGCGGCGCTGTTTTTTAAAGCGCCGCATTGTTCCCGGACGTTTGCTATGGCAAAATTAAACTGACAAAGAAGAATTCAATACTGAAAATAGTCATCCGCTTCAATTGTCGCAGCCGCGCTTTCGCTCATCACCATTCGCGTTGGGCTTTCACGTAATTGCAGGATGGATGCCGGAACTTCTTGCGAAGGCGCACCAAAAATAGACAGGCGCGAGGAAAGCCTCTGCCACGAAACATGTGTACCGCAGGTGGTGATTCCATGCATATCGAGCACGTTTTTCGCCTGCATCGCGTCACGCGGCCCCATCATCGCTCCCATGGGCGGCACGCTTGCAATATCGCCCGAGCATCCGAAGGAGCCATGCAGAGAATTTTGCGCAACGGTAAGCGGATGCAGACTGGCGATCTTCGCTCCCTGCTCACAGTATGCCTTCATCGTATCGCAAAACCAGTCCTTCACAGGGTCAATGAATGCAAGATGCGCTGGCCATCCCGGCCCGGAATACACGATATCTGCTTCGCCGTCATCCTCCAGCATTTTTGAGTAATTCTTTGTCGTTTCGTTGCTGTGGTAAATAAAGTTTTCCTCACGAAATCCCAATTCCAGTATATTGGAAACCATGAAGCGATAAAACGCATTTCCAAACCCCGCCTTATAGCTCAGTGGCGCAACATTGCCTTGATCGTCCGCCCATTCATCCATCATATAGAATTTGACATTGCGGCAATTGATCCCCAATTCTTTGAGCATATAGGCGACCTTCCGGTATGACGGACAAGGGTTCGGCATAATCATAACGACCTTTTTGTCGTAACGATCTGAGTCCAGAATGCGCGACACCATATCCGCAATCATCACCATCTCGAACTCGTCGTCGCGCCATACCTCGATTTTGATATGCGGATTTCCAGGATGTATCCCTCGCATTTCATCAATCTCTTCACGCGTAATCGCGCGACAACGATCGATGTTTTCCACATCATGAAAAGGATAAAATTCTGCAGGCTTAAATGTGAATTGATCGACAGATTTCATTTTCTTCCTCACTTCCCGATTTTTATTTTCTGCGTCCTTCTCCTTCAACACGCTAGATTGCCATACGACCGCTGATCTTTTCCACGATGTCTTTCCAATACACCCACAGCGCGACCACATCCGCGCCAACCGCCAAAAACTGGTATCCACGGTCGACCATCGCATCAAAATTACCTACGCCCGCAACCGTTCCCGCAAATTTTCCGTATTTGCGCGCAGTTTCGGCCACACGCTCGGAGGCCCGCACAATCTTTGGATCATCATATTGATGCGGAAGTCCAACCCCCTGAGAAAAATCTGCCGGCCCAAAGAAAATCATATCGATTCCCGGCACTTGGCAAATTGCGTCTAATTCGTTCATCGGTTCCGGATCTTCAATTTGTATACATACAAATCGTTCATGATTGGCTTGCTCCATATAATCGCTGTCCTCCACCAGACAATATTTCCCGTCCGCATTGCCTCCATCGATCGGGCGCCTGCCGATCGGGTGGAATTTTGCAAAGTGCGCCACCTCACGCGCGTCCGCTTCACTCATTACATGCGGAACCATAATTCCCGCGGCGTCCGCCTCCAGCGGGCGGATCAGGTGGTTATACGGACCGCGCATCACACGACAAAGGCAATCCACATTTTCCGCTTTTGCCGCGCGGATAATGTTTTCAATGTCGCGCATATCGTTTGGCACATGCTCCATATCGGGCCAAACACAGTCGAACCCGCAAAGCGCCGCAATTTCAGCCGCGCGGGGGTCTGCAAGGTTGAGCTTCGTGCATGTCGCTATCTTTCCTAAACGCAATTTCTCGAGCACAACGCTCGGTCTCATATTATACATCTGTCTTTCTCCTTATTTTGTATTGTCTTTTTAAATGCAGGTATATCCGCCGTCTACCGGTATTGCAAGGCCCGTGAAATATGCAGACGCGTCGGATGCCAAAAATAATATTGCGCCTTTTACATCTCCTCGAACCGCCAAGCGCCCGAGCTGCGTATGATTCGCGTAATTTTGCATAAAGATTTTCGACGTACGGTCACTCTCGAGTCCGCCCGGGCACAGTGTGTTGACCCGCACATTGTACTGTCCGTAATAGCTTGCCGCGTGACGTGTCCAAGCAATGATTCCTGATTTATTTACTGCATAATCGTGCGCGTACGCATCCGCGCCCATGGGCGGGTTCTCCCCGTCATAATTATGCTTTTCAACTCCGACAAGCCCCATCATAGAGCCAAAATTGATGATGGAACCTCCGCCCTGCCCAATCATTTGTTCTCCCACCAGCTGTGTTACATAAAGCATTCCCGCAGAATTCACACGCATCGCAAACTCGATCCCCTCGCTTTCCTGAAACCAGCCGGACGCACCTTTTGGCAGCACGCGGCACGCATTGATAAAAACATCGATTCTACCCTCTTTCTTCACGACCGTTTGCACCAAGTTTTCCATCGATTGCGGATCATCCTGACTGTAGCGGATCACTTCCACCTCCGCTCCTGCCGCGCGCAGCTCGCCCGCCGTTTCTTCCGCTGCGTCAACGAACGGACACGCCATATAAAGCTTTGCCCCGCCCTCCGCCAACGCTTCCGAACAGTCGCGCCCATACATCCGCTCACCGCCCGTGATGACCGCTACCTTTCCCTTCATGGAAAAATATTCATTTACATTCATATCTTACTGCCCCGCCTTTCTTTGCAGTCAAAAACCTTGCTCCGCTTTGCATCCTATTTTGCGGTATACCCGCCGTCCACCGGCAGCGTAACGCCTGTAATGTAAGCGGATGCGTCGCTTGCGAGAAATACCACCGCCGCCGCAACGTCTTCTGCCGTTGTCATGCGCTTGATATGCGCGTGCCCGATAAAATGATCTTCGAGAAATCCTGCCTTCACGCATCCTTGCAAAGGCGCGACCGCGAGCACATTGCAGCGCGCACCGAACGTTCCGAGATACCCCGCCGCCTGCCGCGCATAGTTCACATACATCCCGCGCATAAATCCGCTCATCAGTGAAAAATCCTTGTGAAACGCCGGACTGTCCTTTACGTAGTTGTGCACATCATACCCCACCAGCGCGCCGTAATCCGACAGGAAAATCATGCTTCCGCCGCCATGTTTTTCCATCAGCAGCCCGATGTGTTTCACCGTCATAATAAACCCCACCTGATTGTGGTGTACGGTCTGCTCGATTAGGTCATAATCCTGCATCCATCCGGATTGCACAACCTCTGCGGACGCATCCACGAAGATATCCACATGCCCCATTTCCTTTTCCACGGCTTCAACAAACATTTTTGCGGCAGCGTCATCGCTTTGCCGATACGCAAAAACGCCTGCGATACCTTCTATTTCTTTTTCCATCGCATCCATCGCCGCTTCGTCTGCGCCGCACAACCAAACCGTCGCGCCCGCCGCAACAAGTCCCTCTACGGCTTCCGGCGCAAACTCGTTTTCCGGCGCATTCACCAGCGCCTTTTTGCCATCCAGCGAGAATTTTTCCATGATTTTGTTTTTCATATTTTATCGCTCCTTGATCTCTGAAAGCATCACACGCCTGCCGTCTTCTTCCCTGCTTCGCAAACCGGCGATCACGAGCTTCATGAGCTCCACCGTGTCCGCGAAGGGCACAGGCTCCACACCCGTGCGCAGCCACTCCACAAACAAATCCAACTGCTTTTTAAAGCTGTAATAGCTGTCGCCCCCGTCGATGCAGCGTTTGCCCGCGCTCCCCAATATCAGCGTTTTGCCCCCGCACATACCGATGCCCATGGGAATATCGACATAGCAGCCGCTCTCATGATACAAATGCACCATCGCGCGTTCATACGTTCCGGTGTTTTGCACCCATTCAAATCCGGCTCCCAGCAATGGATACATCGCCTCCAGCGCGTGGATCCCGTATGTTTCATACTTCTTGGGCATCGGCTGGCAAATATACATGAGCCTGCCAAGCTCGTAATGATTTTGGTAGAACGGCTCCAGCTCCTTTGTGTAGCGCATCGAGGATGACGAAATAAACTTCGCGCCCGCATCATGCCATTTTACAAACTGCTGTAAATCCCGCTCACAATCAACCAGCGGCTTATCCACAAACATTGGAATTCCTGCCTCAACAAACGGGCGGCAGCGCTCCGCATGCTCTGCGCCAATGTCTGTTGCGACAATCACCGCGTCCACCTGCCCGATCATATCGGTGGGGCGACTGACCACATGCTCAATTTTTGCCGCCTGCGCAATTTTCTTTGCTTCCGCGCGTTCCGCAAACCCTGTACAACAGACGTGCGTCACGCGCGCATTTTTGTTTGCCATTGTATGCGCGGGCTGAAGTCCAAGATACTCCGGTATCGCCGGGAAGCCGCATCCGCACATCGCATCCGCGTCATACCCATTGAACATTGCACTCCACGAATACGGATGTCCGTTTCCCTCAGTAAAGCCCAACATTCCAATTTTGATCGGTCGATCTCCCAGTGGCCACATGCCTCTTCACCTCTTATATTGTTTGGAATTATTTTCCGCGGCTCAAAACGCTCATGATTTTTTCCATATCCACATGACGAAACCGTTCCGCCGCCTCTTTGCGTACTGCTTCAGAAATCGCGGGCCCTTCCATCAACGCGACGTTTTCCTGTATCTGCGCCGGTGTATCTGCCCCCAAAACCAAGCTGGTCACGCCCGGGATATCGCGGATGAACGAAATCGCAAACTGCGCGACCGACATGTTTTCCTGCTCCGCCATACGCCGCAATGCAGACAGATGCGGTACCGCCGCTTCGATGAGCAGCGGATCTCTTATTTCATCCGGCTCCAAAAAAAACAGCCCCTGCAAAAACACGCTGCGCACAAACACTGTAATACCCCGTTGTTTCATTTCATCCAAATACCCCATGTGGATCAGCTTCTGGTCGAACAGATTCATGGGGATCTGAATCGCTTGATATCCCGGATTTTCGAACATGATATCGATTTCTTCCGGCCGATAGACCGAGGGCCCATAAACGCCGATTTTTCCTTCCTGCGCAAGCGCCGCCAAAGTGTCCGGCACAGCCTCCCCATATTGTTCCATATCCGCCCAGCGATGCATCAAAAAAGCATCCACGCTTGAAATTTGTAGTTTTTTGAGCGAGGCGTTTAAGGAATCGCACACAGACTGTGCCGGGTTTTCTCTTTCGGCAATAAACTTTGTGGTAACAAAGGGCGCCTCATCGAGCTGCTCCCGCGCAAAAAACATGCCCAGCACATCTTCCGCATCTCCATATGCGCTTGCGGTATCCAGTGATGTAACACCCGCCGCAAGCGCCGCACGCAGCATTTCAAAGCTTTTTTCACGGCTCGGTTTTCCCGCGTTGTTTGCAATTCCGTAATTCACCCCCAACTGCACCGTACCCAACGTGAAATTCGACAGCGGTTTCCCATTCACCACACATTGTTTCATCTGAAAAAGCACCCCGTTCTTTATTTTTCCCTGCCCTCAGCCGACCGGGACCTTCACCATTACGCGCTCCACCACTTGCTCCGTATCCATCGAAATGCCGGGCATGTGCGCATCCTGCGGAAACCAGATCGCAAAACTGCCCTGAGAAAATTCCAAAATAGCTGCGTCCGTTTCACGCGCGAGCAGTACATCCTGCTCCGCAGAGTACCCCTGCGTTACATTTTTAAGCTCGCTGAGCGGCTTGTAGCCGATTTGCTCATTTCCGCTTTTGACAAACATAACATCGATATATTGCCTGTGCGCTTCCATAGAACCATATTCCGGCGCAACCGGCTGATAGGATAAGCAAAAAGCGCGAACACCATTTCCCAAATCGTAGTTTTGTGTAATATCCATTGTTTGCGCGCACGTTCGAACAAAATCCAACGCGCGATCCACCCCCGCATTCATGCCGTAATAATTCTCGATGTTTTCTATTCTGTCCAATACCAAATGTCTTCCCTCCTCGATTTTTTTACAGCGGCCTGTTATTTCGTTTCCTGCGTTTCGCAGTCCGCCAGATGACAGGCCACCAGATGCTTGGGCCTCCCCTTCAGCGGCAAAAGCGTCGGCTCTTGCCTGCCGCAAATATCGATTGCTTTTGCGCAGCGCGGGTGAAACCTGCATCCCTCCGGCGGATTCACCGGCGACGGGACATCCCCCTTCAGCAAAATGCGATCTTTCTTCGCGCCAAGCTTGGGAATCGGCACTGCGGAAAGAAGCGCTTCCGTATATGGATGCGCCTTGAAATTTGTCAGCTCATCCGCATCGGCCATCTCCATGACCTTGCCAAGATACATCACCGCGATCCTGTCGCTCATATACTGTACAACGGACAGATCATGCGCGATGAACATGTATGTCAGATCATATTGCTTTTGCAACGCGCGCATCAGGTTCATCACCTGTGCCTGAATGGATACATCCAGCGCGCTCACCGGCTCATCGCACACAATGATTTCCGGATTCATCACGAGCGCTTTCGCGATGCAGATGCGCTGGCGCTGTCCGCCGGAAAACTCATGCGGAAAGCGGTACATGTAATCCGGCTGCAAATTAACCGTCTTTAAGATCGCCGCAATCAGCTCCCTGCGCTGATCTTTGGTGCCCATATTGTGGATTTTCATCGGCTCGTCGAACGCCTTATAAATATTCATCGTCGGGTTCAGCGACGCAAACGGGTCTTGAAATACCATTTGAATCCGCCGCCGCGCCGCAAAACTTTCCTGTTTGCTGAGTGCAAGCAAATCGGTCATGCTTCCATCCTCTTGCCGCAAAAGCATCTCACCGCCTGTGGGCTGATGCAGGCGCACCACACATTTGCCAAGCGTCGTTTTCCCGCAGCCGGATTCACCCACCACCCCCAGCGTCTCACCCTTGTATACATCAATGCTGACGTCGTCCACCGCTTTGACATACCCCACCACCTTCTTAAACGCGCCCTCCGTAACAGGGTAATATTTTTGCAAATGATTGAGCGTTAAGAGAGGTGTCTCGTTTCTTGTATCTGCCATTTTAGCACCCCTCCTTTTCGTATAGGAAGCATCTGACACGATGTCCGTCTTCCATTGCCTTGTCATGCGGCAGCGCCTGCTTGCAGTGCTCCATCACGCAATCACAGCGCTCCGCAAACTCGCAATGGTCAAATTCCTCCGACGCATCCGGCGTTGCACCGCGGATAGACGCCAGCTTGTTTTCCTTGCCGATCCCCAGAATTGGAACAGATTTCAGCAATGCCTTCGTATATGGATGCAGCGGCGCTTCAAATATCTGCTTTAACGTGCCATACTCCACAACACGCCCCATATACATCACCGCGACTTCGTCGCACACTTCTGCTACGATCCCCATATTATGCGTGATCATGATCACGGATGTTCCATGCTCCTTTTGCATTTCCTTCATCAGCTCTAATATCTGCGCTTGAATGGTTACATCGAGCGCTGTGGTCGGCTCGTCCGCAATCAAGATATTTGGATTGCAAATCATCGCGATTCCGATCATCACCCTTTGCCGCATCCCGCCGGAAAACTGATGCGGATATTCGTCGTAGCGCTTCTCCGGAATCGGAATGCCCAGCTCCTTGAGCATATTGACTACGCGCACGCGGCTCTCCTCTTTGGAAAGCTGCTCGTGCTGATTCAGATTCTCCGCAATTTGCCTGCCGATGGTATAGACCGGATTCAGCGCAGACATCGGGTCCTGAAAAATCATGGAAATATCTTTTCCGCGAATCGCGCGTATTTCCTTGCTGTTTTTTTTATAGGCTGTGATATCCAGCGTCTCTTGTCCGTCAAAATACTCAACGCTTCCTCTCGTTATGCTGCCCGCCTTGGGCAAAAGCTGCATGATGGAATGCGCCGTCGCACTCTTTCCACACCCGGATTCCCCTACGATTCCCAGTGTTGTGCCGCGTTTCAGTTCAAAACTAACGTCGTTTACCGCGTGTACCATACGCTTTCCGACTTTAAACTTTGTTTGCAGGTTTTTCACCCGCAGCACTATATTGTTGTCCATGATTGCCCCCTTTTTATGTCGGATCCAGTACGTCGCGCAGTCCATCGCCAAAGAAGTTGATCCCCAGAACAAACAAGCAAATGCACACACCCGGAGCGATCCATAAAATCGGGTTGTTTTGGATAATGGTCAGGCTTCGCGCCGCGTTGATGATGTTTCCCCATGTCGGAATATCCGTAGGCACACCCATGCCCAAAAACGAAAGCGCCGACTCCTGCAGTAAATAGGTCGCCGTCATCAGCGTTACATTGACGGTGATCGGTCCCATCGTGTTTGGCAAAAGATGCCGGAACATGATGGAAAATCCGCCTATGCCATTTGCGCGGCAGCTCTCTACAAAGGTTTCTTCCTTAAGGGATAAAATTCTGCTGCGCACCACGCGATGCGTGCCCACCCAACCGGTTATCATGAATATGATAATCAGATTTGCCATGTTTTGCCCGGAAACCCCCACCAATATCAGTACCAGCAGCAACTGAGGGAACACCGTGAAAATCTCCGAAATATACAGGATCACCGTATCGACCTTTCCTCCGAAATATCCCGATACACATCCCGCGACACATCCTAACCCTGCGGAGCACAGCGCGCTCGAAACGCCGATAAAAATGGATACGCGACCGCCATATAGCAAGCGCGCCATCAAATCACGCCCCAACTGATCCGTACCCAGCCAATGCTCGGGCGACGGCGGTAAAAAACGGTTTGCGGGATCGACGGTTATCGCCGAATACGGCGTCAGCACCGGTGCAAGCAGTGACATAATGACTATGGTTCCCACGATTGCCAACCCGACGATCGCCAATTTGTTCGTAAAAAACTTGTATATGTTTCGCTTTGCGAGGCTGGATTTTACAGGCTTTGATTGTTTTGACGTTCGAATTGCTTCTGCATTGCTCATGTGATATTCCTCCTTACTGGCCCAGCCGAACGCGCGGATCTAACAACGCTGTCACCATATCCGCGACCATGCTGGCCAAAAGCACAACGATGGCGATGATAAAAGTGGTAATCATAACGACTGGCATATCATTTCCAGAAATTGCCGACAGCAGCATATTCCCCATGCCCGGATAGTTAAATACACTCTCTATAACGACTGTTCCTCCCACCAAAAGCGGCAGCCGAAACGTAATCACAACAATGACCGGTATTACGGCATTGCGGAAGCCGTGTCTGAAATTTATCTGATTTTCACTCAATCCCTTGCTTCGTGCCGTCTTAATATAGTCTTTGTTCAGCACATCCAGCATCGCCCCCCGCGTGAAGCGCATTGCCGTAGCAATATACTCTACCGCGAGGCACAACACCGGCAAAACCATATATGGTATTCGCTGGAAAAATCCCGTCTGCCCCGGCGCCATTCGCCCTCCCGTAGGAAACCATCCCAGATAAAGGGAAAACACAACGATCGCCATCATGCCAAGAAAGAACTCCGGCACCGAAACCCCCAAAACGCCAATACTTGTACAGGTGTAGTCAAATGCCGTGTTTTGCTTCACCGCAGAGAGGTATCCCAAAAGCAGGCCCAATATCGTCGCGGTCCCAATACCCAATCCAACCAATTCCAGCGTTGCCGGCAATCGAGCCGCCAGCATTTCAGCGATACTGCCGCCTGAAACCAAGCTGTATCCAAAATCCCCTTGCAATATTCCTCCCAGCCATTTGAAATACTGGATGGGCAGCGGATCATTGAGGCCGAGGCTCGCCCGCAAAGCATCCAACTGCTCCGGCGTCATATTCACGTACACTTCCGATGATACGGTCCTCGATACCGCGTCGCCCGGCAAAAGCTGTAATCCGATGAATATGATCAGCGAAATGAGCAGAAGCTTTGGAATCAGCGCCAACAGGCGTTTGCCAAAATATTTTAGCATAACAGTCCTCCTTTTATGTTTACTTGACACCCGTGCGAAATTCTTTCGGATTGTTTTCCTTTGGTACAGCCGACGCGATGCGTAAAATCACTTTACACTCCGTATCATGTTCAATACTTTCCGTATTCGTTTACGATCTCGCGCATGAGCTTGATCCTTGAAATTTTTGTTCCCGGCGGCACCTGATCGCCTGCCGACTGCACAATCCGCGCGCTGATTTTTCTTGTATCCAGCCAGCTTTTTACGTGTTCAACAAACGCTTCGTCACTCGCCTGTTCCCCCCACATATCCGGCGATACACCGCCCATCATGACCATATTGCCACACTGCTCCCTAATTTGCGCAGGCGTCAAATCTCCGGTCGGCGCGGGCGTCAGCGCGTCGCCCACATCCACCCCCGCTTTTGCTACCACACCAAGGATATGATTCATCCTCCCGTCGATATGTGCGGATACCGTTTTCCCCATTTCATGGCACATATCGGCGATCGTCTGATATTGATGAAAACTATATTCATTGAAAAGTGACGGCGATTGAATATCCGACGACAAATTGTCCCCAAAAATGATGTGCGGTGCTCTGCTGCCAAGCGATATACGCAATGCTTCAAGCTGAATTTTGTTGTATGTGTCCACATATTCATGCATCAGCTCCGGTTCATCTGCCGTAAGATATATCGTGTTTTCCACACCCGCGTAGAGCGATATCAACGAGCCAAATCCCGTATAGCCTACGCTCGGCATTCCAAACCCATCTCCGCCCAGGCTTTCTATCTCATCCCAAACCTCAAGGCAAGGCTTGCATTTTTTACGCTTTATGGCATACAGCAGTATTTCCAAATCCGCTTTTGTTTCTATCATGTGCTTTAACACGTCCCACGAACAGCTCGTTTCGTTAAACCTTCTTTTCATCTGCACGACGCCCTTTGGCGTTCTGTATTCCTCGATTGCGCAGTTGTTTTCCACATACCGCTCATGCGTAACTCCATCCTCAAAATACTCGCCGGAAAGCGAACCTACCTCCATATACCATCCCGCTTGTACTTCCTGATGCAGTGCGACCAGCTCTTTGTCCCGATTCGATATCCGAAACAAATTCCACTGTCCGCCTTTTTTCCAACGAAAGTAATGCCCCAAATCCAAAAACAACGGTACCTGATCCGGAGTTTCACCCTTTAAAACCATCATGATTCTTTCGCGTTCCGTCATGTCGCTTTGCCCCTATTCTATATGCGGGCGCCGTGCTTGCGGCGCCCGCATTCATGACCATTTGCTCAGCTTATGTCGATAACCGACATCCTAGCCGATGAGCTTCCAGTTCTCGAACATATAATCTTTGCTTTGTGTGTAATCTCCTGCAAAAATGGATTCATCCAACTGTACGTGGCCTTTGTTGTATCCAACCACTTGGTTCAACTGATACAGGTCGATTGCATAAATGTCAGCCGCTTCCTGTTCTTGCAATTTGTCTGCCCATTGCTTTTTTTCTGCCGGATCGTTGGTGGACACATACTGTCTGTAAAATTCATCATACGTCGTTTTACGGACATCAACGTCTCCAAATGTTTTATCCATCGCTCTGCCGGTCGAATACAAAAGCGCATAGTTGCTTACCGCGTCACCTGCGGGCATCAGACCGCCATAGCACAATTCATAGTTCTTTTGTTCGTACTTTAGAGAATTGATGTCTCCGTTCAAAACAGAGCTTTCGACTTTGATTCCGCCATCCGCCAAGTTTTGCTTGATCACTTCCATTACGTCCTGCGTAGTTTGATCTGTGTAATGTGTTGTGAGTCTGATTGTGGAGTTGTAATCAAACCCCGCTTCGTCCAGCAGTTGTTTTGCTTTTTCCACATCCCGCTTGAATGGGGTCAGGGTCGTATCATAATACACGTCATTCGGATTGATCAACGAATTTGCAACCACGCCTTGCTCGCCATAAAATCCCGCAATTGTTTCTTTG
Organism: uncultured Christensenella sp.; assembly: GCA_964438705.1. Taxonomy (GTDB): domain Bacteria; phylum Bacillota; class Clostridia; order Christensenellales; family Christensenellaceae; genus Christensenella. Next base: position 23,652 of record CAYTKQ010000002.1, on the reverse strand, counting down.
TCAACCAGCAGAGAAATTGCTTCTCTGACCCGAATGTCTTTTACGGCGTCGTTAAACTTTCCATCTGCCGATTCGGTTAAATTGAAGTAAATGCTACGTGTGTAGGAAGATGGTACCAATGCCTTTGTCATATCAGGATTCTGCGCAATCACATTATCCATCAAAGCAATGTCATTGAACATGTTCCCATATACATAGTCAAGGTCTCCCGCAACCGCCGCTGCCGCACCTGCCTCTGCACCGCCAACATCATAGCTCGTAAACAATACATTCTTGATGCCCGCTTTGGGGCCGAAATAATCATCGTTGCGAACCAGTGTGAAGTAGTCAGGGAAAGATACCTGGTCAATTTTATATTGACCGCTGCCAATGGGTTTTTTCCAGAACTCCTCATACAAAGCGACATCCTTCATTTCCACGCCTTCAAACCCATGCTTGGGAATGATCCCCGCCAACGCCAGGCCAACCATCAATGTGCTGTCCGGCTGTGCCAGTGTAATTTCCACAGTTTTTTCATCAAGCGCTTTCAGACCTTCTACCTCTGCTGCGCTGCCGTCTTTGACCTTATCCGCACCCACAATACCGATCAAAAAGTTTGAAAATAACGATTTTTCCCAAGCGAGTGAAGCGGTGAGGGTGAAAATAACATCCTCCGCCGTAACCGGCGTTCCATCTGTGAAATTCGCATTTGGATCGATTTTGAATGTGTATACCAATCCATCATCCGAAATGTCATACTCCGCAAGAGACCCTTTATAAGAACCATCTTCTGGCACAGCCTTCACCAATGTGCTGAATACCATCATCGGGTACAATGACTGGATATCCGCTATTGGGCTTTCAAAAATTGTATCTACACCAAACCCCTGGAACCAAAGCATTTTAAGCGTACCCGTCTCGCTCAAATCCTCTCCCGCGGCCGCAGATTCGGCTGCCGCTCCACCGGATGCCGCTTCCGACTGTTGTGTCGCCGATTGCTGTGTCGGCGGTTGCTCGCCGCATCCCGTCAACACCGCGCCGATGATGCATACTACCAGCAAAATCATTAATGCTTTTTTCATTTCTTTTCCTCCCTTTTTTTGTTGTTTTCTCCTATACTACGCTTTTGCGCAAGTATTCCTGTATATTTGTGCTACAATTCATTGCGCCTTCGTTCTGCATATGGATCACATTTTAAAATCGTATATGTTTTTCTCAAATGCATATATTATTGTTTTTACGCAGTTTGTAGCCAATTCGTTGTTGGTTTCCAACAAATTTATTCCTGCCGTTTTTATGGATTTGCTTATATTTATTCGTTTTATTGCACTACATATTTTTTGAGCAAATAATTCCGTTGTGCCAAATCAGTAAATTTTCAATTGCGCTTTTTCTACTTTTATTTGGTTTTTATGCGATTTTTTGCAGATTTTTATTCGTTTTAGATCAATTCACAGAATTCATCATGCTGCTTGCACGGATTTTTTTGTACTACAATTTCCATCATGATATCACAGATATTTTGAAACTGCAAGAGGTTTTTGGACGAAATTTTGCTTTTTTCCGATAGCTTTCCGCTCCGAAGTGTGTTAAAATTATTTTTTAAGAGGAGGTGGTCTTCAACATGGCTGCTACAGCGAAAAACAAATCGCTCTATACCGATGTCATGGAATTGATTTGGCATTATATTGAAGATAATTCCTTAAAGCCCGGCGATCGTTTGCCCCCAGAGACAACTCTTGCAACCACATTTGGCGTCAGCCGCAACACCATTCGCGAGGCATGTCGTGCCCTACAAATGCTGGGGGTTCTTTCTACAGAAAAACGCGTTGGAATGATCATCCAAGACTTTTCACTCAGCAACATCAGCAAGTTTTTGCCCTACACTGTTCATGCGTTTTCCACACCATTGCCAGCCGCCCTCGAGGCAAGGTATTGGTTTGAAACTTCGATTGTCGATTATGTGGCAAGAGGCGTTACGCCCGAAGATATCGCCCTGCTGCGCAAGGTGCAGCAACAATTTGTGGACGCGCTGCTCGACGAAAATTATGACGCATTTCTGGATGCCGAAATGCGCTTTCATAAGTATTATTATGCATCCACACAAAACCCGATCATCGAAGGTTTGGGGGATATTTTGATCACCTACAACGAAATTCACTGGAATATACTCAGCATGGCGACTCCGCCCAGCAGTGAAACCGTGGTGCGTACACTCAAAGAACACAAGCTTATGATTGATTATTTGGAAAAAAAAGAAACTGAAAAATTGCGCAATCTTGTTCACGAGGTTTATTTTAGAACATTGCACACTTCGCAAGCATCTTTGTGAAGTGATTTTATTTTGCATGATAATGATTCGGGCGCAAAAATGATTGAAGCACCCCCAAATCAGACATGAAATTAGATTAAGTAACCCGCTTAAATCCTCCTGTGCATCTTGCGTTTGGTTTTCCTCTTGGCATAAAAATGCACCCCTTCTGTTTTTTAGTGTATTACACGATACAACTTTTGGGGTGCACTTTATTCAGATAATTTCTATATTCTCTTGAACAGGATGTCCCTTTCATACTGCTGCACTTCGCCGTACCAGTCCATGCCCACCGGCACGCCGTTCTTTTCGCAAAAGTAATCCCACACCGCGTTCACCGGCATGTTCTTGTGCTCTTCCACCATCGCCAGCCTAAAGGTCGTATCGCCCGCCATTTCCTTTTCCATGAGCAGCGCCTGCGGCTCTAAAAGCGCGGACAGCAGCGCCTTTTGCGACGCGCGCGTGCCGATCACCCACGCTGCGATGCGGTTGATGCTCGCGTCGAAGAAGTCGAGCGCGATGTAGACCCGAGAAAGCGCCTCCGCACGCACGATCTCCTGCATCAGCGTGTTCACCTCGTCGTTTTGCAGCACCACATGATCGCTGTCCCAGCGCACCGGGCGGCTCGTGTGCAGCAGCATCTTGTCGATGAATTGCAGCACCGATGAAATCTTGTCCGCTACGCTCTCCGTCGGGTGGAAGTGCCCCAAATCGCACGTCAGCATGATGTCACGCGTGATCGCGTAACCAAGCGCCAGCTCTCCCGAACCAGCCGTGAAACTCTCGAGCCCAATGCCGAACACCTTGCTCTCGATGCTGTCCAGCAAACAATCCTTGGAAATATCCTTTTGCATGATCGCGTCCATGCTCGCAATGAACTGCTTTCTGCGCTGCATGCGGTCCACCGGCGCATCCTTGCTGCCATCCACCATCCAGTGGTTGATCACGCACGGGCTGCCCTGCCGTTTCCCCATTTCCTCGCCGATCTCACGGCAGCGTCTGCCGTGCTCGATCCAGAAATCCCGGATACCCTTGTCGTAGCTTGAAAGCGTATAGCCGCTCTCCGATTTCGGATGCGAAAACATTGAAGGGTTGAAGTCGAGGTTGATGCCAAGCTTCTTCGCCCAGTCCATCCAGTTTTCGAAATATTTGATCTCAACCGCGTCGCGCTCCACCGCCTTGCCGTCCGTTTCCAGATAGAACGCGTGCAGGTTTGCCCGCTTTTTGCCGGGGATCAGCGAAAACGCCTTTTCATAGTCTGCGCGCAGCTCCTGCGCATTGCGCGCACGGCCCGGGTAGTTCCCCGTCGCCAGAATGCCGCCCGACATGCCCTGCTCGCTCACCTCAAAGCCCGTCACATCGTCTCCCTGCCAGCAATGCATCGATATCTCTACCTGCTCCATTGCCTCCACGGCCTTGTCGGTGTCTACGCCGAATTCCGCAAAACGTTCCTTCGCCGCTTCATATGCTTTTCTTACAACTTCCATTTATTTTCTCCAATCATTGTAGGATTGTTCTGTTTTAGGGTATATAAAATAACGGTTGATTCACCGATTGTATACAAATTTATTATGATCGCTTCGTGTGTTACGATAACATCCATATGTTTTGGGTATGGAGAGGGCCTCAGCCCTCTCCTCCCCATAATACTTTTAATAGTTGAACTGTTCGATGTTGGCTGCGTCAAAGATGAGCGCATCGCCCAGCAGAATCTGTTTGTTTTCGATCTTTCTTTCGCCAAGCCGTTCCGTCGTCATCGTAGCGGAATCAGATGTGATTTCGCCCGCTGCGAGCTGATAACCGGACATGACCGCGAGATAGCCGAGGTCCATGCAGTTCCACAGAACGCCTGTTTCGAGCGGGTTCTTTTCGTCCATGATGTAGGTCTTGAGTGCGTTCGGCGTCGCAAGGCCTGTCATTGTCACTTTGGTGGCATCGGGCTTGGAGGCTGCGGATTCAAACTGCGCGCCCAGCGCCGGCGTTGCCATAGAAGTGATGCCGATTGCGATCTGGATTTTGTCTGCTCCCTCGCCCATTCTGGAAATCAGCGTACCTGCCTGCTTCTGCGTTTCCGTCTCGTCCGGACCCGGATAATAGATGTCAGTCTCTTCGTTGTTCAGCTTCATCCAGCTGTATTCGTCCGTCGCGAGCAGTGCTTTGATCGCGTCGATCCAGCTGTTTTGATTCGCATCCGTCTTTGCGGAGGATACGATCGCAACGTTTGCCGTCTTGTCTTTGCCATAGCCTTTTGCCGTCATTTTGTCGGAAGCGGCCTTGACCATACCGAGTGCAATACCTTCAGCAGAGGACTGATTGATGAACAGATCGCGGGAATCTTCCTGTGCGTCGGCGTCGAATGTCAGCACCTTGATGCCTGCCTTCTGTGCCTTTTGCAGCGTGGGAGCGATTGCCGTGGGATCGTTCGGCGAAACAATGATCACGTTGACCTGCTGCGCGATCCATCCTTCGAGGATGTCGACCTGCTTCTGATTGGTCGCATTATCCTGCGGCGGCCCGTCATAAAGCAGCGTAACATCTTTGCCAGCGTCCTTGAGTTCCTGAACCGCTTCTTCCGCTCCCACCTTGCAGGCATCGAAGTAGTTTTCGCCTTTGAACTTGGGCAGCATTGCAATGGTGATTGCCTTGCCCGCATCTGCACCGCCGTTGTCGCTTGACGGAGCTACACTTTCCGCTGCCGCGCCGCCGTTATCCGCAGAAGCGGGAGCAGAAGGCGTAGCCGCGGGAGCGCCGCATGCCGCGAAAGCCATGATGGCTACGAGCACTACAGCTACCAATACTGATAATTTTTTCATTTCTTTCCTCCTTAAAAAATGTTCTTTATTATTTTCCGGCATTTGCCGAAAACTTGATCTTTTCGTTATGCGAGCTTGGTCTCATTTTCTTTCAGCACATTAATGATCCTGTTCTTTTTGGCGCGTTCGTTTAAGAGCGCATATGTGATGAGCGAAATGACGAGTACCGAGCCCTGAATGATCGTTTGCACGTCGATGGGGATGTTGAGCACCGTAAGCCCGCTGTTTAAAACTGCAATGATGAACGTTGCAATGATCGTCCCCCGCATATCACCGATTCCGCCGAGGATACTCGTGCCGCCGAGAACGATGACTGTGACAACCTTCAGATTGATGCTGTTGGCAACATCGAATTTGACGCTCGTGAAGCGGCCGAGATAGATGTATGCAGCAATCACGCACATGAGGCCCGAAAGCACATATATCCCAATCAGCAGCTTATCTACCTTGATGCCTGAATAGCGTGCCGCGTTTTCATTGAGGCCGATTGCGTAGAGGCTACGCCCCATAGCTGTTTTGGAAAGCAACAGGGTGAAAATGATTGCCGCACCGATGTAGATAAAAAGCGCCACCGGAATGCCCGCGAACTCCGTCGTGCCCATTGCCGTTGCAAAATCATAGGTGTATACGCTATCGCCCGCCGTCATGCCTTTGGCGATGCCGCGGAACAAAAACATGGTGGCAAGCGTTGTGACCAGCGCCGATATTTTCAGCTTTGCAATCACCACGCCATTGATGAGGCCGCACGCAAGACCGACCAAAAGCCCTACGACAACACCCGCCGCGTTGCCGTAAGCCGCTGCCGCCATTCCGCCGGATATTGCGGACACGATCATGATCGATCCGACCGAGAGATCGATGCCGCCCGTAATAATGATGAGCGTGACCGGCAGGGCCAGAAGGCCGATCTCAATGATGTTTTTAATGACCACGCTCATAACGTAGTTATACTGTATGAAATTTGGATTTGCGATGGAAATGAGCGCTGTCAGCGCAATGAGTATGATCAACAGCGCGCCGTTAAAGCTCATGGTTTTTCGCTTGGATTTTTGCTTCGTCACTGAATTCATGGCTGTTGCACCTCCGTTTTATTCTCCGCCACTTCAAGCTGGGCGCGCCTGTGCTTTTTGAACATGCTGATTGAGCCGACGATGACCGCCAAAAGGATGATCGCACCCATGACCGCATCTGACCAGTCGGAGGAGAGCCCCATATAGTTCATAGCGGGTGTGATGACCGAAAGGATAAACGCACCCAACACCGTACCGATGATTTTTCCGCTGCCGCCCGCGATGCTTGTTCCGCCGAGCACGACCGCAGCAATGAGCGTCATTTCAAAACCGCTGCCCATTGTTGTCGTGACGCGCTGCCCCGCAGTTGCAATCAGCGTCGCTGTGACGCCATAAAGCGCGCCTGCGATCACATAGGAAAGGACGACCACTTTGTTGACGTTGATGCCCGAAAGTTTTGCGGCCTGCTGATTGTTCCCCACTGCGTATACTTTTTTGGAAAAGCGCGAATACTTCATAAAAATCAGCGCGATCACCGTTATGATGACTGCAAACAATACGCTCGCCGGTATCACTTCAAATATCTTTGCGTTGAACGCCAGCCATGTGAAGCTGGCAGGTAAATCATAGATCGAGCCTTCCACCACCAGCGGCAATACCCCCGCGAAGAGCTGCGTGGTCGCCAGTGTGGCGACGATCGCGGGAATGCGCAGTTTGGTGATGAAAATACCGTTCAAAAATGAAAGTGCCGCACCTGTCACCATTCCAAGCGGCAGAAACACCACCAGCGGCGCGCCTGCCTTGCCCGCAAAAGCAATGACGATTGCCACAACGGATATGATTGCGCCTGCCGATACGTCGATATTCGACGTAATGATGATGATGTTCATGCCAATCGCCCCGATCAGCAAGTAACTGAAATAATTGAGCACGCTCATAATATTATTGAGCGAATAAAAATCCCCCGCCGCAAATTTCAGCACGATCAGTATCGCGATGACGAACAACAGCAAATAAAATTCCGTGGTCAAAAATTTTTTTGAATTTGTCTTCTGCTGATTATGATCAACCAAAGAGTCTTGTTTCATACCTTCCTCCCCATTTTCCTTAGTCTACCTGAAGTGCAACCTTCAGAATCCGCTCCTGCGTCGCCTCTTTACGATTCAGCATCCCTGCGATTTCTCCGCCCTTCATGATGTATATCCGGTCGCACATGCCGATAAGCTCCGGCATTTCCGAAGAAATCATGAAAATTGTCGTTCCCTGCTTCGCGAGTTCGCTTACGATGTTGTGAATCTCCGCTTTTGCATTTACGTCCACCCCTCGTGTTGGCTCATCGAGAATGAGCAACTTGGGGTTGAGGGCAATCGCTTTTGAAACAGACACTTTTTGCTGGTTGCCACCCGAAAGGTTTTCGACCAGAAAATCGGTGTCGGGACATTTGATGCCAAATTCTTTGACAAAGCGTTGCGTCACTGCCTCTTCCTTGCTTTTATCGAGAAAAATCCCCGATTTCATATTTTTGAGCTGAGGCATCGTGACATTTTGGCGGATGCTCATTTCGATGACCAGTCCGTATTTTCCCCGATCCTCTGAAACGTAGACAATCCCTTCACGCATCGCTTCTCTATAATTGTCGATTTTGACCTGTTTCCCTTCAATGAAGACCGCACCGCCGTCAATTTTGGAAAGACCGCACAACGCCTGCGCGAGTTCTGTGCGCCCCGCACCGGCAAGCCCTGAAAAACCTACGATCTCTCCCTTGTTGATGCTGAAATTGATATCGTTGAGAACGCCCTGCTGGGTCAAATGCTCCACGCGGATCAGCTCTCCGCCAATTTCAACCTCTGCCTTGGGATAATAATTGTCCATGCTGCGACCGACCATATCAGTGACAAGCTGGTCCTTATCCGTATCTTTGACGTCCTTGCATGAAATATGCTTTCCATCGCGAATGACCGTCACACGATCGCATAGCTCAAAAATCTCCTCTAAGCGGTGGCTGATATAGACGACGGCGACTCCTTCGCTTTTCAGCTTGCGTACGATCTCAAACAGCGCGTCTACTTCCCGCTGTGTCAAGGAGGCGGTGGGCTCGTCTAAGATGAGTATTTTGGAATGAAAGGTGAGCGCTTTTGCAATTTCGATCATCTGCTTTTGTGCCATGCCCATATTTTTTGTTTTTTCATCCATATCAAGGTTGACATTCATGATGTTGAAAATTTTCCGGGCTTCCTCACGCATCGCTGCGTAGTCAAGCATCGTGAGGCCCGCGACTTTTTTCGTCAGCTCGTGGCCGAGGAAGATGTTTTCAAGTATGGTCATCTCCTCAAACAAGCTCGTTTCCTGATAGATGATCGCGACGCCTTTATCGAAGGCATCGTTTGGGCTTGCAAGCGTAACAGCCTCGTCTCCGATGAAAATTTGTCCCTGATCTGGTTTGTAGACGCCTGTAACAATCTTCATCATCGTTGATTTCCCTGCGCCGTTTTCACCGCAAATCGCATGGATTTCCCCGGTTCTAAGATCAAAATCCATGTCGTCTAGAACGAGTACGCCGGGGAATGTTTTTATAATATTCTTCAGCTTTAGAACTTCTTTCATGAACACCACCCTTTTCGGTTTTTGTATGCAGCTCCCGGAATCGTCTTTTTCCTCCGGATTTTCAAATCCTAATTTTCAAAAAGTGCAACAACAAACGAGCACAAATACTTTTTTGCTATGCTGTGATTTCACTTCGTTTTCAGTATTGCTTGGAGTCTCTTTACAGATGATCCTAAAATTGCGTTTTGTTTGTTCTCTGTTTGTTCACTCCTATTGTACTCGTGACTTTTCATTAAAAGTTAGCGGAAATTGGCAAAAAATATGCACAAATTGTTATTCATTCCCGATCAAATTCCACATCCAATTTGTACGATATGCGCTTTAAAACAGCTGCATCATGCAGTTTTTTGGAAATCGTTTTCAGCAATGCACAACAAAAACCAATTCAAATTGATCTTATCTTTCAGTAACGATATCTGCGAAAATTGAGGGGCGTTGTCCCTGTGATTTTTTTGAACTTGCGAATGAAATTGCATTCGTCCGGAAAGCCGACCTTAAACGCGACCTGTGAAACCGGCGCATCTGTGGATCGCAATAATTTTTTTGCTTTGTTGACCCTGTAATTGATCAAATATTCATAGGGCGTCATACCCGTGAATTGTTTGAAGAGCTTTAAAAAGTAGTATTTGGAAAGATGCGTTACCCTTGTGAAATCCTCAAGCGTTATGAGCTGCGCATAATTTTCACGAATATAATCGAGCGCCTCGTTTAATACCTCGCGGTGCTGTGTCAGGCTCTTGACATTTTCTACGCTGTATTTTCCCATAACCATTTGCGTGAGCAGGTTTGTGATATACATAGAAGACATCACGCTTTGCTTGATGTCGTTAACACCCGGATTTTCCATGATCCCTTCAATATTTCTTATGAAATTTTCCTTGTCGTCCAGATAAATGTTGCAGATCCCACTTTCGTTGATTATATTATAGTAGTTTTCCGCACCCTTTCCATTGAAATGAACCCAATAGTGTTCCCACGGTTCATCGGATGCGCTCGCATAATACTGATATTCATGACAATAGATCACGATCACGCTGTTTTTGCCGAGCAGAAGTTCCTGCCCTTTATGCCGCATCACTCCCTGCCCCGCGACCGTGAAAAGAATGTAATACTCATCTTTGCCTAAACGTTCCGTATAAAAGCTCTTCCCTGCACGAAAATGACCGATCTCCGAAACATAAAACAGCAATTCCTTTGCGTTTTGGTTGGGCGTGATCATGATCCATTTCGATTCACTGTCTACATCCATATTATAGGAAAGCTTCATTCTGTCATCCCCCACATCTGTTACAATTTATTTTATATATAATTTTGCTCGACTCATCACCCTGTCATTTTTAATAAATGTAACAACAAATAAGCATACGTACTTTTTTTGCTATGCTGTCATTTCACTTCATTTTCGGTGCGAAAATTCACTTTGTTTTTAGGCATTGCTGCAAATGATCTTCATAGATATTGTTGACATATATTTCTCTAACTTTGCCACCGTATGGCAGCTCCTGATAGACAAATAAGTCTATCAGGAGCTATTACATTATAATACTCTTGCAAAAAATGCAATTTTCCATGTATCGCTCTCCCATATGTTGCGCACAACGACAGCCCCCTTAGAAGAGCTTGCCTCCGCTATTTTCCCTTCGCCCAAATAAATTCCCACGTGATGGATTTCGTGTGTCCTGCCGCAATTGCAGCTTGTTTTTGTCCAAAACACAAGATCGCCCGCCTGAACGTCGTCCTCTCTGATCGCAAGATCGTTTTCAAGGCAATAGACCGCCTGTTCTACCGATGTTCCGGGAATGCTGATACCGGCATCCGCCATGCTGCGTTCTACAAAAGAACTGCAATCCATGTATCCCGCCCCTCTCAACGTCTGGCTGTAAGGAGTCCCTACATAATTCAGTGCAGCTGTCACGATCGCGCCTCCCTGTTCATTGTCGCCGACCCTGCTTGCAAGCGTGGCGATATCATGATTTGTCATGGCCTCACCTCCGCCTTCACCGCCGGAAGCGAACGCGATGACGTTGAAGCAGAATATTCCCAGCAATATAATCAACAACGGTATAATCACTCTCATTTTTCTGTTTGTCATGATCTTGTCCCCCTATATTTCTTATGTGATTTTGAACAGCGGATTGGCGCTGCGCTCTGAAAAACACCCAACTTGACACATAACCAGAGCGCAGCGCAACTGCCAAGATGGAAATGATGCGCAGTACAGTCGTGACGGAGTTCAGCTTTTTCCTCTTTATTTTCCAATTTTTGATTTGGATTTTCCACCAACAAACACAAAGAGACGCATCGCGCCTTACGCTGATCTATTTTTGTATGTTTCAACATGTCCCCGACGGGGCCCGCCACATGCGGGCCCCCAGGAAGAGAAAATGAAGTGTTATTTCTTTTTTCTGGACTTTTGCAACCTGATTACAACGACTGCCACCACTGCGGCCGCGGCGATCACAACGATGATCCACGGCGTCATATCCGTCATGTCGCCTGTTTTTGCAGCGCCGCCTTTTTGCGGCGTTGTCGGCGCGGGCGTTGCCTTGCCCGGCGCAGATGTCTCGTTGCCCGTCAGGCGTTCTACGCTGATCACATACTTCGAGCAATGATCAAACGCATACCTCACGATTCCGTTTTCAACCACACAGGTCGCCTGATAAACGAGCTTGTTGTTTTGCTCGTCCACAAAGTACAAGTAGACCTCCTTGCCGTTGTGCTCCGCGCCGACCGCCATTTCGAGCACCGCTTTAAAGGGCAGCGGCCCCTCGTGCGCAATGCTGATCTGCATCAGCTCCTTACCGCCCGTCAGCTTGCTTACGGCGGGATCGGCGAGCTTCGTTACGCTCAGATCATAGCCCTTCGGGTCGAGCGCTCCCGTGATCGTTTTTGCGTCGATCTTCCATGTATAACCGTCGTGATCGGCGCGCAGCGTCACGTCCTGCCCTTTGTATTTATCAAGAACGTCCGCAGGCACTTTCCCGCCCTTTTCGGGCGTGATGTCGACCGTCTTGCCATCCTCGCCGCCGACCGGATTGGCGACTGTCACGAACGCCTGTCCCCGTCCCTGCGCATACGCAGCGTCCACGGCCTCGGTGTTCGCCTCAAACATGATCCGCTTATCCGCCTCCGCGTCCGCCGGAATGGTGTAGGTTCCCGTATAAACGTTCCCTTTGCGCGCAAGCGTCACGCCTTCGATTTTCGGTTCGGGCAGGTTGTCCATAAATGTAGCATCCTGCGGATTGGTCACCGTGACCTTGATGGTCACGTCTTTTTCCGCATACTGCGTCTGCGGATCGACGCTGACGCTGACGACCGGCACCGCCTGACCGACTGTGATCTCCACCTCGTCGGTGATCACTTCATAATTGATCGCTTGATCGGGCGTAAAGCGCACCTGCTGCTTATCGCCGCCCACTGCGCGCACGGACGGATCGCCGATCCACGTCCATACACCGCTCACGACCGCGTTGTTGTGCGGATTTTTGACTACCGCTGTCAGCTTGCCCGCCTTGAGCTTATCGCCATAGATCAACGTGCCGGCACCAAGCTCCGTGGCGACAGGCGTCGCTTTGCTCACATGAATGGGTACCGTGACCTCGACAGGCTGGTAGTTTACGTCGTCCGTAGGTGTGAATACGGCTTTCGCGCCTGTATCTCCGCCAACCGGAACCTCCTTGTCGTTCTTCCACGCAAATGTTCCCGTAACAGCTCCGAGTCCGCCGTTCAGCCCGCTTTGTGCCAGACTCTGTCCATATGTCAGGTCTTCGGCCGTGGGCAAATCGATGATCGTAGGCGTTTGCAGATTGACCGTCGTTCTCGCGGGTACGCTCACCGTGATTGCACCCGTGTTGACCGATGTCCCATCACTGTCTTTTGTCACCGTAAACACCACATTGATATCTGTGTCCGTATTGGGCGGCGCAATCACGCCATCCGTAGAGATCACGCCCTGCGGGTCAACGCTCGCGATGCGGATCGTGAACCCTTCTGGCACGCCGGGCAGTACAAACACCTTGCTGTCCTTTTGCGGTGCAGTCGCGCTCGTGATCCCGTCTGCGATATCCTGTGCGCTCACATCCGGTGCCGCAGTTGTTTTTGCGGGCACCGTGACCGGCAGCGCGGCTGTCGTCGCGGTGCTTCCGTCCGCGATGCGCGTGACCTTAAACTGGATCGTCCCAGTCTGCTCTGCATCCAGCGGCGTGATCACGCCACTGTTTGAAACGGGAACATCCGTCACGTTCACGATTTCCAGCGTGAATCCCGGCGGCACGCCCGGCATAATCAGCTGCTTCTGATTCTCCTGCGGTGCAACCACAGATGTGATTGCGTCCGCGATCTCCTGCGCACTGGGCAGGCTCAGCGTCACGTTCACCTTTACCTCGTTCGAATATGTCACGTTTTGCGATGCCTTATTCGTGATGGCGCAGCGATATTTTGCTCCGTCGTCCGTCACATACAGCGTATCGGTCGTAAACGTCGCCTCCGTCGCGCCCGGCACATCTTTCCATTCCTTGTCGTACTTCTGCCATTGATAATGCGGGTAGCTGCCCGTGACGATCACGGTGAACACCGCGCTCTCTCCCTCTTTTTTGCTTGCATCCGCCGGCTGCGTCGTAATATCTATCGGCACAGGCATCATGCCCGGCACCGTAACGCGCAGTGCTTGCGTCTGCCCCGTGTCGCCGTCCAAACGCGTGATTTTGTAGGTCAGCGTAACGGGCGTGTCGTTTTCGGGCGGCACGATGGTTCCGTTCTTCGCGATGATCGTTTCATCGCTCGACGATGCGATCTCTGCCGTAAAGCCGGGCGGCAGTGTGAGCTCACTCATCTCATCCGTGTCCTTTTCGGGCGGCGTAAGCTGTGTGATCGTATCCGCGATCTCCTGCGCCGTACGCGTTTCGCCAAACACCTCGATCTCCGCGAGCTGCATACGATAGTAATTGTTTGCCTCGTCCGCAGCCGACGCGCCGAGCTTTGTTGTCGCAAGCCGCACATAGCGTGCCGATTGCAGCTTAAACGTATATTCCCCGCGTCCTTCATCCGCCGTCGGAATCGGCTCATTCGTCCTCGTCACGGCGTCCGTCCATATCGCTCCGTTCTCGCTGAGCTGTATTTTGAAGTCCATCGGATAGCATGGGTACTTTCCGTCTTTGGTCGCCGCGTCTGTGCGCGGATACAGGAACACGCTGTTCAAAAGCTGTGATTTCCCGAGATCAAGCACCACCTTATGCGCGTTTTCAAGCTCCTGCGGCACATATTCCTTGGTTGTGAATCCTGACTTGCCGGGCTGGCTCGTGCGGATCCCGTCCACAAGGTTGTTTGCTCCCCAGAGCGGATCAGTATCCGCTCTCATCGCATACTCCGCCGTGACACGCGCGCCCTTCGCGAGGTTCGTGCTTCCGATATACGCGACCTTGCCCATCAGGCTGTAGTCGCCGCCCATCTTGAAGTTGGGCGACATATAGTCTTCCGGCTTGATGGTCAGCGTTCCGTTTTTGTCGGTCAGCTCCTGGATCGCAAACTCTCCGTCATACTTGGGCACAAAACGCAGGGAAACGTCGCTGTCCTTTGCAAAGAGCGTGTATGTGTACGGCATCGTCTTTTCCACGCCGTTGACAAACAGCTGCATGTTGATCCGATCGTCAACGTCTACGCTCAGCGTGTGAACCTCTCCGCGTTTCGCGCTGAATTCGATGTCTTTGGTCGATTCAAAGTAAACGTATCTTTCGTCCGCGCCGACGCTCTTGATGGCTGCGCCTGCCACATCTTTGCCGTTTGCCCACACGTCGGTGCCCTGATAGGATATCGTCGTCGCGTCCATCCCGCCGATGAGCGGCACACCGACGATCGCCTTGGTCCCCGTTGGCACCGTTGTAGACATCGTGAGCGTATCCGTACCTGTCGCGTCGAGTACAACATTGATATCGCCCTTCACCGACGGCACCACCGTATCGACCTTCTTGACCGTGCCAAGCTGCGGCTTCACACTGAATTCCTCAAAGCCCGGCTTGACGGGCGCAACGCCCGCAATATAGCGTCCCATCATGGTGAGCGGTCCGCCCGTCCATGCGTGGTTTTGCGTACCGCTGTTCGGATCCCAGAACTCCCACAATGTGCTCAGTTCACTGTCGACCATAACCGTATAGCGGTCCTTCATACGCGTGAGTGCGTCGTTTTCATAGCCCATCAAATACAACGCTTCCAAAACGTATTTTTCCATATACGGGCTTGCGTATTGCGTGCTCATAAGCACGCCGCGCACCTTGTCGAATTTCTCCTCGGGCACCAGCCCGGCGAATACCGCCAGCGCGTTGCCGCGGTCGTCGGTGACGCCTACGCCCGGCGAGCGATAGAAGCCGCCCGCGTTCCAGAACACCCGTTCAAAGTTTGCCTCGATGGAGGCCTTGCGCTTCGCGATCTCGACGATTTGCGAATCGCTTGTGCTCACGCCGATCACATCGGCCATTTTAAGGGTGCGGTCGAGCGCGATGTAGTACCACAGGTTTGAAATCAGCCGCTGATCGCTGTTGCTGCCCCAGTCACTCCAGTTCCAGCTTCCCGTGCGGTGCGAAACCACGCCGTCCGCATCCATTGCGAACTTTTTCAGCAGATAGTTCGCCGAAACGGGATATGCTTCCTTAAGCAGCGAATCATCGCCGGTGTATTCATAATACATATAGAAGCTCATCACGCCCGCCATCGATTGTGCCGGCAGCTCCTGTATGCCTCCGCCCGTCGGCGCGACCGTCGGAATGACGTCGTCGGTCACAAAACCGAGCACGTTGCCGATGCCTTTCTTTGCCAGCAGCATCGCTTCAGGTGAAAGCGAATAGGCGGCCATCTCCATCTCGTTGACGGCATCTCCCCACCATTGCGCACGCTCGCGGTCGGGGCAATCCATATAGTTGTCACGCATCGTGACATACAGTGTATCGCGCGCCTTTGTCCACAGCGTGTTGAGGAACGCGTCGTCCGATTCAAACTTTCCGTCGAACGTCGACGCATAGCCGGATTTGCGGTACCCAAGCTCGAGTATCTCAACATCCTTCGGAATTTCGAAGATCAGCTTGTCGCCATTCAGCCACCCGAGTGATTCATAGCTTTGCTCGCCGTCCTTTGTCACATATTCCGCCATGTGCGCCGGGCCGTCGGCCACGGTTGTTTTGTCCGTCGAAATACGGATCAGTTTGCCCGCCGGTCCATTCACCTTCAAATAAGGGGTGAACTGGAAGTTCGTGGGCAGCTTCGCCTCATATTTCACATAGTCGCTCTTGTCGACAAGTACGGTTACTTCAGTGCCGGAGCCGTCCCACACCAACGCGCCATCCTCGATCTTGCCGCCGTCAAAATTGTTCCCGTTCGTAAAGTCGTCCTGATAATAGGTCTTCACTTCGTCGATGCTCTTGACGCTCAGCGAACGGATCCTGCCCTTTTCTCCGGACTGACCGGACGCACGCAAGCCGATCCCGCCCTTGGTGTTCACCACCTCGTTGACGTCGATTTTCTTGCCGTCCACATAGGTCGTGACAATGTTGCCCTCCACAACCAGCTTCACCTTAAACCAATGCGTCAGAGAGTCGCCAACGGCGACGTCGCTGATCAGCTTTTCCGGCTTTACGTCCCACCCTCCGTTTTTCTTGACATGCGGCCGCAGCACCGGCGATGTGTTGTAGCCGATCTGCCACATGTTCAGGTTCGAGCCGTCCGTATAGCCGAATACGATGCCCAGCGCGCCGCTGTCGAGCTTGAGTTCTGCCTCCAGCACATAATCGGAAACGGGTTTGCCCTTTTCGTCCACAATGTTTCGGAGCGTCGAGGTCTGCGTCGTTCCCTTGTTCGCGATGCTGTCCTTATCAAACACTGTGTAATCGTCAAACGCAAACATCGGGATCGGTCTGTCTACAAAGTTATTCCACGGCGCTTTTCCTGCTCTGCCAAACGCCTGCGCTGCCTGCCACGTCGAATCGTCAAACTCTGCGGTCGTCCATCCCTCCTGCTCGAGGCGCGCGTCAAATAAAACGTTGCTCTCCGGCAGGCGGTAGTTTGGTCCCTTCGAAGCCTTGCCGTACGCGTCATAGTTGAGCGCCTTCCAGCTTTGGTTGGAAATGATGGGCGTATTGTTGACCTTTGCGTCGAAATAGAAGCCCGCCTGTCCGCTGTTCGCATGGGAATAGGATGTACTCATTCCAAAATGCCACGCCAGCGCAGCGATCACATTCTTACCTTCCTTCAAATACGGCGCGATGTCTACCTTGTCTACATATGTATCTTTCGGGTTCGGTCCCCGCTTCAGGCTGCCCTCAAAGACGACGAGCTCCCCGTTGATATACAGCCAATATTTTGAATCCGCCGCAATCTGCGCAATGACTTCCTTGCCCGAGATCGCCGCCATATCGTCCGCTGTCAAAGAGACCTCCTTGCGGAATGCCGACCATATTCCGGAATCGCCCGTCGGACGATCCCAAATCCAGTTTGCGGCCGTCGCAACGTCAGGCATGGCTAAGCGATCCATCGCCGTCTGCAAAGCGAGGTATGCATCCTCGATCTCCTGCCCCGTCGCGGCTTCTTTTTCATAGATGCCCTCGGCATCACTCAGTGCGGAAGCGAACGTGGCCCAGCTCTCTGTCGTATAGTCGACCTCTTCAAACAGCTTTGCCTGCGCAATGAGCTCTCCAAGCTCCGTCTTGCCGAGCGCGGTAGCCAGATCATAAACCTCGATCTCCGCAAGCTGTGCGCGATGGCTCGATCCTTCCGTGATGTTAAACCGCGTCATATCCAGTTTGATATAGCGCGCCTGCTGCTTTAAGAAGCTGAAGCGCTGTACGCGCGTATCCACCTTTTTACCCGCTGCGGGATAATCGGTGCGCGTGATGACCGTTTTCCACGTCTTCGCGTCGTTTGAAACCTGTATCTTGAAATCGCGTGGGAATCCAACGCCCGACGCCGCCATGTCGGCCGGGTCGTTACGCGGGAAGATCAGCATCCGGTTGAACTCCTTCTCGGAGCCCAGATCGATCTGCGCCCACTCGTTGTGATACTCCGCTGTCAGTTGGTTGTTGGAGGACCATGTAGCTTCCCCGCCGCCGCTGCGCGTGCCGTCTGTCAGCTTATCCGGCGCAAAGGTCGTCGCGCTCACCTCGCTCGACGCGGTCGCCTTCTTTTTCGCCGCCAGATTCTCATTGCCGCCCGCTTCAAGCGCACCAACAGCAGCTTGGAGCGCGCTTACCTGCGCTGTTACCTGCTCTGTCGTCGCGTCTGCGTTGTCATATACGATCTGCGCGGTCGTGATCGCGTCGCGCACCGCCTGTGCGCTCGCGTCTGTCCAGTCCTCATAGATTTCGATGCTCGCCGCCGCATTTTTCAAGGCGACCGCAAGCTCCGTTTTAGAGACGGGCGCCTTCCATTTGTATTGGAATTCATAGCTGCCCGAGCCAAGCACGATGCTTGCCTTTTGCATATCCTCTGTATAATCCGCGCCGCTCACGCCGTCGATCTGCACCTTGCCGTCCGTGTCCAGCAGATTTTTTGCAAACAGCCCCGTGCCTTCGCTTACCGTTTCAAGCGTCGTCGGGATCAGCACCGTCGCCGTCGAGTTGGTGGGTACCACGACCTTAAGGGTCACCATATCGTTTGCCCCAATACTCCAGCTCGTTTCGATCTTGCCCCGTGCCGAATCATAGGATGTCGAAGCATTCGTCACCTGATTCTGCGCGCGCGGATCGAGCTCCGGCTCGATCAAGAAATGCGCAAAACCGGGATTTTGCTCATCCGGTTTGATGCCGCCGATGCCCGAATAGAACCACTCGCACACGCTGCCGAACGAATAGTGATTGAATGAATTCATGTCCACGGGGCCAAAGCCCTGATCCTTTGTATATGAATTCCAGCGCTCCCACAGCGTCGTGGCACCCTGCTCGATGCTGTAACCCCACGAAGGATATTTTGTGCTCGTCGCCAGCATATAGGCGATATCGTTGTAGCCATATTTGGAAAGGACCGGCATCAGCTTGTTCACGGAAACAAATCCGACGGACATCAAGCCCCCGTCTGTAACGATGCGTTCCGCAAGTTTCTGCGCAAAGATCGGCTCCGTTTCCTCTGTCGCAAGGCCTACGCCGAGCGCCAACACATAGTAGCTCTGGAGGTCGGCGTTGTTACCGTTGGCAATCGTACCGTCCGCGCGCACGAAGCTGCTGTTGAATGCTGCCTTTACCTCTTCAAATTTTGCACGGTAGCTCTCCGCTTCTCCGCTTTTTCCGAGTGCATCCGCAATCTGCGCCATCAGCGAATACTGATACGCCAGATAGGTCGTGCCGATGATCGTCTTGTCGGAGGCCCCCTTCACCGGCTCGAGCCAGTCGCCGTAGGTGCACGACTGAACAAGTCCCCCGGTGGTTCTTGAGCTCATGTACTTTTTCATCGAGTCATAGCTGTCCGACAATATGCGCGTATCGCCCGTCATCTGCCAGATATCATAGGGAACGATCACGCCGCCTGCGACCCATACGACATCGTTATACATACCATGCGGGTTGGGGGCGGTATCGCCGTATCCGCCGTCTGCATACTGACCGTCGCGTACATCCTGCAGCCATTTCTGGTAGAACATATTGGCGTCCATGTTGTAAAGCCCCGTCTGCGCGAACACATGCGTATCCGCGCCCCAGCCCATGCGCTCGTCGCGCTGCGGGCAGTCTGTCGGGATGCTCAGGAAGTTGGAGCGCTGCCCCCACATCGTGTTTTCATAGATTTGGTTGAGCGTGCTGTTTGAGCTCGTAAAGCTGCCCGTTTCCTCTGAAACAGACGCAAGCGCATATCCCTTGATGTCGGACAGTGCGGGTTTTTCACAGCCGGAGATTTCGATATACCGGAAGCCGTGGAAGGTAAAGTTCGGCTCCCACGTTTCCTTGTCGTTCGTTTTAAAGGTATAGTAATCCGTCGCCTTGGCCGAACGCAAATTGGCTGTGTAAAGCGACCCCGGGCCGTCTGCGTTGTCACATCCACGCACACCCTTTTCCGAATCGTTGAGCATTTCGCCATAGCGGATCTTTGCCGTTTTGCCTGCGGTGCCCTTTAGGGACATTTCCGCGATGCCCGCGAAGTTCTGCCCCATGTCGACGATCCATTTTCCTTTCACTTCCGTGATGGATACCGGGTTCACTTCTTTGATCTTTTTCACAGTAGGCCCGATCTGCGCGGTAAGCGCCATCGTCTTCCCATGCGTTTTCGCGCCGTAGGCGTTGCTGTACATCACGCCCACCTTGCCCCACTTCGCGGCGTTGTAGTCCGGCTTGGTCCATCCATACTTTTCGCCGCCCTGTTCGCGCCGCGCGTCATAGGTCTCCCCGTCGAACATGTCCGTCGAAAGGATCGGCCCGTCGAGGGAATAAAACCATGTGCCGTCCGTCGCGACCGACTGTGTGTCGCCGTTTTCATATTCAATGACCATATTGGCGATCAGCGCCTGCGTTTCGCCGTATCTGTTTTTTCCTATACTGGAAATGTTGCCCGAATACCAGCCCGGCGCGATCATCGCGCCGATGCGGTTCTTGCCGCCCTGCGTGAGCTGCGCGGTAACATCATACGCCTGATACTGCACGCGTTTTTCATATTCCGTCCAGCCCGGCGCCATAAATTCTTCGCCCACTTTTTGGCCGTTTAAATTCAGCTCATAGTGCCCGAGCGCGCTTGCGTAAACCGTCGCGCGTTTGATTTTTTGGTTTTGCGTTTCAAATTCCTTCATCATAAGAGGAACCTGAGACTCCGCACTGCCCGGCTTTTGCCATGCGAGCCACCCCGGTGTAGGCTCGGTCGGCTTCAGCAAAATTCCGCCGCCTGTTTGAAGATCACCGTAACCGAGCGGATTATCGTCCTTAAACTCATTCAAATAGGCAAGCTGTCCGTCGCTGTCATAAATCGCCAGCTTGTAGAGGGTCAGATCGTCCTTGTCAAGATTGCTCGCCGTATAACAAACCCGCAGCCCCGCGCCGCCGATCTCGTTTAATGAGGCGGTGGGCATGTCAAGATAATCCTCTGTACGCGCCGCCGTCGATCCAACCGGGTTGTTATACAGAAGCTTGTTGCCGTCCAAATAGGTCGTTACCTTGCCGTTGTCGATCTCCAGACGGACCGTATGCCTGCCCGTGCGCATGCTCTTGATCGCGTTGTTGTCGCCAATCGCATATTCGCCAAGGCCGGTTACCCCGCCGCCCAGCCACCTGTGCGGGCGCAGCATCAGCACGTCGCTAGCTGAAACGTTGTCAAGATTGGTTTCGCCGTGGTTGATCTGGCTTTGCACCGTGTTGATCTGCCACATATAAAAATTGCTGGTGTTCGGTCCGAACATCAGTCCGAGGCTTCCGCTCCTCAGCTCAAATTCACATTCGACTGCGTATTTTTTAGGATCAGTCTTGGCCCCGGTGTCCTCCGCCGGCGTGCCGCCCGTGTTGCTGATCCACTGCGCGCCGTTCCACGCCGCCTCGTCGAGCAGCCCCATTCCAAACGTGCCGCCTGTTGAGGCGCTTGCGCCCTGGTTGTCCGCCGCTGTCACTGTCCAGCTATATTGTTTGCCCGATTGGAGCGGCGATCCTTCATAGACGATCCCGTTGCTAAGATCGCTTGTGACCGTGCCGCTGTCCCACACCACGCCCTCGTCGCCTTCCACAACAATGTGGTATGAGGTCTGTACGATTCCCCGCGCCTCTCCTTTGCTGATTTTCCATGAAAAAACCGGGTTTGTGCGGCCGATGCCGATCGGATTTTCCATATACTCCGTTTTTGCGTCGTAGGCATTCAATACATCTGTCGCAAATGCCGTGGTAAGCCCCGCAAAAAGCGTGATCAGCAGCGCCGCTGCCACCGCAAAAGCAATAAATCTGTTCTTTCTTTTTAATTTCATACCCATTACCCCCCGCTTTTGATGTTTACGTAGAAACGTTCGACATTTATTTAGAGATATTTGATTTGGTGCGATTTACTGCATGATATTTTGTATCTAAATAATTTTTTAACGAATAACAAAGCTGCTGTAGTCTGCTCTGCTCCATAAAATGTTATTTTCATTTTAATGAAAAATTTCATTGATTTGTTGGTTGATGTTGCCACAAAATTTGCAGATATTGTTATTATTAACGGTCTCAAAACTCTTTGTCTATGCCTGTTTTTAGTTATTTAACGCGACACTTTGCAAATCTATCTTGGGAACAATTTGCAAATTCCCCTCCAAAAACCGCCGTAAAATATATATCTCCCCAGTTGAACTGCGGATACGGTTTTTTTAAATAATGAAACTGGGAAAGGAAAATTTTGAGTGAGCAAAAAGAATCGATTCTATTTTTTTGCATAACAAAAAGTGCCAATGGGTTTGGCAATATTTACGGTGCACATTTTTCCTGAAAATAAATAGAAGTTACCCAATAGATATGAATG
The DNA here is from genome assembly GCA_964438705.1 of uncultured Christensenella sp. Classification (GTDB taxonomy): domain Bacteria; phylum Bacillota; class Clostridia; order Christensenellales; family Christensenellaceae; genus Christensenella. The sequence continues at coordinate 1,504 of CAYTKQ010000002.1, read as the reverse complement.
AATTGCCTTAAACTATTCAAAATCAAAATTGCCTTTTATTGGTGCTTCGCCTCATCACGAAATGCGGATAGCATATGAATCAATCTATTGCTTCTAAGATTGTATCCGGCAAGCGCACGGTCGCCTTTCACTTCACAGCCGCCGCTGCACCTTGCTTTGTCGGGCTTTCGCTCGCCGGCCGGGCACTTGCTCCTTGCGCTGTTTTTCATTGTGAATTTGAAGCACGATTTGCAATGAACGACTCGGACGTAAAAACATGAGGCTCAGAAGCTTAACACAGCTCCTGAACCTCATCGCTCCAAAGTGGTTGCGCCGTTCCTTTTTAGCTGCCTAAAAGAAGGAACTAACGCCGCTTTTCCGCTTCGATAATAGACATAGCATATTCGTCGGCCGCCAGATAGGTGGTGATTCCTTTTTCTTTTGCAAGATCAATCACTTTCAGTGTTGTGTCATAGATCCCATCGACCTTCTTGACTACGGCATCCGCGTCAAAATTCGAAACGAGCACTTCTTCGCTGCAGCTGATGATCCCGCCTGCATTCACGATATAGTCCGGCAGATACAGGATGCCGCGGTCTTCGATTGCTTCGCATGTTTCCGCATCCACCAGCACATTGTTGGAGCATCCTCCGATTATTGCGCAGCATAGTGTTTTCACATTGCTCGTATTCAGCACAGCTCCCAACGCACACGGTGCGAAAATATCGCATTCCGCAGAGATGATATCGCCCGCTACCGCTTCTGCCCCCAATTCTGCGACTGCCTTGGCAACGGCATCTTGATTGATATCAGTTACCTTTAAAACTGCGCCGTCCCGATGGAGCATTTCACACAGCGCATAGCCCACGCTTCCCAGCCCCTGCACCGCAATTACCTTTCCTTCCAGCGATGGGGAACCAAATTTTGCCTGCGCGCCCGCCTTCATACCCATGTATGTACCCCGCGCCGTGTATGGCGAAGGATCGCCGCTAATCCCCGGACGTCCTGTTACAAAAGGTGTGACCTCGTTTGTGTATGCGATATCCTGCGCGGATATATTCACATCCTCAGCAGTATAATATCTTCCGCCCAAAGAATTGATGACTTTTCCATATGCGTGAAAAAACTCCTGACTTTTCAGTTTCTTCGGATCTCCGATGATCACGGCTTTTCCGCCGCCAAGCTTTAACCCCGCTGCGGCATTTTTGAGCGTCATCCCACGCGACAGCCGCAAAACGTCGTACACCGCATCCTCTTCCGTGGCATAATCCCAGAATCTCGTTCCCCCTACCGCCGGTCCCATCACCGTACTGTGTATCGCCACAATCGTTCTTAGTCCTGTTTGTTCATCCCGTGCACATACAACTTCCTCATGTCCATAATCCTGCATCTTATCCAGCATCTTAAATTCCTTCCTTTCGCTGATGATATTTTATTGTCCGACGGACAATCAATCAATATTTTGCCCGCTATTTCGCGGCCTGTGCGCCCATCTCGAGCGCCTGCTCGTTCATGGGAATGAGGT
>CAYTKQ010000001.1:0-234066 GCA_964438705.1 uncultured Christensenella sp. | reverse complement strand
CCGGCCCCATGCTCCCAAAGCACGTGCGCTACCAAACTGCGCTACACCCCGAAGCGTAGTACTCTTTTATTTGCGACGCTTTATAATATACTTGAATTCGGACTAAAAGTCAATAGTTTTTCCATTAGTTTTTACGCTTTTTTTGAAGTTTTTATTTTGGCGTAAAAACACACAAAAAGGCCGCTTTTTGCGGCCTTTTATTCAAATATATTGTGTGCTTATTCCTCAGAATCATCCATTTTCGGGAAAAAATCCGCAAGCGAAGAGGTCGCTTCTTCAACCGGAGGGATTTCGTAATGGAAGCGCTCTTCCCGATCATTCCCTTCGGACTCACGCTTTGTCGGTTTTTCCGGTTCGTCCATCAGTGCGCGAATACTCAGGCTGATCCGCTTTTTCGCAGGATTGACCTCCATGATTTTCGCCGTCACTTTATCGCCGATACGAAGCTCCTCCTCGACCTTCTCAAGCCTTCTGTTGGTGACCTGAGAAATGTGCACGAGACCGTCGATGGTGGGCTCTAGGGACACGAATGCACCAAAAGGCATGATGCGAACGACCGTGCCGTCCACCGTATCGCCAACGATGTATTTATCCGCAACCTGATCCCACGGCTTAGGCGCAAGCTGCTTTAAGCCAAGGGAAATCCGTTTCTTTTCAGGATCGACATTCAAGATCAGAATTTCGATATCGTCTCCTACATTGAGCATTTCGGAGGGATGCTTGATCTTCGTCCATGCAATATCCGTAATGTGCAGAAGTCCATCTACACCGCCGATATCGACAAACGCGCCGAAATCCGTCAGGCGTTTTACTTTGCCTGTGACTTTATCACCCTTTTTAAAGGTATCGTAAAGCTTCTTTTCCTGTTCATCTGCCTGCGCCTTGAGGATATTCTTATGCGAAAGGACAAAACGCCTCTGACGCTTATCCGCTTCGATGATGTTCACCTCAAGGTCCTGCCCCACAAACTCACTTAAGTCTTCCACGTATTTCAGCGAAAGCTGAGACGCAGGAATGAATGCATCGTAGCCGTCAAGCTTTGCGAGCACGCCGCCCTTCACGACTTTATCAACCTTAACTGTATATACGGCAGTTTCGTCGAGGGACTCCACAAGCTCTTTCCATTTCAGCTTGGATTCAATCGACCTTCTGGAAAGCACAACGTTTCCTTCCCCGTCGTTTAACGTGACGACTTCAGCTTCGATCTCATCTCCAACATTGAAGAGATCCGTAGGATTTTCGTCCCCGGCGGCAGTCAAGTTTTCTTTCTTGATAATACCGTCAGATTTATAACCAATATTAACACATATTTCACTGTCGGAAATTTGAACAACCGTCCCAGTTACAATCTGCCCTCTCTTAATATATACAAACGATTTTTCGATTTCAGCCATGAAATCTTCGTTTGCCTGTGACTGTTCTTGCTCGGTGGACACTTTGTTTTCCTCCGTGATTTCAGTATCCACTACTTTTTCGACATCGCTCATCTGTGTCTTTACCTCCCTAATTAACCAATCCGGCGTCGATGCACCGGCGACAATACTTATTATATCATGATTCGTCGCTTTTTCAAGTGGAAGTTGTGCAATATTGTCTATGTAATAGGTTTTTTCGCAATTATTTTTGCAAAGTCGATATAATTTTTCCGTGTTGGAGGAATGACGGCCTCCTACGACCAAAACCATATCGGAATCCTGCGCCAGCGCAACAGCCTCTTTCTGACGCTTTTGCGTCGTATCGCATATGGAATTGAAAAGCTCTATGGAGGCGATCCGTTCGCGCAAAACGGACACCACATCGTCCCACAATTCGTGCGTAATCGTGGTCTGCGCAACGATGAGCGCGTGTGCAAGCTTCGGAACCAAATAGGCCTCCGCCGCGCTGTTGATCACATACACTTCACCCTGCGCCCAGCCCTTGATGCCAACGACTTCCGGATGGTTTTCCGCGCCGATGATGACGACGGGCGTATTGCCCGCTTCGATCACGCGCTTGTGGATGCGCGTTACAAACGGACAGGTAAGGTCGAGTATTTCAAAGCCACGGTGGGTGATCTGTTCATACACCTCGCGCGAAACGCCATGTGAACGAATCACGATGACTGTATTTTCCACGTGGGGCACAGCGTCGACATCTTCCGTGACGTGCACGCCTTTTTTTTCAAGATCGACGATCACATCCTTGTTGTGGATCAATTCCCCATAGGTATAGATATGATCGTATTTTCCGACGATTTCATTGACCGCATCCACCGCGCGTGCGACACCAAAGCAAAATCCTGCATTTTTCGCGACGATTATTTTTGACATGCCTGCTCCTTTAATTCCTGCATCACACCACGCAAATATTCCGTCGCCTGATCGATGGCGGCGCTGTTTGTTTTATCCCCCACGATTTTCTTGAGATCAACAGGCGGGTGGGTATAAAGGCGGATTTGGTGAAAGGGTTTGTAATTCCCGCTGATAAACACCGGAACCACAGGAACATCCGCGCGCAGAGCCATGAGCGCCGCGCCCGGCTCGAACGGAAGAAGTTCCCCCGTTTCGCTTCGCGTGCCCTCAGGGAATATGCCAAGTATTTTACCGTTTTTGAGCGTCGCAAGGCCCGTTTTGACCGCCTTAAGATCGCTCTTTTTGCGCGCCACGGGAATGGCGTGCAGCCGGCGCAGGAACCAGTTGGCAACCTTGCCTTCGAAGAGCTCTTCTTTTGCCATATAGCAAACCGGCTGTGTTTTGACGCTGTGCCCAAGCACGATCGGGTCCCAGTTTGAAATGTGGTTGCAGATGACCACACAGCCTTGTTTGATGCGTAAATTTTGCTTGTTGACAACTTTGATGAAAAAAATGGGCATCAATATGATATATGCAAAGATTCGGGCGAGAAAATATACCATGCTTCCTACTTCTCCCCCGTGATGTATGCGGATACGAGCTCGATCACCTGATTGCGATCGAGGTGCGTGGTATCCACGAGGATCGCGTCTTCGGCCTGCTTTAGGGGCGCAAATTCGCGTTCGGAATCCGTTTTGTCTCGCGCGATGATCTCGCGTTCGATTTGGTCGATGTCTGCGTCGGGCGTCGTTTCCTTTAGCTCAAGGTAGCGCCGGCTGGCACGCTCACGCGGAGACGCAGTAATGAAAAATTTGAAATCCGCATCAGGCAGTACATACGTACCGATATCCCGTCCATCCATGACAATATCGTATTCGTTCGCCACACGACGCTGCAATTCCACCAGTTGAATGCGCAGCTCAGGGATGAGCGCGATATCGCTTGCGCCCTTTGAAATGCGTGGCGTACGGATATAGGAGGTGACATCCTGACCACCGACAAGCACCCTTTGTTCGCCGTTTTCATAAATGATTTTCATATCGAGCGAAGGAAGCGCAGCGATCACTTTTTGCTGCTCTACGGGTTCAATGCCACGTTCTATCATGGCATATGCGGACGCACGATACATCGCGCCCGTATCAAGATAATTCAAATTCAGTTTTTTTGCGACCGCCTTGGCAACGGTGCTCTTCCCTGCCCCTGCCGGGCCGTCAATCGCTATTTTCATTGTTTCCTCACTTTTCGCGCTTAAGAATGAAAAGCGCAAGCTCTGAGAGTTCTTCCGCGCGTGGGCCGAAAATTTTCAAGGCAGAAACCGCTTCTTCAGTTTTTTCTTCCGCGATTTTCATAGATTTTTCCACGCCGTAAAGCGTTGGGAAGGTGAATTTTTTCGAGGTTTTATCCTTGCCCAGCGTTTTCCCCATCTTTTTTGCGTCGCCCACGATATCGAGAACATCGTCTACAATCTGGAATGTGAGCCCGATGTTGTTTCCATACAACGCGAGTGCATCGATATATTCCTGACGCGGGTTGCACAGCAGCAAGCCGGAAAGCAGGGAGGATTTGATGAGCGCTCCCGTCTTATGCTCGTGAACGTATTTCAGTTCCACCTCGGTGAGTATCTGGCCCTCGTTTTCGATGTCGCCGCATTGACCGGTGATCATACCATATACGCCTGCGCCGGTCGCGATCTCGAGGATCGCCTTTGTGTGGGAATCAAGGTTGGACGCGTAGCGCAGCGCATTTTTGAGCATGACCTCATATGCAAGGTTCAAAAGGCCGTCGCCGCACAATATGGCGAATGCCTCTCCAAACATGACGTGGCTCGTTGGCTTCCCGCGGCGCAGATCATCGTCGTCCATTGCAGGAAGATCGTCGTGGATCAGCGAATAAGTGTGGATCATTTCGATCGCGCACGCAATATCGAGCGTTTCCTTCATGCTGTCTGACAAAAGCGCGTTCGCCATGATATTGAGCGTGGGACGCAGACGTTTTCCGCCTGCGGAAACGCTGTAGTTCATGGCGTCCCTGATCGTCGGGTTGACATTCTGAAGGTCGAGCAGCTCTTTGAGCCGCTCATCGACTGCGCCGGTGTATTTGTTTAGAATATTCGTCATCGTATCAGCCCTCGCTTTCATCGTCGTGGATTATTTCAAGTTCCTGTTCATACTTTTCCAAAATTTTAGACGCTTTATCCGCAGCAGTCATGCCCTTTTTGTAGAGGGATACCGCATCCGCAAGCTTGATATCCTCGTCGGATATCTTTTCGGAGATTTGTTTCAATTCATTGAGATATGCTTCAAGGTCCTTTTCAGGCATGTCGTTTGCTCCTTATTGCACACGTGTTTTGATTGTGCCGTCCTTTAAGATAAGATCGATTTCATCACCCTGCGCAACGTCGTTTGCGCTGCGCACCTCGTGATCGCCGTGCATCGCAATGACGTATCCGCGATCGAAGGCGCTCATGGGGCTTAAGTTTTCGATTGCCGATTTATAGTTATTATACTGCATACGGCGGCTTTTATAAAGATGCAATGCGTTTGTTTTGATCGTATGGAGCGATGAGGCCAAAGAAGCGCGCGCATGCTCTAAACGCAGCGTCAGAACGCTCTTTTGCAGGGACAGCCTTCCCTGCTCGAAAAGCGCCTTTTTCGCGGACAGGATTTGGAACAGACGACGCGTGATTGCTTCACTGTAAGCAAGAAGAGACGCGTGGATTTCATCGCGCGCAGGGATGGTAAGCTCTGCCGCTGCGGAGGGCGTGGGTGCGCGCAGATCGGCAGCCATATCGCACAGAGTATAATCCGTTTCATGCCCGACCGCGCTAACTACGGGAATCCGCGAACGGTAAACGCTCAGCACGACCGCTTCTTCATTGAAGGCGAACAAATCTTCGGCACTGCCGCCGCCGCGTCCGACGATTAGAACATCGGCGTCCGTATGCGCGTTAAAATATTCGATGCCGCGCACGATTTCCCCCGGCGCATCTGCCCCCTGCACCTTGACAGGATAGAGCACGAGCTTTACCTGCGGATTGCGGCGTCGGGCAATGTTTTGAATATCTTGAATCGCCGCACCGGAGGCAGAGGTGACGATCCCAATCTTTTTGGGATACTGCGGGAGCGGGCGCTTTCGGTTTTCGTCGAATACGCCCAGTTGATCGAGGTTTTCGCGGATGCGCGCAAAGCGCGCGTAAAGCTCTCCGAGCCCCACCATCTGCGCTTCCTTCACAATGATGCGGTAGCTTCCGTTTTTCCAGTAAAGCGAAATTTCCCCGCGCACAAGGATCGTTTGTCCCTCAACGATCGCATCCGAAGTCTCTGCCGCTTCGCTGCTGTTAAAAAGCATGCAGCTCACGGACGCGGTTTCATCTTTTAGAACAAAATACAGCGTTTCATATTTGCGGTTGACGTCCGTGACCTCTCCTTTGATCCAAATCTCTTCCAAAAAGGGATCGCCGGACAGCTTGTCCGCAACATAATAATTCAGTTCGTGGACACAAAGGACGAGCTCATCCATACAATTCGCCCGCATCCACTGTGTTTTCCATCAGCATGGTGATGGTCATCGGGCCTACACCGCCCGGCACAGGAGTGATGAAGCCCGCAACCTCGCTGGCCTCGTCAAATTTCACGTCGCCCTTCAGTTTGCCGTCGACGCGGGACGTGCCCACATCGATGACGACCGCACCCGGCTTGATAAATTCCTTTGTCACAAATTCCGGACGACCGATGGCCGCAACGAGCACATCCGCTTGCGCACAGACCTCCGGTAAATTTTTGGTTTTGGAATGGCACACCGTAACGGTGGCGTTTTCATTCAGCAAGAGCATGGCGACAGGCTTCCCAACGATGTTGCTCCTGCCGATCACGACTGCGTTTTTGCCCGCCAAGTCGATGCCCGAGCGCTTGATGAGCTTGATGATTCCTTTTGGCGTGCATGCGACAAGCCCGGGAAGGCCTGTAAAAAGGCTGCCAGCGTTTTGCACGTGAAAGCCGTCTACATCCTTTTGGGGATTGATGGCCTTTAGGATTTGTGTTTCGTCGATATGGGCAGGAAGCGGAAGCTGAACCAGCAGCCCATGGATTTTTGGATCATGGTTGTAATGCTCCACCATTTCGAGCAGCTCATCCTGTGTCGTTTCCTCGCTCAAGCGGTTGACCTCGGAATAAATACCGACCTCGGCGCAGGCCTTCTCTTTGTTGTTGACGTAGATCGTGGAGCCGCCGTCGTCGCCTACCTGAATGACCGCAAGACCGGGCGTTATGCTGCGCGTCTTTTTGAGTTCCGCGACCCGCTCCTTCAATTGTTCCCTAATTTCCGCGGAAAGCTCTTTTCCGCTTAAAATTTGTGCACTCATCTTTCGTTACCCCCTCTTTGTGCTGCCAAAACGGCGAGCCCCGCCGCGTTGTCAGACGAATAGTCTATTTCAGCGAACCGGATTTTGCAAAGCGCCGCCGACAGCCGCGCACGTATCAAACGGTTGCTTAGTACGCCGCCAAACAATAGGACATCCATGCATCCGGTTTGCTGCTGCGCTTCTTTTAAAACCCTTTCCAAGGAAAGTGCTATGCTGTTTAACACCGAAAAACAGACGTCTTCACGCGGATATGTTCGCAAGGCACGGACTGCCTGTGTTTCCAGCCCTGAAAAGTTGAGATCGACACCGTCGGTACTGACTTTGAACTTCAAATCCTTCCCGTTTTCTGCCAAGGCCTCAATATGCCTCCCGCCGGGAAATGGAAGCTCCAGATTTTGCGCAAGCCGGTCGATGACCTGCCCCGCAGCAATATCGCGCGTTCCGCCCAACAAACGGATTTTAAATGTCGCGTACTTTTGCCAGACTTCAAGCAGCTCTGTCGTCCCGCCTGAGACATGCGCTGCCAGAAAATGCGCGGGCATCGTTTTGCCGATCAGCGCCGCGCTTAAGTGGCCTTCCTGATGCGTGGCCAACAAAAGCGGAACGCCGAGAACGCTGGAGACAGCTTCTCCTACCATCGTTCCTGTCATAAAAACAGGCATATAAGAGCCAGTCTGCGGGCGCGGCTTTTCGCTCACGCAAACGCCGCCAAACGGACCGTGTTCTGCCAGACGGTTTTCCGTAAACAACCTGCGAAAATTCTTGATATGAAGAAATACAGCCTGAGATTGCTGCAGGCCTTTTTTGCCCGACGCAACCTCAAGCGGTATTTTGATGTTACATAAAATTTGACACGCATCGTCGGCTACGGCAACAGAAGTCGTATAACAGCTTGTGTCGATCCCGAGATACGCGGTCACTCTTTTTCTCTCCCGCCGCGAAGATATCCCCCCAAAAGTCCGTTGACAAACTGATAGGATTTTTCGGCGGAATATTTTTTTGCGAGCTCCACCGCTTCGTTGATCGTGACCTTTTGCGGGATTTCATCCATATACAGGATCTCAAACAACGCAAGCCGCAGAATGGCAAGATCTACCTTTGCGATGCGTTCCAGTTTCCAGGATTTTGAGTTTTTGGAAATGATTTCGTCGATCTCTTCGCATTTTTCCGCAAATTCATCCACAACATGATCGATATAGCACAAATTATCCTGATCGAGCGATTCCGCATGAAGAGCATCCGGCGCGTCCGTTAACGAATCTTTTGTGAGTTCCCCTGTGATGCTGTATTGATATAAAAGTTTCATTGCAGCCTCGCGTGCGCTCGTCCTGCTCATAGAATAAGTTTCCCTCCGCTCAAATCAATTAATTTCTTTTTGTAAACAACCCTCTGAACCATTCGCCCATCAGCGAACGAACATCCGGCCGCGCCCCTAAAAAGGCGCCGATCCCTACGCAAAGCGCGATGAGCAGCGTCGCCCAGAAGCCAATGGTCAAAAACAAAACCGCTACGAGCAGACCGATAAGGATGCCCCAGAACAAACCGCTGTTTTCGCCATACCATTCAAAAAATTTTTCTTTCATCACTGCGCCTCCGGTCCGTCAGACGGTTCTTGCGGAGTTTTCTTTTAGGCCGGTGACCATGATTTTGATTTCATTCACCGTGATACCCGTGTGTTCTTGTATGTACGCCGCAACGCCCGATTGAAGCGCCTTTGTGACGGCAGGGATATCTGAATCGGGAAGCACAGAGATATCCATGTTGATATCAAGGGAATCATCGTGTGAAACGACCTCGGTTTTTAGCCCCTTGACATTGCGGTCTTCGTGCACAAAGCGTTCCACCAGTTCCTCGATTGCTTTTACGGTGATACGTATACTTCCGCTTTCAAATGTGGCAATATTTGCCGTTCTGGGCGCGGGCGCTTTCCCTGCCCCAAAGAACATCAACATAAAACTGATGATGATGACGACGATCGCGATGACCGCATACAACACTTTGAACCAAATTGCTCCATTGTTGACAGTGTTTGTAAAATCTGAAAGAATACTCCCCGGAACGAGCCCGGCAAGCGTTGCCAGAATGAACCCGCACAGCGCAATGACCACAACAAGATAAACCGTCAAAACGACACGGGTACCCACCTTCATTTTCATTGATATTTCCTCCAAAAAGTAATCGGTCAATTTATGAGGACTGAATATACCCGGCCCAAAAAGACCGGGTATATCGAATCATACAATATTACTCTATTTCACTCTAGGCGCTTTTTCCGGCTTTTCTTCCTTTGGTTCCTTTTCCTTGCGCACGGAAGTCGTTTCTTTAAACTTGATGCCTTGTACGTTCAGATTGACTTCCACAACCTTGAGGCCCGTCATTGTCTCGATCGCTTTCATGACCGCCATCTGGATATTTTGCGCGATTTCAGGAACAGGCGTACCGTATTCAACGACGATTGCGATATCGACCGCGACCTCTTCGGTTCCTACCTCGACCTTGATTCCCTTGGAAAGATTTTTCCTGCCGAGCAGTTCCGTGAAGCCATCGACAAAACCGCCGCTCATGCCTGCCACGCCCGGGATATCCACAGCGGCGAGACCCGCAATCGTAGCAATCACCTCATTTGCGAATGTGATCGTTCCATTGCTTTCCTTTTTGACTGCCGTCGTTTCCTGTGTGACCAGTTTCGTATCTGCCATAATCCAATCGCCTCCGATTCATATTTATATAAAGCATTTATACCCAAACATGTTTCATGAAAACCTGATTTGCAAAAAATGCTTTATACGCGCTCCATATAGTCGCCGGTACGGGTGTCGATACGGATTTTGTCGCCCGTTTCGATGAAGAGCGGCACCATGATCTTTGCGCCCGTCTCCATGATCGCCGGCTTGTTGCCAGCGGTTGCGGTATCACCTTTGAAGCCCGGCTCCGTTTCCGTGATGGTGAGTTCCACAAAGTTCGGCGGTTCAACGGAGAATGCCTCCCCCTTGAAAAACTTGATGATGACGTTCATATTCTCGGTCATATAAGGAAGCGCGTCTTCCACCTTGTCAAAATTCAGCGGAAGCTGCTCGAAGGTTTCCGTATCCATAAAGTGATACAGCTCGCCATCCGAATACAGATACTGCATTTCTTTGCGCTCGACATGCGCTTTGGGAAATTTTTCCGTCGGGTTGAACGTCCGCTCAAGCACGCTGCCCGTAACGACGTTTTTGATCTTTGTGCGAACAAATGCCGCGCCCTTTCCCGGCTTTACGTGCTGGAAATCTACAACAACCCACACCTGTCCGTCAATTTCGATCGTCATGCCTTTTCTGAATTCTCCGGCTGAAACCATACAACCTTACCTCCTGTGTTATAACAAAATTAGTTCTTTCGTAAATTCATATACACAGCCAACTCCGCCAATATGCATATCTTCGATCCGCACACCGCCGACCCCCGGTACATAGACACCCGGTTCCACAGTGAATACCATATTTTCCTCAAGAGTGGATGAGGAGCGTGGATTGATCACGGGAAGCTCGTGGATGAATCGTCCGACGCCGTGTCCCGTACCATGATCGTAATAGTCTCCGTAGCCATTTTCAGCGATGTAGCCGCGCGCAGCAGCGTCTACGACAAGCGTATCCGCGCCCACGACGGCGGCCGCTGCCGCGTTTGCCTGTGCATTCTTAACTATATCATATATTTTTTTTCGTTCGCCGTCAACATTTCCGATGCCGAAAGTGCGCGTCATATCTGAACAATATCCAAGATAACGGCAGCCAAAGTCGATGGTCAGCAGATCTCCCGCCTGCAAGCGGTAAGCAGATGGCGTGGCGTGCGGAAGTGCGGAATTGGGGCCTGCAGCGACGATCGTTGGAAACGCGAGATCCATACCCTGCCGCTGCATCCTGTATTCAAGCTCCGCACGGATATCAAACTCGCTGATCCCCTCTTTGATCAGCGGCAATGTCTCGGTAAGCGCAATTTCGTTCGCATGCGCGGCCTTTTTGATTTTTTCAAGTTCTTCGTGCGTCTTGATCATCCGCATCGTCAGGAAGTCATCCGTCATGTTGACGTATTCATACGGTTCGAATGTTTTTTGATATCCTTCAAACACACTTAAGGAGACATCCTCCTTTTCGATGCCGAGCACACGAAACCCGCAGCCCGAAAGATGTGCATTTATTTTTTCGAGGCGGTCGCCCCCGCCCGTCACGACGATTTCCACGTTTTGCGGGATTTCAAGCTTCGCCTGTTCCGCATACCGAAAATCCGTAAAAAAATACGCATCTTGCGCGGTGATCAGAAGCTGTGAGCAATCCCCCGAAAAATTGGTCGTATAGGCCACGTTTTGTGCAGATGAGACCAAGTAGGCGTCGGCCTTATTTAGATTCCTAATTTTTTCAATGATATGTTTCATATTGCGTCCTCATACATTCGTTTCATTTCCACCGCATCTTTTGCTTGTGTTCCGCTCGATTCACAGATGATGACAGGTTCCATAAAAGCATCGGCCTTCAACAACTCCGCCAGCGGGCCGAAAAACGGTCCCCATTGTTCGTCCTCAAAGGTCAGATGCAGTTTTTCACCCTTATCGGTATACTGGATATGGGAAAAGTGTACGTGCATATGCCGCGTCTTCTCCTCTCCTGCGCTGTTTATAAGACTCTTTAACACCGCCTCGTAATCTTCCCGGCGTTTCAAGCCGCCCAGCGTACGCGCGTTGAGATGCCCGAAATCGATCGCAGGATAGATGCGATCGGAAAGCTGCGCAAGTATACCGACCTCTTCAAGATCGGCAATCTGATTGATTTTCCCCATTGTCTCCGCACAATAAAGAAAATCGCCATGCCCTTCCGTGCGCAGTTCCGCAAGGATGTTCCTGAGGTTATCGCAAACGTTAGAAAACGCCTGCCCACGGTCCATCTTTGCACACGAACCCGGATGAAACACGATCCGCTTCGCGCCGAGATACCCTGCCGCGATCGTGGATTCTCGAAAATAGGCAAGATTTTTTTCAAACTTTTCCGGTTCGCTGTTCGCCAGATTGATGTAATAGGGTGCGTGCACACTCATAGCAACATCGTACTTTTCCGCCTGTTCGCGAATTCTTGCGGCAGTGTCCTGCTTGAGTTTTACCCCGCGTCCAAAGGAGTATTCGAAGGCGTTCAAGCCCTGTTTATGCAGCCATTCCGGGGCCTCGTACGTATGCTTATGCCCTTCGTCGTAAAAAGCCTGTGAATTGCCTGCCGGTCCAAATCTGATCATATGCTCAATCATGCCTGCGAAGCAGGTCTCCTTTTTGTAGTGTGTAGGGACAGTTGATGCGCACATGCTGCTGCGGGTGCGGAGCGCTTTGCTGTGATACGCCCTCAGAGTCGCAAATGCTTTGCACACAAAACGTGCGGTTTTCCACATTGGGGGAAAGGACTTCAAGCGTTTCGCCCACGCTGAATTTGTTGCGCTGCTCTACTTGTATGACCCCATTTCGTTCCGCACCGAGCACGCTGCCAACGAATGTATATTTGCGCGGATCGACCGTTCTTTCCGTATCCTGTGCGGTTTCCTGCGGATTTCCGAAATAAAAGCCTGTCGTGAACCCGCGGGTGGCGGATTTGATAAGCTCTTCTTCCAAGGATTCATCAAATGCATAATCGTCTGGTGCGGCGGCATACGCGTCGATTGCCCTGCGGTACGCATGCACGACGGACGCAACGTAATAGGCCGATTTCATGCGTCCTTCGATTTTTAAGCTCGTGATCCCCGCTTTGATGAGCTGCGGGATATAGCGTATCATCATCAGATCGCGCGAGTTCATGATATACGTACCCCGCTCGTCCTGCGCAATGGGAAAATACTGTCCGTCATAACCTTTTTCGTAGAGGTGATATTCCCAGCGGCAGGGCTGCGCGCATTCCCCACGGTTGCCGCTCCGCCCAGTCAGCACTGAGCTTAAAAGGCATCGTCCCGAATGCGCGACACACATCGCGCCGTGCACAAACGCCTCAAGTTCCAGAGATGACGAAATATTCTTTCGTATTTCTGCAATTTCTTCCAAGGACACTTCACGCGAAAGCACAATGCGCTTCGCACCCATCTCATGCCAAAAAGAAGCAGACAAATAGTTTGTGGTATTTGCCTGTGTACTGATGTGTATTGGAATGGGGAGCGCCGCATCCCGTACGAGCTTCAATACGGCGGGATCGGAGGCGATCACGCCGTCTGCGCGAATCTCGCACAAAAAGCGTAAATAAGCCTCAAGCCCCACAAGGTCACGATTCCACAGGACGGAATTTGCCGTGATATAGAGTTTTTTCCCCTGTTCGTGAACCAAATCCGCAGCTTGCACCAGCTCATCGTCCGCAAAATTATTCGCAAATGCGCGAAGTCCATAGCTTTTTCCGGCCATATATACCGCGTCCGCGCCAAAATAGAGCGCTGTTTTTAGGCATTCAAGGTTGCCGGCAGGGGCAAGCAGTTCGATCATTGACCTGCCGCCTTTGCGTCGGCCGCCTCCCACGCGCCCGTCCACTGATTCTTGAGTTCGTTGAACTCGTCTATGCCCTGCGTAAAGGCCATATCAGCGGTTTTCGGGTCGGTCGAAAGGAAGAAATAATATTTTTTTCCATCCTTCATCATCTCTTCATCCGGGTAGAGCGCCGCCTTGATCGCCTCCACACCGGGATTGCCGATGGGACCGGTGGGAAGGCCGGGATTTCCGTTGTTATTTCTTCTTGTGTTGTAGGGTGTTGGCTTATTCAGCTCTTCTTTGCCCAAAAGAATTTTACCGGTAACTCCAAGCGCATAGGCTTGCGTCGCGTCAGAATCAATATATCCATATTCTTCCTGATTATTCAGACGGTTATGAAACACGGCTGAAACCTTGGAAAAATATTCTTTTTTCGACGCTTCCTTTTCGATGATGGACGCAAGCGTGACTACCTGATCGACTGTCATGCCAAGCTCTGCCGCGCGTGCGCGGTATTCCTCGGTAAATTTTTTATCAAACTGGTCAAGCTGCTTCTTAATGATGTCCTCTTCGGACGCATCCGTGTAGTTTCTGTATTTATCCGGGAAGAGATAACCCTCCAGCAGATATTTACGCTTCATGCCCTCCGGCTGTGCATCATTTGCGGCCTTTGCTTCCGCAAGGAAGGGATACTGATTCACAAAGTCCCCGCCCGTCGTGATGAGCTCGATATAGTGTTTGGTGTTTTTGGTGATCCCGTATTCGTCTACCAGCTTCTGCCCATAGGTTTCCGCAGTACGCCCCTCGATGAACTGTGTCTCCACCTCTTCCGCCGCGACGTTTCCTTCCTGCAGCGTGTAGATGATGTCGTCAAAAGTCATGTTTTTTGAAAGCGTATACGTACCCGCCTTGAGCTTGTCTCCCATGTCGGAAAAATCAGTGTATAGCTTAAACACCTGCTTATTGCGAATCAGATCGTTGTCGTGCAAAATGTTCGTAATGGTGTTCAGCGACGCATATTTTGGGATCGTGATTTCAATTCCTGTCGAATCATTCACATCGACAGGGTCGAAAAAGTGTCCCTTGACATAATTGAACGCGCCAAAAACAATGCCTGCCACAATTCCAATGCTGATGACAAATGTAAGGATGGGGCGCAGCACTTTCCACACTTTTTTCGCCTTGGGCGTCATACCCGGGCGCTTCCCGTTGGAAAGATATTCCGTCTCTTCTTTCCATTCATTTTTGTTTTTATCCGGATACGGATTGTTCAGCTTCGTCGCCAATAAACCTATCTCCTGTTATTCCTCAAACATATTTGCGCCGACATCGCACGCATCGCCGATGATCTTATAAATATCTGACACCAGCGTATTGAACCGATACTCCGCGGAAAAGAACTCCGTGATCTTTGGATTGAACTGTAGTACTTCCCCCATTTTTTGGATCTTGTCCATCAGTTCCTTGTCGGGCTCCTGCCCGGTGAGGTATGCGGCCTGCGCCTCGAACTGAAGCTTTTTATAGTCTTTGATCATGCGCTTGTTCTGCTCGTCCTCGTAGACTTCGTCCTTGATGCGGCTGTATTCCTTGTATTCCTCGCTTTGCTTGATGAGCGAAGCAAGTTCGTTTGCCTTATCGTATACGTTCACCATAACAGATTCTCCTTTATACTTCAATGATGATGGGCAGGATCATAGGGCTGCGCTGTGTCATATCGTAAAGATAATTAGAAATTTCTTTTTTGATGGAGCTCTTGAGCGTGGACCAGTCGGAACGACCGTGCAAGTAGCAGTCGTCTACGATTTGGGTCACAAGATCGCGGGAATGATCGAGCAGGTCCTCGGATTCCTTCATGTACACAAAGCCGCGCGACACGATATCCGGTGTGGAAAGAAGCTCGCCCGTTTCGCCCGACACGGTGACGACGATGATGAAAAGACCGTCAGAGGAAAGCTGCTTGCGATCACGCAGCACTACATTGCCTACATCGCCTACACCGAGGCCGTCAATGAGCACGCTGCCCGATGCGACCGTATCCTTTTGGACGCCAACCTTGCGGTTGAGCTCAATGACTGAACCGATCTCCGGGATGAAGATGTTTTTGCGTTTGAGCCCCATTCTTTCCGCAAGCGCCGCGTGCTTGTAAAGATGCCTGTATTCGCCGTGCACCGGAATGAAGAATTTCGGTTTGACAAGTGACAGCATCAGCTTCAGTTCCTCCTGATAGGCATGCCCGGAGACATGGATCATATCGACAGCGTCGTTGATGACGTTCGCGCCCTTGCGGTAAAGCATATTGATCACGTCGGAGACATGACGTTCGTTTCCAGGGATCGGCGAGGCAGAAATGATGACGAGATCGCCTTCCTTGATATTCAGCTTTGCGTGCTGACCCGTCGCCATACGCACGAGGCCGGACATGGTCTCACCCTGACTGCCCGTGGTGAGAATGACGACCTGATTGTCGCGCAACTTCTTCAAATCATCGAAGCCAACGAGCATTTCGTCGTCCACATTGAGGTAACCGAGCTCACGCGTCACATTGACGATTTTGAGCATGCTTCGGCCCGACAGGCAGATTTTTCGGTTGAAAATCCGCGCGACGTCGATCACCTGCTGGATCCTGTGCACATTGGACGCAAAGGATGCGACGATAATCCTTCCCTTCGCCTGACGAAAATAGTTGACAAACGTCTCCCCTACCTGACTTTCGGACATCGTGAACCCTTTTCGTTCGGCGTTCGTACTATCCGACATCAGCGCAAGTACACCCTTTTTCCCAAGCTCTGAGAAACGGGACAGCTCCATCACTTCCCCGCATGCGGGGGTCAGGTCGATCTTGAAGTCTCCTGTGTGTACGATCGTGCCGATCGGCGTTGTGATGGCGAGCGCCATCGCGTCGTCGATCGAATGGCTCACGTGGATATATTCGATCGTGAACACGCCCGCTTTGATTTTTCCGCCATTTTTTACGACATTGATCTGCGGATCGACCCCGGGGTGCTCGGCAAGCTTCGCCTCAATCAGTGCCATCGTAAGCGTGGAGCCGTAAAGAGGCACATCCAGAAGCGGCAGGATGTATGGCACACCACCAATGTGATCCTCATGCCCATGCGTGAAAAAAATGCCTCTGATTTTGCTCTTGTTTTTTTGCAGATAGGTCGTGTCCGCGATGACATAGTCAACGCCCAACATCTCCTCACGCGGGAACATCATACCCGCGTCCACGACGATGATATCATTTTCGTATTCGATCACCGTCATGTTTTTGCCGATTTCGCCGATACCGCCCAACGGTATGATTTTTACCGAAGGCACGTTTGAAGCAGGAGCATTCTGCTGCTTCGGCGATCGATTGTTTGTTTTCTTCTTCTCCAAATTGTTTCATTCCTTTTTCAATTATTAATTTTATTATATCATAATTATCCCACGCGGAACCACTCCGCTTTTACAGGATAAACTTTTGCAGATTCGTATACTGATCTTCGTGCTTTAGGTGCTCCGTCACATAGTTTGCGTCGATCACGACCTCGACCGCGGGTTCGATACCGCTCGCGTTGAAGGAAATATCATCGAGAAGATTCTCCATGATGGTATGCAGCCTTCGCGCGCCGATATTCTCCGTGCTTTCGTTGACGATCTGCGCAAATTCCGCGATTTTTTTGAGTGCGTCCGGCGTAAATTTCAATTGGATGCCGTCCGCCGACAAAAGCGCCTCATATTGCTTGGTTATCGCGTTTTTGGGCTGCGTCAAAATTTGCTCAAACTCTTTTTTTGTGAGATTTTCAAGCTCTACCTTGATGGGAAAACGCCCCTGAAGCTCCGGGATCAGGTCGGAGATTTTGGCCACGTGAAACGCGCCCGCCGCAATAAAGAGCATATAATCTGTTTTGACGGGACCATATTTTGTGACGACCGTGCTGCCCTCTACGATGGGCAGGATGTCTCGCTGCACGCCCTCGCGCGACACGTCAGGGCCGCTGCCCATGCTTTTTCCCGCAACCTTATCGATCTCATCAAGAAAAATGATACCGTCCTGCTCCGCACGTTCGATGGCGGTTTGCGTGACCTCATCCATATCGATCAGTTTTTCGGCTTCCTCCTGCTCGAGTATTTTCCGTGCCTCGACGATATTCACTTTACGTTTTTTCGTCTTGGTGGGAAGGATACCGGAAAGCAGATCGCCCATGCTTTCCCCGCCCATGCCGGGAATCTCCATGCCCATGCCCTGATTGACCTCTACCTCGATCTCGATCACAAGATCATTGAGCTTGCCGTTGCGCAGATTGCCGCGGATCTCATCCTTGCGGGACAGCCGCTTTTGTTTTTCTTCATCCGTTTCATCGGAACCGGATTCGATTTGCGGCGCGCCGAACAGCGCACCAAACGGGTTTGTGTTTTGCCGCGCCTGCTTGTTTGGTACGAGGATGTCCACAAGGCGTTCCTCCGCGTTTGCCGCCGCACGTTCCTTTACCGTTTCGAAGCGCTGCTGCTTTACCATGCGAATAGACGCTTCCACAAGGTCGCGCACCATAGATTCCACATCGCGGCCGACATAACCGACCTCTGTAAATTTGGTGGCCTCAACCTTAATGAACGGCGCGTCCATCAGCCGCGCGAGGCGGCGTGCGATCTCTGTTTTTCCAACGCCTGTCGGCCCCATCATGATGATGTTTTTGGGTGTGATTTCCTCACGCATCTCCTCATCAAGTTTGCTTCTGCGATAGCGGTTGCGCAAAGCGATGGCCACCGCTTTTTTGGCCTTGTCCTGTCCGACGATATATTTATCGAGCTCTGCTACGATTTCTTTTGGTGTTAAATATGACATGTGTTCACCTACACTTCTTCCACAGTAATGTTGTCGTTTGTGAATACGCATATTTCGCTTGCAATTTTCAAGCCCTTATATGCGATCTCTTCCGCGCTTAAATCGGTGTTTTGGATCAATGCGCGCGCTGCCGCAAGCGCATAGGTGCCGCCCGAACCGATGGCACACACGCCGTCGTCCGGTTCGATGACCTCTCCGGTACCCGAAACGATCAGCAGATTTTCCGCATCTGCCGCGATGAGCATTGCTTCAAGCTTGCGCATCGCCTTATCCATGCGCCATTCCTGCGCGAGCTCTACCGCTGAACGCTGGAGGCTTCCGCCGTATTCCTCAAGCTTTGCCTCAAATTTTTCAGACAGCGCAAACGCATCCGCAACGCTTCCGGCAAAACCGATCACGACCTTGTCGCCGTAGATACGGCGCACCTTTGTCGCTCCGTTTTTCATGATGACACTTTCGCCGAGCGTGACTTGTCCATCGCCCGCGATCGCGCATTTATCGCCTTTTTTGACCGCCAATATCGTGGTTCCCTTTAATGCCATACTATTCCTCCGTTATGACTGTTTTGGTAAATTCTTTGATCCGTTCAAGTGCCCGCTCCGCGATGCGCGTATTCTTTTCCTCTTTGTTTTTGATCCGCTGCCCAAGCGGCTGCATGATGCCAAAATTAATGTTCATTGGCTGAAAGTTCGCTGTTTGCGCACCCGAAACATACAAACACAGCGCGCCGGAAGCGGTGTCGTCTCCTAGCACCGGCAGAGGCATTTCAAGAAGCTCATAAGCTGTGAAGATGCCGTTCATCATGCCGCTCGAAGCACTTTCGATGTAGCCCTCCACCCCTGTGATCTGCCCCGCAAAACGGATCAGCGGATTCTTTTTAAAGCGATAGAAGCGGTCGAGCAATTTGGGCGAATTCAAAAACGTATTTCTGTGCATAACGCCATACCGCAAAAACTCCGCATTTTTCAGCGCAGGAATCATGCCAAACACCCGGCGCTGCTCCGCAAATTTGAGATGCGTCTGGAAGCCGACCAGATTATACATCGTGCCCGCTTCATCCTCGCGCCGCAGCTGTACAACCGCATAGGGCTCACGCCCCGTTGCGGGATCGACGAGACCTTTGGGCTTCAAAGGGCCGAACAGAAGCGTATCGTGGCCGCGGGACGCCATTGTTTCGACGGGCATACATCCTTCAAAAACGCCCGCTTTCTCAAAGCCTTTGAGCTGCGCGCACTCCGCATTGATCAATGCTGCATAAAACGCGTCATATTCCTCGCGTCTCATCGGGCAATTGATGTAATCGTTCCCGCGCTCATAACGGGAAGCAAAAAATGCCCGCTCCATATCGATGCTGTCGGCAGAAACAATGGGGGCGGCGGCATCAAAAAAATGAAGCCGATCTTCCCCTGTTATCTCTTTCAAATCATCGGACAGCGCGTCCGATGTGAGCGGCCCGCTCGCCACGATCACAATTTCGTCCGCAAAGCGCTCAAGCGACGGCACTTCCCCATGCACGACCTCGATCAGCGGGTGTTGGGTCAGCGCGTGCGTTACAAACCCTGAGAATTCCTCACGGTTCACGGCAAGTGCGCCGCCCGCAGCAACCTTTGTAGCATCCGCCGCCCGCATGATAAGACTGTCCATCAGACGCATCTCTTCCTTGAGCAAGCCGACCGCGTTGCAGATGCGGTCGGAACGCAAAGAATTGCTGCACACAAGTTCCGCAAATAAATCGCTGCTGTGTGCGGGCGATTTTTTGCCGGGTTTCATTTCATAAATCGTCACGCCGATCCCGCGTTTTGCAAGCTGGTAGGCTGCTTCGCACCCCGCAAGACCCGCGCCGATGATGTTAACTTTCTTTTTTTGCATCCGTTTTTTTCTTCTGGTTTGTCGTACATTCCGGATTTGAGCATTTTTTATAGGCCTTGCCGCCGTAGCGGAATTTCGCCTCTACCATATACGCGCCGCATTCCGCACATTTTTCCTCGAGCGGTTTATCCCATGATACAAAATCGCAGTTAGGATAGTTTTCGCATCCATAAAAGCTCTTACCGGATTTCCCGCCGCGCTTAATGACCACCTTACCACCACATTTTGGGCAGGGTACGTCGATCTGCTTGACGATCGGCTTGGTATTTTTACACTCCGGATAGTTGGGGCACGCAAGGAATTCTCCAAAGCGTCCTGTTTTATAGACCATGTTCGCGCCGCACTTTTCGCAGATCACGTCGGATATCTTCTCCGGCAGCTTGATTGGCTCGATGTTTTTGTCGCCATTTTCGAGGTCCTTTTCAAACGGTCCGTAAAAATTGCCGATGACCTTTTTCCAGTCGTCCCCTTCCTGCTCTACGCCGTCGAGCTTTTCTTCCATATCCGCAGTGAAGGTGATGTCTACGATATCTGCAAAGTTTTTCGCCATCAGATCGGTGACGATCTCTCCGAGCTCTGTCGGAATGAAAGACTTCGCCTCCTTCTGTACATATCCCCGATCCTGAATCGTCGAGATGATGGGTGCATAGGTGCTCGGACGACCGATGCCGCGCTCTTCTAAAAACTTAATGAGCGCCGCTTCCGTATAGCGGGCAGGCGGCTGCGTGAAATTCTGCTTGGGCGTCACGCCCAGGCATTCGAGCATCTCGCCTTCGTCTGCTTTGGGAAGCATTTTCTGATCGTCGTCGTCTGTCTTGGAATCGTATACGGCAAGATGCCCCTTAAACAGGATACGAGAACCGCTTGCCTTAAAGGTGTGTCCGTTTGCGTCGATGTCATAGCTTAGAGTCTCAAACAGCGCAGGCATCATTTGGCTTGCAAGGAAACGAGTGTAGATCAGTTTATACAGCTTATATTGATCATTCGTCAGATATTGCTTCACGCTCTCCGGCGTGTTTTCGATATATGTCGGGCGGATCGCTTCATGCGCGTCCTGCGCATTTTTTCGGCCCTTGTAGACATTTGGAGTTTTGGGCGCGTAATCTTCGCCATAGGTGGTTCTGATGTAATCGAGCGCCATGCCCTGCGCCTCAGAGGAAATGCGCGTGGAATCGGTTCTCATATACGTGATCAGCCCCACTGTGTTGCCGTCCTTGAGCACAACGCCCTCGTAGAGCATTTGAGCAAGCATCATCGTCTTTTTGGCTGTGAAGCCAAGCTTGCCGGAGGCGGACTGCTGCAAAAAGCTCGTTGTGAAAGGCGGGAGGGCATTTTTTTTGCGCGTGCCGCTCTTCACCTTCCGCACCATAAAATCCGCGCCTTCTACCGCGGCAAGAACCGTTTTCGCATCCTGTTCGTTTGAAAGAACGGCCTTGTCGGTGCCCTTGCCGTAATATTTCGCTTCAAACTCCTGCTGGTCTTTTTTGAGATTCGCGCTGATCGTCCAAAATTCTTCCGGTTTAAAATTGCGGATTTCATTTTCGCGGTCTACAATCACCTTGACGGCAACGCTCTGTACTCGTCCTGCCGAAAGACCCTTTTTGACTTTTTTCCAAAGCAGCGGACTGAGCTTATAGCCAACGATACGATCAAGAACCCTGCGCGCCTGCTGCGCGTCTACCCTGTCCATATCGATGGAACGCGGTTCTTTGATCGCTTTTGTGACCGCATCTTTTGTGATTTCATTGAATTCGATCCGGCTGACATCCGTGGGATCAAGCCCCAGAATATTGGCGATATGCCAAGAAATCGCTTCCCCTTCCCTGTCCGGGTCGGTCGCGAGGTATACTTTTGAGGATTTTTTCGCTTCGTCCTTCAGCGCTTTGATAAGCTGCGCTTTTCCGCGGATCGTCGTATATTGCGGTTCAAAGTTATTTTCCACATCTACCCCGAACTTGCTTTTCGGGAGATCGCGCAGATGTCCGTTCGAGGCACGCACCGCATATCCTTTGCCCAAAAACTTTTCAATCGTTTTTGCTTTGGCGGGAGATTCAACGATCACAAGCTTTTGATTTGCCGGTGTCTTTTTCTTCCCTCCCGTCTTTTTTGCCGCCGTTTTCCGTGCGGCGGGTTTCTTCGCAGCGCCAGTCGCTTCCTTTGCCATTCGCTTCCTCCAACTTGCTTCCTTATACTATATTATAATTCACATGAAACGTTCATAATGTAAATTAACTGTTAATTCTAAATTTATCACCCGGAATCCCTTCAATGAAACCTTTGAGTTCCATGACCGTCAACACTGTGTTGATCTCCTTCATTTGAAGACCCGTTTCAACCGCGAGTTCGCCGGCGGATAAATTCTCCTTCAAAAGCAGATTATATATCTGTGCTTCCAATAAATCAAGCTTATTTCCTTGATTTTGCGTTTTTTCCTCAATTTTAGACCATTTTGGCTGCCAGCCCATAAGATTGAACACATCCGCCGCCGTCTTCACTGCCGGCGCGCCTGAATCGATCAGATAGAGCGGCAATTTGGCCACAGGCGATTTGAGATCGCACGCGAGTGCACATACTTCTTTTCCCTGTTTAAGCGCAAAATCGACAGTGATACGCGCACCGCTTTTTTCACCGCCTTCTCCCGCTATTAGGACGTTGGCAAGGCCTGCCACGATCCGATTGCGCTGTGGAAAAAATTGGGGCTTGGGCTCCGTTTCCGGCAAAAACTCTGAAAAAATTGCGCCCTTTTCCAAAATTTGTTCATACAGTTTTCCATTTTCGGGCGGATAGACCACATCCGCGCCGCAGCCGAGCACGGCGACGGTGACGCCGCCTGCTTCCAGTGCGCCCGTATGTGCTGCAGTATCGATGCCGCGCGCCATGCCCGAAACGATGAGCGCACCGTGTTGCGCAATGCCAGCTGCAAGCGCACGTGCGGAGGAAAAACCGTTTTTGGTGGGGCGGCGCGAACCAACGACAGCGCAGGACATCCCCTCAAAATCCGGCAGTTTGCCTTTATAGAACAGAACGGGAGGCGGATTTTCGATCTCCGCAAGCGTTTGCGGATAATCTTGATTCAAACGCGTCAGTATGTTGATACTCTTTTTGCGGAATGTTTCCAGAAGTGAATCGATGTAGCCTTCATTTGCGGTGCGGCAAAGAATTGCACCGAGCTGCTCGTTGATCCCTTTTACTTTTTGCGTGATTTTGCCGCATTCATAAAATGCGCATCCGACCTCAGCAAACGCGCTGAGCGTATCATAAAAACGCACGGGGCCGATTCCCTCACACGAAGCAAGCCACAGCCAATAACGTTCTTCCTGCGTGATCTCAATCATAAACATTCCCCCAGTATTTTCGATCGAGCGTACGGTATTGGATGGCTTCGGCGATATGTGCTGCCTGCACGCTCTCGCTTTCATCAAGATCCGCAATCGTGCGTGCGGTGAGCAACACACGCGTATAGGAACGCGCGCTTAGATTAAGCTTTTCGTATGCGCTTTTTAACAGCGCCTCCGCCGGAGGCTCGATCGCGCAATATCGCTTTAGCTGAGAGGAGGAAAGCTGCGCGTTACAAAACTTCCCTGCTTTTCTATACCGCTCAAGCTGCATTTTACGTGCGCCGTTGACGCGGGCACGGATGTTTTGCGAAGATTCCTGCTTTCCTTCGTTTCTGATGTCGTCGTAATGGACCCGCCCCATTTCGACATGAAGGTCGATCCGATCCAGCAGCGGGCCTGATATTTTAGACAGATAGCGTGATATCTGGATCGGACTGCATCTGCACTCCACCTCGTCTGAACCAAAGTTTCCGCATGGGCATGGATTCATGGATGCGACAAACATAAAATCCGCCGGATAACTCACCTTACTGTTGACCCGCGAAATGCAGACGGTTCCGTCCTCAAGGGGCTGCCGGAGCGCTTCGAGGATGTCTCGGCGAAATTCCGGAAGTTCGTCGAAATAGAGCACGCCCCTGTGCGCAAGGCTGATTTCCCCCGGACGGCTTTTTGCTCCGCCACCCGTAATTGCGATTGCCGACGATGTGTGGTGCGGGCTGCGGAACGGTCGCGTTGTCACGATTTCATCGGTTTTGAGCTCTCCCGCGATCGAATGTATTTTTGTCACCTCGAGCGCTTCTTCAAAGGTGAAATCGGGAAGGATACCGGGAAGCGCTTTGGCAAGCATGCTTTTCCCTGACCCGGGCGGCCCGATCAGCAGGATATTGTGCCCGCCCGCTGCGGCGATCTCCATTGCGCGTTTGGCCTTTTCCTGTCCTTTGATATCACAAAAATCAATTTCCGGCTGATGAGACTGCTCCACCGGAGCCCATGCGGCGGCTGGGAAGAATTTCGGCTGATCTTGCTTGTTTAGAATTGCGGCGAGATCTTTTAGGTTTCTGATGGGAAGCACCCGCAAATCACTGATATAGCTTGCCTCCTGCGCATTTTCATGCGGGACGGCAACCCAATCATATCCGCGCTTGCGCGCATCGATCACCATGGGAAGTATCCCGTTGACAGGACGCACTTCGCCGTGTAGCGAAAGCTCGCCAAAAATCACGATTTGGTCAAGCAGATCAGGCAATATTTGTTCGCTTGCGGCAAGAAGCCCGACGGCAATGGCAAGATCGTACATCGGACCTTCTTTTTTCAGGTCTGCGGGGGCAAGATTTACCGTGATGCGCTTGGTAGGATATTCAAATCCTGAATTTTTGATTGCCGAACGCACACGTTCTTTGGATTCTTTGACCGCCGCATCCGGCAGCCCCACAAGTTCATATGCGGGAAGACCGTTGTATACATCGGTTTCCACAAGCACCGGAAACCCTTCTATTCCGATCAGTCCGTAGCTCAGGACCTTTGAGAGCATGAGGCGCCTCCTCGAATTTTGATATAAATTGATCTTTTAATCTTATACTCTCTTTGTGTTTTTTGCAAATAGTTCTTGTTTTTGAAGCTTGCACAGTACAAAGTAATTATTTGGTAGATAAATTTAGACTTTGCAAGAACAAAGTGATATAATTGCATTATGAAAAAGAAATGGGACATACGGGTTATCCCGCAAAAAATTCATATTACCAACTTGCTCACAGAAGGCAGGAAAAAGTTTGCCGCAGCGTTGCCGGTAATCATATTCTTCCTGGTTTTGTTCTATACGATCATTTTTTTCTTTGGCGTTCAATATGCGCTTGTCGTATCATTTATCACTGCGGCATTCAAGGTGAATCTACAAAAAAAACCATCGTTGCGGGCCATGTTGAATCTGCTCATTGTGCAATTATTGATTTGCGCTCTTGCGTTTTTTGCGACCGTAAATCTCTTTCTGTGCATTGTACTCAACATTCTCGTTCCCTTTGTGCTGATCTATTTGCAAACCACGCAATTCAATCAAAAAGGATATTTTGTCAATGCGATGGCGTTCGTTTTTTTGCAATTGCGTCCGGTTGGCTGGGACGGATTCCTTCCGCTGATGGGAATCATTTTCTATGCTGCCTGTATATTGATCGGAGCTCTTTGCATCTATTCAATTTTTCACAAAAAATCCCCAAACTACGCGCAGGAACGAAAAGGCCTCTTTATGGTTGCACAGAATTTCATGCGTATGGCAGACGGAATACACGATTTTGGAGCGGAAAAGGACATACTTGTACTCCAGACAACTTTGCACAGGATGGCATATGGCAGCCGAAATTTTTCCTATGTTGTACGTGGAGAAGGAAAAATTCATTACATGTTTGCCTTGTTTTTTCAACGCGCCTCCTATTATATTGCAGATTTTGCAAAAGCCGATATACAAGATCGCAAACAGGATGAGGAAACGCTGAGGACAGTGTCCTATCTTCTGCGAGAGGCAGCAAATAAAATGAATACAAGCAGCAATGCTGATCTGATCGAAGTCGCTTCCGGGTTGTCCCTCCAATCGGAAACCCTAAGCGAGCGTTCCGCCGTATTTATACGCAATTTTCTTCGCCTCTTTGTACTGATTATGGAATCCATGACCGAAAGCGCCACCACCGAATGGAAGCTGCCAAAGCACGCGCACCCGGTTTTGGGATTGAAAAATCGTCTGCGTATGGATTCCTTTGAAGTCCGCTTTGCGCTTCGCCTTTCCATCGTTTCCACGATCAGCTTTATGGTGTGCAGGCTCACGAACAGTGATCACGCTTATTGGCTCCCGCTTAATGCATTCATCCTGTTGCAGCCGATGTATGAAGAAAGCGCTTACCGTATGAAAACGAGGCTGATTGGAACTGCAATCGGTTGTTTGATGGCCTATTTTGCACTGCCGCTCCTACCCGACATCACGGGAAATTTCATTTTTGCGACAGTGATGATATCGCTGATGTATTGCTGTACGCCCGGAACATGGGTGCAACCGATTTTTGCAACGGGTTTTGCTTTGTCCCTTGCTTCACTGACGATGGACAGTACTACGGCAATTGAGCTGCGCATATTTTATTTGATTTTATCCGTGATGCTGGTGCTGATTGCCAACCGATTTTTGTTCCCAAACAACAGAGCGGGACAATTTCGATGCAATATGCGGGAACTTTATCACATTCAAAACTCCTATCTAAACATGCTGAGCATCAGTACCCGACGCAGGATCGATTATGGCGTCGTTTGCGACGCATTGATCACTTTTCATCTGATCTACGATGAGGTGCGAAACTATTTAAAAAAGCCAGACAACGATACGGACCGCAAAACATACGGCAGCATCATTGCGGTCATGTGGAGGATGGTTGCAGAGATCGAACAATTGATCCTGTGCACACGAAAAGAAGCGCTTTCGCCGCAAACACGTGAAATTATCGATCATTTCGCGTGGGCCATGAAAC
This sequence comes from uncultured Christensenella sp., assembly GCA_964438705.1. Classification (GTDB taxonomy): domain Bacteria; phylum Bacillota; class Clostridia; order Christensenellales; family Christensenellaceae; genus Christensenella. Next base: position 207,378 of record CAYTKQ010000001.1, on the reverse strand, counting down.
GTCATTTGCAAATCATTAGGCGGTTGCCGCCCTTCGATGCGTACGTTCACGCGCCGGGAGAACCTCTGCCAAATACGGATCAGTCTTATATCGATTATTTAATGCAGCAATATGCAAGCAACCTGTATGTGCTCGAAAAGCTGTCAGAAGCATTGCCCAAAAAGCATCTGCAATAAGAAAGGAAGGACTTGCGCTCTTCCTTTCTTGTTGTCATCCGTAGAACGGCCACGAGGGCAGCCAGCGAAGCCCCTCGATATAATCCTTATTGAATGGAATACCGGTAATCACCGGATAAAACGCCACAAACATCACAATACAGGCAACCACAAAACCAAGCACAAATTTTTTACCGTGCTTGTAATCATGCTCTATATTCTTTAGCCAATATACGACCAGCAGGATCAAAAACGGCAATGTTGCGAAATAATGATAGATAAACACCTCACGTGAGATGAACCACCACGGCATGAATTGGGAAAGCGCCGCGATCGCGAGGAAGGTCACGCCATAGTTGCGATGTTTTCCGCGCGCGGAATCGATGATCAGCCAAATGCAGGCGACGATACCCGCCCACCACAGAAGCGGATTCCCCATTGTGGACAGCGTAGATACCGTGTTGTTCGCGTCGTTGTGCCCGTTGAAAAACAGCACAGGACGCACGTCCGCCGGCCACGAGTACCACATGGATGCGAAGGGATGCACGTGATCCGGATTCAGCGTCGAATGATAGTTCAGCATATAGAATTGATTCCCTATGATGCTGTGATGCTCCTTGATGTTGTTTGGGTCTATGAAGCTGTACGCTTCGCCCTGCGTGACGATCGTGTAGGGATAATAGGATGCGATATAGATGACCGCAGGCACCACCAGAAAAAAGATCGCGCACCAACAAAAGATAAGTGCTACGGTGGTCTTATATTTGCGTACGATGGAGTCGTAATCACTCAGGCTGAAGGTCCCCCCGCACGGCGGGCTGTGGAGGCGTTCGCTTTTGCCCGCCTCCATCTGCTCCTTTGCAAATTTGTATTCACGATGCCGCTTATAAAGCGTTATGAAGAAGATGACGGCAAGGCCCGCCCCCGCATAGATGCACAGCCATTTTGTCGCCGCGCCGATCCCAAAGAACAGGCCGCTTAAGGCAAGCGGAACAAGCGTTTTGGATAGCTTCTCCCGATTAAAGTTGCTTTGCGTGAACTGGTACATGAACAGATACATCAGCATGATCCACAAAATGCTGTAGCTGTCGATCGTCCCGATGCGCGTTTGCGCAAAATGCATAAAATCTGCCGCAAACAGGATGGTCGCGATCGCCGCGTATCGGCTGCGTTTAAAAAGCAGCTTGGCGAAGATGTACAGCACCGGGAGCATCAGAACGCCGGTCAGTGTTCCCATGAATCTCCATCCAAACGGATTCATGCCAAACATCTGAATGCCAGTCGCCAAAATCAGCTTGCCAAGCGGCGGATGCGTGATTTCATAGGGCTCCAGCTTATGAATGTTTTCATAGGCCGTGCGCACATGATAAATCTCATCGAAATAGAAATCCGTCATGTAGGTAGATTCTTCCAGCACGAGCGCCTGCTCGTCAAATAGCGCTGCCGCGCCGGAGGGCGTTACGCTTACAGGGGAGATCAGATTCCCCGCCGCGTCCTTAAAAGCCATCTCAAGAACCGGCATAGTGCCCGAAATGGGTTCGGCCTTGATATATTTGGCATTCACATCGACCGTATATATCTGCCACTTATACATGTTGCCAAATTTGTGGTCGATCTGTGAAAGGTTTTCATTGCTGCGATTGGTCAAGGTGACGGGCACGTAATGCGTGCCGTCTTCTGAGGAATAGAACGCAAATTTCGCCTCGCCGTATCCGGCGTAATACTCAATGGCAGAAACCTGTTCGGACTGCGGAAGCTCGGCGACGATTGCATTAGAATCCATTTCATAAGGGGTTTCAGGGATTTGAAACGCACCGAGGTTTGTGAACGCGACGACGGCATAAATCGCGGAAATGGCAAACATCAGCAACCCGTCACGCTTTGTGAGGCGGCGCTTTGCGCCATGATGCTCGAGGCTCATCTGCGCGGGCGGCAGTTTGAGCGGTTCGATTGCCTCGGAATCCACATCCTCCGCTTTTTCTTCAACTTGCCCAAGCGCAATTTTGGTCACAATATATCCGGTGTAGACAAATATCCCCATGCATACCGCTGAAACGGAAATTACCCACTCCATTGGAAGGACAGCCTGATAATAGTAAAGCGACAGGCTTTGGTTGAGCAGGAGCGCGATAAATGTGAGGATCACGGGCCACATCAGCCGCTTGTCCTTCATAAAGATGAACGCAAACAGCAACAGGATGGGCACAGGGAAGAGATATCGATCGTGCATTCCGTGCCCCAGCGCGAAAACACCCATCAGAATGAATGCGGCCAGCGCAAACAAAAATTCTTTTTTGGGATTTTTGACATACAGGAAGAGCGCATAAAGGCATACCAGCGCAATGAGGAGGAATCCCCATACGTTTGCAGGCACCCCAAGGAAAACCGCTTGACTGGACGAAATGAAATTCTGACCCAGCAGCGCAAACAGGTTAAATGCGTTGAGCGACGCCTGATCGTATTGCCCCATCGTATTCAGGAATTCCTTGACCAGCCAGAACGGTTCCTGATTGCCGGAAAACGGCAGCGGCAGCAGGAAGAAAAGCCCCGCCATCACGCCAAGGGAAATGAACAGCGTGGCGACCGCTTTCTTTCGATTTTGAGAGACGATGATGTTGTGCAGGAATACAAAGCCGATCAGCGGAAAGAGCATGATCGCCTGCGGTTTTAACAGGAACGCCGCCATGAACGCCGCAGCGGCCCAAATCAGCTTATCTTCCACGAGAAGCCAAATCACGAGCACCATCATCAGCGTCAGAATGATATCGACCTGCCCCCAAATGCTCGAATTAAAGATGACCGCCGGATTCAGCAGCACAAGCGTGCTCAGCAAAAGCGATACGCCCGGACGAAACTTTTTGAGTGCGAGACGATAGACGACATATCCGGCGGCGATATCACACAAAATTGCCGGAAGATGAATAAGCAGCGCGAAGGTTTGTCCCCCGATATCCAGCGAGAACGTATTTTGCAGAAAACCCATGAAATAGAGCACATAAATATACAGCGGCGGATAATCCGCAAAGAAATCACTGGTATAAAAGTTTTCGAGGCCGCCGGTGTAGGAATTGCTTGCCCATGCTTTAAAGCAATCCATATCCGTCATGTATCCGGGCATCGTGTATGCAAGGATCAACCGAACCGCCACCGCGACAATCGCAAAAATGGCAAACCACATCCCCGCTGAAATCGGCTGTGCAAAAGGATTGCGGTATTTTTTTCCATAATACAGATACGCGACCAGAAACAGAAAGATCACGCCGAGTACGCTAAACCATACGATTAATTCATTTTGTGCTTTCATAGACTACCCCAATAACCTATATATTTATAACGTGAACGCGTCCCTTATGTATTGGACACGATATTCGTTCTCTTCTTCCGAATAGACCTCCGCAACGTCGAAGCGCACCGCGCACTCGTGCAGCTTGCGCTGCGCAATAAAGTATTGCGCTGTACGGATTATCATCTGCTGTTTCCGATAGCCGACCGCTTCTGCGGCAGTCCCATAGGCTGTTCCTGTGCGCGTTTTGACCTCGATGAATACCAGTGTATCCGAATCCAATGCGATAAGGTCGATTTCGCCTTTTCCCGCACGATAGTTGCGCGCAAGCAATTTCATGCCATTTTTTTGTATGTGGCGGGCGGCCGCATCCTCCCCCGCCTTCCCTAATTTCTGTTTATCGGTCATCGCTCAGAAGCTTCCTTAAAAACGTCTTTCTATGAATATCCAGCACGCCATACGTGCGGATCGCGTCGTAATGCGCTTTTGTTCCATAACCTTTATGTTTTGCAAACGAATACTGCGGATATTGTTCATCATATTCACACATGATTCGGTCCCGCGTCACCTTCGCTAGGATGGAAGCGGCGGCGATCGTATAGACCTTTGCGTCCCCCTTGATGAGCGAAGTGAATGGGATGTTCGTTTTGATTTCCATCGCATCCGTGTACACATGATCGGGAGGTGTTTTAAGCCCGCTGAGCGACTGCTCGAACGCGCGCCTTGCCGCCTGCAAAATATTGATCTCGTCGATGACGTGGTTGTCCACGATACTCACCGAATAATCGATCGCTTTTTCAAGGATGAGGTCGTATAGGGCTTCCCTGCGTTTTTCCGACAGCTTTTTGGAATCATCTATACCAAGGATCAAATCATCGGACGGCATGATCACGCATGCCGCGACCACGGGCCCCGCAAGCGGACCTCTGCCCGCTTCGTCAATCCCTGCGACACGCTCTGCGCGCGCCCAGTGTTCGCGCTCGTATACCGTCATGACATCCAGTTTTTCACGTTGTGCCTCTTCTCGTTTGCTCATTATACCCTACTCCGGTTTTTCAAGAGAGATTCGCCCAAGCTTTCCGTTTTTAAATTCATCAAGAAGCGTCTTTGCGCCGCGCTCCGTATCGTAGGTTCCGCCCTTCAACAAAAAACCACGGGCCTTGCAGATTGCCTTGAGCAACGCATAATCGTCCTGATGAAGATCGTCGAGCTGATAACGCTCCTTTAAAAGTACAGGTGATGTTTGTTTTAGCAGACCGATCAAATAAAACGCGAGCGCTTCTTCGTCCAGGATATCAAGCTTTACGCTTCCGATCAGCGCGACCACCGCGCCCGTGCGCTCGTCTTCAAATTTGGGCCACAGCAAACCGGGCGTATCCATAATTTCCAAATGCTCATCGATCTTTGCCCATTGCAGCGCCTTTGTGACGCCGGGCTTATTGCCCTCTTTCATTTTTTTGGAGCCGAGAAGACGGTTTAGGATCGCAGATTTGCCGACGTTGGGAATGCCCACCACCGTACAGCGCAGCGTCTTGTTCATCCCCCTGTCGCGGTAGCGCTGCAATATTTCCTCTGCACAAGCGACGATGCTTTTTTTCAGTGCTTGTGTATTTGCCCGTACGGCGGAAAAAGCAACGGTTTCAATTCCCTTACTTTTAAAATATCTCAGCCAGTTTTTGGTGATGTTCTCATCGGCAAGGTCTGCCTTGTTGAGAAGATACAGCCGCGTTTTGTTGGAAAAAAGATCGTCAAAATCCGGATTCAGAGAGCTTTTGGGCGCGCGCGCATCAAGCACCTCTATCACCATATCGACGACCTTCAGTTTCTCTTTCAATTGGCGGCGGGCCTTTGTCATGTGCCCGGGATACCATTGGATATCCATGGGAATTCCTCCTGTCGTGCTAAAAAAAATGGGGGCCAAACGCCCCCGCTCTTTTTTATGCTTCTTTGATCTTAGCCGCCTTACCGACCCTGTCTCGCAGATAGAAAAGTTTCGCTCTGCGTACGCGTCCGTGGCGCAGCACTTCGATCTTGTCCACACGGGGCGAATGGATCGGGAATGTCCTTTCCACGCCGATTCCGTAGGATACACGGCGGACAGTGATCGTCTCGGAAAGGCCGCCGCCTTTTTGTGCGATCAGATATCCTTCGAATGCCTGCAATCTTTCTCTGGTTCCCTCGACGACCTTCACGTAGATTTTCACGGTGTCGCCGATCTTGAGCTTCGGCACATCCTGCTTCAGCTGTTCAGCCTCAACTGCTCTGATAATATCGTTCATTTTGAATTCCTCCTTCCACTATAGACGTTCTTACCCGCGTGTTCCGGGCAGCGGACCATCCTAATTCAAAACATTAAAAGTTTATCACAAACTGATCAAAATATCAAGTTTGTTTTTTCAGTTGATCGAGAATCTTAATATCCTCTTTCGTGAGCTCCAAACGATCAATAAGCTCCGGTCGGCGCATGAGCGTACGTTTAAGCGCCTGCTCACGCTGCCATGCCGTTATGTTTTTGTGATGCCCGGATAAGAGCACCTCGGGCACATCCATGCCTTCATAAGAAGACGGACGTGTATACTGCGGATATTCCAAAAGACCGTTTGAAAAGCTTTCCTCCGCGACGGATTCGTCGTTTGAAAGCACACCGGGCACATAGCGCATCACACAGTCCATCAGCACCATCGCCGGAAGCTCACCGCCCGTGAGCACATAATCGCCGATCGATATTTCCTCGTCGATCAGGTGATCGAGCACACGCTGATCCACGCCTTCATAGTGTCCGCACAGAATATTGAGTACCTCAAAGCCGGAAAGCGCCTGTGCTTTTTCCTGCGTCAGCCGCTCTCCCGCCGGACTCATATAGATGTTGCGTATCTTTTTTCCCGCGTGACGCTCATTAAGCGCCGCAAAGCAACTGAACAGAGGCTGCGGCATCAAGAGCATGCCTGCGCCGCCGCCAAACGGGTAATCGTCCACGCGGTTGTGCTTGTCTTCCGTGTAATCGCGGAAATTCACAGGGTTTACTTGAATAAGCCCCTTGCCGATCGCCTTTTCACACAGGCTGGTGCCCGTGAAGGCTGAAAACAGTTCGGGAAAGATGGTGAGGCAGTTAAATATCATAGATCACGACCTCTTCCAAGCGTTCCGCATCCACTGTGATCTTTTTTTCCTGCACATCGCGTTGCAATACCACATACGGAACAGCCGGAAACATGCATGTTCCCTCCGCACCCTTCACAACATATACATCCGCAGCGCCGTTTTGCAAAATTTCAGACAATATGCCAATTTCTTTGCCCGCTGCATCCGCCACCGTACATCCAATCAGATCAAGGATATAATACGCACCTTCCGGCAGCTTGGCTGCATGGGCACGATCGATGTAGAGCGTCTTTGCGCGCAGCTTCTCCGCCGCGTCACGGTCATCGCATCCTTTGAGCTTCAAATAGGCATAGCGCGCATCCACACGCGTTTGTTCGATTTCTACCCTGCGGTAGTCCTCTTCCTTGAAGTAAGCAAATTCAAGCGTTTGAAAGCGCGACAGATCGTCCGTATAGGCCTCCATCTTCACTTCGCCCTTCACGCCCTGCGGTTTTAAGATGCGACCAAGCTCAAAATAGTCTGTCATATGATCTCTACGACATATTTTTTGGGCGATTTGGTGGTGGCAGCCTTTACGACCGTGCGGATCGCTTTCGCGATGCGGCCCTGCTTTCCAATCACCTTTCCCATATCATCCGGCGCGACCGTAAGCTCTAGGATAAACGCGTTCTCTTCCTCGCGTTCTGTTACGCGCACGGAATCCGGATCATCTACCAGGTTCTTAGCGATATATTCCACTAATTCACGCATAGCGTCCCCCCGTTAGTTGATCGCGCCGCTTTTTTTGAGCAAAGCACGCGCGGTATCCGTAGGCTGTGCACCGTTTCCAATCCATTTCTGTGCTTTTTCATTGTCGAGCTTCATGTCCTTCGTAAGCGGGTTGTAGTAACCGAGCTCTTCGATATATTTGCCGTCACGGGGTGCACGCTCGTCTGCGACGACCATTCTGTAAAACGGCTTTTTCTTGGAACCCATTCTTTTCAATCTGATTTTTACTGACATAATGTACCTCCAAATAATTTACAATCATTTATATTTCCACCGCACTGCGGTATCATAACGGTTTAAAATGGCATTTTAAACATGCCGCGGCGTTTCCCGCCCTTGCCGGAAAACTGCTTGAGCATTTTTTTCATTTGATCGAACTGATTTAACAGCCGATTCACTTCCTGCACGGATGTTCCGCTGCCCGTGCCGATCCTGCGTCTGCGGGATGCATTGATGATCTGCGGATTCAAACGTTCCTCGCGCGTCATGGATTTTACGATAGCTTTGGTGCGTTCCAGCTGCTTTTCATCCACCTGCAGGCCCTTTAGTTTGTTCCCACCCGGCATCATTGCCAGAATATCGCTCATGGAGCCCATATCCTGCAACTGCTCCATCTGATCGAGGAAATCCTCCAGCGTAAGCTGATCCTTGGATATCTTCTTTTGCAGCTCGAGCGCCTTTTTTTCCTCGAACGAAGCTTCCGCTTTTTCGATGAGGGACATGACATCCCCCATGCCAAGGATACGCGAGGCCATGCGGTCTGGATGGAATGCTTCGATATCCGAAAGCTTTTCACCCGTACCAACAAATTTGATGGGCTTCCCCGTCACCGCGCGCACAGACATTGCCGCACCACCGCGCGTATCGCCGTCGATCTTGGTCATGATCACGCCGTCGATCCCGATGTTGTCATTGAAGGTGGTCGCGGCATTGACCGCGTCCTGCCCTGTCATCGCATCCAATACAAGCAGCGTCTCCGTCGGATTTGCGGTTTCCTTCAGGCCCTTGAGTTCCGCCATCATGTCATCGTCTATGTGCAGACGGCCCGCCGTGTCCACGATGATAAAATCGCAGCCAAGCTTCGTCGCCTGCTTAAGCGCTTCTTTGTAGATTTTGGAAGCGTTGTCCTGCCCCATATCAAACACATCCACGCCGACCTGTTCCCCGACTACATGCAGCTGCTTGATTGCCGCCGGGCGATAGATGTCGCATGCCACGAGGAGCGGTTTCTTGCCTTTTTTCTTGTAATAACCCGCAAGCTTCGCACAAAATGTCGTTTTTCCTGCGCCTTGAAGGCCCATCATCAGCACGACGGTCGGCGGCAAACCCGCCATTTTGATCTCCGTCTGTCTGCCGCCTAAAAGCTCAGTCAGTTCATCCCGCACAAGCTTCACAACCTGCTGTCCGGGGGTGAGGCTTTCCAGTATTTCAGCGCCAACCGCCTTTTCTGAAAGCTCTTTGATGAATTTTTTGACCACAAGAAAATTGACGTCCGCCTCCAAGAGTACGAGCTTTACCTCGCGCATCGCTGCCTTGATGTCCCCTTCGGAGAGCTTGCCGCGCGACGTCAGCTTTTTAAAAACGTTTTGAAGTTTTTCCGCAATGCCTTCAAATGCCATTGATTTCTCCCTGTTGTTTTTCGACCAGCCCGAGCTTCTGCTCCATGTCTTTTAGCTTTGCCTGCGCGCGCTTGAGCGTATCGAGTACGCCCTGACGGGATATCCCGTATTCCTGCGCGATTTCGGCAAGCGAGTAATCGTCGTTATAATAGCTGCTGAACATCTTTGCCTGTTTTTCCGTGAGGAATTCCCCATAGAAATCATAGTACAGGCTCAAACTCAAATCCTTTTCATGCTTCATCGCATACCGCCTATCAAAACAGGTGTAAAGTGCGCTGCCTTTACACCTGTATGATTATACCTATTTTATTCCAATGTGTCAAGCAAAAGACCTTTACACCTTGATGCGCTGCAATTCATCGTGAGAAATGGCCCTGCCATGCCCCGGATAATAGATGTTGGCAGCTGTTTCTTTGAGCAATGCCACACTGCGATCCGCATGTTCAAAATTTTGAGCAATGCGCGCGGCACTAATGCCACCCATGCTCATCAACGCATCGCCCACCACGCAGGCGTTCCCGCACAAAATACCTACCGAGCCTTCGGTGTGACCGGGAAGCGCGATGACGTGCGCATCAAATCCGTGTTCTTCAAGCGACATGCCGTCGCGCAGAAAAAACGACGGCTCAAACCGTTCTATTTCCGCTTTGTTGATCGCCGCCACAGAGACCTTGCGAATGAAGTATCCGATCAGCCCGCGTGAATGGATCGTGTGAATGCGGTTGTCGCGCGCGAGGGCGAAGTCTTCTTCTGCGATCGCAATTTTTGCACCATATTCCTTTGCGAGAAAGGCCGCGTTGTAAACATGGTCATAATGCCCGTGTGTCAGCAGGACAAGCTCGATGCGCCGTTTGCCCAGCGCGTCCATTAGCCGCTTGCGTGTGCCGGCTCTGCCTGTATCGATGAGCGCGGTGTGACCGTCGTCGCTTTCCAGAAGATAACAGGAGTCCCCGCCCGAGAGCAGCGGCAAAATACGCGTACTCACTCCAGGATCGCCCGCGCAAATTCCTGCGCGTCAAAGGGTTGAAGATCGTCAACGCCTTCCCCTACGCCGATGAAGCGCACCGGTACGCCCGTCATATCCTTGACGGCGCACACCACGCCGCCCTTGGCGGTGCCATCGAGCTTGGTCAAGATGATGCCCGTGAGTCTCACACTTTCGTTGAATACCTCGGTCTGCGAGATGGCGTTCTGCCCCGTGGTCGCATCCACAACAAGGAATGTCTCGCGGTTTGCGCCGCCGTATTCCTTATCGATCACGCGGTTAATCTTTTCAAGCTCGCTCATCAGATTCTTTTTGTTGTGCAGGCGGCCTGCCGTGTCGATGATCAGCAGGTCCACATCCGCATGTTTGGCCGCGTCGATCGCGTCGTAGACCACCGCCGCCGGGTCCGCACCCTCCGCATACTTGATGACGCGCGTGTTTGTGCGCTCTCCCCAAATGGAAAGCTGATCTGCCGCCGCCGCACGGAAGGTGTCCGCCGCCGCAAGCAGCACCTTTTTCCCTTGCCCGTTGTAGTAATTTGTCAGCTTGCCGATCGCCGTCGTCTTGCCTACGCCATTCACGCCAACGATGAGCATGACCGTCGGCTTATTGATGACGAGCGGTTCCGCCTGCATGGTGTTTGCAAGTATTTCCGCAAGCATATCTTTGATTTCATCGGATTCGGACACCTTGTTTTCCTTCACGCGGTCGCGCAGTGCGTCGATCACTTTTTCAGTCGTGACGTAGCCAATATCCGAAAGGATGAGCGCCTCTTCGAGCTCCTCAAAAAATTCCTCATCAATTTTTCGAAAGTTCTTGATGACACTGTTCACCTTTTCGGAAAAATTTTCCCTCGTCTTATTGACACGTTCCTTTAGTTTATCAAAAAAACCCATGATGAATCTCCATTTCGTTTATAGTTGCACGGATACGATATCCGAAACGCCCTTTTCCTGCATCGCGATACCGTAAAGCGTATCGCAAATTGCCATGGACGGTTTCCTGTGCGTGATGACAATGAACTGCAAGTCCTTTGATAGCGACGTGAGATACTCTGAAAAACGGATCACATTCGCGTCGTCGAGCGGCGCGTCAATCTCGTCCAGAAGACAGATGGGAGACGGATTGATGTGAAGCATCGCAAACAACAGCGCAATGGCTGTGAGCGCCTTTTCACCGCCCGAGAGGAGCTGAATGTTTTGCAGCTTTTTGCCCGGCGGCTCCGCGATGATCTCTACGCCGCACTCCATGATGTCTCCGTCGTCGCTCAGTTCAAGCTGCGCGATCCCTCCACCAAACAGATCACGGAAGGTCTTTGTAAAATTCTCATTGATCTGCGCAAATTTTTCGCGGAAGCTTTCCTTCATGCCCGAAAGCAGATTGTCGATCACGATTTGCAGATCGTTCCCTGCCGCGATGAGGTCTTCGCGCTGAACTGTGAGGTGATCGTAGCGTTCACGGACGCGCGTATAATCTTCTATGGCGTTGGGGTTCACCGCACCCATTTCACGGATGTGTTCCCTAATGTCGTCGATCTCACGCACGGAAGACTGATACGCAAACTCCTGCTTGAAAGGCAGCGCGTTCGCATAGGTAAGGCCGTAATCCTCCCACAGCTTGTTCTGGTAATTTTCACGCGAAAGCTCGAGTTTTTCCTTATTGGCGATATGCTTATATTTTTGCTCGATGAGCAGGTCCTTGTGCGCGGACAATTCCTCGGCTTTGATTGCCGATTCCTCAATTTCATCGTTGAGCGCGTCGCGCAGTTCGACTTTTTCACGGGAATGTTCGCCCGCCGCCTTGATCGTTTCCAAAATGTCGTCGATCTGTCCGCGAATCTCCGCCCTTGCATGCGTGATCTCCTTGAGTTCCGTTGCGAGAGCTTCGTTTTGCGATTCCATTTCCGCAAGGGACTGTTTTGCCTGTGTGTTTGCGGTACGCAAATGCTCCGCTTCGTTCAAGAGCATATTTTTTTGATTGTTGAGCTCCGTTTGTTCAAGCTCCAGTGCGGACAGCGTATCTTTGATCTCCGTCGTTTGCGCGGCAACGCCCGCCGCATGGGCTTCCGCTTCTTCCCGCCGCTTGTTGAGCGCATCGAAATCCTCCTGCGCACGCGCCGTATCCTGCGTGAGCGAAGTCAAGATCACTTCCATCGATTCTGCTTCTATTTGTGCATTCTTGAGTATATCGTCAAGCTCTGCTGCGGATCGTTCATTTTCCTCGTAGGTATGTAATGCGGATATAAGTTTTTGTTTGACCTCCGCCATGCCGATCTCCTGCGTGCGAAGCTCCTGCAGGACATCCTGCTGCCTTTTTTGCGCGGCCTCCGCCTGTTTGCGGCATTCCTCGAGCACACCGTTTAGTTCGCATAATTTTGCGTTGTTCTTTTCCACGCGCTCGGAAAGCTCCTGTGCCATGCGTTTTCTGGAGAGAAGGCCTGTTTTGTTATTTTTGAGGCTGCCGCCAGTGATGACGCCGCCCGGTTTGATGAAATCGCCATCCATCGTGACCGCACGAAATGCGTAATCCGTCTTGCGCATCAGCGCGATGGCGCTGTCCATATCGCGCACGATGACTGTGCGTCCGAGCAGAAAATCGACCGCCGGGCGCACTTCGTCGTCGCAATCTATGATTTCGCTTGCGATGCCCTCCACGCCGTCCAAACGAAGCGCGGAACGCTCGTGATCCTGTAAATGCCGCACCTTGAGCGAGCGCGTTGGCAGAAATGTAACACGGCCCAAATTGTTTTTGCGCAAAAAGGCGATGATATCCTTCGCATCCGTATCATTTTCGACTACAACATTTTGCAGAGCGTTTCCTAAGATGACCTCAATGGGCGTTTCATATTTCTTGGGTACGTCAACAAGCTCCGCCAGCACACCCTTTAATTTCCCATTGATGGCCGAGTTGCCTTTTGCGTGCTTAAACAGAGCTTTGACGCTATCGAAATAGCCTTCATACTCGTCGCGCATGTCACTTAACAATTTCAAGCGGGATTCATCCTCGCTTAAACGCCGCACTGTGTCCGCCGTTTCCGCCTCAAGCTTGGTGCGTTCCTCCTGCGTCTGCCTGAGCGTTTGCAGCGCCTCGTTCATGGCAGAGCGCAACTGCGCGCCTGCTTCCTCAAACACATCCACTTCCTTTTGCAGCGCCTCTGCATTTACTTTGAGCGTTGCAATATGATCTCTGCGTTCCTGTGTCTTTGCTTCCGCTTCCGCGCGCTTTTGCGAAAGAACCTCCGCCTTGACTTGCTTTTCGTTGAGCTCGATGATCATCGTTTGCAGTGCTGTACGCGCACTTTCCACCTCAGCGCGAATGGACTCAATTCCATCATGAACGCTCCCGGACTGTCCGGCGATGTCCTCTATCTGTTTTCTCAGTGAAACGATCTGCGCAAATTTTTCATCGATCGCGCCGTTTTTATCGTTGACCTGCACATTCAAGTGTCGCAGCTTTTCTTCATTTCCCTGCATGAGCGCTTCCAGCTCGTCGCGCTTTTGCGAATTGACTCGCATCGTTGAAAGATGCGTATTTTCCTTTTCCTCGAGCAGATTCAGCGAACCCTTCAACCGCTCCTGTTCGCTCATCTGTGCGGAGAGCGCGGCATTGTGTTCCTCGAGCTCCTGCTGGATCAGGAGCAGCTGCTGCTTGACCTCTGTAATGCGTTCGCTGCCCCGGCTGACCTGTAAATTGAGGTCTTCCATCTCCTGCTCGTTTTCTTTGATCTGTTCTTCCGTTCTTAGGATGCGCTCGCCCGTTTTATCGTACTGATAAAGGTAGAGATTGATCTCGAGTTCCTTGAGACGGTCGCGCAGTTTCAAATAATCACGCGCTTCATTCATTTGCTTTTCCAGCGGCTCGATTTGTGTGGACAGCTCTGAAATGATGTCGTCGATGCGCGTAATGTTTTCTTTTGTCTTTCTTAAATTGCGCTCCGCTTCTTCCTTGCGCACACGGTATTTCATGATGCCCGCCGCCTCTTCAAACACTTTGCGGCGGTCTGTAGCTTTGCTGGTCAGTATCTCGTCGATCTTGCCCTGCCCAATGATGGAATAGCCTTCCTTGCCGATTCCCGTATCGCGGAACAGCTCGAGGATATCCTTTAAGCGGCAGTTGGAATTGTTGATGGAATATTCGCTTTCGCCCGACCGATACATCTTGCGTTTGACGGAGATTTCCGTGTAATCCGATTTGATGCGCATATCAGTGTTGTCGAAAATGAGCGCGACCTCGCAATAGCCTTTTTTGCTGCGTGTCTGCGTCCCATTGAAAATGACGTCCTGCATACTCGTTCCGCGCAAATTTTTAGAGCTTTGCTCCCCCAAAACCCAACGCAAAGCATCGGCAATGTTGCTTTTGCCGCTGCCGTTTGGCCCCACCACACCTGTGATGCCCTTATTGATGATGATTTCTTTTTTGTTGCAAAAAGATTTGAAGCCGTTGAGTTCGATTCTTTTTAGGAACACTTGCCTTACTCGCTTTCTTCAACAATTTTCGTCATCGTATATACATTTGAGAATTTCTTTTTGAAATAAGGATTCAGCAGCTTTAAAACCAAAAATGCGGCGGCGGCAAACACAAGGCCAAGGATCGCCGCAAGCGCGTCTTGCACGTCAAAAATATCCTGCGGGATCACATAGCCGAGCCACACGCCCAAAAACAGCATGATCAGCGGGAAAATATATGCGATCGCTGAGGATTGCAGCGCGTTTTTGGTGGTGAACTGCACCTCTACCCTGTCGTTTGGTTGTGCGTTCAGCGCGTTTTTCATGGGAACGGTGATGTCGTTCTGCCCGGAAATCATGCCGCACGCGCCGCATTTTGCGCACGCAGAGGTGCGCTCAAACAGCACGTATGCCGTGTCCCCGTCTATTCTTGTGACCAGCCCTGCTTCTTTCATTCTTTAATCCCCGCAATCTGCCGTACCGCCGCGCCCGCCATCAGAAGGCCGCACACGGACGGAACAAAAGAGATGCTCGCCGGCACCCGTTTTCCATCCTCGACTGCCTGCGTTTGACGCGGCTGCTCGTCGGAGCAAACCACACGCAACTTCCTGACACCCGAATCCCGCAGGCGTTTTCGTAAGATCTTCGCAATCGGGTCATAAGATGTTTTGAAAATATCCGTCACCGCAAACCGCTCGGGATACAGCTTATTGCCCGCGCCCATCGAGGATATGATTTCGATGTTCCTGCGCACACATTCCAAAATCAACGTTTCCTTTGAGGCGAGGCTGTCGATCGCATCGATCACATAATCGATCTGATTGGAAAAAATCTCATCCGACGTGCTTGTGTCATAAAACACATTGTATGTAAGGATGCTCACATCCGGATTGATGTCCACCGCCCGCGCCGCCATAACGTCCACCTTTTTTTGACCGATGGTTGAGTTGAGCGCGACAAGCTGTCGGTTACAGTTCGATGGCTTCACAACGTCGTTATCCACAAGGATAAGAGAACCCACGCCCGCCCGCACAAGCGCTTCGGCAGCAAACGACCCAACGCCGCCAACACCAAACACCGCGACGCACGCGCCGCGCAGCTTGCTTACGGCCTGCTCCGTCAGGAGCGCGATCGTTCTGGAATCGTCAAGCATCAATCCTCGACCACCTTGATGTGCAATTCGCGCAGTTGCTTTTTATCCACCGTGTCCGGCGCTTTCGCCATCAGATCGGACGCATTTTGCACCTTCGGGAACGCGATCACGTCACGGATGGAATCCACGCCCGCCATCAGCATGGCAAGGCGGTCGAGCCCATACGCGAGGCCGCCATGCGGCGGCGTGCCATATTTCAAAGCCTCGAGCAGGAAGCCAAAGCGCTCCCATGCTTCTTCCTTGGAAAACCCGAGCGCAGAGAACATCTTTTCCTGCAGCTCTGTGCTATGGATACGGATGCTGCCCCCACCGATCTCGTTGCCGTTCAATACGATGTCGTACGCTTTTGCACGCGCGTTTGCCGGATCGTTCTCCACCTTGTCAATATCCTCATCCATCGGCGAGGTAAACGGGTGGTGCTTTGCCACGTAGCGTTTTTCTTCTTCGTTGTATTCAAACAACGGAAATTCAGTGACCCACAAAAGATCCCATGTGTTTTCCTTGATGAGTTCTAGCTTTTCAGCCAGCTTCAGACGCAGCGCACCGAGCGAATCATAGACGACAGAGTTTTTGTCGCCCACAAAGAAGAGGATGTCGCCCACCTGCCCATCTGTGCGCTCCATGATCGCGGAGATTTCCTCTTCCGTCATGAACTTCGTGATGGGCGAATTGAGGCCGTCCTCACGGATGGAAATCCACGCCATGCCCTTTGCGCCATAAATTTTCACAAAATCGACCAATGCGTCGATCTCGCGACGCGCAAGGATATTCGCACACCCCTTTGCGTTGATCGCGCGCACGCTGCCGCCGTTTTTGACGACCGAGCTGAATACCTTGAATTCGCTGCCCTCGACGATGTCGCTCACATCCTTTAGCTCAAGGCCAAAACGCGTATCTGGTTTATCACTGCCGTAGCGATCCATTGCTTCCCTGTAAGGCAGACGCTTCAACGGCAACTTTATGTCAATATCCATTACGTCCTTGAACACGCGTTTCAAAAGCCCTTCGTGAATCGCCATAACATCATCCGCATCCACAAAGGAAAGCTCCGTATCGATCTGGGTAAATTCCGGCTGTCTGTCCGCGCGCAGGTCTTCATCGCGGAAGCACTTTGTGATCTGAAAATAGCGATCATAACCGGAGATCATGAGTATTTGCTTAAAAAGCTGGGGTGACTGCGGCAGCGCATAAAAGCATCCGGGATGGATGCGCGACGGCACAAGGTAATCCCGCGCGCCCTCCGGCGTGCTTTTTTGCAGCATAGGCGTTTCAATATCAAGGAATCCGTTTTCCGACAGATACGCCCGCGCTGAATTCGCGATTTTGTTGCGCAGGATCAGGTTTTTTTGCATATCCGGTCGTCTGAGGTCGAGATAGCGGTATTTCAAACGCAGTTCTTCGCGCACCTTAGAGCCGTCTTCAATTTCAAACGGAGGCGTTTCCGCCTTACTCAGAATCTTCAACTCCCGCACCTTGACCTCGATGAGGCCTGTGGGCAGCTTTGGATTCACCGTCTCCTCTGCGCGTTCCACGATCGTTCCTTTTACCGCGAGCACAAACTCACTGCGGATACTGCCGACCTGATCAAAATCTCCCGCAAAGGAGGATTCGTTGAATACAACCTGCATGATGCCCGAACGGTCGCGCAGATCGACAAACACGAGGCCGCCTAGGTCGCGCCGAGTGTCTGCCCAGCCCATCAGCGTCACGTCGGTGTCGATGTCGTTCTTTGTAAACTCCGCGCACAACGCGGTTCTCTTCCAATCGCCTAAAAATTCTCCCATTGTTCTCTCTCCGCTTTATACAAATTTTTTGATATCGTTTTGATGCACGACGCGCTCTTCGCCCGTTTCCATGGTTTTCAGAGCTGCCGTACCCTCTTCCATTTCGCTCTCGCCGATCACCGCAACAAACTTTGCGCCGAGCTTGTCGGCATATTTGAACTGCGCCTTGATGCTGCGCGCGCAGTGATCCATGTCTGCACGGAACCCGTTTTTGCGCAGATCGTTCACAAGCGCAGACGCCCGCAGGCGCGCCTGCTCGCCGTGTGTGCATAAAAACACATCCGTGACCGGTGGCGGCTGTATCACCACGCCTTCGTTTTCCATCACGAGCAGCAGTCGTTCGACGCCCATGCCAAAGCCGATGCCCGGCATATCCGGCCCGCCGACCTGCTTCATTAGCTTATCATACCGCCCGCCGCCGCACACTGTTCCCTGCGCGCCGATGCTATCCGATATGATCTCAAACACCGTCTTGGTGTAATAATCGAGCCCGCGCACGATGAAGGGGTTGATGCTATATTCTACATCCAATGCGTCGAGGTAATTCTTCAACGCGTCAAAATGCGCGGAGCATTCGTCGCACAGGTGGTCGATCATCAGCGGCGCGTCTTTCACGATGGCTCTGCATCCCTCTTCCTTGCAATCGAGCGCGCGAAGCGGATTGCGTTCCATGCGTTCCTTACACGATTCACACATGGAACCCATGTTTTCCCGCAAATATGCCTTGAGCAATTCATTGTACTGCGGACGGCATTGATCGCATCCAATGCTGTTGATGTTGAGCCGCAAGTCCACAAGGCCCAGTTCGCCAAGCAATGTCAGCGCGAGATTGATGACCTCCGCGTCCACGCTCGCATCCTGCGCTCCAAACACCTCCACGCCAAACTGATGATGCTCACGCAATCTGCCCGACTGCGGCTTTTCATAACGAAACACGGGCGTTGAAAGATAATACATCTTGGTTGGCTGCGGGCTGGATGGCAGCCCGCCCTCAAGGAATGCACGCACCGCACCCGCCGTGCCTTCCGGCTTGAGGGTGATAGAGCGGTCTCCTTTATCCAAAAAGGTATACATTTCCTTTTGCACGATATCCGTCGTATCGCCCACGCCGCGCAGAAAAAGCTCGGTGTGTTCAAAGACGGGCGTGCGAATCTCACGATAGCCCGCCAGCGCAGTGATATTACGCGCAAGCTGCTCGACATATTGCCATTTATAGCTCTCCTGTGGGAGAACGTCCTTCGTGCCTTTCGGCGCCTTTACTGCCACAAATATTTTCCTCCATTGTCCAACATAAAAAAACAACGTCCAACAAATCAAGGGACGAAGTTTGAAAACCCGCGGTACCACCCACATTGAGAAACGTTGTTTCTCCGCTCTTTGCCGATAACGCCGTGCACGCGCCTGCCGCTAATTGCCTTTGCTTTCACGGAAGAAGCTCCATGGTGTTCTTCGCCGCATCTTAAACGCACAGCCGCTTACAGCCGCGGCGGCCGCTCTCTTTTGCGCAAGGCATACGGTTACTCTCCATATCAACGCTTTTACAACTCATATTATAACGGGAAAGGGATGGCGTGTCAACGCGCCTGCCCACTCAAAACAGCTCTTTTTTTCGTCCAATCATCTCCTGTGTTCGGTCGATGTAATTTTTGAGGTCCTTGACGTTCGGCGCACGCCGGATCAGATTCCTTTCGGGGTAAAGCCGTTTTGAGATCGCGCCCGCGCCAAACGCGAGATTACTCACTGTTTCCTCCATGATGTCGATGTTGTATACGCATTCCTTGCCCGGCTTTGAAAATCCAACGTTTTCAAGATTCCCGCTCATGTATTTTTGACGGTATAGGTAATACGGCCGATACCCTTGCTCCATCAAAAAACGCTGGGAAAGCTCCACCATACGCGAAACTTCCTCCGCGCCGGGCATATCATCTTGCCGTTCAAGCGCAAATTCAGAGGAATTCTTGAGCGCGAGCGTATGCACCGTTACGTTTTCCGGCTCGAACTCCGTCACGTCGTGCAGCGTTTTTTCCACATCCGCAGTTGTCTCGCCCGGCAGTCCGAGAATCACGTCCGTATTAATGCTCGAAAACCCAATTTTTTGCGCCCGCATATACGCCTTGCGAAAATCCTCCGCCGTATGCTGCCTGCCGATCAGCGCCAGTGTTTCGTCTTTGGTGGTTTGCGCGTTGATGCTGATGCGCTGCGCGCCATATTCCCGCAAAATGCGCAGCTTTCCATCCGTCACCGTGTCCGGCCTGCCCGCCTCCACAGTAAATTCACGCGGGGACGGAAAAAGTTCCTGTGTTTTTTCAAGGACGGCGATCAGATCGTGTTCACAAAGGGCTGTGGGCGTTCCCCCGCCGATATAGACCGCTCGAATCGAATACGCTTTCAGCCGTTCGCGCATTCCATCCATTTCTTGAAACAGGCATGGAAGATATTGATCCTTGATCGTTTCGTTGAATTTGAGATCGCGGGAAATAAACGAGCAGTATTTGCAGCGCGACACGCAAAACGGGATGCCGATATAAACATCGAGATCATTTTCGCCGACGTTCAAAAAAGGCTGCTGAACTTTACAAATCGTTTCCGCGAGCGACGCTTTTTCTTTGGATACATGATAGGTTTCAAGAAACGCCTTGCGTGCTCCGTCTTTATCTTTTTCTCTTTTCAGTTCGCGCAGCAGTTTCGTGGGACGAATGCCCGTCAGCGAACCCCACGGCATATCCTTTTTAAAATGCTCCCGCAGGATATCGTAAATCAGCGTCTTTACAGCGTGTTTTTTCAGCTTTTTTGCGAACAATGTATCCTGCAAAACATCAATCACATTGCCTTGCCCATCCGTAAAATCTGGTCTTTGCTCCCGCGCGGCGCATAATGTTCCATCCAAATAAAGCTCCGCACGGTTGTACCAGTTCCCTTGCTCCAACCTAAAAAAATGCCGCAGCACGTTTCCGGCATTCATATCCTCTTTGCTTTTCAACTGATCGATATGCTTTTCCTCGGGCAGAAACAAACGAATTTCGTCGCAAATATCGTTGAAAAAGGACGGGGTTTCAGTATATAAGGAAAACATGGATCAATACCCAAAATACGGATTCGAAGCTTTTTCCTCCGCCAGCGTCGTTGCTCCGCCATGCCCCGGATACACCTCATAATCTACTTCGAGCGCCTTCAAGTTGCCAAGCGAGGCACGCATCTCATCCATGCTGCTTCCCGGAAAATCGGTGCGTCCGATGGAACCTGCAAAAAGAGTGTCGCCTGAAAACATAAAATCTCCCGCGAGAAAGCAAACGCTTCCCGGCGAATGACCGGGCGTGTGCATGACATCGATGCATCCGTCTCCAAGCGCGATTTTGTCCCCATCACGCAGTAAAATGTCTGCCGGGCCGACCGTAAACGGCGCGCCGATGAAGCAGGATAAATTCTTTTGGTCGGATGTGAGCATGTCCGCGTCGCCCTCATGGATCGCGACCTTCGCGCCATATTGCGCTCGCAGCGCATCAACCGCGCCGATGTGGTCGGCATGTCCGTGGGTCAGCAGAATATGCGTGACATTAAGGCCGTTTTTGTCGATCTGCGTCATGATCCTTTGGGCATCGTCGCCCGGATCGACCACCACCGCCTGCTTTGTGGATCCATCAAAAACAATGTATGTATTTTCGAGCATCGCGCCCGTTACAACCGAAATGATCTGCACCTCAAAACTCCTTATTGCTGTCGAGCAGAATTGTTACCGGACCGTCGTTTACAAGTGCCACTTCCATATGCGCCTGAAATTGACCCGTTGCGACCCGTTCATATTTTTCTTTGAATATCTGAATCGCCTGTTCATATAAAACGCGTGCCGCATTCGGCGGCGCCGCCTTGCTATAGCTTGGGCGTCTGCCCTTGCGCACGTCGCCGTATAGGGTGAATTGGGACACCAGCAACAGGTCTCCGCCGATATCTGCAACACAGCGATTCATGACATCATCTTCATCTTCAAAAATACGCAAGTTGACGCATTTATCCGCAATATATTCCATATCCCTGCACGCATCGTCCGCGCTGATTCCAAGCAGCACCACAATGCCTGCGTTTATTTCAGAAATGACTTCCCCGCCCACAGTAACCGTTGCGCCTTTCACGCGCTGTACGACCGCACGCATATCAATAATTCACGCGGAACACTTCGCGTATCCCCTTTAGATTTTTCAGGCGGTTCATCACGTTGGTAAGGTCCTGCACCGACGTAATGTTCGTACGCAGCAGGATATTGGCAACGCCGTTGCGTGCGGAATGACCGTTGATCGCTGTGATATCCCTGCCCATATTGTACATTTCCTGCGCGACCTCGACCATCAGCCCCGGACGGTCGTCCGCGACGATTTGTATTTCCACATTGTAGGAGGTGGTCTGATCTCCGGCCCACGCAACGTCGATCAGGCGTTCCTTATCCACATCTGTCAGGTTTTTACAATCCTTTGTGTGGACGCACACACCGCGACCGCGCGTGATATAGCCGACGATCTCGTCGCCCGGAACGGGATTGCAGCATTTTGCAAAGCGCACGGCTAGCCCGGTGCTACCCTTGACGGTGATATCATCTTCCGACCCATGGCCTGTGCGTTTGACGATCTTCAATTCCTGCGAACCGGAATCGATCTGGTTCGCCATCTTATATTGCTCCGCAAGCTTGCCGAGAATCTGATTGACGGAAAGCGCACCATAACCGATCGCCGCGAACATATCCTCCTGCGAATTCAGCGTAAAGCGTTTATAAAGCACACTGAGCCAGTCGGGCTTCAATAGGTCGTGCAGTTGATAACCCTGCCGCCTTGCTTCCTTTTCAAGCATTTCGCGGCCCTTGACGATATTTTCTTCCTTGAGCTGTTTTTTGAACCACTGTTTGATTTTGCTGCGCGCCTGCGCTGTCTTGACGAATTTCAGCCAATCCCTGCTGGGCGTGGCGGAATTTGATGTAACGATCTCCACGATGTCGCCCGTCTCGAGCCGGTGGTCAAGCGGAACGATCTTGCCGTTCACCTTCGCGCCCACGCACTTATTGCCTATCGCGCTATGCACGCTGTAGGCAAAATCAAGCGGTGTCGCGCCCGCCACAAAATCCTTCACATCGCCCTTGGGGGTGAACACAAAAACATTGTCAGAAAATATATCGACCTTGAGCGTTTCCATAAATTCCTTGGAATCTTTCAGGTCGTTTTGCCATTCCATCAGCTCACGCAGCCACGCGAGCTTGGTGTCCATGACGCTTTCCTTGCCGCCCTCCTTATACTTCCAGTGCGCGGCAATACCGTATTCTGCCGTACGATGCATGTCGTAGGTCCTAATCTGCACCTCAAAGGGGCGGCCATCCTCTCCCAAAAGCGTCGTGTGCAGAGATTGATACATATTCTGCTTCGGTACGGCAATATAATCTTTAAAGCGGAGCGGCAGCGGCTTCCACATGGTATGCACGATGCCAAGCACGCCATAGCAGTCTTTGATGTTGGCAACGATGACACGTATGGCAATCAGATCGTACACCTCTTCAAAGACCATATGCTTTTCCTTCATCTTGCGAAAAATGCTATAGATGTGCTTGGGACGACCTTCGATCTCGGCCTTTACCTTCATTTCCACGAGCTTATCTTCAAGCTTCACCATGATGGAATTGATCTGCCGTTCGCGTTCGGAACGCGTAGATGCGATTTTATTCGCGATTTCAAAATATTCATCCGGATGCAAAAACTTGAGAGAAAGGTCCTCAAGCTCCCATTTGATGGTGCTGATCCCCAAACGATGCGCAAGCGGCGCATAGATTTCAAGCGTTTCTGTCGCCTTTTCGATTTGCTTGTTTTCAGACTGGTATTTTAAGGTGCGCATATTGTGCAGCCTGTCCGCAAGTTTGATGATGACCACGCGGATATCGGAAGCCATGGCAAGGAACATCTTACGCAGGCTTTCCCACTGCTGTTCTTCCCTCGTCTTGAAATCGTAATTTTTCAGCTTGGTTACGCCGTCCACAAGTTTGGCGATTTCTGGGCTGAACTCCTTGCTGATTTCTTCTGTGGTCAGCGCCGTATCCTCTACCGCGTCGTGCAGGATGGTGGCGATAATCGTCATATTATCAAGGCCTAAATCTGCAACGATATCGGCCACTGCGAGCGGGTGCGTAAAAAAGGGTTCGCCAGAATGACGAAACTGGCCCTCATGTGCCTTTTCCGCAAACGCGAACGCTTTTTCCATCAATGGATCATTTTCGAGTTTATGCCGTCTGATAAACTCCTTATAATATTCCGGCACCCAAACCTTCTCCTGTCGTCAATACTGAACCAGCGAATCGATATTATATTTCTTAAGTTGATCTCTGCCGCCAAGGGCGGTGAGCTCTATCACAAAATTCAAGGAAACGACCTCTGCCCCCGCAAGCTCTACAAGCTCGCATGCCGCCTTTGCCGTACCCCCGGTCGCAAGCAGGTCGTCGAAGATCGCAACGCGCATCCCCTCCTTGACCGCATCCTTGTGCATTTCCAGAACGCCCGTGCCATACTCGAGCTGGTATTCCACCTGATAGGTCGCGGCGGGCAGTTTGCCTTTTTTGCGAACGGGAACGATCCCCTTCTTGAGCAGATACGCGACAGGTGCACCAAATAAAAAGCCGCGCGCATCCAAAACGACGATCGCGTCAACATTCAACTGTTCCACTCGCTTTGCCATCTCGTCTGTAACGTAGGAAAACGCCTCAGGATCTTTGATCAGCGTCGTGATATCACGAAAAATGACGCCTTCCTCCGGAAAATCTTCAATATTTCTAATTCTTTGCTTTAAATCCATTTCAGCTTTCCCCCGAAAAAAACGTTTGATACGCTTTGCTTTCGGAAAGCTCTCGCCTTCCGTTACGTATCACAATGTGTATTCTATCATCTTTTTTGATTTCTAGCAAACCTATTTCTTCAAAAACCAAAAACGCAAACGCAGTCTGCTCCGCAGTGATTCCACTCACATATTTTTGCAGGAAAGCAAGCGCTTTCCCTTCGTCAAAAAAGGATATCTTTTGCTCACTGATCCCTTTTAGAACAACAAAAACTTCGAGAAGCTGTTCTCTGTCACGTGCGTATTTTTTCATATCGTCATGCTGCGGCATCTTCAGACCACGCAGATATGCATCCGCATGCCGAAAACGCTGTGAAAGCGTTTCGTCATAAGAAAGTGTATTAACGATCATCTGCGGCTTCATATCAAATGTGTTGAGATTGAGTGTGCCCACCACATCCGCATAATCAGGTACGTCGACCGACCGTGTGCCGAACACAACAGCGTTTACACTTTTTCCATGCTTTGCGATCTGAAACTTCGTATGCTTGTCTTCACCGATCGGTTTGATATCGACAAGATGCGCGCCGCGCACCAACAATTCTACCTGTTCATTTTTGAATCCGAACGGCCGCAATCGTTCGAACTCAGCAATCAATGAAGCAGAAGCATCCTTGGGTTCCATCTCAAGATCATACGTTTTTTGTGGGCGAAAGACCTCTTCCGGGTAATGCTCCATTAAATACGCGTTCAGGCGATTGCGCAGTTTGGGAAGATTTTCTTCTTTGATGGTGAGCCCCGCCGCACCCGCATGTCCGCCAAACTTTTCGAACAGCTTCGCCTGCGAATGAAGCGCTTCATAGATATTTACATCGGGAATGCTGCGCGCGGAACCCGTATAGACTCCCTGCTCAGATTCCCCCAGCAACACCGTAGGACGCGTATAGCGTTCCGCAACCTTGGATGCCGCCAGCCCTACGATCCCTATGTCCCAATCCTTGTTGTAAAGCAGAATTCCCCTGTCATCATCATTACACTCCGCCTCATAGAGCCGCATTGCCTCTGAAATGACCTTCTCCTGCCGCTGCTGACGATCTGCGTTTAAGGTGCACAGTTCTTCGGCCAACGCTTCAAGACGCGTCTCATCATGCTCACTCAACAGCTCAAACGCAATTTTCGCGGTCGAAATCCTGCCTGCGGCATTGATGCGCGGCGCAAGCACAAAGGAAACCGTCTGCGCGTCAAGTTCTGCCGCGCGCTTCGTACACGCATTTTTGATAAGCGCCGCGATTCCCGGGTTTGGATTTTCATTGAGTACTCGAAGCCCCAACGCAGCGATCGTCCTGTTTTCACCGAGCAGCGGTACGATGTCCGCGATTGTCGCAAGCGCGGCGATATCAAGAAATTCAAACGCCGCGTCGCCGATCAATGCCTGAGAAAATTTAAAGGCAACGCCAGCACCGCATAAGGAATCAAAGGGGTAGCGTTCCTCCGGCCTCTTTGGGTTGATGATATAATCTGCCTTGGGCAGGATCGGCGGGCATTCGTGATGATCCGTCAATATGGTCGTGATGCCCATCTCCTTTGCGCGGGCAATTTCCCCGACGTTTGTGATCCCGCAGTCTACGGTGATGAGAAGCGCCACATGAGCCAAACGCTCAATGTTTTCCATCGAAAGGCCATATCCATGTTCCATGCGGTTTGGCAGAAAAACCTCAACCTTGGCCCCCATCTGCGTCAATGTCTTGTACAGGATCACGCTTGCGGAAATTCCGTCCGCGTCATAATCTCCGTAGACGCAAATCTTGCCCTTGGTTGCGATGGTGTGCCGGACTGCGCTCACCGCATCGGCCATGTGTTCGAATAAAAAAGGATCGCCAAGCTGTTCGCGGGACGGATTTAAAAATTCATATACTTCTTTTGGTTCATAAATCCCGCGTGCGCAGAGAAGAGACGCAGTCAGCGCAGAAAGTTTAAACTCTTTTTGCAAAGCCTTGATCGCGTCCTTGTCCGTATTCAATTGTGGCTTTTGCCTGAGCCTGTAGCGCATATCGTTCCTTTCAAAAAAAGACCTCCTTTTCGAAGGTCTTTTTTATCTTATGCTTTTACCGTCTTTTTCTTTTGTACTGATTTATTTTTTGATTTTCCATTTTGCTTTTTCTTATCAAACTTATCCGCCATCAACGCCCACATCGGCGCCGCAAGGAATATGGAAGAATAGACACCCGCCAGCAGTCCGATGATGATCGGGAATGAAAATTCCTTGATCGACGGAACGCCGAGGATATAGAGCGCAACGATCATAATAAGCGTTGTGATGGACGTATTCATTGTCCTCGTCAGCGTTTCCTTGATGCTGATGTCTGCAATTTCAGGACGCGGAAGCTTGCGTACCGTGGGAGACTTCAGATTGTCCCTCACCCTGTCGAAGATAACGATGGTGTTGTTGATGGAATAGCCGACGATCGTCAGACACGCAGCAATAAACGCGCTGTTGATCTGTATCCGGAAGATCGCCATCACCGCGATCATTACCGCTACGTCATGAATCAGCATGATCACAGCACTGATTCCGTTGTAGAGCTGGAAGCGAATCCAAATATACACGAGCATCAACGCACAGGCGATTGTCACCGCCAAAAACGCGTTGCGAATAAGCTCCGCGCTTGCAGTGCCTCCAACCTTATTGACTGCTGTCATTTCGGCATCAGGATAAGTCACCTGTAGCTCTGTAAGGATTTTGTCGTTCAAATCCGCCTGCAACTCGTCATCGTTCATGTCGCGCATGCGGATCTCAACCTGTGTGTAACCTTCTCCGGATTTGACGATCGTTGAATCGCCCACGCTGTTTGCATCAAGCGCCTTCTGTACAACGGCGGAATCAAACTCGCCTTTCATGTCGATCTTGATGATGCTGCCGCCTGTAAAATCGAGCCCCAAATTCAGTCCGCCGTTCACAAATCCAAAGATGATGCCGACGACGAGGATCGCAATGGGAAGGATCAAAAATTTCGCGAAATGTTTCGTGATTTTCATTATGCCTCTCCCCCTTCCTGCGCTGCCTTTGCCGCTTCGCGGATCGCACGCGCCTTACGCATATATACGTTCGGGTTTTTGATATTGAGATTGATGAACATTTTGAGGATTCCCCTCGTGATGCCCAGTGCGGAAATCATGGACACGATGATACTGATGATGAGGGTATAGGCAAAGCTCTTGAGCGTGCCCGTTCCAAAAATCGCCAGCACAATCGCACAAATGAGCGTTGTGACGTTTGAGTCAAGGATCGTGATGAACGCTTTCTGAAAGCCCGCGTTGAAGGAAGTGCGCAGAGTCTTTCCCGTACGGAACTCCTCTTTGAAACGTTCGAAGATGATAACGTTCGCATCCACCGCCATGCCGATTCCAAGCACGATGCCCGCGATACCGGGAAGCGTAAGCTGTACACCCGGCACGCTCGCAAGGAGCAAAAGTACCAAGCATACATACGCAAGCAGCGCCATACATGCCACCACACCCGGCAGCCTGTAGTATGCAATGATGAAAACAAACAGGATCAACAGACCGATCAGCCCTGCAAATACACTGTTCTGCAAAGCATTGACACCAAGCGTTGCGCTGATGGACTGTACTTCGATCTCTTGCAAATCAAGCGGCAACGCGCCGCTTTCGATTTGCATCGCAAGGTCCTGCGCGCTTTCCAGCGTGAAGTTGCCGGTGATCTGACCGCTTCCCGTACCGATCACGCTTTGTACGGTAGGTGAAGAAATTGCCTTGCCGTCGACTGTGATCGAAATCTGCTGTTCTAAGAATTTCGCGGTCGCCTCTCCAAACTTTTTGGTTCCCTCTTCGCTCAGCTCAAAAGAAACCATGTATTGTCCGTTTTCGGTATTCCGCGCGGCCTGCGCTTTGGTGATGTCGCTTCCCTCGAGGATCGTGACACCATCCGGCCCCACAAACTCAAGCTTTGCGGGCGTACCAATGAACTTCGATACCTCATTCGGGTCCTTTATTTCACTGGTGCTGTTGATCGGGATTTCCACACGGATCTTATCCGTACCTTCCCGCGTAATCGTCGCCTCTGTAAAGCCTTTTGCATCCAAACGGTCTCGCAGAATCAGCTGCGCGCCCTGCATCTTGCCGTCAAAATCCTCGACCGCAGGATCTTTTGCCTGATAAACGGTGTAAACACCGCCCGTTAAATCCAGTCCCTGTTGGATGCCATTTAATGGCCTAACTTCGTAAATTCCAACATCGAAACCGTTGATGACAACAAAACACAACAAAGCAATCACAACTACCGTCACAATGATGCCAACTAAGCTACGTTTTTTCATCAATTGTTCCTCCCTACTTCTTAATTGTCAGACAAAACCCACGCGTTTGTCCGCTGTGAAAAAGAAAAACCGCATGGAGCAGTTTAAAAACTCACTTTAATATTATATCGCCGCGTGCGGGAATAGTCAATCAAAACCCACTTGCTCAGAAATCAAACAGGCTTAGCTGATTGCTTTCCGGCAGTCCGGTCAGCGTTCCCATCTTGTGCATCTCTTCTATAACGGATGAAGACAATTTTGCGCGCTTCCGCAAATCCTCGATGGAAAGGAAATCTCCTTGTTCCCGTTCCTCGACAACCTTTGCCGCCGCGTTTGCTCCCAATTTCGGAATGGAAAGAAAGGGCAGCCTAAGCCCGCCTTCCTCGATGAGAAATTTTTCCGCATCTGATTTGTACAGATCAACAGGCAGAAAATGATAGTCGCGCAGATACATTTCGCACGCGACCTCGAGCATCGTCGCCATGTTTTTTTCATTTGCGGTTGCATTTCCCTTGTTTTCGAGCATTTGCCAGTTCTTTTTGATGTCTTCAAGGCCGCCGAGGATGTAGGACGCGTCGAAATCCCCCGATCGCACCGTGAAATAGGAGGAATAAAACGCCTCCGGATGGTGTACTTTACAATACGCGATGCGGTAGGCCATGATGACGTACGCAACGGCGTGCGCTTTCGGAAACATGTATTTGATCTTTTTACATGATTCCACAAACCATTCCGCAATATGTGCGTCGTCAAGCGCCTTTTGCATATCGTCGGAAAAGCCGTTTTTGGCGATTTTCCCCTTTCGCGTCGCCTCCATGATGAAGAAGGCCATACGCTTCTCTACCCCTCTGTCGACGAGGTAGTTCATAATGTCGTCTCGCGTACAGATCGCTTCCTTCAGTGTACACGTACCCGCCTTGATGAGGTCCTGCGCGTTTCCAAGCCACACGTCCGTCCCGTGGGACAGTCCGCTGATCCGCACGATCTCGGACATGGTTGTGGGTTTGGTGTCCATCAGCATCTGCCGCACAAATTTTGTTCCAAATTCCGGAATGCCCAGCGTGCCCGTCTGTATGCCGAGAAGATCCTTGGATTTCAGTCCGAGTGGCTTCAGACCCGAAAACAGCTCCATCGTCGGCTTGTCATCAAGCGGGATGGTGAGTGGGTCGATGCCTGTCGCGTCTTGCAGCAGCCTGATGATGGTGGGCACGTCGTGCCCAAGGATATCGAGCTTGATGAGAATATCGTGCATCGAGTTGAAATCAAAGTGTGTGGTAATCCACTCCGCGTCTGCGGAATCCGCAGGCTTTTGCACGGGCGTAAAATCGTATACTTCCATTTCATTCGGAACGATCACAATGCCGCCCGGATGCTGACCTGTTGTCTTTTTGACCCCGGAAACGCCCTGCACGAGACGGTTGATCTCCGCTTCATTCGCCTGCGTACCCGTCTGCTCCAGAAACTTTTTCACATAGCCGTAAGCAATCTTGTCCTTGACCGCACTGATCGTACCCGCACGAAAAACGTGGCCCTTGCCAAACAAGACCTCCGTATATTTATGCGCAACCGGCTGATATTCCCCAGAAAAATTAAGGTCGATATCGGGCACCTTGTCCGCGTCGATGCCAAGAAACACCTCAAACGGGATATCGTAACCGTCCTTCGAATATTTCGTGCCGCATTCAGGACACATCGCATCCGGCAAATCCACGCCGCTTGGGTATAGTTCCTTATCCACGCTGAAATCCGAATGCTTGCACTTGGGGCACACGTAATGCGGGGGCAGCGGATTGACCTCCGTGATGCCCGTCATTGTGGCAGCGAGGCTAGAGCCGACTGAGCCTCTTGAACCGACCAGATAACCGTCGTCATTCGACTTTTTCACAAGCAGATGTGCGCTGTAATAAAGCACGGAAAACCCGTGGGAAACAATGGAATCCAACTCGCGCTTTAGGCGCGCTTCAATAAGCTCGGGCAGCGGATCGCCGTATTTTTCTTTCGCGGTCGCAAAGGCCATCTCCGTAATACGTTCTGCCGCGTCGGGCAGCGACGGCATCGCGGTTTCCGATTGAAAAAGCTCGATTTCCTCAGTCATATCCGCCAGTTTGTTCGGATTGTGTACGACGACCTCGTAGGCCTTTCCCTCTCCCAAATAGGAAAACTCCCGCAGCATCTCATCTGTTGTGCGCAAATAAAGGGGTGCCTGTTCCGTATCGTCATAACCTTGAATCTGGAAAATGATCCGACGAAAATATTCCTCGTGCGGATCGAGAAAGTGCACGTCGCACGTCGCCGCAACGGGCTTATCAAGTCTTTCACCGATGTCCACAATACGCTTGTTCATGCGGCGCACGTCCTCCGTATTTGCGAGGATGCCCTTGCGCACCATAAATTCATTGTTTGCGACCGGTTGTATTTCCAGATAATCGTAGAACGAAGCGATATCCGTAAGCTTTTTTTCATTTGCGCCCGCAAGCAGCGCCTGATAAAGCTCTCCCGCTTCGCACGCCGAACCGATGAGCAATCCTTCCCTGTGCGCGTCGATCACGCTCTTGGGCATACGCGGCTTTCTATAGAAATAATCTAAATGCGCAAAGGAGATCAGCTTATACAGGTTTTTGAGCCCCTGCTTATTTTTGCACAGTAAAATAATATGGTAGCTTTTGGCATTTTTTCCATTTGCGTGCTCCATAAAAAGACGGTTTACGCCCTGCATATCTTCTGCGCCCCGTTGTTCAAACTCCTTAAAGCATTCAAGCATGATCTTTGCGGTGCACACCGCGTCATTGACCGCGCGATGATGCTCGAGCGGAATGCGCAGATGCGCCGCCACCGTATTCAGCTTATGATTTTTGAGACTGGGAAACGCGAGGCGGCATAAAGCAAGCGAATCCACGACTTTATTTTGATAGCTGATGTTGAATTCCTTTGATTTGTGGAAAACAAATTTTGTGTCGAAATCTGAGTTGTGCGCAACCAGCACCGCATCCTCGCCGCAAAATTGCTTGAATTCCGCAAGCGCATCTTCGGGCAGCGGGGCATCCTTCACCATATCGTCATTGATGCCCGTTAAAGAGACGATCTTGGGCGGGATCGGCCCGCGCGGACGGACAAAAGTCTGAAAGCGGTCCGTCACCTCCCCATTTTTGACGCGCACCGCGCCGATCTCTGTGATGTCACAGTTGATATGGGAAAGCCCCGTCGTTTCGATGTCAAAAACGACATATTCGTCCGAAAAGCGTTTCTCTTCGCCGGAATCGAAGATGCGTTTGGTGTCGTCAACCATGTAGCCTTCCACGCCATAGATCAGATGGATGCCGTTGGCCTTTGCTGCGCCCGCCGCGTCCGGGAAAGCCTGCACCACACCGTGATCTGTGATGGCGATGGCCTTGTGCCCCCACTTTGCCGCGCGCGCAACGATTTTTTTTACATCGGAAACGCCGTCCTGTGCGGACATCTGCGTGTGCGTATGAAGCTCCACACGCTTTTCTTCAGCGGTGTCCTCTCGCTCCTTATGGGATGATTTTTCAATTTTCTGTGCTTTGACCGTTTTCTCATGCTCAAACGTATCGTCCGCGCACAACCCCGTCACAACAACCCACTGTCCCTTCTTTGGCGCAACGAGCTTGGTTTTGTATTTGCTGCTCTCCAAAAAGAAGCAGGTGATGCTGGATGTGAAGTCACTCAGCACAAATTTATGCTTAATCAGTTCCCCGTCCTTTAGCTCCTTGTCCTCGGTGTATACGACCTCGCCTTCGATCGTTACGCGCGTATCCGCCTGAATATCACAGATTTTTTGGACAGTGCCCTGCACTGCTTGCGCACTTCGTGCCGTTCGCTGCGCACCCGCCGCCTCAGGAACGGAGGCCGATGGTTTTGGCGCAGGTGAAGGCATTTTTACCACTTTTTTTTCGGGCGGAACAGACACCGCATCCATAATATCCGTAGAAGGCTCATATTCACTTGCAGCCCCTTCCGATATGCTCTGACGCACCTTTGCCTGCACACCATATGTGTCGTGCAAAAACTGTTCAATCAGCGTGTCAAGGTTCATCACTGAAAAAATATTGGAGGCCATTTCCGTCTCGAAAGCAATCTCAAGCATACGATCCGAAAGCGAGAAGTGCGCACCTTTTATAAACGGCATGACCGTAGGCTCGCAAAGGATCACATAGTCCTTTAAATACTGCTCCAGTACTTGCCCATCCCCAAATAGCTCCTGCGCATAATGAGACTGATCGAGGGAAATTTTCACATTTTCTTTGCATGAATCTTCCATTTCACGCTTGATTTTCAAAAACTCCCGCGGGCAAAGATGCTTGATCGTTTTAAAAAAAGCCTTGAGCGCTTGTTCCTCCGAAATAAATTCCACACGCTCAAATTGTACAAGATCCAAAAAACGCTTATCCTTGTTGATTTTATCTATGATTTGTGTCAGCTCGTTTATAAGCGCATTCAATTTTCCTTTTTCCTCTCTTCCGCCAGCTCCATGATCATACGTTTCATTTCAGGCAAAATATCGAATTCATCCACCTTTTTGATGATTTCACCGTGAGAAAACAGCAGCCCTTCCCCGCGTCCCCCGGCAATACCGATGTCTGCCTCGCGCGCTTCCCCCGGCCCGTTCACCGCGCAGCCCATCACAGCGATCTTGAGGGGCACCTTGATGTCCTGCGTAAACTTTTCAATACTTGTCGCAATTTTTTCGATATCGATGATGCACCTTCCGCAGGTTGGACAGGAGATGATCTCCACCCCCGACTTGCGAACGCCGCAGCACTTTAAAATATCGCGCGCGGCATAAACCTCCTGTATGGGATCGCCGGTAATTGAGACCCGTATCGTATCGCCTATCCCATCCAAAATGAGCGCACCCAATGCGATTGACGATTTGATGACCGCCATGTTATAGGTGCCTGCCTCTGTCACGCCAAGATGCATCGGGTAATCGACCTGTTTTGCGATCTTCCGATATGCGTCGACACATACCGGGACGTTAGAGGATTTGATCGATACGACGATGTCGTGGAATTTTGCGCGTTCAAGGACGCGGATATTCTGCAATACGCTTTCAATGAGCGCTTCTGCCGTCTGCCCGCCGTGCTTGTTCAGCATTTCTTTGGAAAGGGAACCCGCGTTCACACCTACGCGGATCGGAATATGAGCGGCTTTAGCCGCACCAACGACAGCCATGATCTTATCGTGTCCGCCGATGTTTCCGGGATTGATGCGTATTTTGTCCGCGCCGTTTTCGATTGCCGCAACGGCAGCCAGTGCGTCGAAATGGATATCCGCGACGAGCGGAATGGATATCTGGTCCTTTATTTTTTTCAATGCTGTGCCTGTATCCGCATCGGGCACCGTACAGCGCACGATTTCACAGCCTGCTTTTTCGAGTGCATGAATCTGCGCGACCGTCTTTTGAACGTCGCGTGTGTTGGTATTGGTCATAGATTGGATCGCGATCGGGTTTCCCCCGCCAATCCCAACGCTCCCGATTTGGATGATGCGCGTTTTCATGATACTTCCACCTTTTTTTACTAAATGATCAGCCTCTGGATATCCTGGAATACCAGAAAGATCGCCAAACCAAAGATCAACACCATGCCAACCAGATTCAGCACCCCCTCCACCTTAGGAGGCGCCGGTTTTTTGCGAATGCCCTCCACCGCATAAAGCACGAGCTTTCCGCCATCAAGAGCCGGGATAGGCAGCAGATTCACGATCGCAAGGTTGATACTTAGCATAGCCGTTAAGTATATCACCTGATCAAAGCCCATCATCGCAGCCTGACCGACTACGGCGGCGACCCCCACGATCCCCGACATGTTTTGCACGCCCTGCCCCATAAAGAAAAGTTGCCCCAAGGACACCAGCATCTCGCGCGTGATCAAGAACAGCCATTTGAAACTCAACGCAAACGCTTCAAAAAAATTGAAGCTCTTGTGTTGCCATCCGTCCTCACTGTCACCGCCCATGGATATTCCCGTCATCTTCCTGCCATCCTCAGCAGTCTGCTCCTCATAGGGAATACTTAGGGTAAGCGTTTGTCCGCCTCTTTGCAGGGTGATTGCAAGCTCCTCCCCCTGCGGCGCGGAAAACGCGTCCTGCAAGTCGTAGGAGAAATCGATGTTTACGCCGTTTAAGCTCTTGACGACATCCCCTTCGCGCACCCCCGCCTCATAGGCGGGCGACCCCGGCGCCACGGATACGATCTTTGGAAGCACAGTCCCTACGGACGTCAAATAGATTGCCGCAAGAATGACTGCGACGATCACATTCATCGCCGGACCCGCAATGATCGTAAGACACCTGCTTTTTAAAGATGCGGCACGAAAATCGCCCGGGGCCGGATCCTTTTCCTCATCGTCCGCAAACTTGTTGAAGCCGCCGATAAAAAACGGGCGGATCGAAAACTCTGTTCCGTTTCGATTCCACTTGATCAGCCTTGGACCAAACCCAATCGCAAATTCCGCTACTTTGATCCCGCGCTTTTTTGCCACGAGATAATGTCCAAATTCATGCGCCACCACCAGTACGGTCAGTACCAGAAGGGTCACAACAATACTCAATACAATCTGCAACCTATTTCCTCCGTGTTTCGATCAACATTGTTACATATGCCCGCACCTCATGGTCGAGCGTCATGATCTCTTCAATGCTGTTCAGGCTGTCGTCAAAACGGCACATGCTCTTTTCAATCAACTCGCTGATTGTGCCAAAAGTGATCTGTCCATTCAGATAACGTGCAACCGCCTCTTCGTTCGCCATATTATAAACCGCCGTCGTTTCGCCCCGAATCGCATCGAACGCGAGTTGCAGGCACGGAAAGCGCTCAAAATCCGGTTCCAAAAATTCCAGCTTACTGATTTCGTAAAAATTAAGTGGTTGTATGCATGGATTTTCCACCATGTCCGGAAACAAGAGCGCCTTTTGGATGGGCATACGCATATCGACCGGCCCAAGCTGCGCGCTCACGGAATAATCGTCCCACTCCACCATTGAGTGGATCAGGCTTTGCGGATGGATCAGCACTTTGATGCGCTCCGCGGGCATATCATACATATAATGCGCCTCGATCACCTCAAGCCCCTTGTTGGCCAGCGACGCGGAATCGATCGTGATCTTTTGCCCCATAGACCATCTTGGATGCTTTAGCGCACGTTCAGGCGGCGCATGTTTAATATCTTCCTTGCTCCAATTAAGGAACGGTCCGCCAGAGGCCGTGAGCCACAATTGACGGACGCGATCTGCGTTAAATTCGTGATTCAAACACTGAAATAACGCCGAATGCTCACTGTCCACCGGAAGCACAAGCACGTCCGCCTCCGCCATCATCTGTTTGACAACCTTGCCGCCGCACACGAGGGATTCTTTGTTGGAAAGTGCTACGGGAATGCGTCTTTTTAGACATTCCGCAAATGCCGGAAGCCCCGCGATGCCGAGAATGGAATGTGCAACCAGATCGGGTTCTCCTGCGGTGCACGCATCGATCAGCGCTGTTTTTCCATGCAATATTTCTGCGTCGTAGCACAACAGCTCTTTGAGCGCAGCAACATCTGCCTGCTCTGATGTAATCGCGATGTAAGCCGGCCGCAGGTCGTTCGCCGTTTTCGCGAGTGTTTTGATATCTTTGTGTGCGGAAATGCACACCACATCCAGCCTGTCCGGGTATTCCCTTGCAATATCCGCAGTTTGCTGTCCCACGGAACCGGTTACACCTAATATCGTCAGTTTCTTCAAAGAAATTCTCCTGTCACAAAATTCCTGTAAGCGATAGCAAAAACACCACCGGAATACAGAACAATATACTGTCCATTCTATCTACTATACCACCGTGACCCGGCAAAATCTTGCCAAAATCCTTAATATTCAGTGAACGCTTTATGAACGATGCGGAAAGATCGCCAAGCTGGGAAACCGCCCCCATGGCAGCGCCCGCAATCGCAAACGTTATGATGTTGCTGCCGCCGGAGAACAGCGCCGTGATAAGCACCGCGCCCACAATACCACCGATTACGCCGCCCACGCTTCCCGCGACTGTCTTCTTGGGGCTGATTTTCGGACACAGCTTTCGCTTGCCAAGCGCCATCCCTATAAAATATGCCAGCGTATCGGAAAGCATGGCGGGGACAAACACCATGAGGAACATGACGAGCATATTCCAATAATCGTTGATATAGGTGAGGATGATGATGTAAAAAAGCGCAAGAAAAAGCTGCGGATAAACAAACGTAAAGATCGTATCGGCTACGCTTTGCGCATGATATTTCTCTGAAAACATGGAGACGACAAATGTTAGCATAATCAGCACGACAAACGCGCTCAAAAGCATTACCGGCATCCACGAAACCACATCGATCCCCTTTTGCAGCTGCACAAAAAAGCCCACAAAAAAAGCCGCCAAAATCACAGCAAAGGCGTACGATATATATTTTACCACCGGTCTCCCGTTCGTATCAAACGCACGCACGATTTCAAATTGCGTCGTGAGCGCCAGTAAAACGGCAAAAGCGATCAATACCCAGCTTTGAAAAATGACCGCAAGGGCGACGATCACGATGATCGGAACCGCCACCAGAATCCTTTTTCCCATATTCCTCCTTACAGCCCGCCATAACGACGCTGTCTTTGTTGATATTCAAGCAGTGCCTTTTCATATTCCTGCTCGTCAAAATCCGGCCAATAGACAGGCGTAAAATAAAACTCAGCATACGCCAGCTGATAGAGCAAGTAATTGGACAGTCGCTCCTCTCCGCTTGTACGGATCAAAAAATCAGGATCGGGCTGCCCCGCCGTATCGAGATGATCGGAAATTGTCTGCTCCGTAATCTCTTCAATTGCGCGCGTCCCGTCTTTCACCTCGGCAGCGATCCGCCGGACCGCATTTGTGATCTCGACGCGCGAACCGTAATTCAACGCAATATTGAGCGTCATACCCGTGTTGTTTTTCGTCTTTTCCTTGGCATTTTGAAGCACGTCGATCACAGGCTTGGGCAATCGCGTGATATCACCGATGGTGTTGAAAATCACATTCTTTTGATGCATTTCGTCAAGCTCTTTTTGCAGGAATTCGATCACCAGGCCCATCAGGGCGCCCACCTCATCCTCCGGCCGCTTCCAGTTTTCCGTGGAAAACGCATACAACGTAAGATGTCTCACGCCGATATCACTGCTCATACGGATGATGGTCTTTACCTTTGCCATACCGGCACGATGCCCCGCGACGCGCGGCAGCATGCGCTTCTTTGCCCATCTGCCATTTCCGTCCATGATGACCGCAATATGTACGGGTAATTTTTGCAAGTCAAGCTCTATAAGCTCAGCCGAACGTTTTTTTGAAAAGAACCCCAACGCTTTCTCCAATCCCATGAATACAGACGCCCTCGCTCTCGCGCAAGGGCGTCTTGTGTTTTCTTAAATCATCAGTCCTGAGATGTCTCTGCCATTGTTATAAATTCGCCGATCAGAAGCTCAAACCCATCGTCTTTTTCTTTAACGCGCAGCACGCGAAAGCTGTCGGGTGTTTCGTATGGTTTATAAGAAACATAGCGCCGGGCAGCCCAATTTTGCCCTTCTTTGCACAGACGGTTCTCCGCTTCTTCGAGACGTAAGCCCAGCAGATCAGACCTCAAGGATTTCCTTTTCCTTTGCCGCAAGGATTTCATCCGCTTCCTTGATTTTTTTATCCGTCAGCGTCTGTATCTCTTTTTCCAGAATCTCGAAATCATCTTCCGTGACGGCACTTGATTTCTTGTCCTTTTTCACGGCTTCGTTCGCGTCACGACGAATTGAGCGAATCGCAACCTTGGCTTCTTCCGTCTTCTTTTTGGCAATCTTCACAAGCTCTTGACGCTTTTCACCCGTCACTTCCGGAAAAGCAAGGCGGATAATCTTTCCGTCATTTGCGGGATTGATGCCAAGATCGGAAGCCTGTATTGCCTTTTCCACCTCGTGCAGAATGCTTGCATCCCAAAGCGAGATCGTCAAAAGTCGGGGCTCGGGCGCGGCAATGTTGCCAACCTGATTGATGGGCGTAGGCGTTCCGTAATAATCTACCATGATTCCATCGAGCAGTTGTGCGTTTGCGCGGCCCGCACGGATGCTGACCAATTCCTTTTTCAAAACGCCCAGTGTTTTATTCATTTTTGATTCGGCAGTATTGAGTGCCTCATGTTGAATTTGCATGATAAACCATTCCTTTCATCGTTTCCAGATATTGTTGAAAATGGCATTTCTACTTTACAATATATTGTACTGGAATCAAGCCGAAAACTCAATCCCCACTTACACTATTTTTATGACGCTATTTGATCAGCGTTCCGATTTCTTCGCCATACACCACCCTGCGGATGCTGTTTTCTTCATTCACGCCAAAGACGTTGATTGGGATATGATTGTCCATGCACAGAGTGATTGCCGTGTTGTCCATCACAGAAAGCCCCTTGTTGATCACGTCCATATAGCTGATGTATTCAAAACGCTTTGCGTTCGGGTTCTCCCGCGGGTCGCTGTCGTATACCGCATCCACGTTTTTCGCCAGCATGATGAGGTCCACTTCCATCTCGGCTGCGCGCAGTGCCGCCGCCGTGTCTGTCGAAAAATACGGATTTCCCGTGCCACAGGCAAAGATCACCACCCGTCCTTTTTCAAGATGCTTCATCGCTTTCCTGCGAATATAGGGCTCTGCGATCTGCCGCATTTCAATCGCTGTCTGCACGCGCGTTTGCAGCCCCTTCTCTTCAAGGGAATCCTGCAGCGCAAGCGCATTGATCACTGTCGCCAGCATACCCATATAATCCGCAGTCGTGCGATCCATATGCTTTCCCACGCGCGCACCGCGCCAAATATTACCTCCGCCCACAATGATGCCTACCTCAACGCCCTGTTCCGCAACCTCGATGATCTGCTCCGTCACATTGCTGATGATGTCAAAATCAAGCGGCTTGTTTTCTGGCGAACAAAGGGCCTCGCCGCTGATTTTCATAATAACTCTTTTATATTTCGGCTCCATTTTTACCTCCATTGAGCGATTTTTCTTTAAAAAAAAGAGAACACAAATGTGTTCTCTTTATGAACTGATCAAAGACCAGTTTGTTCCAAAACTTCCTTCTGGAAATCGTCCTGGCGCTTTTCGAGACCTTCGCCCATTTCAAATCTCGCAAAACGACGGATGGAAATTTTCTCGCCGATCGTGCCGATCTGATCCGTCACCAGCTCCTGAACCGTCTTGTCGGGGTCCTTTACGAAGGGTTGATCCAAAAGGCAAATTTCCTTTTTGAACTTTTTGATTCTGCCTTCCACCATTTTTTCCACAACGTTCGCCGGCTTTCCTTCGTTCAGAGCCTGCGCCGTTAGGATTTCCTTTTCTTTTTCGAGAACCGCCGGATCGACTTCCTCCTCGGAAACATACATCGGGTTCGCTGCGGCGATATGCATCGCAATATCCTTCACGAACGCCTGAAACGCGTCTGTCTTCGCAACGAAGTCCGTTTCGCAGTTTACTTCCACAAGAACACCGATTTTGCCACCCATATGAATATACGAGCCGACTACGCCTTCTGCGGCGATCCTGCCCGCCTTTTTCACAGCGGCTGCAAGACCTTTTTCACGCAGAATCTCACTTGCTTTTTCCATATCGCCGTTCGCTTCCGCGAGCGCGTTTTTGCAATCCATCATGCCTGCGCCCGAACGCTCGCGCAGGGTCTTTACATCACTTGCCGAAACCATATATCAATACCTCCCGCTTATTTCTCTTCTTCTACGACAACTTCAACTTCTTCGACCGGAAGCAGTTCCTCCGCGATCTCCTCTGCGATTTCCTCCGCAGCGGCAATCTCTTCCTCCGCTTCGCTCAGAACCTCGACAGCTTCTTCGACGGTATCTTCCATCTGCTCGCCCTGCCGTCCTTCCAGCACAGCGTCAGCCATCTTGGACGTAATGAGCTTGACCGCACGGATTGCGTCGTCATTGCCCGGAATGGGATAATCCACTTCGTCGGGGTCGCAGTTTGTATCAACGATCGCCACCACAGGAATACCAAGATTTCTGGCCTCTGCAATCGCAATGTGTTCTTTTCTGGGGTCAACCACGAACAGAGCGCCCGGAAGATTTTTCATCTCGCGGATACCGCCGAGGTTTTTCAGAAGCTTTTCCTTTTCGTGCATCAACTGGATGACTTCCTTCTTCGGAAGAAGATCCATATCGCCGTTCTGCTCCATCTCTTCGATCTTGTTCAAGCGTGCAACACGGCTTTTGATCGTCTTGAAGTTTGTGAGCATGCCGCCCAGCCATCTGTTCGATACATAATACATGCCGCAGCGCTTCGCTTCCGCTTCAATGGATTCCTGCGCCTGTTTTTTCGTGCCGACAAACAACACCGTTTTGTTGTCCATAGCGATGTCACGTACGAAATAGTATGCTTTTTCAACTTCCTTGACTGTCTTCTGAAGGTCGATGATGTAGATGCCGTTTCTCTCCGTGAAGATAAAACGCTTCATCTTCGGGTTCCAACGACGGGTCTGGTGTCCGAAATGCACACCTGCTTCCAAGAGCTGTTTCATAGAAATAACTGACATATAAATATACCTCCTCGTTTTATGCCTCCCCGCGCTTCGTTTTTTTAGCATGACCCTTGGGCACGAGTGCTAAAAATCTGCGCGAGTGCGTTATCGTTTGATATTATATCACAGCGGCTTCTTGATTTGCAAGCCTTTTCGTTATCTTCTGCCTTCCAGCTCACCGAACAGCTCGGTGAGTGTCAATCCTTTCTCGTTCATCAGCACAAGCAGATGATAGATTAGGTCAGCCGCCTCGTATTGAAGCTCGGAGGTCCCCGGGTTTTTAGACGCGATAATGACCTCCGCGCTCTCCTCGCCCACCTTCTTCAATATTTTATCGATTCCTTTTTCAAACAGATAGTTTGTGTAGGAGCCTTCCTTCGGATGTTTCTTCCGGTCCGCGATCAGTTCATATAATTCGTACAGCAGTGATGCATTGGCAACTTTTTCATTTTCGCGTATCGTGTTGAAAAAACAGGAGGGACTGCCCGTATGGCACGCGACGCCCGTTTGCTCTACCTCAAGCAGCACACAATCGCCGTCGCAGTCGAGTTTCACGCGCATCACCTTTTGCAAGTTACCCGACGTTTCACCCTTTTTCCACAGCTTGCTGCGCGATCGGGAATAATAATGCGCATAGCCCGTTTCAAGT
This sequence comes from uncultured Christensenella sp., assembly GCA_964438705.1. Taxonomy (GTDB): domain Bacteria; phylum Bacillota; class Clostridia; order Christensenellales; family Christensenellaceae; genus Christensenella. Next base: position 165,761 of record CAYTKQ010000001.1, on the reverse strand, counting down.
GTCTTGTCGAACGCCTCCTGATTCATGTATGCCTGCATGAGCACAACACCCGTACGCGCCTCTTGCGCGATGGCGGGCACAAGTCCCTTCTCATCAAATTTGATTTCCATTTTAACTGCTCCTCACTGCGATCCTATTTTCCCGCAGATAATCCTTCACCTGCCGGATCGTCATTTCTTTATAATGGAACAACGACGCGACCAATACGGCGCTCGCGTCCGCCTTTTGTATCACTTCCGTAAAATGCTCGAGCTTCCCCGCGCCACCGGATGCGATCACCGGCACACCGACGTTTTCGCATACCATTTTGGTAAGCTCGACATTATATCCCGCCTTTGTGCCGTCCGCATCCATGCTGGTCAAAAGAATTTCACCCGCGCCGCGCGCAACGGCTTCTTTCGCCCACGCGACCGCTTCGAGGCCTGTATTGACCCGCCCGCCGTTCAGATATACTTCATATCTTCCTTCCACATTCTTCTTGGCGTCAATCGCGACCACAACGCATTGGCTTCCAAACCGCACCGCCGCGTCGTTAATGAGCTGCGGGGTCTTGATCGCCGTGGAATTGATGGATATTTTGTCCGCGCCCGCCTTCAAAATACGCCTGAAATCCTCCACCGTGCGTATGCCTCCGCCTACCGTCAGCGGAATAAACACCTGCTCCGCCGTGCGCGCCACCACATCCTCCATGATCCCCCGGTCGTCCGACGACGCCGTGATGTCGAGGAACGTGAGCTCGTCCGCCCCCTGTTCATTGTACGCCTTCGCGATTTCGACCGGATCGCCCGCATCCTTTAAATCGACAAAATTAACACCCTTTACCACGCGCCCCGCATGAACGTCGAGGCACGGAATGATCCTTCTTGTGAGCATTATTTGCCCGCCTTCATCGCATCCTGCAACGTAAACGCACTGTCGTAAAGCGCACGTCCCACGATACACCCGCAAGCGCCCGTCTCGCGCACCTTGCGGATGTCGTCAAGGCTGCTGATGCCGCCGGAGGCTATCAGGTTCATCCACGTTTTCTTTACAATCTGCTCTGTTTTCTCAAGGTTGGGGCCTTCCATCATACCGTCTTTGGAGATGTCCGTATAGATGATGTTCGCAACGCCAAGCGCGTGCATCTCCTGCGCGAGCTGCACCGGATCGATGCCTGAATTCTCTGCCCAGCCCTTGATGGCCACCTCGCCTTCCTTTGCGTCGATGCCTACCGCAATCCTGTCCTTATAGCGCGATACCGCCCATTTCACGAGCTCCGGGTCCTCTACCGCAACCGTTCCAAGGATGACGCGGGAAATCCCCGCGTCGTCAAGACGCACGCGGATGTCCTCTTTCGTCCGTACGCCACCACCCATCTGTACCGGAATCTTGATGGACTGCACGAGCTTCGTGATGGTGTCCTGATTCACAAACGAGCCCGAAAAAGCCGCGTCGAGGTCAACAACGTGCAGATAGTAAGCGCCTTCGTCCTCCCAACGCTTTGCCATCTCGATCGGGTCGCCGTAATCGGTGGAACGCTGCAGCTCTCCCTGCATCAGCCTTACACATTTTCCGTCTCTGATATCGATTGCCGGATAAATTTTCATCGTTTCAAACCTCCAAAATTTTTCAGCATGGAAAGGCCGGTTTCCCCGCTCTTTTCCGGATGGAACTGTAAGCCGAATATATTGTCTTTTTGTATTGCGGAAACAAAATCATAGCCATATTCCGTCATTGCGATACAATTTTCCTCTGCCACACCATCGGCGTGATAAGAATGCACGAAATAGACAAACTGCTCTTCCCCGTTCTCTTGAAACAGGGGATTGTCCTTTATTTTCAGGGAGTTCCAGCCCATATGCGGCACGCGCAGATTCTGTACCGCAAACGGCTTTACCTCGCCACCGATGATGCCAAGCATCTCGTAAGCACCGTTTTCGCAGCTCTTTTCGAACAATAGCTGCATCCCGAGGCAGATGCCCAAAAATGGTTTTCCGCTCTGCGCCTGTTTTCGCAACTCCTCTGTGAGCCCGCGCTTTTGGAGGTTCGCAACTGCGTCTGCAGCCGCCCCCACCCCCGGCAGCACGATGTGATCCGCGTCTCTGATCGCTTGTTTCTGATCCGTCACACAAGCTTCAAATCCCAAAAACTCGAAGGCCTTTTGAACACTGCGCAGGTTGCCCATTCCATAATCGACGATCGCAATCATAAAAGACCCTTCGTTGAAAACACGCCGTTGATTTCGGGATCGATGGAGACTGCTTCGCGCAGCGCCTGTCCGAAGGCCTTGAAGCACGCCTCAATGATGTGGTGCGTATTTTTCCCATATTGCAGATTCAGGTGCAAGGTGAGCCCCGCATTCATGCAAACGGCGCGGAAAAATTCCTCGCACAGCTCCGCGTCAAACTCACCCGCTTTATCGTGCATCAGCTCCACATTGTATACAAAATAAGGCCTTCCGCTGATGTCGAGGTTCGCCATCACAAGCGCCTCGTCCATCGGCACAAATTTCGTCGCGTAGCGGCGAATGCCTGCTTTGTCCCCAAGCGCTTCCTTGAGTGCCTCTCCCAGAACGATCCCGCAGTCCTCCACCGTATGATGCGCGTCCACCTCAATATCGCCATTGCAGGCAAGCTCCATATCAATCATCGCGTGCTTTGCGAGTAAAACCATCATGTGATCGAAAAAGCCTATGCCGGTATGCGTTTTGCAGTCGCCCGTACCGTCCAAAGCGAGCTTTAGCATGATGTTTGTTTCCATGGTCTTTCTGTCGACTGTTCCCGTCCTAGCCATATTCGTCCCCTTTCAGTCCTCAAACCGGATCGCCGCCGAGCGCGCGTGCGCGTCCAGCCCTTCCGCGTGCGCAAAGGCCGAAACCTTGCGGTAAACCTTTTCAAACGCTTCTTTGGAATAGTATATCACACTGGATTTCTTTTGGAAATCATCAACATTCAGCGGAGAAGAGAACCGCGCCGTGCCGTTTGTGGGCAACACATGATTCGTACCCGCGAAATAATCCCCAAGCGGTTCGGGCGAATATTCTCCCAGAAAGATCGACCCTGCGTTGCGGATGCCCGCAAGAAGCTCCCGTACGTTTTCCGTACAAATTTCCAGATGCTCCGGGGCAATCAAATTGGAGACGCGTACCGCGTCATCCATATCCTGTGCAACGATGATCGTGCCATAGTTTTCAAGGGACTTCATCACAATCTCACGCTTCGGAAGCACTTCCGCCTGCCTTAATATCTCGTCGCGCACAGCCTTCGCCTTTTCGCTGCTCGTTGTCACAAGGATACACGCCGCAAGCTCGTCGTGCTCGGCCTGCGAAAGAAAATCCGCCGCAATGAATGTTTCATTCGCGCTTTCATCCGCGATGACCAGAACCTCCGACGGCCCGGCGATCATATCCAGCCCCACCTGCCCGTAGACGCTCTTTTTGGCAAGCGCAACGTAAATATTGCCCGGTCCGGTGATCTTATCCATTTGGGGTACGCTCTGCGTTCCAAAGGCAAACGCCGCGATTGCATGTGCGCCGCCCATCTTGTAAATCTTATGCGCGCCCGCAATTTTTGCCGCCGCGATCGTCGCGGGGTTGACGGCTCCGCCCTGCGCAGGGGTCGCGACGAAAATATTGGGAACGCCCGCACATTTTGCGGGAATGATGTTCATCAAAACGCTCGAGGGATAGGCCGCTTTTCCGCCCGGAACATATACGCCCGCATTTTCTACAGGCAAATAAAGCTGTCCCAAGTATTTCCCGTCGCTTTCCATAAACCAGTTTTCACGTTTTTGCATATTGTGAAACGCTTCGATGTTTTGCGCCGCTTCGCGCATGATCGCAAGAAGCTGCGCATCGGTCTGTGAAAACGCCCGGTCGATCTCTTCCTCACTCACGAGCAGATTTTCGGGATTTGCGGAATAGCCGTCGAAACGCTCAATGCAGGAGAACAACGCATCGTCTCCTTTTTCACGTATGTCGCGCAGAATGGCATCCACAGCCGTTTGCTGCTCTGTATAATCTGTCTGTGCGCGTTCAAGCAGCCTTTTTTTGATGGTTTCTGTTTCGCGTGACGAAATGATGGGCAGCATATCAAAGTTCCTCCAGAGCAAATTTCATTTTTTCGATCAGAGGCTGGATTTTCTCCGATTTGGTCTTTAAGCTGACCTGATTGACGACAAGGCGCGCACTGATATCACAAATTTCTTCCAGAATGCTTAGGCCGTTTTCGCGGATGGTCGTTCCGCTTTCCACAATGTCGACGATCACGTCAGATAGGTCGAGGATGGGTGCAAGCTCGATGCTGCCATTCAGCTTGATGATTTCGATGCCTTCACCCTTTTCATCGTAATACATCTTGGCAACGCGCGGATATTTGGTCGCGACGCGCGTGATGTTTGAGGTGATGCGTTCTTTTTGCCGCGGATACCCGGCGACACACATCTTGCATTTTCCACTCTTCAAATCGAGCATCTCATAGAGGGGAAGCCCCTCCTCGAGCAGCGTATCTTTCCCCGCGATGCCAATGTCTGCCACGCCGCGATAAACGTAGACAGGAACATCCGACGGCTTTACCAGAACGAACCGCAGCTCGTTTTTCCGGTCGTACACCACCAGCTTGCGCGTGTCTTCCTTTAATTCCGATGTGTCGATGCCGCATTTATCAAACAATGCGATCGCAAATTTTGCAAGCCTGCCCTTGGCAAGCGCGATTGTCAGTTCCATGTTCGCTCAGCCTTTCTGTTGAAATTCGCTCAATGTGAAGAACGCCGGGTCATAGGCCCTGTTTCCATTCAGCTCCAAAATGGCACGCCGGCCCTCTTTGCGCAGAGCCTGCACATATTCGAATGCCGCCTTACGTTCTTTTGCTTCCGCGCACACAACCACCGTCTTTTGCACTGCACCGCCCAACTTACCCATGCGGTCGAGCACCACAAGCAATTCCTTGATGCCCATAGCAAAACCTGTGGCGGGCGCGTCAGTGCCGAATTCCCGCAGCAGCTCATCGTAACGGCCGCCCGAAAGGATCGGTGCGCCGATTCCGTCTGAAATGCCCCGAAATATGATCCCCGAATAATAGTTGAAGTTGTTGAGGATGCCAAAATCAATCGACAAATATTTCTCATAACCAAAGTCACATAAAATGTCGAATACCGCGCGGATGTTTTGCACTGCGTCCCGGCAAAGATCGTTTTTCGCGAGCCCTTCCGCACGCAAAAGCGCCTCCTGCCCGCCAAACAACCCGCCAAGCTCCAAAAGAGCATGCTTCGTATCCGCATCGATATTCAAACGGGAAAGCTCATATTCCAGTTCTACATTGTTTTTGGTATCCACTAGCGAGCGAATGCGTTCCGTTTGCTCCTCACCAAGCCCCGAACCATCAAGCAGCCCTTTGAAATAAGCCACCTGCCCTAGTTCGATTTTAAAATCCTCGATCCCAATACCGAGCAGCGTGCCGATCGCCAGCGCGATCACCTCCGCGTCGGCGTCTGTTCCTTTTTTCCCAATCAACTCAACGCCCGCCTGTGTAAATTCCGTTTTGCCCGTGATCCCGCGGTCCAAAAAACCGAATGCATTTCCAACATAGCAAAGGCGCAGCACATCCTGTTTTAAAAGCAATTTGGTGGCAGCCGCGCGCGCGATCGGTCCGGTCAAGTCTGGACGCAAGGCAAGAATCCGGCCCTTCTGATCGAAAAATTTCATCATATTTTCCTGCACATACGGTACTGAATCATGCATGAATACATCATAATATTCAAAGGACGGGGTCTCGATCTCGTGATATCCGCTCATCAAAAAACGCGTCCTTATTTCCCCTTCAATTCTTCGTTTTGCCGAGCACTCTTCCGGAAGATAATCCCATGCCCCTGCCGGTACCTGTAATTTCAACTTCTCCATATTCAACATCTCTTCGATAATTTAGTATAGTAAACCGCTACTACATTACTATGATAATTGTTTCCTTTTGCGTTGTCAAGCTGTTTTTAATTGAGCGCGATCTCAATCAACTTTTCCTTCAACTTTTCCTGCGCTATTTTTGTGATGGCTTCGTACTCCATCCCGCCTTGCTTTTTGATCGCTTCCAGCACGCCACGTGTTTTTATCAGAAGGTCCATGTCACCGATCAGGTTTGCGATCCTAAGCGTTCCCACGCCATGCTGCCGCGTTCCCAAAAGATCGCCCGTTCCGCGTAGCTTCATATCCTGTTCGGCAATCTCAAACCCGTCGCCGCTGTTCACAAGCACGCGCAGCCGCTCATACGCATTCTGGTTTTCAGATACGAGAAAGCAATAGGACTGGTGACTGCCCCTTCCAACGCGTCCTCTAAGCTGATGAAGCTGCGCGAGGCCAAACCGCTCCGCGTTCATCACCGCCATCACGGTTGCATTTGGCACGTTGATCCCCACCTCGATCACGGTCGTCGAGACGAGAATGTTGATCTTCCCCGCTGCAAAGCTCTCCATGACCTCCTGTTTTTCCTTATTTTTCAACTTGCCATGGATCAATGCCATGCAAACGCCGGGATAACATTGTTCAAGCTCCCCGAACATCTGCTTCGCGGATTTCGCGTCCAGCTCCTCGCTGTCATCAATGAGGGGGCAGACGATATAGGTCTGCCGCCCTGCGCGCAATTCATTTCTAATAAAACCGATCATATCGGCGTACTTTTTGCCATGGATCAGATAGGTTTTGATTTCCTTTCTTCCGGGCGGAAGCTCGTCCACGACCGAGATATCCGTATGCCCAAACAGCACAAGCGAAAGCGAACGCGGGATCGGTGTTGCGGACATGATGAGCGTGTGCACATTTTGCTGCCCCGAAAGTGCGGCGCGTTGCTTGACGCCAAAGCGGTGTTGTTCATCCGTAATGATGAGGCCCAGCCTGCCCAGAGCAAGGTCTCCATACAGCAATGCGTGTGTTCCAATGATGATCTTCGCGCTGCCGCTTTCGATCCGTTCACGAAGCTCCGCTTTTTTCTTTGCGGTTTGCGCACCCGTCACACATACGATTTCCTCTTCAGCAAAGAGCTGTCTTGCCGTCTCATAATGCTGCTGTGCCAAGATTTCCGTGGGTGCCATCAGCATACTTTGATATCCGCTTTCGCGCATACAAAACATTGCAAAAAAAGCGATCACCGTCTTTCCGCTGCCCACATCGCCCTGCACAAGCCGATTCATCGCGCATTCCCCGCCGAAGTCATTGAGCAGCTCACGCATCACACGCTTTTGCGCGCCTGTCAGCGCAAAGTCGAGCCGTCGCTCAAATTTTTTTGCCTCCACGTTGCGGATGCGCGCATGGTTTTTCATCCGCTTCTCACTTCCGAGAAGCTCAAGCATACGGTTGAAAACCAATAGCTCATCAAACACGATGCGTATCCGCGCCTTTTCCGCATTCTTCATTTCGGAAGGAAAATGAATTTCCTTCAAAGCCTGCTTCAGCGGCATCAAACCATTTCCACGCAAAAACCCTTCGGAATATGGCTCCAAAATTTCCACATTGCTCAGGGCTTCCCGTGCAAATTTGCGCAGCATGTTCTGCGTTAAGCCCGCCGTGAGCGGATAGAGGGGCAAAAAATCACTTTCCGGCTTCTTGAAATAAAGCTCCGGGGACGATATCTTGATCTTCCCATATTTTGATTCCAGCTTCCCATAGATGTAAAGCGTTTTTCCCTGCACGATATTATGTTTGATATAAAACTGATTGAAAATATCCACCGTCGCAATGCCCGTGGCATCCGTAACCTGAAAGGAAGTGATCTCAAGCCCGCGTCTCGGGCGCTTTATCTGCGGCAGCGTAAAAACCTTGACGCACATAAAAGCCGTTTCACCGAATTTCACCTCATTGAGTTTTTTGCACAAGGAAAAATCCTTATAGGCGCGCGGTAAATAATACAGTAGATCGGCGATTGTCGCAACGCCAACCTTCTGCAATGTTTTCTGCGTTTTTTCCCCAATGCCCGAAAGGCATGCTACGGAATCGGATAATACCATAAATTCCCCTATAAAAAGAGCCGACACAAATGCCGGCTCGTTGTTCTACCCTGCCTCACTCAACAGAAATAATGTATGGATATACCGGCTGTCCGCCATAGTGTATCTCAACATCGCACGCCTCGCAAACGCCTTCGCACAACTTCCCAAGGGCCGCCGCCTGTGCTTCATCCGCATCCTCTCCATAATAGATCGTAATAAGCTCGGATTCTTCGTTTGTCATCTTTTGCAGCAGTTCGGTGAACACTTGATCTAAATTTTCACCGTTTGCCACGATATCGCTTTCCGATATACCGATCAAGTCATCTTTTTTGATGCTGTTTCCATTCATTTTGGTATCGCGCACAGCGCGGGTCAAAAGGCCCGTCTTCACCTCTGCAATCACGCGACCCATCTTTGTGACATTCACGTCGATGTCCGCCTCTGGGTCATAAGCAACCGCCGCCGCGATGCCCTGCGGGATAGACTTTGTCTTCACAACGATCACATTTTTCTCGCTCAGCTCTGCCGCCTGCTCCGCCGCAAGAACAATATTCTTATTGTTGGGAAGTACGATTACATTTTGCGAGGGCGCGTTTTCAACGGCCTTTAAAATGTCTTCTGTGGAAGGATTCATAGACTGCCCCCCCTCCACAAACGCTTCGATCTGCCAGTCTCGAAAAATGGTTTTGATCCCGTCGCCCGCCGAAACCGCCACAACGGCGACAGGCCGTTCTTCTTTGGGTGCAGCAATCTCGATTTCCGGTGCAATCTCCGAAAGCTCGCGGTGCTGCTCACGCATATTATCGATCTTGATGTGGCTCAGTTCACCAAGGATTTGCGCATATTGCAGCGCAAGCCCAGGTTCGTTCGTGTGTACATGTGTTTTCACAAGGTTTAAATCACCGACCACCAGAACGCAATCGCCTATTTTGGAGAGATTTCCGCGATAGGTGTCGATATCGCGCTCCTTCACCTCGGGATAAAGATTCTTGATGAAAAATTCCGTGCAATATCCAAACTCGATGTCTTCATTGCCCGCATCGAGATTGGCAAAATTCACCACAACGCCGTCAGAACCGAGAATATTCTCACTGTCGATCTCCGCACCGTCCAGAACGCTTTTCAGCCCCATTACGATCACGAGAAAACCCGCGCCGCCTGCATCCACTACGCCCGCTTCCTTGAGCACCGGAAGCTGCTCCGGCGTTTCACGCAGCGCTTTTTCGCCTTCCTGTATCACATATTCAAGCTGCGCATACAGATCGTCCGTCTTCGTCGCCATCAACTCTGCAGCCGCCGCCATTTTGGAGGCCACCGTAAGGATCGTCCCCTCCTTTGGTTTCATGACGGCTTTGTAAGCATATGTAACGCCGTTTCGGAACGCCTCGGCCAAAGCGGGGACTGTGATTGTGCCCTCTTTGGATTTGGACAGCGCATCCGCGAATCCCGCAAATATTTGCGAAAGAATAACGCCCGAATTACCACGCGCACCCTTTAACGCGCCAAGGCTCAGCGCCTTGACCACGGCCGACATATCTGTTTCATCGGCTGCCGCAGCTTCCTTCGCTGCCGAAATCATGGTAAGCGACATGTTCGTTCCCGTATCTCCGTCTGGCACAGGAAAAACATTGAGCGCATCCAGCGCTTCCTTGTTTTTCTCAAGGGACGCGGCTGCGCCCAATATCATATTTTTGAATTGCTGTGCATCCAGCAGTGCGACCAATTCGAGTTCCCCCTCAGACCTGAATTCCCTGTACGATGATGTCAACGCTTTCCACGTTCAGCCCCGTTTCCTTTTCCACGGAATATTTCACCTTGTCGATGATGTTTTCCGCGACAGCCGACAACGAAACGCCATATTTCACCGTGATGTAAAGCTCAACGATGATGTTTTCAGAATCGTCGGTTTTCACCTTAACGCCTTTTTTGAGGTTATCTCCTTTGAACAGGTTCGCAACCATTTCCGAAATGTTTTTCTGGGACATACCCACTAAACCATAGCATTCCAGCGCGTTATAACCAGCGATCGATGCGATATAATCTTCACCGTATGTAACTGTTCCCAAACCGACCTTCAAACTAGCACTCATGAGAAAAACCTCCTAATGGTTTATTGTTATTTATTATATAACAACTTTTGGGCAATATCAATCCATTATCTCTGCAGGAATTCAGTATGTAGGGAATAAATTTTCATCCTATAAGAATAACAAACCCGCCCGCTTCATGCGGACGGGTCAACTGTCAAAAAGAGCGTTCTTCAGAATGCCTCGCACGCGCAGTCCACCTGCGCTCCGGTTTGCAGTGTAAGAACACGCTTCGCCAGCGTCTCGCATTCTGCGGCGCACAGCGACGCGATCTGCCGCCGCACGCGCGTGATGGAATGCGGACTCATGGAGAATTCATCGAGGCCCATCCCCACAAGCAGTGGAATCATCCGTTCGTCTCCTGCCATCTCTCCGCACATCTTGCACGGGATACCGGCGTTGTGCGCCGCATCAATACTCATTTTGATCAGCTTGAGCACGGCCGGATTGCTTGCGGAATATAAATGTGCAATATTTTGGCTTTCGCGCGCGACCGCCACCGTATACTGTATCAAGTCGTTTGTGCCGATGGATATAAAATCACATTCGGCACAAAGCGCGTCCGCCATCAGCGCCGCACTGGGAATCTCAATCATGATGCCCACCTTGGGCGTACCATATGAAGCACCCTCCTTTTCAAGCGAGGCGCGGGCCTTTTCCAGACACTCTTTGGCCTGTAGAAGCTCTTCTATACAGCAGATCATGGGAAACATCACGCACAAGTCCCCATAAGCGGCAGCACGCAGCAACGCACGCAACTGCGTCAAAAACAGCTCTTCATGCCGGAAGCACAGGCGAATGGCGCGCTCTCCCAAAAACGGATTTTCTTCTTCTTCCATCGCGATGCAGTCAAATTTTTTATCTCCGCCAACATCGAGCGTACGAACCACTACCGTACGATCCTTTGAAAGCGCGCCCGCGTAGGCCTCAAACTGTTCTTGCTCACTCGGCAGAGTGCGTCTGTCCATATACAAAAATTCCGAGCGAAAAAGCCCCACGCCTTCCGCGCCCATTTGATAGGCCTTTTGCGCTTCCTGCGGTGTGCCCACATTGGCCGCCAGCACAAAACGGCGTCCATCCGCCGTTTGGGTGGGCACATTTCGCCATTTTTCCAGCAATTGCTTCTCTTCTTCCTGCCTAAGCTTCTGTTGTCCGAGCTCTTGCAGCCGGATCGCTGTCGGTTCTATTTCAATGCGCCCCGCTTCCCCGTCCACCGCCAGTATTTGTCCGTCACGCACAGCCGCCATCAGCCCCCTTAGCCCTGTTACGCATGGAATACCGAGCGCATTTGCCATAATTGCCGTGTGCGACGTGCGGCCTCCCTTTTCGGTCGCTATCCCTACGACATGCGCTTTATCCATGCGCGCCGTATCAGAGGGCGTGAGGTCTTCGGCGATCAGCACGACATCCTCCTTGAGCTGTTCAATATTACTTCCGCTTTGTCCGAGCAGCGTCAGCAGCAAGCGATCGCGAATATCTACCATATCGGCCGAACGCGCCCGCATATATTCGTCTTCCATTTTTTCAAATATCGCGACAACAGCAGATATCTCCTGCATCACAGCCGCAGGTGCGCTCAAACCGTCCTCGAGCGCCTCCTCTATGGGATCGGTAAGCTCCGGGTCCTCAAGCATCATTTTATGCGCCTGAAAAATCTGTGCCTCCTGTTCGCCCATTTGCTGCCGCGTTGCCTGTTCAAGCTTCGCCGTTTGTGTCAGCACCATTTCATGCGCCCGCCAGAAGGCCTCTTTCTCCTCTGCCGCCGATTTCTGCTCGTAGTGTTTAAAATCGATGTTTCGCGCCGCTACCCGCAATGCCTTTGCTGTGCAAACGCCCGGACTGACGCCCATGCCTTCTAAAAGCTTGTACCCGTCCATTTTTATTCACCCTCGCCAAATCCGGCCTCAATCTGTGCACACAGTGCATCCACCGCTTCCCGTTCGTCTTCACCATCTGCGGAAATCACGACCGGCGTATGCATGGTCAATGCCATTGTCAACAAAGTGATGATCGATTTGGCGTTTGCCTTTTCTTCCGGATTTTCCTCCCGTGCAATGTTTACTTTTGCGCGAAAACTTTTCGCAAGCGTTACAAAATCCGTTGCCGGGCGCGCATGCAGCCCAGATTTGTTTACAATCATCACCGATCTTTTATACATGGTTTTTTCTCCTTCTCGTGCTCCGCCGCCGGGCGTCCGCGCGGAAAGGTTTCCCCTTCCGCGTCTCCCGGTTTGCCACTCTTTTTCGGTACATCAGTAGTCCCTAGCCTTCACCGCGCATCATGTTCATAAGCTGCGTGGCATCCTCACATTCCAAAAATTGTTTGGCCCGCTTCTCATCCATAAAAAATTGGAGAATTTGCGGCAAAAGCTTGACATTCGCATCTTCCTGCGTAAATGCAAGGCAGACCACTACCTGCGCCTGAATCGTATCCTCTGCGTCTTCCATGCTGTGGAAGCTCACAGGCGACGCAAGCTTTGCCACAGCCACTGCGGGCATGTTGACATGCTCCTTGTCCGCGTGCGGGATCGCTATAGCGATATGCTCCATAAAGAGGCCTGTAGGGTAATTTTTCTCCCGTTCCAAAAGCGCCTCGTAGAAGCTGCCTTTCACAATACCCCGCTTGCCAAATTCCTTCGCCAGAAACGAAAACAGTTCTTCCCTGCTGTTTGCTTGTACGTTTGTAAAAATGAGCTCATCTGTGAGCAGATTTGGAAGATCCGCATAATTTTCCACCGTGCCACCTCCTAACTGTTTTCTATCGTTTTTAACCATTATAATGCCGAGTCCACGCCCTCCTTTTTCTCAAGCCGCTTGCAAATGAAGGTTGTAACGGCCGTTATGGCTCCAATGATCACCAGCCCAAGTCCTCCAATCGAGGACAGCCTCTCCAGAATCACCGTGAAGTAGTTTCCGCCTGCAACCATCGAGGTAATCTCCGCGCTTCCCGCTGTCGCAAGCAGATCGGAACCTGTGGAGGCCGCAACCTGTGTGACCAGTGGTGCGAGCATTGTCGCGCTGTACAGCACTAGTACCATCGTAATAATGCCCGTGACGAGCGTCCTTCTGAAATTCCCCTTGTGGATCGGCGTAGCCAACGCCACAAAGAACGCCATCGCTGCAAGATCCGCAAACGGGAACGTCTTATTCCCGGGCAGGATGATGGACAAAAAGATCGTCACCGGAATCAGAATCATGGAAACCATCAGCGTCGTCGGATGTCCAAGGATCACGGCTGCGTCGAGGCCGATATAAAACTCTCTTCCTTTAAACCGCGTTTCCATAAACGACTTCGCGCCGTTTGCAATGGGCAGCAGCCCCTCCATGATCACCTTGACCATGCGCGGCATGAGCAGCATCAGCGCCGCCATATTCACCGCCAAGGTCAAAATGCCCGGCAGTGCGCTCAGAAGACCTCCACTATAATCCGCACCCAGTGCACCAAGCACCGCACCGATGATCGCGCCCATAATAAGCGGTTCCGTAATAAATGAAAACACCGGTTTGATATCTTCTGCATCCTCTTCTTCGTTTTCATCTTTATACCGGAAGAACGGGATTTTGTCGTATACCTTGTTCATCAGCATGGCAATGGGTACGTTGATCACCGAGAATCCATGCGGGATTGATATACCGGGCAAGCCAATGGTATCATTAACGCTCTTGGCAGAGATGTCTGCCATCTTGAGCGCAATAATCGCGTGTGCTGCCGCACCCACAATGCCAAACGCAAGATTTCCGGTTGCAATCGCAATCACCGAACCAGTGAACGCGTAATGCCAATAGTTCCAGATATCCACATTAACTGTTTTTGTGAGCCGCGCAATCAGCATCAGCACATTCACAAACAAAATGATCGGGATGATAAGCGCACCGATCTCTGTTGCAAAGGCAACCGCCGAAGCCGCAGCCCATCCGACGTCAATCACGTTCATCTGTGAGCCAAAGCGTTCCGCCATCGTAGTGGCGATCGGGCCCACATACGTCCACACGATATTAAGAATCAAATTGACGCCAATGAAGCCAACGCCGACGGTGATGCCTGCACGCAGCGCTTTTTTAAACCCGATACGAAACACCAAGCCAACGACTATGATGATGATCGGCACAAACACTGCTGCTCCCAAGCCCTGTATCCACCCGAATACTGCACTTAATCCATCTAAAAAACTCATAATTGATACCTCCGAAATAATAGCTGGACGGTTATTGTAACCGTATCAATGTTTGGGTCTTTTTGCATGTTTTCCTACGAACTATTTCAGCTTTTCCAAGATCTCCGCTTCCAGCGCCTCCTGACCAACTCCCGACAAAAATGCCACCGCGGTGACCATTGGCTTTCCATAATCTCTTTTGACCTTCATAGAAGTGATGATCAAGTCCGCCTGATCAAGATACGCGTCGATTTCTGAAACCTTGCACTGAATCAGCTCTGCGGGAATGTGGTTTTTCTTGAGTAAATTCGCAACCGCATCGTTCACCATCGTAGACGTCGCAATTCCCGTACCGCATGCAATAATCACAGTTTTCTTCATAATCTTCCTCCTTTCTTTTCTATTTTGGGATTTGAAAGAGTTCCCTCACTCTTTTGGAACCTCTTATAAAGCGTCCGTCAGCAACTCATAATTTTTCAGGACCTGTGCGAGCATCCCTGACGTTTTCGCCTCCAGCGCGGCCTGCCGAAACTCCGCTACTTTGATCATTTTAAATAAATTCAACAGTGCACGCAGATGATTTTTTGAATCCACCGCACCCAGTACGCACACAAAACAAATCGGTTTGGTGTTTTCCCCAAAGGCCACGGGCGTGCTGAGGCGCAGCAGGCTCATGCCGGTTTTATTGACGCCATCTTCGCAATTGGCGTGCGCAACCGCCAAAAAATCGGACAAGACAAAATATGGCCCATTTTCCTTCAAATTGCGTATCATGGCCTCTACATAGCGTTTCTCGATATACCCCTCCTGCAAAAGCATAGCTGCCGCCGCGCGGATCGCTTCAAAGCAATCTTTCGCCGGCTGATCGACGCAAATGTGACTTGGCGGAAGCATTTCATGCAGCATTGGGTTGCACGCTTCCTCTTCGTTTTCATTATTCTTCAAAAGTCCGTTTACGTCCGACAAAAATTTCAATACACGTTCCTTGCTTCCAAAATATTTTTCCAGGACGGGCATACAGCCAATCAACGCGTTGGTCACGCCAATATCCGGCTGAAGATCGGGCGCGGATTTGATATGCACCGGATCGATCCGCTCCTGAATCGCCAGATAATCGGCACCCGTGAGTACAGGAGAAATACGAATGTATTCGTTTTGAAAGTTGGGGAGCTCCACGGTCGAAATGATCATGTCTGCTTTGATCGCAAGCGCCTCGTCCGCCTGATGGGAAGGAAGCAGCGCTGCAATCTCAAGGTTGAAACCCGCCGTCAGCTGTTCGACCAAAATATTCGCAGTTGCGACTCCGGTATTACAGATCAACACCACCTTCATCGGCCGAAGCTGCCTGCGGCGGATTGCACCTGTCACATAAATTGCGATCTGCGGTGCAAGAACCGCGCGCGTTTTGTCATCCACACACAACACATCCATATTGCGCAGCACCGCCTCTTCGATTTGCCCGCTTCCTGCGACGCATCGTACGCCCGACTCCGGCTGAGCAGACTCAGATGTTACAAGCTCTGTCAAATGATGAAACAGCAGCGTGTCAGCATTCAGGTCCATATTGATATCCGCCGACAGTCTCTCCAAAAAACGCGCAATCAAAAGCTGTACCCGCACGATCTCACTTTGTAAAACATAGGGCGGCTGTATGTATTTTTGTGCCTCTAAAAACAGGCTGAGCGCCTTGATCTCACCCGCTTCAGCAGGCGCAAGCGAACGTGCAAGCTCTAAAAACCAGAGGCTTTCTCCTGCCGGCGCAAGCGAGCCGTGCTTTTTTTGAACGCGATGATACGCAATAAGCAGATAGACATATACCCTGTAAAACGCTTCATCCGTCAGCATCACGCCCATATTTTTTTCCCATTGCCGGATGCGTTCCTTCAATGCTTTTTCTGTTTGACATTGTTGGTCCGCGTTCGCATTCCCCAAAAACATCCGATATAGATACCCGCCGAAATATCCGCATTCCGCCGCATCGACGGCATACGGCAGCAATATGTCAAACAGCATTGCGCGAACTTTTTCTTCCGCTCCTTCCACTGCAAAGCCCATGCGTGGTAC
This sequence comes from uncultured Christensenella sp., assembly GCA_964438705.1. Taxonomy (GTDB): domain Bacteria; phylum Bacillota; class Clostridia; order Christensenellales; family Christensenellaceae; genus Christensenella. The sequence goes on along the minus strand of CAYTKQ010000001.1, from coordinate 149,507 downwards.
GGACGAAAGCTTGAGCCCATACCCCGCAAAGTTTTCTCTCACATATTCAAGATCAGCGATTATGGTATTTCTGCTCACAAGCAAAAATTCTGCCAGAGACTGAATGGTATGCTTTTCATGCGGCTGAACGAGGATAACACACAAAATTTCTCTGCGTTCCTCCTTGGAGAGATTATATTCATAGAGCGAATAAACTCGTTCGCGCAATGCCTGAATATCATCTGAAAGCGCGATCTCACCATCCGACAGGATTTCGATCGATTTTTTGCTCTTGCACGGCGTCAACTGATTGATCTGCGCAATGTCGTTGCGGATCGTCTTTTCGGAAACACCAAAAAAATCCGCGAGAACTGCCACATCCGGCCGCGCGCCTTGCTTGGATAACTCCGAAATAATCAGGTTCAAACGTCTGTACATAAAAGAATTCCCCCACTACAAAGAGCGTTAACGTTCTTTGCAAATTGATGATTGCCTTTTAAATCGTAATAGGAAAAGAATTTAAAATGTTAATTTGATTATAATATGCAATTTCTTTTTGTTAAAGTCCATTTTTTTGTGTGAGATATGGAAGTGTTTTGGTTTGCAAAGGCTCGTTGATTAAATGTTTCTTATGATCCGAAAGCGTCTGCCCCTTTTCTTTGGCATTGCCAGTGCTCAATGGGATACGGCGATTCGCCGTACACAAACAAATTTATAAAAAATACTTGCATTCGCGCGTTATTGATGATAAAATAAACGCTGTTTGAACGTATACACCAAGAGGGAGGTGTTTTAGATGGCGAAGTATTGTGAAGTTTGTGCAAAAGGCGTTATGTCCGGCAATAAGGTCAGCCACTCGCACAGAACATCCAGAAGAATTTGGGCTCCGAACGTACAGCGCGTTAGGGTCATTGAAAATGGTACTCCTACGAGAAAGTATGTGTGCACACGTTGCCTGCGCTCCGGCAAAGTCGAGCGTTACGTGTAATCATCACAACAAAGTCAGGGCAGATCATTGATCTGTCCTGTTTTTTATTCCTTGATCTTTATGATGAACACAAAATCATCGCTCGTGATCTTCGCCTTTGTGCCAAGGAAAACGTTGCTCACGCCGCGCGGCTGTTCGTTGGTGAGCGTCAAACGTTCAAGCGGATAGTAAAGCCCTTCCGCATTCACAATGGCGCATTTGTTCATCGGGATAATGGAGACAGTCTGTCCCTTTTTCCCATGTATCTCTGTTTCTCCTTTGCTTAGAGATATCTCGTGGCGGTCGTCCTCGATCCAGAGGACCGCGTCTTTGTTGTGCGCATATTTCAAAAGCATCAGATTCGAGAGCAGATGATCGATCCTGCCGCCGGTGGCGCCAATAAAAACAATACGGTCCGCGCCACGCTTCACCGCTTCATCAACGGCAAGCGCCGCATCCGTCTCGTTTTTTTCTGCGGGTACGCTCACCACCTCCGCGCGTTCCGCATATGCAAAGAGCATTTGCGGAGAGACAGAATCCATATCCCCTACGATGAGGTGCGGCACAATTTTGCAGCGATCAAACGCCGCAAGGCCATTATCAACCGCGACCAAGAGATCGGCTTCGCGCGCCCTGCGCCGCAGCAGCGCGTCGCTCGGAGCGTCACCGGAAGCAACCAGCAATGCTTTCATGCCACTATTCTCCCCGAATGATGGCGATGGCCTTTGCAGGATCTTCCGCGCCAAAGACAGCGCTGCCCGCTACGAGCACTGTTGCACCCGCTTCACACAGCTGTGCGCAGTTTTTGGCGTCTACACCGCCGTCTACCTCGATGTCGATTTTCTTGCCGAATGCGTCGATCATCGCTTTCAGATCGCGCACTTTTTGCAGCACCGCCGGAATGAAGCTCTGACCGCCATAACCCGGATTGACGGACATCAGCAGAACCATATCCACGTCGTTGAGAACGTATTTGATCGTCTCGAGCGGAGTCGCGGGGTTGAGAACCACGCCCGGCTGTTTTCCGCACTGGGCAATCTGCTTCAGTACGCGCTGCAAATGGTTTGTTGCCTCCACATGTACTGTGATGATATCAGATCCCGCCTCCGCAAAGCGTTCGATATAGCGTTCGGGCTGCTCGATCATCAGGTGCACGTCGAGCGGAATTTCCGTCAGCTCCTTGATCCGCGAGATCATCTGGAAACCAAATGAAATATTGGGCACAAACATTCCGTCCATGATGTCACAATGCAGATAATCCGCCTTCCCCCGCTCCATGAGCCTCAATCCCTGCTCCATATTGCAAAAATCTGCCGACAATAAAGAAGGTGCTACTTTTACCATGTTATTTCTCCTCCAATGAATGAATAATCCGCAAATAGCGGTCGTACCGTGCTTTGTTTATTTCTTCCGTCTCTACCGCCGCCTTCACTGCGCAATCGGGCTCCCGATCGTGCAGACATGACGAGAAACGGCACTGTCCTTTTAATTTTTTCATCTCCGGGTAGCAATCGGTGAGCGCAAACTTGTCAAGCTCTGCTTCATACATCGAAAAGCCCGGCGTGTCTACCACATAGGCGTCGGCCTCACTGACATAGAAAAGCTCTGAACTGCGGGTCGTGTGCTTTCCGCGATCCGTTTTTTTGCTCAAGCCACCCGTTTCCAGCCGAAAGGAAGGAGCGACCGCATTGAGAAGAGACGACTTCCCCACTGCGGATTGCCCCGCGAGACAAACGCACAGACCGCCGATGCTTTCCTTGAACGCATCAAGCCCCTCTCCGCTTTTTACAGAAGTAAAAAGTGTGTCATAACAGGCATATTGCCGCCTAAGCGCCTGGGCATTTTTCCGGTCCATATCCGCTTTACTGATGACAATCAGCGGCTCGATCCCGCCCAAATAGGCTTGCACCAGAAGCTTGTCACAAAGCAAAAGGTCTGCCACCGGTTTGCCTGCCGACATCACCAGAACCAACTTATTGATGTTGGCCACCATGGGACGTCTCAGGCTGTTGCGCCGGGGCAGGATATCCTCAATCGAGTTATATCCGTCGCGAATTGTAAATTCCACGAGGTCTCCTACCATTGGGGTTACCTTCTCCCTGCGGAACTTCCCGCGCGCTTTGCATTCATACACGGCGTTGTCTTCGCCGTTCACATAATAGAATCCGCCGATCCCTTTTACGATCCTGCCGTGAATCGCCACTACCTCCCTTTTGTAAACTCGATGTTATCCGTCTTCACCAAAACGTCATTCATAAAGATCGCAACGTCCTTTTGTATGGAATCCTCCTTGGAATCAAACACAAGAGACGTTTCCGGCTTGACGATCTGATCTCCTGATTCCAGCACCGCGTCATAGATGATGTAATAAACCGGAATCCCGTTGATTTCACCGGGAACCCCTAACCTAAGCGTTGTTCCATCCTTTGGAATGGTGAGCGTAATACCCTCGCCCTTATAGCTGTATCTTGTACCATCCGCCTCAGAAACAGACAGCCTGACCGGCCTGTTGGTTGCGATTTCGCCATTTTCCTCCGGCGTTTGGGAAAGGACCGTTCCGGCTTCGCCATCACGCTTCTCATACAATAAAAACAATGAGAGCTCCTTTAATTTCAGAACGTTTAACGCATCGCCGATCTCCATCCCCGTGACATTGGGCACCTGAACCTTCGCGATATCCGGCGATACCTTAACCGTCAGCCATACGCTTCCGCTGCCCGCCACAGACTCCCCTGCCGCCGGATGCTGATCGATCACGTAACCGATCGGGAATTCGCCCTTACTGTCCTCCACGATCTGATCCAGCTCGATCCCGCTTTCAAGCAATATCTTTTCCGCCTGCGCTCTGTCTATATTTGTGACGTTCGGCATGATATCCGTTCCGGAGCCATTGCTTACGATCAGTACAAGCGGATCATCCTTTTTAAAATCTTCGCCCGCTTTCGGCTCCTGACGAATGACGATCCCCTTTTCCGCTTCTGTGGAGCGTTCATAACGCACCTCGGGGGATGGCGTCAGCTTTTGAGCGGCCTCTATGGCGTTCTTTTCCTTCATACCCACAAAATCCTGTATGGAGATCGGGCGGTTTGCGTTGAAATTGATGACCGCGCTCACGATGGCAATGATCGCAAATATAACGACGGCGGAAATACCGAATGTAACAAGCAGCCGACCGATATTTTTGCGTGACCTCTTTGCGTGAAGCTCCTCTATGTGCTGCTGCGTTCGTTTGCTTTCACTGTATTTTACATAATTGCCGTCCGGCTCAGCAAGGCACCGTTGTAAGTCCTCATACATGTTGAAAGCGGATTTATATCGAAAATGCTTGTCCTTCTGCGTTGCTTTTTGTATGATCCTATTCAGGCTTTCCGGTACATTCGGCACAATTTCTCTGACATCAGGCATCGGGTCGTTGATGTGCTTCAGCGCAATCGCCACGGAGGTGTCTGCGTCAAATGGAACGCGCCCGGTAAGCATCTCGTAAAGCAGTATACCAAGAGAATAGATGTCTGAGCGCTTATCCACCCGTTCGCCGCGCGCCTGCTCCGGCGAAAAATAGTGCACTGATCCCATCACGCTGTCCTCTTCCACGGTGATCGTGTTTTGGGCTATGTTTCGCGCAATGCCAAAGTCAGCGATGAACGGTTCACCCGTCGTATCCACCATCACATTATGCGGCTTGATGTCTCTATGTATAAATCCCTTCACATGCGCGTATTCCAGCGCGAGGCACAGCTTCTTTGCCACCGCGACCGCATATTTGACGGGCAGCGGACCGTTTGCGTTGATCAGGTTTTTGAGTGTTTTTCCCTCGATCAGATCCATTACGATGTAATAGGTCCCGTTATCAAAACCTGCGTCGTAAGCACGTATGATGTTTGCGTGCCGTAGCTTTGCCGCAGCCTGCACTTCTTTTTTGAAGCGCTGCACAAACTCCTCATTTTCCGTAAGTTCGGGCTTTAAAACCTTTACCGCGATGACTTTTTGGGTCATATCATCCATCGCCTTATAGATGTATGCGGAGCCACCCGAATCGATCTGCTCGACGAGCCGATACCGTCCGGCCAGCAATGTATCCGGCCCGATCATAGCGTTCCTCCTTCGGAACGCTGCGCCAAAACCACGGATATATTGTCTTTTCCGCCGCCCTCAAGCGCAATGTCTACTAATTTTTGCGTCTTTTCTTCCAGCGTATCTTCATCCGAAAGAATCTTAAATAACACGTCGCTGTCAGTATAATTGGTCAATCCGTCGGAGCACAGCAAAATGATGTCATCGTCCTGCCAGCTGATCGTGAAAAAATCCACCGTCACTTCCTTCATGCCGACAGAGCGGGTGATGATGTTTTTAAAGGGATAATCCTCCGCGTCGCCCTTGTCGATCACGCCGCTGTCAATCAAATGCTGAATGTAGGTGTGATCCTTTGTGATCTTATGGATCGCGTCCTTCTTTTTATGATAGGCCCGCGAATCCCCTACCTGCGCAATCACGATTTCGTCGTCGTTGAAGGCCGCAAATGTAAGCGTGGTTCCCATGCCATAAAGCGCGGGCTTCTTCTCCACCTCTTCGATGAGTTTTTGATTTGCGAACTGAACCGCCCCCAGGATTTGCTCCTCGTTTAAGCGATCAGTACAAAGACGATCGATATACTGTTCAATCTCCATGCACGCCATTCCGCTCGCGACCTCCCCCGCCGCATGCCCGCCCATTCCATCGGCCACCAGCATATAATACGGTCGTTTTCCGGTGTGCACAAACACAGAATCTTCATTTGTCGTTCTTACGTTGCCAATGTGGCTCAGCGCCGCTGTCCTCATACTTCCCCCTCGTTTTCACGAATGTATTGCTGCCTGAGCTGTCCGCACGCCCCCGCAATATCGCTTCCCATAGACTTTCTTACCGTTGCGGAAATTCCTTCACGCTCCAGCGCCTGACAAAACGTATACACGCGCCGCTTATCCGGCGCTCTAAGCACCAGTCCGTCATTTCCGTTCAAAGGAATCAGGTTCACATGGCAATTCAGGCCATGAAGTTGTTCTTTTAAGAGCATGATATCCTCTTTCGTATCGTTGATGCCGTCGATCACAGCATATTCTATTATAATACGTCTGCCTGTTTTTAAAAAGTAGTAATTCGCAGCGTCCAATATATCAGCGATCTTATACTGCACAGCGGTCGGCATGATCTTCTCGCGCTTTTCATCACAGGCCGCGTGCAGCGAAATGGAAAGCGTCAAAGGGAGTCCTTCGTCAGCAAACCTCCTGATCTGCTCTGTCAGGCCGCAGGTGGAAAGCGAAATGCAGCGCAGCCCAATCCCCAGTCCGGTCGGATCGTTTACAAGGCGGATGAATTTCACCACGTTATCGTAATTATCGAAGGGCTCGCCCATACCCATCAGCACGATGTTGGTAACACTACGCCCGCCGCCCGCATCCGCGTTCACGGCGACGACCTGCGCGAGGATTTCTCCCGCCGTAAGGTTGCGTTTCAACCCATCTCTGCACGAAGCGCAAAACGTGCACCCCATGCGGCAGCCGACCTGCGTGGATACACACACGGTGTTCCCGTACTCCTTTTGCATGAATACGCTTTCCACCGTGCTTCCGTCTTCAAAGCAAAACAAATATTTCCGGGTGCCATCGACAGATGTAAGCACTTGGCAAGTTTGCACATAGCCTTCCGCATAATGTTTGCGCAGCAGCGCACGCAGCTCTTTGGAAATATTCGTCATCTCCTCAAACGACTTGCCTGCAACGAGCCATTTCATGATTTGCTTTGCGCGAAACGGTTTTTCGTTCAGCCCGGCAAGTTCTTCGCTCAATTCCTTTGCGTTACAATCCAGAAGCTGTTTCATTTCTTTTTCAGCCTCGCCATAAAAAATCCGTCGATGCTGTCGATGTGCGGGAACAGTTGCAGCATTCCGTCATCCGTTCTTTCTTTCAGTTCTCCGGGAAGAAACATACGGAGCGCATCCTGTTCGAATGTGCCGTTATTTTCCAGAAACCAACGAATGTTTTCCTCGTTCTCCTCACGGTTGATGGTGCACGTGGAATAGAGCAGCGTACCGCCCGGCTTCACATAGGCTGCGCACGTATTCAGCAATGCGCGCTGGATTGCCACCAGCGGCGCGACATCTTCGCGCTGCTTGAATATTTTAATGTCCGGCTTGCGGTACAAAAGCCCCAGCGCCGAGCACGGCGCGTCAACGAGCACTACGTCAAACGCTCCGGCATATTCCGCAATCAGCACGGACGCATCCGCCACCTTGATTTCAGCATTTTGCACGCCCAACCGTTCAAAATTGCGTTGCATAAGCTGTGCACGATGCTCGTGCAACTCCATGGCAACGATCTTTCCCTCGCGCGCAAACCACGCCGCGTACGCACTCTTCCCACCGGGCGCGGCGCATGCATCGAGCACATGATCGCGCGGTCCGATGCCCGCCGCACACACCACGGCTTGAGAGGCTTCTCCCTGTACGGTAAGGCTTCCGTTCAAAAACAGCGGTTCCCGCTCAATCGCGCTCATGCCTCGGATGTAAAAAGCGTCGTCACAGTATAACCCCGGAAGAAAATCTTCGGGCATCTCCTCCAAATGATTGGCGCGCACACACGTCAGCGTACGGTCGCCGGTATAGCTCATCATCTGCTCTGTCTGTTCTTCGCCGTATTCCGATATATATTTCTCGCACAGCCATTTCGGGTAGCTGTAAAACACATGAAAATATTCCGCAGGATCGTCGTCGCGGTCAGGATATTGCAGCCTGCCAAAGTTTTTTGATAAATTCCGCAGCACCGCATTTACAAATCCCTTCAACTGTCCTTTGCCGGATTTTTCGACCAGCTTTACGCTCTCGTTGACCGCCGCCGAAACGGGTACCGATTCGAAAAACAACAACTGACACGCGCCCAGACGCAAAATGTTCATGATCACGGCGTGCACACGCTTTGCCGTGATGAATTGCCCCAGCACATAATCAATGCGAAACAAATTTTCGATCGTCGTATTTGCAAGCGCAGTAATAAAGCGCTTATCCTCCACACTCCAGTCTGCGGATAATACGCGCTTGCATTCCAGATTCAAATAGCTCTTCTCCTTCAGCACCTTGGATATGATCTCAAGCGCCGCCTGCCGTGCATTCAATCCTCGTTATTCCCCCTGTTTTCAAACACATATCCGACCTCGATTGGTCTGCCGCACAAACAATCCCGCGCGTCCATACAGCGCGCTCCGCATCGTTTCAATTCCTCAATACAAACAAGCCCATCCGCGCAACGGATGCCCAAGCCCCGTTTGCTGTCCGCAAACAGTGCCGTCCCGCATGGTTCCGGGCCGGAATACGGCTCAGCCTTGACGCGGTATATCTTGATCTTCTCGTCACCATACATCATATAAGCGCCGGGCACGGGGTTTGTCCCGCGCACAAAATCGTGTATCTGCGCACCGGTCTTTGTAAAATCGATCTCCCCAAAGCCTTTTTTGAACATCGGAAAATAAGTCGCTTCATCTTCGCTCTGCGGCGTGCGTTCGAGCGTACCCTGCTCCATTTTCCCAAGCGTACGTTTCAACACATCAGCGCCCAGTACGCTCAAATCCGTATAAAGCTCCCCCGCCGTCATCTCTTGCGGGATGACGATGCTTCGACGCTCCAGAATATCCCCCGCATCGAGAGCTTTGACGGTGTACATAGTGGTCACGCCCGTCTGCTTTTCCCCATTGATGATGGCCCACTGAATGGGTGCGGCCCCTCGCAGCTTTGGAAGCAGGGAGGCGTGCACATTGATACAGCCATATTCCGGAATCGCCAGTATTTCTTCTGTCAAAATATGCCCGAACGCCGCTGTGATCATCAGTGCCGGAGCCAGTTCCTTTAACAGGGCAACCCCTTCGGGCACTCTGATCTTCTCGAATTGATAAACGGGTATCCCGCTTTTTTCCGCAATCACCTTAACGGGCGGCGGCATCATTTTATGTCCGCGTCCTGCCTTCCTGTCCGGCTGGGTGATGACGCCGACAACATTGTAACCTTCACGGATCAGCATTTCTAAGGAAGGCACGGCAAAATCCGGCGTTCCCATAAAAACGATCCTAGAGGTCTTGTTCATCTTCCACTTCTCCCTCTTCCTGCTCGATCCGCTCCACCATCTTATCCGTAAATAATATGCCGTCCAGATGATCGATCTCGTGCGCAAACGCCTTTGCCAAAAGCTCCTCGCCCTCGTATTCGCGCATTTCACCGTTGCGGTCGAGTGCGCGCACCCTGACCTTCGCGGGGCGGATCACATAACCCACGTCGTCTGGCAGCGATAAGCAGCCCTCTTCTGTGCGCTGCTGGCCTTCGGTTCCCACGATTTTAGGGTTGATGAGTTCGATGAGGCCTTCGCCAACGTCAATCACCACCACCCTGCGCAGAACACCCACCTGCGGTGCGGCAAGCCCCACGCCGCGCGCTTCATACATCGTCTGCGCCATGTCGTCCAGAAGGTCGATGATATGCTGATTGATCTTTGTCACTGGCCGCGAAATTTTTCTGAGCCGCGGGCTGTCGTTTTGTAATATGGTTCTTGTTGCCATGTTTCCTCCGTTACGCCATATTGACCGGATTGATGTCGATTCCGATCAACACGTTTGCGTATTTTGTTTGATTGAATATCCGGTAAATCTGCCCCGTTAGCGCTTCGTCGTTCTTCATGTGGATCAGGATATGATACCGTTCCATGTTTTTGATCCGTTTGATCGCTGCCTCAGAGGCTCTGATACTTATTATATCATGTTTATACGGCAATAACACAGCTTTTAATTTACGGATAAAATCTTTTACAGCCTCGACGACCTGCTCATTTTTTTCTCCCGAAAACTGTATTTGCACATAAGTGGAGAACGGCGGGAGCTGGGCCATTTCACGCAAGACGATCTCCTCGTTGAAAAAGCCGTCATAATCGTGATATTTAGCGTATTGAATGGCATAGTGCGTCGGGTTGTAGGTTTGCAGCACCACCGTACCCGGCTCCTTTCTGCCCGCACGTCCCGCGATTTGCGTGATGTGCCCAAATGTGCGTTCTGCGCTCCTGTAGTCGGGGATGTTGAGCATTGTATCCGCCGCGAGGATCGCCGATAAGGTCACGTCCTTGAAATCAAAGCCCTTTGTTATCATCTGCGTGCCGATCAGGATATCGGCTTTGTGGGCTGCAAACTCCTCAAACAGCTTAAGATGCGCATCCTTTGTTCCCGTGGTATCAAGATCCATACGAAGGGTACGCGCCTTGGGGAACATCGTTTTGATCTGCTCCTCGATCTGCTGCGTGCCCATACCAAAATATTTGAGATGCGGTTTCCCGCATTCCGGGCACATTGTTTCCGGCGTTTTCACCTTGCCGCAGTAGTGACATTTTAATATATCCTGCGCTTTGTGATAGGTCATCGTCACATCGCAGCTGTCGCACTTCACCACATAACCGCACGAACGGCACATCACAAACGTGGAATATCCCCGCCGATTCAAAAACAGCATCGCCTGCTTTTCCTCGGCGAGCGTGCGTTCGAGCTCGTCGTAAAGCCTCCCGCTGATCGCCGTTCGATTTCCGTTCTTGAGCTCGTTGCACATATCAACGATTTCGACGGCGGGCAATTGCAGGTCAAAGAGCCGGTTCGGCATCTTGAGGATTTCATATTCGCCTCGCTTCGCCCTGTAATAGGTTTCAACACGCGGCGTGGCACTGCCCATAATCAGAAATGCGTCGTTTAAACGGCAGCGTTCTTCCGCAATCTCGTGCGCCGTATATTTTGGGTAGTTGTCCGCTTTATAGCTCGTCTCGTGCTCTTCATCGATGATGATGGCGCCAATATGCTCGAGCGGGGCAAATACGGCACTGCGTGCGCCCAACACGATCCGCGCCTCCCCGCGCTTCACCTTCATCCATTCGTCATACCGTTCTCCCGAGGAAAGACCGGAGTGGAACACTGCGATCTCTTCATCGAATCGCTGCTTCAAAAACGTATAGGTTTGCGGCGTAAGCGATATTTCCGGGACGAGCAAAATCGCTGTCTTGCCTTGTTTGATGCATTCGCGGATCACGCGGATGTAGATTTCCGTTTTGCCGCTCCCTGTCACACCGTGCAGCAAAAAACGTTTTTTCCTATTTTTCAAAATTGCGTCCAGCACCGTCTGCTGCTTTTGCGTCAACTCATAATCCGCAACGCGCTGTACAGCATTTTCAAACGGCTTACGCGCAACCTCTGCTTTTATGATCGAAATCACGCCTTTTTTCTCGAGCGATTTCACTGCCGACGCGTTCAGTTCCGCCACCGGGCACTCCCCACACTCCTTCAAGAGCGCGATCGTCTCCAGTTGCTTGGGAAATTTGACGCTTCCGTCCTTTTTTTTGAGCGCTTGCTCCGCAGCGCTCAGCATTTCGCCGCTCAGCGTAAGGCGCGCCACATTCTGCGTTTTTGCACTCACGCGTCCGCCGCGCACCTCTGCGGGCAGCATAAACCGCAACGCCGAAGCCAGCGTCGTGTTGTATCTCTTGCAAATAAACTCCGCAAGCGCTATCTGTTCTTTTGTGAGCGCACAAAAATCATCCAACGTGCAAATGACTGCTTTGATCTTCTCCTCCGCGTATTCCGCCACGTCGCTCAGGCCGATCACAACGCCTTCGGTGTCCCGCGTTCTGCCAAAAGGCACCTTGACGCGTTTACCCTCGCGAACGTCCATCCCGTCTGGAATGCTGTATTCAAATACGCGGTCAACCTGCGCGTGCGAGATGTCCACGATCACCTTTGCGTACAACGCTGCTCCTCCTTCAAAAAAAGCGCACTTTCTAAGCACGCTTCCTGTTCTCAGATATGTTTTACGATCTCGCTCAATATCCTGTCCGCGAGCTTTCGCTTCGTGTCCTTTTCCAGATGCACAGCCTCTCCATCCTTCGTGTAGATCGAAACGATGTTGTGCTCACTGTCAAACCCTGTTTCTGACCCGGATACGTCATTCGCAACGATCATGTCCAGATTTTTTCGTTTGAGCTTATCCTTGGCGTATCCTTCCAGATTTTGCGTCTCCGCAGCAAAGCCCACGAGGTAAGCGCATTTATTTGTTCCAAGCTCCGCCAGAATATCCTTTGTTTTTTTCAGCTCCAAGCTGAGAACTTCCTGCTTCTTCATCTTGTGCTCTGCGCAGCATACGGGCGCATAATCCGCGACGGCGGCGCACATGATGATGACGTCCGCGTCGTTTTTTAAAATCCGCATCGCCTCGTACATATCCGCGGCACTCTCAATGGAGTGCAGCTTAACATTTCGCGGCGGCGGTATTGTGACCGGGCCGGAAACAAGCTGTACTTCAGCGCCCCTGCGGACTGCACGTTCCGCAAGTGCATATCCCATCCTGCCTGATGAGCGGTTGGTCAGATAGCGCACCGGGTCGATGGCTTCGCGCGTGGGTCCCGCAGACACAAGTATCCGTTTGCCGCTCAGGTCGTTTTTTTTTTGCAGCGCGTCCTCCGCAAAATCCAGAATTTCTTCCGGCTCAAGCATGCGTCCCGCACCCATGTCCCCGCACGCAAGCGTTCCCTCGCCAGTCGGCAGGATGAAAAAGCCGCGGTCCTTCAAAATTTGCAGATTCACCTGCGTCGCGATGTTCTCATACATCGCCGTGTTCATCGCCGGAGCGATGACCACCGGGCATGTACACGCGAGCAGCGTCGTCGTAAGCATATTGTCCGCAATCCCGCACGCAAGCTTTGCGATCGTATTTGCCGTCGCCGGGGCGACGATTGCGATGTCCGCCTTTTTCGCAAGCGCAATGTGCTCGACCTCCCACGGTTTTTCCCGCGAAAACAAGTCGGTCGTGACCGCATTGCCGGATAATGTTTCAAATGTGAGCGGCGCAACAAAACGGGTCGCCGCCTCCGTCATCACAACGTCCACTCCGGCACCCGCTTTTTTCAGCAAGCTTGCAAGATTTGCGCTCTTATAGGCTGCAATGCCGCCCGTCACGCCCAAAAGGACGTTCTTGCCTCCAAACATTGTTACTTGATGCCGTCCGTCACGCGAATATACGTCACCTTGTCATTCACGATCTCGTCCACCGCCTGCGACACAGGGTTTTTGTCCGCCGGCTCGGTAAGCGGCTGTGCCCCGTCGATCAGCTGCCGTGCGCGCTTTGCTGTCTCCACGATCAGCGTATACCTGCAATCCACTTTTTTCAGTAAGTCGTTCAGCTCCAAATGTATCATATCAAATCCTCCATTGATCTAGTGTATTTTATTATATCACGGCCCGTTCAATGATGTTTCGCACCTCATCGACCGCTGTTTGCAAGTCGTCGTTGACGACTGTGTAATTATATTGCTCCGCAAAGGCCATTTCTTCCCTTGCCTTGCCAAAACGCTTGGCGATCTGCTCCTCTGTTTCGGTCTTTCGCCCGCGCAGCCGTTCGAGCAGCACCTCTTCTGAGGGTGGCAGGATGAAAATCATCAGCGCCTGCGGATAATTTTTTTTTACCTGCAGCGCTCCTTGCACGTCTATTTCAAGGATCACGTTTTTTCCGCTTTTCAGTTTGTCGAGCACATAATCCTTAGGCGTTCCATAATATCGACCGAATACATCCGCATATTCGAGGAATTTGCTTTCCCCGATCATTTTTTCAAATTCCTCTCTGGATTTAAAAAAATAATGCTTCCCCTCCTGCTCCTGCCCACGCGGCTCACGCGTGGTGCACGATATGGAGAGTTCATATCGGCTATCCGACAAAAGCTGTTCCACGATCGTACCCTTTCCGGCACCGGACGGCCCCGAAATCACGATCAGCTTTCCAATGCTATCCATTCCACACTCCCTCAATCGTCTGAATCATCTGAATCCTTTGTGACAATGCGGTTTGCGACCGTTTCCGGCTGCACCGCCGACAAAATAACATGTTCGCTGTCCATAATGACCACCGCACGCGTCCGTCTGCCATAGGTCGCGTCAATCAGCCGTCCCGCTGCGCGCGCTTCTGATATGATGCGCTTGATGGGAGCGGATTCCGGGCTTACAATGGCCACAAGCCTGTTTGCCGAGGCAATATTACCAAAACCGATGTTGATCAACTTGATAGACATAAAACACTCCTATTCGATATTCTGTATCTGCTCCCTAATCTTCTCCACTTCGCCTTTCCCGGCGATCACGCACTTTAAAATTTCATTGTCCTGTGTTTTGGAACCGATTGTGTTGAATTCCCGGTTCATCTCCTGCACAATGAAATCCATATTTCTTCCCTGTGCGGCATCCTCATCTGTCGCCGCCAAAAACTGCTTCACATGGCTCTTTAGACGCACGACCTCCTCGGTGATATTGCACCGGTCCGCATAAAACGCTACCTCCTGCGCAAGGCGCTGCTCGTCTATTTCGGCCCCGTCGAGAAGCTCGCCGATCCGCTCTTTCAGTTTGGCTTGATATTCCCGCACAACGATATCCTCCTTGGCTTCGACCTGCCCTACGTAGGAAAGGATCGTATCCAGCCGCTCAACGATATCGTGTTTCAATTGCTCGCCTTCTTTTTCCCGTGCCTTTTTCAGTTCGCCGAGCGCCGCGTCGATGTTTGCATACAAAAGCTTGCGCAAGGCTTCCTCGTCCGCGTTTTCATCCTGATAGTTGACCGCGTCGGGCAGGCGCATCAGGCTTGTTACGCTCAGATCGTTCTTCACCCCGGCATGCGCCGCAATGTCCTCCGCCGCTTTCAAATAGGCATTGATGAGGGGCATGTCCACGATCACATCCTTCGCGTCTGATCGTTCGGAAGAGTAATAAATGAATACATCCACGCGGCCCCGGCTCAAATGCTTTTTGATGTGCTTGCGCACATCGTCCTCTAAAAACATCAGAAAGCGCGGCTCACGGATGCTGATGTCCAAAAAACGGTGATTGACCGTTTTGATCTCCACACGAAGCTTTCTTCCGTCGATCGCGATTTCGCTTTTTCCAAAGCCCGTCATGCTCTTCAAATGCGTGCCCTCTCAAACTTCCGATAATTTATTATTATAACACACTGTGCGCGTGTTATAAAGTTCTTTCCAAAACGCAATACAGCTGATCTGCCGGATATGGATGAATTTCCCTCTTATGGCCCGATGAAATATCGCAGATTTCCGTTCCTTCCGCCTTGCCGATCACCGCTGCGGGGATACCCTGCTCTATGAGCCGCGCGGCGGTGGCTGGACCGTCTTGCGCCGCGATCAGCATACTGCCCGAAGAAATCAGGCCGTATACGTCGATCTCAAAGCGATCACATATTTTTTGTGTCACGCCAAGAACGGGGACTTTGTGAAGATCGATCACCGCGCCCACGCCCGATGCCGTACACATCTCGCTTACCGCACCCAGAACGCCTCCCTCGGTGATGTCGTGCATCGCGCTCACACCGTCGGTTTCCGCAGCGATCCGTCCGTCTCGCACCACACTCAGAGAATTCGCCACCAGCGCAAGCGCGCGTTTGTCTTCCTCATCCAGCGCAAGCTCGTCCGCAAATTCAGCGGCAATGATCGCCGTACCTTCCAGTCCGGCATACTTCGTCATAATGATGTCGTCTCCCGGCCGCATATCCGAGGTGCGGAACATCTTTCCCTCGATAACGGGTTTTCCGATCATCGTTACGGATACCACCGTGCGGTTCACGCTGTCTGTGACCTCCGTGTGCCCGCCGATGATGTCGATCTCGAGTTCACGTGCCGTTTGGCTGATCTGCCGCATCAAAGCGGCGATCTCCTCCTCCGTCCCATGCGGTGGGATGAGCAGCGTCACAAGCGCCGCAATGGGGATCGCCCCCGCCGCCGCGATGTCATTCGCGTTGATGTGTATGGCGAGCACGCCTGTTTGTTCGCCGCCCGCAGTGATCGGGTCGGTAGAAACGACACACAGACCGTTGGTTCTCACGGCGCAGCAGTCCTCGCCCACACCCGCTCCCACCACGGTTTCTCTGTTTCTCGGTTCAATTTTGTCAATCACCAATTCCTGCAATATGGAATTGGTGAGCTTACCCTGCCTCATGCTTTGTCGAGCTCCGCCTTCACAAGTTCGTTCACCGTCTTTGGGTTCGCCTTGCCCTTGGTCGCCTTCATAACCTGCCCCACAAAAAAGGTCATTGCCTTTGCATTTCCGCCCTTATAATCAGCCACAGGTTTGGGGTTGTCCGCAATGATCTTCTGGACGATCCCAAGGATTTCGTCCGCGTTGTCGTTCTGCTTCAAATCCTTTTCCTCGACGATCTGTGCAGGCTTTTTGCCCGTTTTAAACATCTCTTCAAACACCTGCTTGCCCACGCTTGAGTTGATCACTCCGCCGCTCACAAGCTTTAACAGGTCCGTAAAATCCTGTGGGGAAACTGGGATGTCCTTTGGTTCCACGCTGTTTTCCTTTAAGAGCCGCGCAAGGTCTACCATGATATAGTTGCTGATTGCCTTTGGTTCGTCATAAATCGCCACGCTGTCCTCAAAAAACTGTGCCGTATATTTGGACATCGTCAACACGCCCGCATCATATTCAGGCAGGCCAAATTCGCGCACATAGCGTTCACGCTTCGTCGCCGGAAGCTCGGGCAAGGATGCCCTGATCTGCTCGATCTGCTCGTCCGTGAGATATACAGGCACGAGGTCCGGGTCCGGGAAATAGCGGTAATCGTGCGCTTCTTCCTTGTCGCGCATGGAAAAAGTCTTCGCTTTTCCGTCATCCCACCGCCTTGTTTCCTGCACGATCTGTCCGCCGTCCTCGATCACCTCGATGTGACGCTTCGACTCATATTCAATGGCGCGCTGTGCCGCTGAAATGCTATTGATGTTTTTTAGCTCTGTGCGCGTGCCGAGCTTTTTCTCTCCCTCCGGACGAACGGAAATGTTAATGTCGCACCGCATGGAGCCTTCCTCCATCTTGCAGTCCGAAACACCGATGTATTCCATATTTGCGCGCACCGTATCCAAAAACGCCTTCACCTGTACGGCGTTTCGAAAATCCGGCTCCGTGACGATCTCCATCAGCGGTACGCCGCCGCGGTTGTAGTCCACAAGGCTCTGCGATCCCTGATGCACCAGCTTGCCCGCGTCTTCTTCGATATGGATGCGCGTGATCCCAATCTTGTGCTTTTCCCCGTCGACGTCAAGCTCCACTTCTCCGCGCGCGCAAAGAGGATAATCAAACTGGGAAATTTGATATGCCTTTGCAAGGTCTGGATAAAAATACCCTTTCCTGTCCAGCTTGGAATAGTTCGGTATATGACAGTTCAGCGAAAGCCCCGCACGCACACCGTATTCCACCGCCTGTGCGTTCAATACGGGAAGGGTTCCCGGCATAGAAAGACACACCGGGCACACATTCGTGTTCGGCTCCGAACCAAATTCATTTTTGCACGCGCAGAAAATCTTTGTTTTCGTCGCCATTTCCACGTGGACCTCAAGTCCGATCACTATTTCATATTTCATCGTCATTCTCCATCACAACGTCGGTTTTTTATCAAACTTCACGGCCTGTTCAAAGTTCCACGCCGCGCGGAACATCGTGTTCTCATCAAACGCCTTGGCGATCATCTGCACGGAAAGCGGCAGTCCCTCCGCGCTTACGCCCGACGGAACGGAAATCGCCGTCACGCCCGCAATGTTGACGGGTACGGTGAACAGATCGTTTACATACATTTCAAGCGGCGTGGCCTTCGCGCCGATCTTGAACGCCGGCGTGGGGGCTGTTGGGGAAAGCAAAATGTCATACGCTTCAAACAAACGGTCAAAATCGTTTTTGATGAGCGTTTTGACCTTGAGCGCTTTTAAATAATAAGCGTCATAGTATCCCGAGCTCAGCACATAGTTACCGAGCATAATGCGTCGCTTCGTCTCGTCGCCAAAGCCTTCGGAACGCGTATTCTTATACATCTGCTTCAAATCGTCGCAGTGCTCGGTGCGGTACCCATAGCGAATACCGTCAAACCGTGAAAGGTTGGAGGCAACCTCTGCCGAGGCAATCACATAATACGCGGAAAGCGCGTAATCAAAGGTAGGGAGAGACGTTTCCTCCACGATCGCGCCCATATCCTCAAACTTTTTGATCGCATCGAGATAAGACTGGCGCATCTCCTGATCGATCTCCTGCTCCAAATATTCCTTCGGAATGCCGACCTTCAGCCCCTTGATTTCAGTCTTCATCCCCTCGCCATAGCGCGGATATTCCATGATCGCCGAGGTGGAATCCTTCGGGTCGTTACCCGCGATGATATCCATCACAAATGCGGAATCCTCCACATTTTTGGTGAGCGGGCCAATTTGATCAAGCGAGGACGCGAACGCCATCAGCCCGAACCGCGAAACCGCCCCATAGGTGGGCTTCAGACCAACCACGCCACAAAAAGCCGCAGGCTGGCGCACTGACCCACCCGTGTCCGAGCCAAGCGAGAAAATCGCCTCGTCCGCCGCAACGCATGCCGCGCTGCCGCCCGACGATCCACCGGGCACGCGGGAAATGTCCCACGGGTTTTTCGTCACGCCGAAATAGGACGTTTCCGTGGATGATCCCATTGCAAATTCGTCCATGTTCGCTTTTGCGAGCATCACGTAATCCTCCGCCTTGAGCCGTTCCACCGCCGTCGCGTCATAGACCGGTTTATAGTTGTTAAGCATCTTGGAAGATGCCGTGGAAAGCACCCCCTGCGTGCACATATTGTCCTTGATGATTGCAGGAATCCCCGCAAGCCGCCCCAACGCCTCGCCCTTTGCGCGCTTTTCATCCACACGCTTCGCGGTCTTGAGCGCATCCTCAGCACAGACTGTCACCAATGCGTTCACCTTTGGTTCCATCGCTTCGATCCTGTCGATGCAGGCCTGCGTAAGCTCTTCCGACGAAATCTCTTTTTTTTCAAGCAGCTCCGCTGCCTGTTTGATTGTCAATGCTCTAAGCTCCATTTGTCCCTCCATCAGTCGACCACCTTCGGCACTACAAAGCAGCCGTCTTCACGCTCTGATGCATTTTTAAGCATGTCTTCGCGTTCCCAAACCTTGCCGGGTTCATCCTTCCGCACAACGTTTTGCTGCTTCAATATGTAACTCGTCGGCTCCACGCCCTCTGTGTCGAGCTCGTTGAGCTTTTCCGCATGAGCCAAAATATCATCCAGATTCTTCTGGATCATCTGCTTTTTCTCATCATCGAGGCTGAGCATGGAAAGTGAGGCAATGCGCTCGACCTCTTCTTTTGTAACACGCATATCATTGTCCGTCCTTTATTTTCATGATTCACATAATCAACTATTATATCACACAAACCGCTGCTCGTGAACAGCAAAGAGGAATGAATCCTCATTCCTCCATGTTTATTATTTCATGATTTCTTCGAGAATTTCCGCCGCGCCCATCACGACGTCGCCGCACCGCCGTTCAGGATGTCCGTGATCCGCCTTCACTTTTGTACAGAACGCACTGCCAAAGCGCTCCTTAAAACCGTTCATCATTGCCTTGCACTTCGGCCCCAACGCCTGTGTCTGGTGCGCGCACGTTTTGATTTCCCTTGCGCTGATCGCGCCGAGTGCGCCGCTGATCGCTCCGCACACGCTCCCGCAATACATACCTGCGCCAAAGCCACCGAACGAACGCAGTCCCTGTTCGTTGATGCCAAGATCATATTCATCGTTCGCCGCGCGGATCACCGCCTCCGCACAGTTGCAGTCCTTGTTTTCATAATAATCGTATGCCCGTTCCTTCAACATGTTTCCCATTCTCCTTTATAACATCTCTTTGAATTCATCTTCACTGAGCACAGTCACATTGAGGGCGCGGGCCTTTTCCAGCTTGCTGCCCGCTTCGTCGCCCGCAAGCACATAATCTGTTTTTTTGCTGACGGAAGAGCTCGTCTTCCCGCCCATGCTTTCGATAATCTCCTGCGCCTGCTTGCGCGTATATTGCGTGAGCGTACCCGTAAGCACAAACGTCTTCCCTTCAAACTTCCCGCCGGATATCGCTCCCTCGTCATCAATCGGCACAACGCCCGCATCAAACAATTCCTGCACCACACGCATATAATTTTCATTCTCAAAAAAAGCGATCACATCCCGCGCGACCACCTCGCCGATGTCGTCGATCGCGATCAGTTCATCAGCCGTCGCACGTTTGATCCTTTCGTAGGTGCGAAAGGTACGCGCCAGGTCCTTTGCCGTCTTTTTTCCCACATTCGAAATGCCAAGTGCGTAAATGAAATTTGCGAGGGGCGGGCGCTTGCTCGCCGCGATGGCGTTCAATATGTTTTCCGTGCGCTTCTCCTTGAACCCCTCCTGCTCCAAAAGCTGTTCGCGCTTTAGCGTGTAAATACCCGCGATATCTCTGATATCGAGCTTTTCAAACATCAGCTCTATCGTCTTTTCGCTCAGATTCTCAATATCCATCGCATCGCGCGAAACAAAGTGCACCATACGTGACGTAAGCTGTGGCTTGCAGCTTAATGAGTTGGGACAAAACAGGTTCGGTCCAACTTCCTCAAGCGCCGTTCCGCAGGCAGGGCAAACCGTTGGTTTTCCGATGGGTGTAAGCGGCCCGTCCTGCACCGGAGATGCCCCCAGTATCTCCGGGATCACATCGTTTGAACGGCGGATAAACACATCCGCGCCGATTGCAGCGTGTTTGCGTAAAATGTCTTCATAGTTGTTGAGCGTCGCCCGGCGGATCGTCGCGCCCGCAAGCTCCACCGGCTCCAAATACGCGAGCGGCGTCAGCTTCCCGGTTCTGCCCACATCCCACGTCACGTCGAGGATTTTCGTGGTCATTTCCTCCGCCGCGAATTTATAGGCAATGGCCCAACGCGGAAATTTCTGCGTATATCCGAGCGCCTCGCGCGTCGCAAAATCCGTCAGTTTGATCACCATTCCGTCAATCAGAAAATCCAAATCGCCACGTTTCTGTTCAACCTCACCGACTGCGCGTCCGATTTCCGTTACGTCTGAAAACACCTTTTCATATGTACCGACGTGAAACTTGTTTTCCCGCAAAAACGCGATCATCTCCTGATGATCGACAAACGTTTTGCCTTCAATATATCCGACATTATAAATAAACGCATCCAACCGCCGCTTCGCAGTCTGCGCAGGGTCCAAATTGCGGATCGCCCCTGCTGCCGCGTTGCGCGCGTTTTTCAGCGGCTCCGCTGCCGTTTTGTTGTACGCTTCCAGTGCAGAAAGCCGCATGATGGCTTCCCCCTGCACTTCCATCCTGCCTGAAAAAGGAATGCGGAGCGGGATGGATTGTATCGTTTTAACCTGCTCCGTCACATCTTCTCCCACGATGCCATTTCCGCGGGTTGCCGCGCCAATCAGGTAGCCGCCGTCGTAAGTCAAGTTGATCGTCAATCCGTCAAATTTATATTCCAGTGAATAGGATGCCTTTTTTAGGCCGAGCTGTTCGATCTGCTTGTTTGTGCGCTCCTGCCACGCCACCACTTCCCCTATGCTCTGCGCCTTATCGAGACTCCACAGCGGGGCAAGGTGCGTGTGCTTTGAAAAGCCTTCCAGCAGCTTGCCGCCCACGCGCTGTGTCGGCGAATCAGGCTCTATCCTTCCCGTTTCACGCTCAAGGCGCGTCAACTCGTCATAAAGCCTGTCGTATTCCGCATCCGCCACAGCCGGATCATCCAGCACATAATAGCGGTAGGCATATTCATTCAGTTGATCGATCAGTTCCCTTATATGTTCCATGCGCCACCTATTTCAAAATTTTGAGCGAGGCAAAGGCCAAAAACATCTTTTTTTCACCCACCTCGTAAAAATCGACGATCGCAACCTTGGAGTCTCCGTCTCCCATAATACTCTTTACCTTGCCGCGTCCAAAGGTCTTGTGCTCCACTGCCGTACCGATGCAATAATCCCCGCTCACCTTTTGCGGCGCGGCCTTCTTGAAATCGAAACCACCGCCCGTGAACAGCTTCTTTTGCTCCGCGCCCGCAGCCTTCTGCGCGATCACCGGTTTTTTCTTGCCGATGCAGTTTAGAAGGCCATCCTCCACCTCGTCCAAAAAGCGCGACTGCACCGAAGGCTGCATACGCCCATAAAGCGTGCGCATATTTGCGTTTAGCAGGTATAACTTACGCTTTGCGCGCGTGACCGCCACATAACAGAGCCTGCGCTCCTCCTCCACGTTGTCCTCGTCGATTGCCCGCTGGCTTGGGAAAATGTTCTCA
This sequence comes from uncultured Christensenella sp., assembly GCA_964438705.1. Taxonomy (GTDB): domain Bacteria; phylum Bacillota; class Clostridia; order Christensenellales; family Christensenellaceae; genus Christensenella. The sequence goes on along the minus strand of CAYTKQ010000001.1, from coordinate 127,390 downwards.
TCCATGCCCGCGACAAATACCGCATCAAATTCCAAGCCCTTTGCCGCATGCATCGTCATCAGTGTCACGCCGCCCTTGTCATCCATGCTGTCAAGGTCCGTGATGAGCGCAATGTTTTGCAAAAAGCCTTCGAGCGACGCCTCCTCGTCTGCGTCGTAGGTGTACGCAGAGTTGATGAGTTCCGCGATGTTTTCCATGCGCGTCTCCGCTTCCGGCGTTTTTTCGTCCTCCAGCATGCGCTTGTAGCCAGAGTGTTCGTATACGTCCTCCAGCACTTCATGCACGCTTTTGTCCGCATAGCCTTCACTCATGCGCTCATATAGTTCATAAAATTCGTTTGCCTTCTTCACGAGCGCCTTGTCTGTCAATAGCACGTTCGCGTTTTTCATCACCTCAAGGATGGATATTCCGTTGTATTCCGCGCTCTGCGCAAGCGCCTCGATCTTCGCGCTGCCGATTGCCCGTTTTGGCGTATTAATGATTCGCAAAAGCTGAATATCCGCCGCCGGGTTTGCGATAATATTGAGATACGCGACCATATCCTTGATTTCCCTGCGTTCATAAAAGCTGATCCCCCCGTAAATACGATATGGGATGGCATACAACCGCAGCTTTTCTTCCAGTATCCTCGAGAGCGTGTGAATGCGGTACAAAATCGCCATATCGGAATAGCGCATCCCGTCGTCAGACAACCGCTGTATTTCCCGCGCAATGGTCTCCGCCTCTTCATACTCGCTGTTCGCGGTATAGTGCACAGGGCGCTCTCCCTCGTCGATGTCGCTCCACAGGGTCTTGCCCTTGCGTCCCTCGTTGTTTTGGATCACACTGTTTGCAACATTAAGGATTTTCTTATCCGAACGGTAATTCTGCTCCAGACGGATCACCTTCGCGCCGGAGAAATCCTTCTCGAACTCTAAGATATTTCTGATGTTCGCGCCGCGAAACGCATAAATCGACTGATCGTCGTCACCCACCACAAAAATATTTCCATATCCCTCCGAAAGGATACGGATCAGCTTATACTGAACCATGTTTGTGTCCTGATACTCGTCCACGAGAATATAGTGGAATTTGTTTTGATAATAAGTGCGTGCCTCGCTGTCCGTTTCCAAAAGCAGCAGCGTGTTTAAAAGCAGGTCGTCAAAATCCATGGCGTTCTGCCTGTGCATCTCCTGCGTATATTCATCAAATATTTCGCCCGCGTGCTCGGCAACGAACGGATTGCGTTCCTCCGCATACTGGTCAAAATCCAGCGTTGTGCTGTCGTTTTTATATTTGCTGATCAGGTTTTTGATGTAGCGGTCGGAATAGCTCTTGTTTTCCTTGAGCCCCATGCGTTCTAAAATCTTCTTCAAAAGCCGCAGCGTGTCGTCCGTGTCATAAATCAGAAAGTTTTTGGTATAACCGACCTTTTCCGCATAACGACGCATCATGCGCACGCACATCGCGTGAAAGGTGCTGATCCACATGTCGCGCATATCCGCATCCACTACACCGGATATCCGCTCACGCATCTCCTGCGCCGCCTTGTTCGTGAACGTGATTGCGAGTATCTGCCACGGAGCCACGTTTTTTTCGTTGATCAAATGTGCGACGCGCTCTGTCAGAACGCGTGTCTTTCCGCTTCCCGCGCCCGCAAGAACGAGCACAGCCCCGGAAATCGCCTCTACCGCCTGCTGCTGTCTTTCATTCAGTTTATACAAAACTATTCTCCCTGTTTTTCGTTTCTTTCAAGCACCATCTGATAGCCGCCCGTGCCATAATTCAAGCAGCGGTTCACGCGGGAGATCGTGGCGGTCGAAGCGCCCGTTTTTTCCGCGATGGCGTGGCAGGTGGTTTTGTCCTTGAGCATCTGCGCGACCTTATAGCGCTGCGAAATGGCTGAAAGCTCCGCAACGGTGCACAGATCCTCAAAAAACATATAGCACTCTTCCTCATTTTCAAGCGACAATATCGCTTCAAAAAGCGTGCTAAGCTCCTTTGATTCCAGTTTCGAATGATACACGTCAAACACCTCACAATACAAAAATGCAGGTACAAATTCACTATACCTACATTTTAGCACATTACTATGTGAAAATAAAGCGCACGTCAGTCGAAAATATTTTTATAGAGCAAAACGACATCGTCGCCCATCACCGCAAGGATCACCTGTTCTCCGCGTGTATTGCGCGGCGCGTTTGGAACGCTGTCCGTGGTGATCTTGTGAAGTTCACCGGATTTCTGAACGCCCGTCACCGTCGTGATTTTGTCGATCAGCAAAGCGCCTACGACCTTCATCCCCGTCGCGTCCGTCAGCTGATAGGATTTCAGGCCCTTGCCGTTCCTACCCTGCTCCTCAAACTCCGCAACCGGAGTCAGCTTGGCATAGCCCTTTTCCGTCATAAGCAGCACGTCTCCATCCTGTCCGTTTTTGATCTGCTCCGCGAACACGATATCCGCGTGACGGCCAAGCTTGATCGCTCCAACGCCCTTTCCGCTGCGCCCCATCACCGAAATTTCGCTCTTTTTGATGTTGATAGACATACCGTCCGACGTAATAAAAATCATGTTTTCGTTTTGCGGATTGTTGGGCGCGGCATACACCAGCACGTCTCCGTCCTTTAGCCCACACGCCATGATGCGTGACTTTTTGACATCAAATTCCTCCATCTGCGTAGCCTTCACAAGGCCGCCCTGAGTCGCAAAATACATCAGCTTACTCTCAAAATCATTTTTTGTGAGGATGTTGAGAATCACCTCATCCGCATCCACTCCCGGCACAAGGGCATTCAACGATTTGCCCGCCTCCTTCATGCGCGCCTCGGGCACGCCCGTCACCGGCATCATGATCATATCGCCTTTATTGGTAAAAATGTATATTTTAGCGCCCGTATCGGTGGGCACGAGCAGCACGGGCTGAAGCTTTTCCTCCAAATCTCCCGCTTCCATTCCCTTTTGCAGCGCTTTTTGAGACATCCGCTTGAGGTTTCCGCCGCGCGTCAGCATGACGGTGCACTCTTCCACCACCATAAATTCGCTCTCATCCACTTCGATGTTCGCGTGTTCCTCTTTCATGAGCTGCGTACGCCGCTTGTCGGCATATTTAGCCTTCACCGCGCACAACTCCTCCTTGATAACCTCGAGCAGCTTGCTCTCCGAGCCAAGGATCGACCGTAAATATTTGATGAGCGCAACAACTTCTTTGTATTCGTTTTCCAGCAGCTCCACCTCAAGATTTGTGAGCCGTGCGAGCCGCATGTCGAGGATCGCCTGCGCCTGCACGCCCGTCAGGTTGAATTCCTTCATCAGGCTGTGCTTCGCTTCCTCTGAATTTTTTGAGGAACGAATGATCTTGATCACGCGGTCGATATTCTTCACCGCAATGATCAGGCCCAGCAAAATATGCTCGCGTTTCTCAGCCTTTTCCAGATCAAACTGCGTGCGGCGCGTCACAACATTCTTCTGATGGTTGATATAGTAATCAATTACACTTAAAAGACCAAGCTGGCGCGGAGATCCATCCGCGATCACCATCATGTTCACGCCAAAGGTGGTCTGCAAATCCGTATACTTATAAAGCAGATTCAATATCTTTTCCGGATCGTGGCCCTTTTTCAGTTCCACCACCGCGCGAATGCCTTCTCGATCCGATTCATCGCGGATGTCGTCGATACCAGAAAAAAGCTCTTTTTTTGTTTCACTCACAGCAAGAATTTTCTCGAGCATCGCGGATTTTTTCACCTCATAGGGTATCTCCGTGATGACGATCAAGTTTTTTCCCGTCTTGGTTTTTTCGATGTGCGTCTTTGCGCGCATCAGCAGTTTGCCCTTGCCCGTCTCATAGGCCTGCATTAGGCCCTCTCCGCCCAGCAAATATCCGCCGGTGGGAAAATCAGGAGCCTTGATGAATTTCATCACATCCCGAAGCGTGCATTCCGGATTTTCAATGCGCGTCACTACCCCGTCGATCACCTCGCCCAAGTTGTGCGGCGGGATGTTCGTCGCAAGCCCCACGGCAATGCCCGACGATCCATTCACCAAAAGATTTGGATAACGCGCGGGCAGCATGTCCGGCTCCCGTTCCGTATCATCAAAGTTAGGACGAAACGGTACGGTGTCCTTATTGAGATCGCGCAGCATTTCTAGCGCAAGGGGCGATAAACGCGCCTCCGTATAACGCATCGCGGCGGCACTGTCCCCGTCCATAGAGCCAAAGTTTCCATGCCCGTCCACAAGCGGCATACGCATGGCATAAGGCTGCGCCAAACGTACCATGGCGTCGTAAACGCTCGTGTCGCCATGCGGATGATATTTACCCAGCGCCTCACCCACGATTCTCGCAGATTTTTTGAACGGTTTATCCGGCAAAATGCCAAGATCATACATCGTATACAAAATTCTGCGCTGCACAGGCTTAAGGCCGTCCTCTACGCGCGGAAGGGCGCGCTCCATGGTGACATATTCCGCATACGTCATATAGGAATTGTGCATGACCTCATTGAGTGCCGCGTCTATGATGTTTTCCTTAAAATCAATTTGCTTCGACTTCATGCAACGTCACCTCAAAATTATCCTGTTTGTTGAAATTTGCGTGCTCCGCAATATACTGTTTACGCGGCTCCACATTATCGCCCATCAGCGTGGTGACGATCTGCTCCACGTCGGCAAGATCGTCGATCGTCACACGGATCAGCGAACGCTTCTCCGGGTCCATCGTCGTATCCCACAACTGCTCAGGATTCATCTCTCCCAGCCCTTTGTAGCGCTGCACCGCGTATCCTCTGCCGATCTGCTGCTTTGCCTTTTCAAGCTGCTCGTCGTTGTATGCGTAAAGCACCTTGTTTCCCTTTGCCACCTTAAAAAGCGGCGGGCGGCCGATGTATAAATGTCCGTCCGTGATCAGGTCCTTAAAATAACGGTAGAAAAACGTAATCAAAATCGCGCGGATGTGTCCGCCGTCCTGATCCGCATCTGCCAGAATGATGATCTTATTGTATTTGATGTTCTCAATGTTAAAGCTGTCGTCAAAGCCCGCGCCGAGCGCTGTGATGATGGAACGGAACTCCTCGTTCGCCAATACCTGATCGATGCGCTTTTTTTCCACGTTGAGCGGCTTGCCGCGCAGTGGTAAAATCGCCTGAAAGCGTCTGTCGCGGCCTTGCTTCGCACTTCCGCCGGCGCTGTCGCCTTCTACGATAAACAGCTCGTTTTGTTCCGGTTTCCTGCCTGTGCATGCGGAAAGCTTTCCTACAAGCGGCGAATTTTCGAGTTTGCTCTTCGCGCGCTCCATCTTCTTTGCCTTGCGCGCCGCTTCGCGCACACGTGCAGCGCCGATGGCCTTTTCCAATATCTTCGTACATATCTGCGTGTTGTTGAGATCCGCCATAAATGCAGCCAGACGCTCCGTTACAATGGCCTCCACGGCCACGCGGGCTTCCGCATTCCCGAGCTTCGTCTTCGTCTGCCCTTCAAACTGCACATTTTTCATTTTGATGTTCACAACGGCGCACAATCCCTCGCGGAAGTCGTCCCCCGTCAGGTTTGCTTCTTTTTCCTTTAGAAGGTTGTTGGTGCGCGCATAATCGTTCATCACCTTTGTGATCGCCGTTTTGAAGCCCGTTTCATGCATCCCGCCCTCTGTGGTCGGAATGTTGTTCACATAGGAAAAAATACTCTCCGTGTAGCTTGCGTTATACTGCATGGCAATGCTTACGAGAATATCGTTCTTTTGCCCCTCGAGAAGAATAGGCGCAGCGTGCAAAGGCGTCTTGTCCTTGTTGAGATACAACACAAAATCCACGATGCCGCCCGTATATTCAAAGGTTTCCTTGCGCGGTCTGCCGCCCGTCATCTGACGTTCATCGATCAGCACGATGTTGAGCCCCTTTGTGAGGAACGCAAGTTCCCTCACGCGTCTTCTGATCACGTCAAACTGAAAATCGGTGTTGTCGAACACCGTATCATCTGCTAAAAAGGTGATCTTGGAACCCTTCTTTTTCGTTTCTCCGATTTCCTTGAGCGGCGCGACAGGTTTGCCCACCTGCATTTTTCCCTTTGTGTCCGTCTCTGTCACATATTTCTGATAATAGATCTTTCCGTTTTGATAGACCTCCACCTCAAGCCATTTGGAAAGCGCATTCACAACGGAAGCGCCCACCCCGTGCAATCCGCCCGAATAGGCATAATTTTCATTGTTAAACTTGCCTCCGGCATGAAGCTGCGTAAACACGACCTCCACACCTGAAATCTTCAATTCCGGATGCAAACCCGTCGGTATCCCGCGTCCGTTGTCCTCCACAGATAAGGAATTATCCGGATGTATCGTAATTGTCAGCTTATTTGCGTAGCCGTTTGCCGCTTCGTCGATCCCATTGTCAACGATCTCCCACAGCAGGTGATGCAACCCCTTGGTGCTCGTCGTTCCGATGTACATGCCCGGCCGCCGGCGCACCGCGTCCAGCCCCTCAAGCACCTGTATATCGCTTGCTGTATATGTCTTTGACATAGCGTTTCCTCCACAAGATTATGTATGCATACTGATATATTATATAGTATGACACAAAATATAGCAAACAAAAAGAGCGGAAACACTCCGCTCTTTCTCTGTTTTATGTTAGGACGCCGTCTCTTCCTTCTGTCGCGGCTTTTTCAGCGCCGCTTTTTCACCCATCACAAGCATCGGTTTTTTGGAATCGATCGTATCCTTGGTGACAACACACCGCAGCACATCGTCGCGTGAAGGCAGATCGTACATGATGTCCATCATGGACGTCTCGATAATGCTCCGCAATCCGCGCGCGCCCGTCTTCTGTTCGATCGCTAGCTTTGCAACCTGTTTCAATGCATCATCTTCAAACTCAAGCTCCACGCCATCAATCTCAAACAGCTTCTTGAACTGCTTTGTGAGCGCGTTCTTAGGCTTTTTAAGGATTTCCACAAGCGCCTGCTCATCAAGCGAATGCAGATTCACGACCACCGGCAGACGGCCCACAAACTCCGGGATCAACCCAAACTTCAAGAGGTCTTCCGTCTGCAGCACATCAAGCAGTTTTCCGATATCCTTTTCCTGCTTGCTCTTCACTTCCGCACCAAACCCCATCATCTTTTTGCCGGTGCGGTTTTCAATGATGGAATCCAACCCATCGAATGCACCGCCGCAAATAAACAGGATATTCGTCGTGTCGATCTGCAAAAAATCCTGATGAGGATGCTTACGCCCGCCCTGCGGGGGAACGCTCGCAACCGTGCCTTCCAAAATCTTCAGCAATGCCTGCTGCACACCTTCGCCGGAAACATCGCGCGTGATGGACGGGTTATCCGTTTTGCGGGCGATCTTATCAATTTCATCAACATAGATGATGCCCTTCTGTGCGCGTTCGATGTCAAAATCCGCCGCCTGTATCAGCTTCAAGAGGATGTTTTCCACATCCTCGCCCACATAGCCGGCCTCGGTAAGCGACGTCGCATCCGCAATGGCAAACGGCACGTTCAAAATCCTTGCCAGCGTTTGTGCAAGCAGCGTCTTGCCGCTTCCGGTAGGCCCGAGCATCAGAATATTGGATTTTTGTATCTCCGTTCCGTCCTCGGCGGAAATCTCGGCGTTGATCCTCTTATAGTGGTTATAAACCGCAACCGCCAAATACTTCTTTGCTTTATCCTGCCCAATCACATAGTCATTGAGCGTGTTCACGATCTCTGACGGCTTCGGAATGTCCTTAAGCTCAAACTTTGCCGCCTCTCTAAATTCCTCGTCAATGATCTCGCGGCAGAGCTCTACGCATTCATCGCAGATGTATACGCCCGGCCCGGCAACCAGTCGCCGCACCTCGTCCTGCGTTTTGCCGCAGAAGGTGCACTTGATCTGGTTTTCCCCGCTGTCATTAAAATTATCATACATGTTCTTTTTTCCCTCCGGCGCTATTTCGCCGGGATGATCTCGTCGATGATCCCGTATTCAAGGGCCTCGTCCGCAGTCATGAAATAATCGCGTTCGACGTCCTTCTGTACTTTTTTCAGCGCCTGACCTGTCCTGTCGCTCAAAATTTTGTTCATCTTATCCTTAATGGCAATGATACGCTGTGCATGGATGGCGATATCCGTCGCCTGCCCCTGCGTTCCGCCCAACGGTTGATGAATCATGATCTCGCTGTTCGGAAGCGACTTGCGCTTTCCCTTTGTACCCGCCGCCATCAGAAACGCTCCCATGGAAGCGGCCATACCAATGCAGATCGTGCTTACGTCGCACTTGATATACTGCATCGTATCGTAAATCGCCATCCCGGCCGTAATGGACCCACCGGGGCTGTTGATGTATACGTAAATATCTTTATCCGGATCCTCTGCCTCCAGAAAAATCATCTGCGCCACCACCAGATTGGCGGTAACATCGTCGATTTCACCCGTCAGAAAAATGATCCTGTCCTTCAACAACCGTGAGAAGATATCGTAGCTGCGCTCTCCTCTGTTTGTCTGTTCTACCACGATCGGTACTAAGCTCATAAACTAACCTCCTTGCTGCGCCATACAATACGGGCGCATCGAAAATTTGTTATTCCTTAGCAGCCTTGCTCTTTGCCGCAGTTTTTGCAGCCGGCTTTTTGGCTGCCGCTTTATCGGAATCTTTCGCAGGCTCTTTTTTCGCGCTTGTCTTGGTCGCCGTCTTCTTGGCCGCGGTTTTTTCCGCTTCCTGCTTCGGATCGACCTCTTCGATCTCTGCCTTGGAAACCAGATAATCGAACAACTGCTCCATCGCGACGCGATCCTTGAAATAATCAAGCTCCTCCGTGCCCATCATATCCTTATATTCCTGCACGGATTTCTTCGCTTCCTTCGCGAGTTCCTCATATTTCTTTTCGATCTCTTTTTCCGTCGGATCAATCTTCAGTTCTTTTAACAGCGCTTCCACCGCAAGACGCATGCGAACCTGCTCTTGCGCACTTTCCTTGTAGTCGTTCCGCAAATCCTGAATGGTTTTGCCCATATAGCCGAGGTAGTCCTCGATCTTCATACCCTGATACATCAGCTGATAAGACATCTGCTGGATCTGGTAGTCGATCTGATTGTCGACCATCACGTCCGGAATATCGGCCTTGATGCCCTTGGCCACAGCCGAGAGAAGCTGATTTTCCAGCTCTGCTTTCGCGCGCATATCCGCACGCTCCTGCAATTTTTTCTTAACGTCTTTTTTATAATCCGCAAGCGTGTCAAACTCCGACACATCCTGCGCAAAGTCGTCGTCCAAGGCGGGCAATTCCTTTTCCCTGACCGTTTTCAGCGTGATTGCAAATACCGCGTCTTTTCCGGCAAATTCGGGCGTGTAATCTTCCGGGAACTTGACATTGATGTCCTTTTCCTCACCGGCTTTCATGCCGACGACCTGTTCTTCAAACCCAGGGATAAAGCGCCCCTCGCCAAGAACAAGCGTCTGATCCTGTGCCGAACCGCCCTCAAACTTCTCTTTGTCGATGCTTCCGACGAAATCAATCACAACGGTATCGCCATTCTTTGCCGCACGGTCCGCATCCACCCATCTTGCATTCTGCTCACGGGTCTTTTCGATTTCCGCGTCAACTTCCTTTGCCCCAATTTTTTCGACCGGTTTTTTCGCCTTGATGCCTTCATATTTTCCAAGCTTGACCTCCGGCTTCAAAACGACCGTCGCAGTGACGACTACGCCATCCTTCGCGTCGAGGCTCAGTACATCGTAATCGGGCCTTGAAACAACATCGAGCTCATGTTCCTTGACTGCTTCCATGTATGCATCCGGAACGATCTCATCCAATGCATCTTCATAAAACACCTGCGGCCCATAAAAATTTTCGACCATCTTTCTCGGTGCTTTTCCCTTGCGGAATCCGGGAATATTGAATTTACCCTTCAGCTTCTGGTACGCTTTTGAGATCCCTTCTTCGAATTTATCTCCGGAAATCTTGATCTCCAGTTTTGCTTTGTTGCCTTCGAGCTTTTCCATTTTAGCAGCCATGCTACTTCCTCCTGATGTTTCAAAACTATAAATTTACAGAACAATACAGAGAATAGTATACTATATTTATACCCCGCACGCAATACGAATTAACAGATAACTTTCCCGCAAATCCCGCGTTATTCCCTGATCAGTTTCTTCTTGCCGTTCCCGATCAAATCATCCCGTTCCGCCTTTTTGAGCGCCTTTTTCACCATGCCTCTGTTTTTGGGATTTTTGTATTGGATCAGCGCGCGCTGCATCGCTTTTTCCTCCGCCGTTTTGGGTATATAGACCTTTTTGCCGGTCTCCGGGTCTATTCCTGTATAGTACATGCACGTCGCAAGCGTACCCGGTGTAGGGTAAAAGTCCTGCGCCTGCTCCGGCATGAAGCCCGTGTCGCGGATATATTCGGCGAGCCGCACCGAATCCGCGAGCGTGCACCCCGGATGCGAAGACATGAAATACGGCAGCACATACTGTTTTTTCCTCGCCCGCTGCGACGCCGCTTCAAATTTCTGGCAAAACTGCCGGTACTTTTCAATATCCGGCTTTCCCATCATCTTCAGCACATCAGGACTGACATGCTCGGGCGCAAGCTTCAATTGCCCGCTTACGTGAAACGCGGCAAGCTCCTTGATGAATTCGCCGCTCTGATCGAGCAGCGCATAATCATAGCGTATACCCGAACGGATGAATACCTTCTTAACCTTCGGAATCTCCCGCAACCGCCGCAGCAGCTTCAAATATTCCGCGTGGTTTTCCTTTAGAAACCTGCATTTTTCCGGGGTCAAGCACCGCCGCGTGTTGCAGCGCCCCTTTGGGTTTGTGCACTTCACACCGTAAAAGTTCGCCGTCGGGCCGCCCACGTCGTGTATGTAGCCCTTAAATGCCGAATCTAGCGTCATTTCCTCCGCTTCATTCATCACGTTTTTTACGCTGCGCCATGCAACGTCCTTGCCCTGATGATAATATAGCGCGCAAAACGCACAAGCGCCGATACAGCCTCGCGTCGCCGTGATGCTGAACATCACCTCCTCAAGCGCGGGAATGGGCTGCGTGTATGACGGATGCGCCTGTCTCATATATGGCAGCGCATACACAAAATCCAGCTCCTTCTGATTAAGCGGCGCAGCAGGTACATTCTGCACGATGAAGCAGTCCGTATGCTCTTGCACCAGTGTTGCCCTGCGCTCCTTCATCTGTGTCATGAAGGCTCTTGCATACGTTTCCTTATCCTGCCGTACCTGCTTTAAGGAAGGCATCTTTTTGTATTCGTAGACGCGCTCAAGGTTTGGTGCTCGATAGAGCGTACCCTCCACATAGGTGATGTCGCGTGCAGCAAGGCCACCGTCCAGCGCCTCGGCAATCTCTGTGATCGCGCGTTCCCCCATGCCGTAGACGAGGATATCTGCGCCGCTCTCTGCCAAAATAGAGGGCTTGACCGCATCGTCCCAGTAATCATAGTGCGCAAACCGGCGCAGACTCGCCTCGATGCCTCCGATCACGACGGGCACGTCACCATAGGCCTCGCGTATTTTTTTGGTGTAGACGATGGTGGAGCGGGCCGGACGCTTTCCCGCCTTCCCGCCCGGCGAATACATATCCTTTGCCCTGCGGTGCTTCGTCACGGAATAAAGGTTCACCATGCTGTCCATGTTGCCCGCGCTGATCAAAAAGCCGAGCCGTGGGCGGCCAAGGCGCTTGAAGTCCTCCGCTGTTTTCCATGAAGGCTGCGCGATGATGCCAACGGAATAACCGTGCGCCACCAAATAGCGTGAAATAATTGCGTGCGCAAAGGACGGATGATCGATATACGCGTCCCCCGTCACCAACACAAAATCGAGCTGTTCTATTTCATGCTCCGCCATATCCTTCTTCGATATTGGCAAAAATCCGTTCATGCGCTTCCTTTCCTGTTGCACAAATAGGAAAAGCCTCTAAACAGAGGCTTTTTTTCAATGTTTTTGAGACAAACCGTAAGCCGGGTTCTGTGTACGACGGTCATCTATCTAGGCCGACCGTTGCCGGACGGCTCATGCGATTACAAAGGACGTGACGGGCCGCCATTGAATGTCCTCATATCAATCTTGCACCAAGCGGGGTTTACATTGCGCGTTAAGTTGCCATAACGCCGGTGAGCTCTTACCTCGCCGTTCCACCCTTACATCCAAACGGATGCGGTATATTTCTGTTGCACTTTCCTTGGAGTCGCCTCCACCGGGTGTTACCCGGCGCTCTGCCCTGCGGAGCCCGGACTTTCCTCACGCTTTCACGCGCGACCGTCCTGTTTGCTCAAAAAAACTTATTTTTCCACCACATAGAGGATCCTGCCGCAGTTCTCACACTCGACGATGTTTCCTTCTATTTTCAAATTTTGCAGCACACCCGACGGAAGCTGCATCTTGCAGCCCTCGCATCGGTCGCCCACCAGCTTCGCGATGGGGTTCGGGCGATGCTGCTTGATCGCCTTATAGCGCGCGATCAGCGCCGCATCGATCCCCTGCGCCGCCTTTGCGACATTTGCACGCAGCTTCTCAAGATCGTCCTTGCCCGCGTCGATTTCCTTCGCATGCTGTTCTTTTAGCGCGTCGAACTGCTTTTTCGCGTTGCTCATTTTCACGAGCGTTTCCTTGATCTCCGTCTCGGACTTTTCCAATCGGTGCATGATCTCAACGATCTTGCGCTTGCCCACCTCAATGGACCCTTTGATCGCCTCGCACTCCTTGATCATGTCGCGCACATCGTCGACCGCCATATCCTCGAGATCGTAGCTCGCCACCTCGGATATCTCGTCCTTTTTTTCCTTCATCTGCTTTTGCAGCACGTCCAGCTGTCCGGCAACCTCGCCGATCTTGTTTTGCAGCAAAACAGCCTCTTGCTCCAATTGCTTGAGCTTCTGCTGATTTGTCTGGAATATCTGCTGCTGGTGTATCAGCCTTTTGCGTGTTTCCGTGTTTTTTAAAGAACGTTCATAGGCTTCCAGATCGCTTTCCGCTGCCTGATAATCCCACAAAGCTTTCAATTCATTACTCAAAGGTAGACCTCCTCAATAATTTATGTATGGTCTTTGTAAATTTTCCACATAAATCGCTATGTTATAGTTTACATCATTCAGCCGTTTTTGTAAACCTTGCGCATACAGCGCACAGAAGCATTTTTCCGTATCGAAATGTCCTGCCTCCGCCAAAATGATGTTTTTCCGCTCGATATAGTGATTGTGCTTGATTTCTCCTGTGATAAAAATATCCGCCCCCATCGCGGCTGCTTCCTTCCAAAACTCCCCCGCGGCACCTCCGCACACGCCGACGCTGCCGATCATTCCTTCAATATCTCCCGCCACACGCACATTGTCGGTTGTAAGCGCGTCCTTTAATCGATCGAGAACTTCTTTGGCTCTCAGCTTTTGCGGAAGATCTCCCACGATGCCAAGGCCCGAACGCAGCTTCTGCGGTTCTTCGGTTCTAAATACGCTGATTGCAGACTGCTCGTACGGATGCACCCCACGCACAGCGCGCAGCACATCATCCAGCTTATCCGCAGCGCAAACTGCAGAAATGCGCACTTCCTCCACCTGCTCCATCTGTCCTTCACGTCCGATGTACGGCGCCGCGCCCACCCCGGGCAAAAAGGTTCCCTCACCAATGACGTTAAAAGTGCAGCCGGAATAATTGCCCAATTCTCCCGCGCCCGCACTCGTCATCGCTCTGCGTACCGCGTCCGCCTGCTCGCGCGGCACATGAACCGCCACCTCATAAAAATGCTGTGTTAGACCCGCTTGAAGATAACGCCTGTTTTGCAGCTCAAAAACATCCGCAAGCCATGTATTGATCCCTTCCGGTGCGCTGTCCATACTCGTGTGCGCGCAATAAAGCGATATTCCATTCTCGATCAGCATTTTGAGGCATCTGCCCTCATAACTGTCCGTGTCTACCTGTTTGATTGCCCGGAACAAAAGAGGATGATGCGACACGATCAGCCCACACTTCTTCTCCGTTGCTTGCTCGATCACCTCACGCGTCACATCGAGGCAAATCATCACGCTTTTTATGTTGCTCTGGTGCAAATTCACATTGAATCCGCTGTTGTCCCATTCCTCCGCAAAGACGCGCGGAGCCAAATCCTCCAACAGCGTTCCCATCTGTTCAAGCGTTACAGACATTCCAAAACCTCCCTGATTCGTTGGCACATCTCTCGTTTTTTTGTCACATACATTTCCGTATTCTTCCCATTTTGCGCACGCGTGACGATCCTCTCATATTCGCGCAATTTATGCAGCAAAAATGCTTTTTGCGTCACATCTTTGCGTTGCACAGGATAATATCCAAAATGCAGATACACCTCGCCGGGCGGCTGCGCTTTCCCTTGCTGTGCCAGAATGATCTGATAATAATGTCCGTCATCCCGCACCACCGCTTCATCGCAAATGTGATAGCCGTTTTCATAAAGAAACACACGCAGCTCATATTCATTGCCCTGCGGCGCAAGTACCAGGTCTCTTTTTCCTTTGATCAGCGCAAGCCCGTCCGCAAGAATATCGCGCATCAGCAAACCGCCCATCCCAGCGATCACAACGCAATCGAGCGCTTCTCCCGCGAGTGCATGCAGTCCGTCCGAAACAACCGTATCGATGCCCTCAAGCCCGCAGATGCGAATCAACTCCTGCGTTTTTCGCAGCGATTTCGCGCTGATGTCGCATGCAATCACGCGCTTTGCGCGCCCCTCTCGAATCATTGCTGCAGACACAAATCCATGATCGCACCCCACATCCGCTGCTGTATCCACATTTTCCACAAAATCAAGAACCGCGCGCATTCTCGCTGTTATTTCCATAAGCTCATCAACTCCGCCAGCCTGTCACAGCTTGATGAGCGTGGGCAGATTCGGCTTGAAGGTCGCATCCGCCGCAATTTCCAATATTTCGGCAAATTTCTCCAAATATTGCTCCGGTATCTCATCAAGTTTTTCAAACATCTCGTTGAATACTGCCTCCAAAGCATGGTCCGCATACTGCTCATATATTTTTTTTCCGAAATCGGAGACGCGCACGATGATATCCTTTTTGTTATTGGAAGCCTGATATTTTTCAAGCAAGCCCTTCCCCATCATCTTATTTACATTCTTGGAAAATGCGCTTGGCGTCATGCCAAGCATCGCTGACAACGCCGCCATATTGCGATTGTTTTCCTCGTTTTCTATAATGCATTCCAACGTCTGGATTTGCGCCGAGGACAATTTGATCGGCGAGTCGACCACCCTGTTTTCATCATTGTACGTGCGCGCATATGCGTTGCCGAATTTCATCAGTTTACCGACAAATCCTCTATATTTTCCAAGCCATTCCAATCCCATTGCACCGATTCCTTTTTTGTTTTCTGATTCTTAGTATAGTATAGCAAAACGCGAATAGCAAGACGGAAGGCGTAACGCCTTCCGTCTTGCTATTCAGTATGTTGTAGTAATCAGTGCAGCGGCGTAAGCGTCGCCGTATTGGCAACCGCCACCATGACAAAGATCAGCGTATTAATCAGCGCGCCCAGCCAAATTTTACCCGTCGCCTTAAAGAGCTGTCGGCTGATGTAGGCCGCTGCAAACAGGAACGGGATGAGCGGCAGCGTCAGCAGCGGGTATAGTCGGTCCGCCCCCCAATAGGCATTTCCCGTGGAAAACAACACTGCATATTGCACAATGTTCAGGGCAATGATCCCTAAAACATTGCCCAATCCCATCAGAAACATGCTGAACCCTTCCTTTTGCCCTTCCCTGCGATAAAAGCTGTTCATCAATACCGCGTTTGCAAAAAAGAAGATGAAATAGAACGGGAGGTATTGCAGCATGACGAGCAGCTTATCGGCGGTGAATCCACAGATCGCGATGAACCAAAGCCGAAAATCTGTGTGGAACAAATATCCTGCCAGTGCCACGATCGCATAGAACAGGGCGAATACAACAGCCGCAAGCCCAAGCGTCTTGAAAAAGTCCTTTGCGCCGATCCGCACGCCGAGCATATCCGGCGTGACGCCCTCCTTCTTTGCTCCTCTGAAAAAGATCAGGAACAACAGAATCCCTACGATTCCATTGAACACAGCCCACAGCATGATGTAGTTTGTCGGCTGCTGCGGGAATAGGCTTGCGATCCCCATCGACGCAGTATTCGGAAAAATCACCTTGTCAAGCGTTGTCACAGGCATATAAGAAATCCACGAAATGACCCAGCTCAATATCCAGCTTCCCCAAAACAGAGCTTTGCGCTTACCGTTTGCAAGCGCAGGAAATGCCGCAGGCATTTCTCCTTTCAGACCTTTGAACATCGGGAGCTCCAGAAGCAAAATTGATAATGGAATCAACAAAACGATCATTGCGAACAGGCCAATCGCATTGAATATTTCCTTCGCCAGCCAAAGTTGATTTTCCAGCGGAATCGGATTGCTCATTTCAAATGCAGTAAGGAAAAATGCTACGTTATCCGCCGTGCTTTCAGTGGAAAAATGCTGCATCTGATGTGTGCCGTTCGGGTTGTATACCACGCGCAGGCTCTTATCCGCCGCGTTGCCATAGAACGTTCCGATCTCAACGGAATCAACCTGCTCCGCTTCGGGCAATTCGGCATTCACTGCTGATAATGATTCATAGCAATTCCCGGACAAATCGCCATTTCCACGTGTCAGGTCATAACATCCTTCATCATATTTTCCATAGTTGATCCCCACATTTGCATGGATCATTGCAAATGTTTCCTCGGTAGACAATCTTACATTTCCGCTTGCAAGACCGGCACTTACCTTGTTTTGTGCCTGTGCTGCAATTTGCTCTTGTTGCGTAATTTCCGTTCCACCGTCCGAACCCGGTTCCTTAGCTGCTTCAAGCGCGGAGCGATATTGCCCCCCATAATGCATCAGGGTGAACCACACGCTCATTCCCCCCATCGAATGCCCCATTACACCGATTTGGGACTGATCTACATAATTGAGATTGTTGTAAACGTATTCGACCAACGGAATCATGCCCACACCGCTGCTCATCGTCGATTCGATCACGCTCATCTCGTCCGAACTGGAATCCCCATGAAAATATGGATCATAGCTAAGCACTGCCACGCCCCTGCGTGAAAGCTCAATTGCTGTGCTGTCCTGCATCTCGTCGTTGTTCAAATAACCCGGGCATGTAATGACGATTGGAACAGGATTTTCCGCCGACGCTCCGACAGGCTTGAACAAATTTCCCGCGATCCACGTTCCGTTTGCAGTCGGAATTTTGAAATCAATGATCTCTACTCCACCAAAAGACGTTTGCAGCAAAGATGCGCCAATACAGCTGATTAGAATCAAAATCAGACAAATACACAAAACTCGCCCAGCATTCTTTGCAGACATTCCTTTTGACCCTTTCATAATACTTCCTCCTTATTTTTATGTCCTCAGTTCATTATTTATGTCTTTAGTATATTTTGCATCCTCTTGTTTGTCAAGCATCTTCTTAAAAAGCACAAAAAAACAGCAGGTTTTTTTGAACCCGCTGTTCTTGTTATACAAATGATCAATACATTTATTCTAAAAAGTCTCTCAGTTTCTTGCTTCTGCTCGGATGACGCAGCTTGCGCAGCGCCTTCGCTTCGATCTGCCGAATGCGTTCGCGCGTCACTTGAAATTCTTTCCCCACTTCTTCGAGTGTACGCGCCCGGCCATCCTCCAGACCAAACCGCAGCTTCAGAACCTTTTCCTCACGGGGAGTCAGCGTATCAAGAACATCCATCAACTGCTCCTTAAGCAGTGTAAACGCCGCCGCCTCTGCCGGAGCGGGCGCATCGTCATCCGGAATAAAATCTCCCAGATGGCTGTCCTCTTCCTCACCAATCGGCGTTTCCAAGGAAACAGGCTCCTGCGCAATCTTCAATATCTCACGCACCTTTTCCTCTGAAATATCCATTTCCTTCGCCAGCTCCTCCGGCAAAGGATCTCTGCCGTATTGCTGAAGCAATTGACGGGATACACGAATCAGCTTATTGATCGTTTCAACCATATGCACGGGAATACGGATCGTGCGCGCCTGATCTGCAATCGCGCGCGTGATGGCCTGACGGATCCACCATGTCGCATAGGTGCTGAACTTGTATCCCTTTTGATAATCAAATTTTTCCACTGCCTTGATCAACCCGAGATTTCCCTCCTGAATCAAATCAAGGAACAGCATACCACGTCCAACATAGCGCTTTGCGATGCTGACCACGAGGCGCAGATTTGCCTCTGCCAGCTTGCGCTTCGCTTCCTGATCGCCCTCGCCCATCAGCTTTGCAAGCTCCACCTCTTCTGTCGCAGAAAGAAGAGGCACCTTGCCGATCTCCTTTAAATACATTCTGACCGGGTCGTCGATATTGATGTTTTCCGGCATCGATATCTCAAAATCCACGACCTCCGCTTCCGTCTCGTCCTCGGCCTTGGGTACTTCCTTTTCGATCTCATCGTCGAGCACATCAATATTAAGCTCCTCGAGCGCCTCGTAGAGCTTATCGATCTGGTCAGGCGCTGCATGCGCGTCGTCGATATATTCGGAAATTTCCGTATACTTCAACACGCCTTTTGCCTTACCGACTTCGACGATCTTTGCAATCTTCTCATCCGTCAGCTTGGATTGATCCTTCTTTTCGACAGACTTTTCCTTCTTAACGGCTTCTTCCGCCTGTCCGCCTGCTGCAATTTTTTCTTTTTTCTCAGCCAATCAATTTCACCTACTATATAAATTTTAGAAACTCGTCTTCAATTTGTGCATCTGTTTGGAAATATCAGCGACCTGCTTTAAAAGCGCCTGCTTTTTTTCCGCATCCTGTTCCTGATTGCATGCGGCAAGCAATTTTTTGCTGCGGCGCTCAAGACGCGCCATCTGTATCTGGCGGATGTATCCGTTCAATAGATCATCGCTCATCATCTGTCGGGTGTCATCTTCCACTGCAAACATTTCCGTGATTTCCGCACGCTCGGCTTCATCCAGCACGGATAATAATTCGCCATCCAGAATGCCTTTTCCTTTTTTTGCGTACTGCAAAGCAAAAATCTTTTTGTAAACTTCCCGCCTAAAATCCTCCGCAGTAAGCCTATCGCCGACTTTTTGCATCATCACTTCCGGGTTTGCGCAAATCATGCGGATCAATTCGTTCTCCGCCTTTTCCTCCGCTGTGGCAAATGTTTTTTCACGTACCACGGGCGGCGTCCATTCTGCGTCGCTTCCCTTAAGACCGCCTGCGTCCTGCGAAATGGAGGAAAGTGAGAACCCCGTCATCTCTGCGAGCTTTTTCATATATCGCTCCCGAACGACCGCACTCGTCACTTCCTTGAGCATTCCTACGCATTCCTGCGCAAACTTTTCTTTCTGATAGCTATCCGTCATGTCATATTTTTCAGCCGCATTGCGGAATTTGTAATCCATCATGGGCAAGGACGCTTTCATGAGCTCCACATATCCTTTTTTTTCATGCTCTTTGAGATATTCGTCCGGATCCTGTCCGCCGGGGATGCTCACCACCCGCGTCTCGATCCCCTCTTTATCCAAAATGTCCAGCGCCCGCAGCGTCGCTTTTTTGCCTGCGCCGTCACCGTCGTAGGAGATGTAGACATGGTTCGTGTAGCGCTTCAAAATGCGCGCCTGATCCTGCGTCAGCGCCGTCCCAAGCGTAGCCACGCATTCCGGTATCCCGTAGGAAAACAAGGCGATCACATCCATATACCCTTCCACAAGAATCAAATGCGAAATATTCTTTTGCCTGCGAACAAGGTTTAGGTTGTATAAATTTCTGCTCTTGTTAAACGCCGCCGTTTCAGGGGAGTTCAAATACTTCGGCATTCCGTCATCCATCACGCGTCCGCCAAAGCCGATCACGTTTCCAAAAGTGTTGATGATGGGAATGATCGCGCGGTTGCGAAACATATCATAACTTTTTCCGTCGCCCATTTTGATCAATCCTGCCGTCTGCATGTCCTGCTTGGTGTAACCCTGCTCGGCGAGCAGCTTCATTAGATGATCCCACCCATCCTTTGCATATCCCATGCCAAAGGTTTTGATTACCCGGTCGCCAATGCCGCGATTGTGCAGATACGCAAGCGCTCCCTTCCCTTCGGCGGAATAGAGATTCTTATGAAAATACTGCGCGGCAATCCGATTCATCTCATGGATTTTTTCACGCAATTGCTTACGTTTTTCATAGTTTGTGTTATCCGTCATCTCGGGAATCGGCAGCTTCACCTTTTCCGCAAGATACTGGCACGCCTCGGGAAACGTCATTTTCTCCTGCTCCATGACAAACTGAATGGCGTTCCCGCCCTTTCCGCAGCCAAAGCAGTGATAGAACCCCTTTTCCGGATTCACCGAAAAGCTGGGGGTCTTCTCATTGTGAAACGGACAGCACGCCCACCAGCGTCCGCCTTTATTTTGCAGCGTCACATATTCACCGATCAAATCAGCAAGGTTCACCTTGGTCAGCAGATCGGAAATCCATTCCTCAGAAAAAAAAGGCATACTCCTGTCCCTTTCATAATTATTTATAGTAATATATTATACAATACAAACGTTAAATCCTCTAATCCGGCATTAAAAAACAAAGCATCCCCCGGCTATGCACCAGCAGAACCGGGGGCGTTTGCCATGGTGCAAAGTCTCTGAAAGCGCCCTGCCCCATTGAATGTCCTACAATTATCGCGTTGCTTTTTATCCCTCTTTGATCTGCGCTTTTTTCTTTCTTCCAACCAAAAGAACCAACACAATGCCCAGACAGGCGCAAGCTGCGGCGATGTAGAACGCTGGGTTCATCTGCGTGATGTCATTCTCCGCTAAATTTTTAAAGTATCCCGCAATGTACGAGGACACAACCGCGGCAACGCCGAATCCAAGAAGCACCATGCCGTAGTTGGTCGCCATGTATTTCGTGCCAAACAAATCGGAAGTAAACGCCGGGAATGTGGAAAGAAATCCGCCATAAAAAAAGCCGATGCCGCCAATCACGATGAATATCCAATATCCGCTTGCAAAGCCAACCAGCAAAGACAATATTGCCGCCCCCGCAAGCAAAAAGCACAAGGTCTTTTTTCTGCCGATCTTATCGGAAACGACACCCCAAAGCGCCCTTCCCACGGCGTTGAAAATCGATATGAGCAAAACGCCTACTACGGCAATTTCTGCCAAGCCTTTTGCAAGCGCGATCGGCTTTGCAAAACCGATCATCATCAATCCGCCCATACACGCGAGCATCATCGCAAACGTGATCAGATAAAAATCCGCCTTTTTCAATACTTCACGCGGAGAAAGGCTTTTGACTTCTGCACTCTGGATCGCATCCTTCTTGGGAGAAAGTTTTTCAAACCGTTCCAGATATTCCTGCGAAGGGTTCTTGATAAAGCTCCCAAATATGGTGCATACCACCAGAAATACGCCCGCCAGAACCATAAAGGTCTTCATCTCCCCTACACCAAAACCGCCAAAGCTGTTGATCAGCGATTCCACGAGCGGTGTGAATACAACGCCGCCGAATCCTAATGACGCAACGATAAAGCCTGTTACCATTCCCTTTTTATCAGGAAACCACTTTTGCGTACAGGCAATGGTGGTCGAATAGGTAAAGCCCATTCCAATGCCGCCCAAAATACCGTATGTGATCCACAAAAGCCATGAATTTGCCTCAGTAATAAAACCGGAAAGAAAAAAACCTATAGATAATATGATTCCGCCTGTGATGATCACCGCACGCACAGAGTATCGACTGCTTAGCTTTCCGCCGATCACGCTGCCAATCGTAATGAATGCCAGCAGCAATGAATAAGATAGGCTTGCGAGCGCATTGTCTCCGCCAAATAGCGATTGACTGATTCCCGATTGAAAAACGCTCCAGATGTAAGCCACTCCAAGGCAAAGTTGAATTGCCATTGTGGAAAATAAAACGAGCATCCTCCTCCCTTCTTTTTTATTCGTCATGCTGATTTTTGCTGTTTGTTCCATCCTGTCATCTCCTTAAAATATGATTGGGTTATGCACTGCATATGCCCTTTTTTACAAACAGACGCCCGGCAACGATTGGTCGCCGGGCGTGTCTGTTGTGTACCTCCGTGACTTACTGTTCCCTATACTTCGGCTTCTCCGAATAGAAGGTGTGCAGTAATTCATGCGCCTTGTGGCTGTTTGGTTTTTCGAGGAAGTCATCATAGAGTTTTTTGATGTCCGGATTCTCATGGGACTTCCGCACATTCTTATCGCAATCCTCGTCATAGAGCCCCTGTGCGCGCACCACGCGCGGATCGAGCACGTTCTTCACACGCGCCGAAACAATGGGCTGTCCGCCGCCGTTTACGCAGCCGCCCGGGCAGGCCATGATCTCGATGAAATGATATTCCTTTTCACCGGCACGCACTGCCTCCAGAAGCTTTTTGGCATTCCCTGTGCCGCTTACCACCGCAACCTTCACCGGCAGGTCGCCAACCATGATCTCCGCTTCTTTGATGCCCGCAATTCCGCGTACATCGCAGAAATCGATGCTGTCAAGTTCTTTCCCCGTGAGCGCCTCCGCAACCGTACGCAGTGCCGCCTCCATCACGCCGCCTGTCGCGCCAAATATAACGCCCGCGCCGGTAGACGTACCGAGAACTTCATCGAAATCTTCGTCCGGCAGGTTCGCAAAATCGATTCCCGCTTCCTTGATCATCTGCGCCATTTCACGCGTCGTCAGCACGGCATCCACATCCGGATATCCCGTCGCATCTTGCCCCGGACGATCTTTTTCATATTTTTTCGCCGTACAAGGCATCACGGAAACCGTGAATATCTTCGACGGATCGATGCCGTGCTCCTGCGCATAATAGGATTTGATGATCGCGCCGAGCATCTGGTGCGGCGATTTGCAGCTTGAGAGATGATCGAGCATATCCGGGAAGAAATATTCCGCATATTTGATCCATCCCGGCGAACAGGAGGTGATCATCGGCAGTTTTCCGCCGTTCTGTACGCGGTTGATAAATTCGTAGCCTTCCTCCATGATGGTGAGGTCCGCGCCGAAGTCCGTATCAAACACTTTGTCGAAGCCCATTTTACGCAGCGCGGCAGCCAGCTTGCCCGTCACACGCGTTCCCATCGGCATGCCAAATTCCTCGCCGATCGCAACGCGCACCGCCGGCGCAGGCTGTACCACAACATGCATATTCGGATTGTGCAGCGCCGCCCATACGTTGTCGATCTCGCTCTTTTCCGTAAGCGCGCCCACCGGGCAGGAAACGATACACTGTCCGCAATTGATGCACGGAACATCCACAAGAGATTTGCCCCAAACAGGTTCAACGATTGTTTTGAATCCACGTTCTGTCGCGCCGATCACACCCACGCTCTGAATTTTTCCGCACGCCGCGATGCAGCGCTTGCACAGAACGCACTTGTTGGGGTTGCGCACGACGGAAACAGATTCGTCGTCGATATCCTTTAACAGTTTTTCGCCTTCATATTTGATGCCGCGAATATTGAATTCCTCCGCAAGCTTCTGCAATTCACAGTTCTGATTGCGTTCGCATGTTAGGCATTCCCTGTCGTGGTTGGAGAGCAACAGATCGAGGCTCACCTTCCTCGCCTTCAAAACCTTCTCAGATTTTGTGAATACCTCCATCCCTTCCGTAACGGGCAGCACGCACGCCGCCTGCAAGGCTGGATTGTTCTTGACTTCCACCAGACAAATACGGCAAGCGCCGATCGCATTCACGCCTTTCAAATAACAAAGGGTGGGGATGTCGATATTCGCTTTTCGCGCAGCGTCCAGCACGGTGGAATAGTCCGGCGCCTCTACCTTTACGCCATCTATCGTAATTGAAACCATATCACATAGTCCTCCTTCTTATCTCTTGATTGCGCCGAATTTACATTTTTCAACGCAAGCGCCGCACTTGATGCACTTATCCGGATTGATGTGATGCGGTTGCTTCTTTTCTCCGGTAATTGCGTCTGCAGGGCATACGCGCAGGCACATTCCGCAGCCGATGCACTTTGCCGGAATGATCTCGTAGGAAAGCAGCTGCTGGCAATGCCCTGCCGGGCAGCGTTTTTCGTAGATATGCGCCTCATATTCATCTCTGAAATATTTGATCGTGGACAGCACCGGGTTCGGCGCGGTCTTTCCAAGCCCGCACAACGCGCCCGCCTTAATGCTTTCGCCAAGCTCGATCAGCTTTTCGATGTCGCCGGGCTGGCCTTTTCCGTCTGTGATGCGCTCGAGCATTTCCAGCATGCGCTTTGTGCCGATCCGGCAGGGCGGACATTTGCCGCACGATTCATCCACCGTAAAATCGAGGAAGAATTTCGCAACGTCCACCATGCAGTTTTCCTCATCCATGACGATGAGGCCGCCCGATCCCATCATGGAGCCGATGGAAGTCAGCGTATCATAATCGATCTTCAGATCGAGGTGCTCCGCAGGGATGCAGCCTCCCGAAGGGCCGCCCGTCTGGGCTGCCTTGAATTTCTTCCCATCCGGAATGCCGCCGCCGATCTCATAGATAACCTCGCGCAGCGTCGTTCCCATCGGTATCTCCACAAGCCCCGTGTTGTTGATCTTACCACCCAGTGCAAAAACCTTCGTACCCTTGGATTTTTCGGTACCCATGGAGGCAAACCACTCCGCGCCCTTTAAAATGATCTGCGGAATGTTTGCAAGCGTTTCCACGTTGTTGATGATCGTTGGTTTGCCAAAAAGCCCTTTGTTTGCCGGAAACGGCGGCTTCGGACGCGGTTCACCGCGGCGGCCTTCGATGGATTCCATCAGCGCCGTCTCCTCGCCGCACACGAACGCGCCGGCGCCTAGGCGTATCTCAATATCGAACTCAAAATCCGTTCCAAAAATCCCCTTACCGAGCAATCCATATTCCTTCGCCTGATCGATCGCGATCTGCAGGCGCTTAACCGCAATCGGATATTCCGCGCGTACATACACATAACCCATGCTCGCGCCGATCGCATACCCCGCGATCGACATTGCCTCGATCACGCTATGCGGGTCGCCTTCCAGCACGGAACGATCCATAAACGCACCCGGATCACCCTCGTCCGCGTTGCAGATCACATATTTTTGGTCGCCCTGTGCGTCATGCCCAAACTGCCATTTCAGCCCCGTCGGGAATCCGCCGCCGCCACGGCCGCGCAGTCCGGACTGCTTGATGATATCCAGCACATCCTCCGGCGTTTTTTCCGTCAAACATTCGCCCAGCGCCTTATAACCGTCAAAGGCAATGTATTCGTCGATCACCTCGGGATCGATCACGCCGCAGTTGCGCAGTGCCACACGGTTTTGTTTTTTATAAAATTCTATATCATCCAGCGTAGTCGCGACATCCTCGACGTTTTCTTCCTTATGAAGCAAACGCTCCACAATGCGTCCCTTGAGGAGGTGCTCCTCCACAATATCATCCACGTCCTCCGTCTTCACCCGGCTGTAAAAAGCGCCCTCCGGGTAAACGATCACGATGGGGCCGGCTTCGCACAAACCAAAGCATCCCGTCCTGACCACCTTGACTTCCTTTTCCAGTCCTTTTTCCGCAAGACCCTTTTCAAATCTCTCGATGATCTCGCCGGACCCGGAGGATGTACAGCCTGTTCCTCCGCATACCAATACGTGCGCACGATAAAAATCCATTTACCCTAAACCTCCAATATATTTACGAAACTCAAGCGTTGTTCTTCTCATAGTAGCCAATCGTATATTCCGTCACGATATTGCCATTCACCAGATGCTCCGTCACGACCCGCTTCGATTTCTCCGCGTCCATTTTCACATAAGTGACTTTCTCCTCACCCGGCATAAAGACCTCCGCAATGGGTTCGAGACGGCAAACACCGATGCACCCTGTCTGCGAGACAACGACGTCGTCTAAGCCGCGGGTGGCGACCTCATCCACAAATGCCTGCAGCACAGGACGCGCGCCCGCCGCGATTCCGCATGTAGCCATACCCACCACCACGCGCTTTTCCGCATCGTTTTTCCGGATATCCACTTTACCCTGCATTCTGTTTCTGATTGCTTCCAATTCCTGAAGTGACTTCATTTTCTACTCCCCTGCCTGCAAAATATATCCGTCTCCAAATATATTCACAACCGTTTTTGCGGCAAACGGTCAGCCGAAATTTAAATGTAGTTTTTCCGGTCTGCACCGGTTCTGGATGTAATTAGTGAAAAAATTGACAATTTACCAATGAATATTATATCAGCTATATCAAACAAAATCAACTTCTTTTGTGAAAAATTAACCACATTGTTTACACATTTTATGGTTTTTCATTTGTCCTTATATTCGTACCATTAGCTTTGTGTTTTCATTCTGCAAAAAGCCCGGCATCATGCCGGGCTTTTTAGAAACGTTCCAGTTCCGGTGAAAAAATCTCATCAAGGTTTTCTCTGAGCCACATAGAAATTTCAGGAAGATCAAGCGGAATGCCCTCCCCGAGCACCTGCTTCACCTCGCGGGTATCGAGAGACTCCTGTCCTTCGTCAAGAACGACTGTCACAACAAAATCAATTCCCGGATTCGCTACGATGAGCGTTTGCATCGTACCCGCAAAATCCCCGATCGGCGGGCGGTCAATGTTGCTGAGCACATATGTCGCCGTAAGCTCCGTACCAACGCCCTCCCGAGAATCGATGGCAAAATGCCCTCCCGTATTCTCTGCGCCCGCTTTGAAAAGCGATATTCCAAGGCCTACCCGCCGGGTTGTCCTCGTCGTCACAAACGGACTGGTCACATGGGCGAGCATTTCTGCGCTCATTCCCTTCCCATTGTCCTTGATTGTGACGGATACAACATCTTCTTTTCTTAGGATACGAAGCAAAACCTCGATCACCGTGGCATGCGCGGTGATCGAGTTCTGCACGATATCCATGATATGCAGAGATATTTCCTTCATGGCAGGTTTACTTATTGTTTATTTTTATAAAGGCCGATGATCCCCGGGATGTCCTCCGGTTTCAGTCTTCCATACACCTGATCGTCGATCATGATCACAGGTGCAAGACCGCAGCATCCGAGGCAGCGCGTCGCTTCGAGTGTAAAGAGCGCGTCCGGCGTCGTTGTGCCCGGCGGCACCTGTAGCTCATCACCAAGCGCATTCAGGATTCCCTCGGCCTTTTTCACATAGCACGCCGTCCCCATGCACACGCCGATCACGTGTTTTCCCTTTGGCTCAAGCGCAAACTGGGAATAAAAGGTCGCCACGCCATAAATATCCGTCATCGGAATCCGCATCTCCTCCGCAATGAACTTCTGCACATCGAACGGAAGCGATCCAAAAATATCCTGCGCTTTTTGCATGATCGGCATCAGCGGCCCGGGCTTTTGCATCATTTCGCCGATATAGCTCTTCAACTCATCAAATTTTGCTTGTACTTCTGCTGTGTTCCCCATGAAAAATGCCTCCTCGAAATTAAATACAATGATATGATATGCAATACTTCCAAAAACAGTCTATCATAAAACATTTAAATTTGCACGACTTTTGTGAACTTAATCACATAATTTTTGTAGAATTGTTCGGACATTCCTATTTTCCACTTCCAAATATCGTTCCCGCTCCGCGATCTGCCATAAATTGTGCGCATCCGAAGAATGTATCTGCTCAAAGCGCGATACATCGTTTTCAATCGCAAGCCCCGATACGGTCTCGATCGTCTTAAATGCAAGCTGCGGCGGAAAAAAACCAAGATTTGCGAGCACTGAATTGGCCCCTTTGTTGATATGCGCAGGAATCACATGACCGCCATATTCCGCGGCAAGCGAACAGCTTTCGTCGATGTCATACGGCAATGCCGAAATTAGAAGCTTATCGAGCGTGCCCGTCACCTCGTCGTTTTCATCGATGATAAGCTGATTGCCAAAAAAATCCGGTTTGTTCATGATCTCCGGCAAATCACCATACAGCCTGTCACCAAACGCACGCGCTGCGCCGGGCTCTTCAAAAAAAACAAGCATATGCACTTCTTCGGCAGTCGTCAGCTCGACCCCGGGAATCAGTACAATCCCTGCGTCCTGTGCAATTTTCGCCGTCGCCTCCACGTTTCTCGCACAGTTGTGATCGCTTACTGTGATTACGTCGAGGCCTTTTAATTTCGCCATGTTGACGATGTTGTTTGGCGTCATATCATCATCCGCGCAGGGTGAAAGCGCGGAATGAATATGCAAATCATAGTAAAGGCGCATCCGCTATTTGCCGATCCCCAGCCCGCAAAGCGCACAGCATATCTGGTAAGACGTTTTGGATGAAGAATACATCACAACGCCCTCTTCCTTCGCTTTTTCGATCGTCGCCTGCGGCACTTCAATATTTTCGGGTACGATCACGCACGAAAAATCATGCAGACATGCGACCGCAATCACATTCAAGTGGGTTTGCACTGTAATCCAAGCCATGCCCGCCTCTCCGCGCGCCATAACCCAGCTTAAAAGATCGCATACGCAGGCGTCCGTCACTTCCGCACATTCCTCAAGACCATCTGTCAAGAGCTTCAACTCAAGTTCTTTGGCAATTTCTGCTGTCTTCATTCCGTTTCATCCTCCAGTTTTTTATCCTTACTTGCCAGGTCCACCATCTCTTCGGCGAGATAGCGCACTTTTTCCTTCAGCATAAATACACAATCCATTTCAGTCGCATGTCCGCGCACGATATCCTCCGCAAGCGCCCGACACGACGGCGCACCGCAGCTTCCGCAATCCATTCCGGGCAGCTTCTGGATCAATTCCTCTATCATCTGTATCTTCTTCAGTGCTTCCATGCGGTCGTCGTCCAATTTCATCACGTCCACTGCTTCCATCTGTTTTTTGGTGGTCGCAACTCCCTTTTTTGCATATGCGCCCGCTTCTGCTTCCATATCCTCGCTGAATCCAACCTCATCACAAATCTTTTGCACACGGGACTGCGCCACGAACGCGCTTTCAAATACAAGCGGGCCTCCTACGCAGCCACCCACACATGCAAGCCCTTCAAAGAAATCCAAATCTTTGAGCTTATCATTTTCAATATCCTCGAGCGCACGCGCCACATTTGCGATTCCAGATACCGCCAGCGCATTTTTCTCACCAACTGAAAAAGCTTCACCGCCGCTGTTTGCCCAGCCGATCCCCTTAGCCGAAGCCTTGATCGCATCAAAATGCTTCGCTTCCGCAGCCTTTAGCTGGCCCGTCAAAAGCCCGTAAACCTCGAGGATCGAGATCGCCCCGTCTACATCGCTTTTGTCCTTTGCGAGCGGTGATTTGATGCTTGTCATCTTCGCCGGACACGGTGTGATGAAATACGCGCCGACTTCGGAAATATCGACATCGTTCTTCTCTGCAAATTCTTGCTTCGCGACCTTTGCCGCAACCTCAACGGGCGCGTCCACCTTCACAACGCTGTCCAAAAGCTCCGGGAAGCGCACTTGAATCAGCCGCACCACCGCCGGACACGCCGATGAAATCAAAGGCCGCGCGGTCGACTTTTTCAGCTCCGCGGCAATTGCCTTCGCGCAAATTTCCGCCCCCTTTGCCACCTCGTATACGTCGTCAAAGCCCATAGCTTTAAGGCCGGAAAGCACACGATCCACCTTGTCCGCCTGGCTCAGTATTTTAAACTGCGCGTAAAGCGCAGGTGCGGGCAGCGCAATTTTATATTTGAATTGGCTGATGCTCGAAAGCGGGTCCGTCACCGCGTTTTTGGCATGATAAGGACAGACGCGAATACACTCTCCGCAATCAATACAGCGCTCCTTCAGTATTTTTGCTTTTCCCTTTTGAACCCGGATCGCCTCGGTCGGACACCGTTTGATACAATTGGTGCAACCCGAACATTTTTCCTTTTCCAGACGGACCGAGTGAAAATATTTCTCCATAATTCACCTATTGCCGGTCACATTGTGAAGTTCAAGGTCACCGTCGTCCCCGCAGGGCTCGATTCGATATGCATATTATCGCTGTTTTTATTCATATTTGGCAGACCCATGCCTGCACCGAAGCCCATTTCACGCACTGTATCTGAAGCGGTGGAATATCCTTCCTTCATCGCAAGATCGATGTCCGGGATACCCGGCCCAACGTCAGCACATGTGATTTTGATGGAATCCTCGTCAATATCCAGCCGCATCTGTCCGCCCCA
The DNA here is from genome assembly GCA_964438705.1 of uncultured Christensenella sp. Lineage (GTDB taxonomy): Bacteria > Bacillota > Clostridia > Christensenellales > Christensenellaceae > Christensenella. Next base: position 97,323 of record CAYTKQ010000001.1, on the reverse strand, counting down.
GCTGTGGATGATCATATTGATCTCCGCTTCGTAAGACGCGATCGCTATTTTGCGAATCAGCGTATGGTCTATGCCCAACTGCTTCAGTTTGTTTTTGATGCGTGAAGACACCTCGCCCGCAGCGGCAAAGTCGTCCTTTATGATCTCATATTCACGGGTATATATCATGATGTCATTCTCCCCGCATGCCGCCCTTGATCCCTTGCTGATAAAGGATGCCGCAGGTCGTAAACATCGGCTTGTCCGTAGCGATCAGAACCATCTCGCGCTCCTTTGCCATGTCGATGATATCCTGCCCCGGACGCTTACCGCGTACAAAAAGCACGCACGGAATGTCCATCATCTCCGCAGTACGGATCACATGATTGTTCACTAGGCCGGTCATTAAGATCGCGTCGTGCTTGGTAAAGGCCAAAACGTCGCTCATCATGTCCGCTCCGCACGCACACAATATCTCCGTATCGCTCCTGTCTTCCCCGCACAGGTATTCCGCATTCAGTGTCTTTACGATTTCAGCAATTTTCATATATCATCCCCGCTTCCTATTCCATATATTGTTCTATTTGGATGTCTACCATATTAAAAATCTTGTTCGCGAAATCATCAGGATACGGATGCTTGTAAACCAGCCGAACGATTCCTGCGTTTACAATCATCTTCGCGCAGATAGAGCACGGCTGATGTGTACAATACATCGTCGCCCCATCGATGGCGATCCCTAGCTTCGCCGCCTGGATGATCGCGTTTTGCTCCGCGTGGATGGCATAGCAAAGCTCATGACGTTCGCCGGATGGAATCCCCAAATTGTTGCGCATGCATTCTCCCCTGTCCTTACAGCTGTCGATGCCTGCGGGCGCGCCGTTATAACCGGTCGTCACGATCCGTTTATTTTTCACAATGATCGCGCCAATGCTCCGGTTGGGTTTATAGCAGCTCGTCCAGTGCGAAATTTCCTCCGCAAGGTCCATGAACCTTTTGTCCCATTTATCCATATGATTCCCCTTTTACCTGTCTTGATGGTGTCAACGTATAAATTGAAATGATTTGTCTACTATTTTACAATGTTTCTTCGTATATGTCGGAATTAAATCACATCAAAAACTAAAGATATCCATAGTATTATGGAGATATATATAAATATATCTCTTAAAACTTAAAATTTGAATATTTTTAATGTGTTGTGTTGTTTGATTTATTTTTGGTTTATGGATATGATTAGTTTTAGAAAAATTAGCACTCACTACAGATGAGTGCTAACAGAAATAAAAATTATTAATTTACAGGAGGCAAAATATGACTATCAAACCTTTGGGCGACAGAGTCGTCATCAAATCGGTCGAAGCGGAAGAAACGACGAAAAGCGGCATCGTGCTGCCCGGCTCCGCGCAGGAAAAACCGCAGGTCGCGGAAGTTGTGGAAGTGGGTCCCGGCGGCGTTGTGGACGGCAAAGAAATCAAAATGGAAGTAAGCAAGGGCGATAAGGTCCTTTATTCCAAATATGCAGGCACCGACGTGAAACTCGATGGTGAAGAATTGATCATCGTCCGTCAGTCCGACATTCTCGCAATCGTGAAATAAAAGGAGGCAATCAAACATGGCAAAACAATTGAAATTTGGCGAAGAAGCGCGCCGCGCTCTCGAAAAAGGCGTCAATCAGCTCGCAGACACGGTAAAAGTGACATTGGGACCAAAAGGCCGCAATGTTGTTCTGGATAAAAAATTCGGTTCCCCGCTCATCACGAACGACGGCGTGACCATCGCGAAGGAAATCGAACTGGATGATCCTTTCGAAAACATGGGCGCACAGCTTGTGAAGGAAGTTGCAACCAAGACCAATGACGTTGCGGGTGACGGAACCACCACCGCTACGCTTCTCGCACAGGCAATCATCCGCGAAGGGCTTAAAAATGTTGCCGCAGGCGCAAACCCGATGGGCATCAAAAGAGGCATCTTGAAAGCTTCTGAGACGGCTGTTGAAGCGCTCAAAGGCATGTCAAAACCAATCGCCGACAGCAAAGCGATCTCTCAGGTTGCAAGCATTTCCGCCGGAGATGAACAGATCGGAGCGCTTATTTCTTCCGCGATGGAAAAGGTGGGCAACGATGGCGTAATTACTGTTGAGGAATCCAAAACCATGCAGACCGAGCTGGATGTCGTGGAAGGTATGCAGTTTGATCGCGGATATGCTTCCGCTTATATGGTAACGGATACGGATAAAATGGAAGCGGTCATCGACGATGCGCTCATCCTGATCACCGATAAGAAAATTACGAACATTCAGGATCTTCTGCCCGTCCTCGAACAGATCGTGCAGCAAGGTAAAAAGCTGCTCATCATCGCCGAGGATGTGGAAGGCGAAGCACTGGCGACTCTGGTCGTCAACAAGCTGCGCGGCACGTTTAACTGTGTTGCGGTCAAAGCACCGGGCTTTGGCGACAGAAGAAAAGCGATGCTGCAGGATATCGCAGTCCTCACCGGCGGTACGGTGATTTCTGAAGAAGTGGGCATCGAGCTCAAGGATGCGACCATGGATATGCTTGGACATGCAAAACAGGTGAAGGTCGACAAAGACAACACCGTGATCGTGGAAGGCATGGGCAAGAAGGACGAAATTGAAGGACGCATCAAATCCATCAAAGCACAGATTGAAGAAACGACCTCCGATTATGACAAGGAAAAGCTGCAGGAACGTCTCGCAAAGCTTGCGGGCGGCGTAGCTGTGATCCGCGTGGGTGCGGCAACGGAAACGGAAATGAAAGAAGCGAAGCTGCGGATCGAAGACGCTCTGGCCGCAACGCGCGCTGCGGTTGAAGAAGGCATCGTACCCGGTGGCGGTACTGCTCCGCTCAAGGCGTCGGATGATATCAAGGCGATGATCGAAAAGCTTGCGGGCGATGAAAAAACGGGTGCAAAAATTGTGCTTCGTGCACTGGAAGAACCTGTCCGTCAGATTGCCGCAAACGCCGGTCTCGAAGGCAGCATCATCGTGGAAAAAATTCTTGCGGAGGCTTCCAAAACCTACGGATATGATGCCGCAAAGAATGAGTATGTCGATATGATCAAAGAAGGCATCATCGATCCGACAAAGGTGACGCGTTCCGCGATCCAGAACGCATGCTCTGTTGCGGCCATGCTGCTCACAACGGAAAGCATCGTGACAGACCTGCCCGCTCCCGAGCCGCCGATGCCGGCTGGCGCGCCCGGCGGAATGCCCGGTATGTATTAATAGATCTTCAAAAGCTGTCGTGGAAAACCGCGGCAGCTTTTTTTGTTTTATTAAAAAAGTATACAACGGAACCTTCTTTTCCTGATTTTTCTTGCCAATCACGGCTTTCGGGTGTATTCTTATTATATTAGCAAAGTGTTATTTTCCCGAGAAAAAACAAGGTTGAATTGATTATTTTGACCAGTACTGTTTTGACTTTGTCAGGAGCTATGTTTTATGAAACAATTATTTTCAAGAATTAGGATCAATGGGCAAAAAAATGAAATCCGCAAAATAAAATTCTTTAAACGGAGCTTTTCCCTCGTGTTGATTGCGGCAATGCTTGTTTGTGCTTTGAATCTTGTTGCTTTTGCACAGGAGGCGGGTTTGACGCCAGACCCTGTTTCTGCACCCACGGATTCTTTAAACGATGACAGCTTGGAGTCCGAAGCCACTTCTTCCCCTATTGATACGCCATCCGAACCGACGGAAGTACCTGTGGAAATTTCTTCACCCGCCTCGGATGTTCTCCCCGCTCCAGAGCAGTCTGAAGAAGTACTTCTCGTGCCGGAGACGCCCGAATCTTTCACACCTGTTAAGGTTGAAAATGCTAAAACGCTTGCATTTGACACTTCCAGCCAGAAGGATGTGCCGCTTGATGCATCCCTCGTGTCCTTCAAAATAAACGGCTCCCCCGCCTCTTCGCCGATTGTGTTCAAATCCGGCGATGTGATAGAGCTTATCTACAACTGGAGCGTAAGGGGCGATATACAGATCAATGACGGTGATATCAGCTCTATCAATCTGTGGTCCGGTCTTCCCGCCACGCCCATCCCCGGAAGCGCCGCGCTCGAGGGTACGGATCAAGACTCTGTTACGAAAACGATTGGCGGCATTGCCGTCGATACAACGGACGGTCTGGCACATATTACCTATAATGCAAATGCACAGAACCTGCTCAATCTTCATGGACAAATCAAGGTCACTACACTGGTGAACTATGCGACGATCCCCGGAACCGGTGGCAATCTCAGCTTCGCGATCGACGATGAAACCTTTACCTATGTCTATATTCCCTCAAATGCAGGAAGCGGTTCCGCGATTTCGAAATCCGCATCCCCCGGCAGATATGGAGCGGATAAGCTGTATTGGCAGATCGACGTCAATACGGCGCTTGCCCAAAACGCACCCGGCCTAGTTACCGATCAAATTCCTGCCGATAGCCTTTTTCACGCGCTGGATAAAGATAGCGTCACCGTATTTGAATTGATTCCCGATGCCGGAAAGATGAATTATATTGAAGGCCGCGCGGTCAGTCCAAATACCGTTTATCTGTCGTCCGACGATACGCTGGTCATAGATCTCGGCACCTCCATCAGTAAGGCCTATCGCATCAAGCTGCAATCCAAAGACGTCGATTGGTCGGGCGCGGATGGCTCGTTCAAAAACGAAGCGTCCTTCAACGGTTCAAACGCCTCTGCTGTGATCGACAAAAATTCCGCAGAAAACAGTGTTTTCAAAAGAGGAAGTTTCTCCTCCTCTTCTGAACACAACGGCGTTGGAGATCGCCTCCTTTGGTATGCAGAACTCAACCGCTCTGAGGTTGCCCTTTCGTATCGGACGATCAGCGACACATTCAGCAACGGTCAAAAGATGGACGAGGATTCGTTTTCTTTGTATAAGGCAAAATACGATTCCACCGGGCAACTCGTCCGCGAAAACTGGGATCGCGTTCCCATATCCTTGCTCGATTTCAGCACCATTGAAAATGGTTTTACATTCACTCTGCCAAATGACGGAAGCCCTTATATATTAACCTATGATACGGTCATTACAGACTATACGGATTTTGCGAATAATAAAACGCCTTTTACCAACACCATCACGCAGGCAGATAAAAGCCACACCGCAACTGTGGTGCCCGATTACGGTACCTTTGTGCCAAAGATTGAAAAACGCGCGGGAAAGATCGAGGCAGATAAATTTTATTGGCAAATCGATGTGCTTCCTTCGACCTACGAACTGACTGACCTGTCGATCACAGACCAGTTCAACATCCATACCGGCACCACCATGACGCTTGATCCGGGTAGTTTTGTGGTTACCGTGGGAGGCGCCGCACTGACCGCATCCGAATATACCATCACACAGACGGCATCCGGCTTTGATATCACGTTCAGTCCTCAATTGGATTTGAAGGGCAAAACCCTCTCCATCACCTACGCGACCTTCTATACGCAGGCTTCCGACGAAAGCGGCGGGCTTCTTGAGTCCGATTTCCACAACACCGCCTCCGCGACCTATGGCGGCGGCACAATGATCACTCCTTCGGAAGCAACGCAGACCGTGGGCAGCAAATACACGCTTTCCTGCGTAAAAACCGGTTTTTCTTATCAGCAAACCGCTACCCCGAACATTTATTGGTATTTGAGCGTAAACCGAAACGATTCCGATCTCGGCGCTGATGTTTTGATTCAGGACGTCTACGGGGTCGACCAGCGACTCGTTCCAGATTCGTTTCAGGTTCTCGCAAAAGACGCAAGTGGGCTTTATAATGTGCAGATCACATCCGGATTTACGCTTACAGAAAACGATGCTAAGGATGGTTTTTCCGTTCATTTCAATCAAATGGATCAAGCCTATCAAATCCAATATCAAACCAAGCCCTATGGCCCCGTCCACCGTGAAGAATATAGAAACAACGCCGTGCTCCACTATTCCGGCGATAAAGTCTATACCATTCCTGAGTCGAGAGTTGTCTTTAACCCACCCGGGAATGCATATATTTCAAAAGGTGTTTCCTCTGATGCCGGAAAGCCTGAGATGGTATGGACGCTCACGTTGAACGAGGCAAATTTGGAAATCGTGAATCCTTCGGTCACCGATACGCTCAGCAAGGGGCATATCCTCGATATTGGAAGCATAAAAGTGTATCGGGGCAGCAAAAACAGCACGCCGCTCAGTGCTGGCTATACAGTGAATGTTGCTTTAGGTGCTGACAATTCCACCGAGCTAAAGATCAGCTTTGATTCCTCCTATCGGTTCGATCAGGTTCATTATGTCACCTATCAGTCATTTCTCGATCCTGCCACCGCAGATAAAGTAAACGGCGGCGCAAACTACAAGGTCTCCAATCGCGCGCAATTCATCGGTGAGGGTCTGCTTACCTCGCCCTCGGATAGCGAACAGGTGGTGAATAAAAGCACCTCCAGCATTTCCGGCTCCGCCGATGGCATCAGCGCCAAAGTCACGATTAAAAAAGTGGATGCGGAAACGAGTCAACCGCTTCCGGGTGCAATATTTGAAGTAAAGCGCAACTCCGGTTCCTCATCAATTATGACCGTACCCACTGATTCCAACGGATTGGTCACTGTTGGCAATCTTTTGTTCGGCGATTACACAATCAGCGAGGTCACGCCGCCCTACGGCTATAATCTTTCAGCCAACCCTACGCGCAGCATCAGTGTGACAAGTCAAAATGCAGCAGCAGGACTTGAATTGACCTATGCAAACAGTAAAACCAGCGAAACTCCCGTTGAAGTAACGCTCAAAAAGGTAGATGCTGCCACAAAAGCGCCGCTCTCCGGAGCTGTGTTCACCGTCACCGCCGGCCAAACTTCTTTTAAGACGTCACCCACCGGAAGCAATGGAATCGCCAGCTTGATGCTGGAGCCCGGGACATACACCGTGACGGAAACGGTAGCGCCATCCAAATATGTCTTAAACACATCTCCGCAGTCCATTACCATATCTAAAAGCACCCCGCCCGGCGATCTTGTTTTAACCTTTGAAAACCAAAGGCGCGCCGATTGGCCTTATACATTGGAGATCACAAAGATAGACAAAGCGAATCCTTCGAAGAAGCTTGCCGGAGCCAAATTTGACGTTACGAAAAACGGCTCCAAGGTTGGTGAAATCACGACAGATTCCACTGGCATTGGAAAGCTCGCAGGACTGACGGAAGGTTCCTATGTCTTAACCGAAACCACTGCGCCCCAAAATTATGATCGTCTGACGAAAGGTATTCCGATCACACTCAACATGCAAACTGCGGATGCAAATTCCGTCGTCAGGCTGACAGTGGAAAATGTGAAGAGTCCTGCGCCGACACCGACGTCCGGCCCCGTTTCCACACCAACACCAGATTCCACAAAGCCGCCGGTGCCCACGCCTCCGCTCGTCATCACGCCGACATCTGCGCCAACGGCAGCGCCCACAGACGCTCCGACGCCGGCACCGACCAATCCAATAACCACGCCGGCTCCCTCACCGCAGCCCAGCGCGACGCCAACTGTGGTCACGCCGCCGCTTACGATCGATCCGCAGGCCAGCCCGTCTCCAAGTCCTTCCGTCGGGAATGACAACAATTCCAACGGCGGGGCCGCAGGCGTTATCACAGATAATAATACCGCTGGTCCTGGTATTGGCGGCGGAACCCCGCCCGTCTCCGACGACGGACAAAATATCATTCTCACCAGCCAGCCCCAGAATATTGCCGAGCTGTTCACCGATATTGCGGACGGTAAGGTGCCGCTTGGCAGTTTTGGCCTCGGGAACGCATGGTCGCTGCTGAATCTGATCATGTCCATCATTGCGGTCATATGCTCTATCGTTTTATTCGTTTCCCTGTTTAGAACGAAGCGCAGGAATGAAGAGAACGAAGAAGACGCGGAAACAACAAAAATCATGCGGGAGGATAACGATTCCGATCAGGAGGAAGATCACCGTTCGCGCTTGCGATCCCTGAAAATCATTGCACTTCTCGCGGGCTTGATTCCGGGCATATTGTTTTTGATTCTTGAGGATATGCGGCTTCCCATGACATGGATCACTCGATGGACGCCTCTCATCGCAGTGTTCTTTATTCTGGCAATGCTGTTGGTCGTGCTGCAGTTCGTCGTAAAAAAGAAAAATCGGCAAGAAGATTCTCCAGAAAAGGAATCGGTCAATTTTACCGAAAACATGCCCGAAGGAACGCCGATCTCCTAGACAGACACCGATCTTTAAAACAGCGGTTGCCCCGCCTATGCAGGACAACCGCTGTTTTTTACTTTCGCGCTTTTTCCGCATCCCCGTCAAAGGTTTCCGGATCCCATGAAAATTTCATTTTTCCATCCAGCGCGTCAATTCGCGCCATATCCTCGTCCGACAGCTCGAAGTCAAAAACATCCGCGTTTTGTAATATTCTCTCCTGCTTGACCGATTTTGGAATGATCACAATGTCATGCTGTACATGCCAGCGAAGCGTCGCCTGCGCCGCATTTTTGCCATATTTCCTGCCAATCTCCGCCATCAGCGGTTCCTCGCCAAGGTGCCCGTGAAAGATCGGTCCCCACGCTGTGATGGAAACGCCGTGCTTCGCGCCATATTCTCGAACCTCGCGCTGCTGATGCCACGGGTGCAGTTCCACCTGATTGTTCGCGGGCAGCGTCCCAGTTTTTTGGCGCATTTCCTCCAACTGTGAAGCAAGAAAATTTGAAACCCCCGCTGCGCAGATCAGTCCTCTTTCGCGCAACTCAAGTAAAATATCCCACGTCTTGTAGCGCAGCGCCTCGTCTGTGCCCGGCCAATGCAGCATATACAGATCGATATAATCGCCGCCAAGCGCGCGAAGGCTTTTTGCAAACACCTCGTTTGCATTCGCAAAATCACTCGGCCAAAGCTTTGTTGCGACGAATATCTCCTCGCGCGGAATCCCGCTCTCCTTCACCGCCCGGCCCACATCCGCTTCATTATGGTAAAAGGTCGCCGTGTCCAAATGCCGATAACCCGCATCCAGCGCAAAGCGAACCGCACGATACACCTCGTCGCCCGCCGCCGCCTTATAAAGTCCAAGGCCAAATCCCGGCATTTCTACACCTTCCGCTATTTTGATACGTTCTGAAATCCCCTTGATCATAGTTTTTCCTCCATCAGCAATTGAATTGCATCCACATATCCCTGCTCGCCCCGCCCGCATATTTGGGCAATGCATACCTCTTGGATCACCGAAACATGACGAAATGCCTCTCGTACGTGAATATCCGAAATATGCACCTCCACACACGGAACGCATATGGCGGCAATCGCATCACGGATCGCGTAGCTGTAGTGGGTGTAGGCGCCCGCATTGAGCACGATCCCATCCTTGCTTCCATAAGCTTCGTGCAGCTTATCGATCATCGCGCCCTCGTGGTTCGATTGAAAAAACTCCAGCTCCGCATCCCATGCCCGCGCCTCTGTTTTTATAAACGCATTGATCTCGTCCAGCGTTTTCGCTCCATATACACCTTTTTCCCTAATTCCGAGCATGTTGAGGTTCGGACCGTTCATTACCAAAATTTTTTTCATCGTATCACGCCTTTCCTGTGTTATACTGATTGTATCATAATCAAAAGGAGCTTTTCCATCTCATGCAAAAAAATTATTGCGTGATCGGCGCACCGATCGCTCATAGCCTTTCGCCGCTGATCCACAATACCCTGTACGAAATTTATGGCCTTGACTGTTTCTATGACAAACACATGGTCACGCCCGAAACGCTGACAGATTTTCTCGCCACCCTTGACGACAGGAAGATTGCTGGGTTCAATATCACAATGCCTTTAAAGCAGGAGATCATTCCTTTTCTTGCCGTACTCTCTCCCGAAGCGAAAACAAGCGTCAATACCGTTGCCGTACGCCCGGATGGCCTTCATGGCTATTCCACAGATGCGCTGGGCTTCTATGCTTCCCTGCTGCAGATCGGTATGGCGTATCGCGATAAAAATATCGTCTTCATCGGCGCAGGCGCCGTCACAGAGCTTTTATGCGCAGACGCGGTAAAAAAGGGTGCAAAGCACATTGCCATTCTCAACCGCACGGTGGAAAAAGCACAAAAAATCGCGCAAGCTGTTGACGCGCGATCAGATTCACTTGCGCATATAGACGCATATATGAAAGATTGCGACCTCTTGATCAACACCACGCCTCTCGGTATGAGCGGCGCATCCGGCGACTTCACGTCCCTTGATTTCATTGGGCTCCTGCCCGCACATGCGGCTGTGTGCGACCTCATCTACTCCCCCGCGCAAACATCGCTCCTAAAGCGCGCCGATGCGTCCCGCTTAAAGACCATGAACGGCCTCGGTATGCTCATCTGGCAGGCATTTTATTCGTTTGAAAAATGGTTTGACATCATGCCATCCAAGAGGGATTATGAAATCGTATCGGCCAAGCTCACCGCCGTTTTAGCAACGAAATGATTTTGTTCGCCGCTTCCTGGATCGTCCCGCTGTTTTCGATACGCATATCGCAGCTTTCTTCATAACACTTTGCGCGTTCCTGATATATTTTGCGTACATTTTCGGCCCCTTCCTTCAGCAGGGGCCTTTTTTTTGTATCCACCGTCTGCACGATCATATCCACGTCGCGAAAAATCAATACAACCGTTCCCGATTCATGCATGAGGCGCACATTCTCGTCGGAAAGCACGATGCCTCCGCCGCACGATACGATTTTCGCTTTGTCTTCCTCCGCCAAAGTGCGCAGCGCCTCCGTTTCCAGTGCCCGAAAAAACGCCTCGCCCTCCTGTTCAAATATCTCGCTGATTTTTCTGCCCTGCTCCTTTTCGATCATCGCATCGATATCCGCAAATGGCCGCTTCAATTCCTTGGCAAGCGCCCTGCCGATCGCCGATTTTCCGCTGCCCATCATGCCCGTCAAATAGATGTGTCCCATGTCAGCACCCGTTTTCATAGACGCCGAGAAGCTTGAGCTCCGCACAATATGTCCCAACTTTTTCCATCGCACCGTCCAGCACGCTTCCGATTCCTTTGCCCACAAAATCCACATAAAAGCGATACTCGAAATTTCGGTGCTTTAACGGTCTGGATTCAATTTTCACCATATTGAGCTCCATATCCGCAAATGCATCTAAAATGTGCGCAAGCGCGCCCGGCCGATGCTCGAGCACAAAGCTGACGCTCGCCTTGTCCGCTTCCCTGCTCTCCCGTCGTTCTGCGCCGATCACGATGAAGCGTGTCGTGTTCTCGTCACTCGTATTGATCGCGTCCTGCAGCACTTCCAGACCATAAATACCCGCCGTATATTCGCTCGCGATTGCCGCTTTGGAACTGTCCTCCATTTTAGAAACATATTCGGCGCTCGCCGCGGTGTTATAATAGGGTATGTGCTCCCACTCCGGATGAGCATTTAAAAATTCTGCGCTCTGCACAAGCGCCTGTTCGTGAGAATAAACCTCGCGTATCTGCGAAAGTTGCGTCCCAGGCAGCCCGAGGAGTGCATGCTCGATGTGGATCAGCTGTTCTCCCACGATATATACGTCGTATTGATGCAGCAGATCATACACCTGCTCAACACTGCCCGCATAGGAATTTTCGATTGGTACGACGCCATATTCTACCTCGCCCGCCTCCACAGCGGCGAATACCTCTTCAAATCCGCCGAAGCATATCGCTTCCGCCTGCGCGTTAAAGTATTCGTTCTGTGCAATATCCGCATATGCGCCGCGCACACCCGAATAACCAATTTTTCCGCCGTGTACACCGTCTTTGGCAATCCTTTTGCTCTCTCGCACCAACTTGCGCTGATGTGCCCTGCTGATGCTCATCAAAAGCTCAAACACCCTGCCGATATCGCTGCGCAGTGCAGCGTCTTCCAGCATATCCTCACGTTTTTTAAGCACCGCCGCTTCCCTCTGCCTGTCGAGCACCGGAAGCCCCTTTTCAATTTTATATTCCGCCACCTGCCGCGCGATCGATATCCGTTTTTCAAACGCTCTTACGATATCCGCGTCGACCGCATCGATCTCTTTGCGCAATTCATCCAATTCAGCCATTTTGTCCCTCCAGCCACAAATCCGCGATCACAAGCGCGGCGGCGCTCTTTACGACCTCCACGGCGCGCGGCACGATACACGAATCATGCCGTCCGTGTATCTGCAATTGTTCCTCTTCCATCGTTTTGATGTTCACCGTCTTTTGCTTTTTCGCAATGGACGGCGTAGGCCGGACCGCAACGCGGAAAATAATGGGCATCCCATTGGTGATTCCTCCGTTGATCCCGCCGCTGTGATTGCTCCCAAAGCTTACGCTGCCTTCCCTGATGACAGGCGCGTCGTTGGCTTCGCTCCCGCGCATCTGTGTCATCTGAAAACCCGCGCCAAACTCGATGCCCTTCACTGCGGGAATCGAAAACATCATATGCGCCATTTTGCTCTCTACGCTGTCAAAAAAAGGCTCCCCCATCCCCGCCGGAATGCCAAAGGCCGCACACTCGATCACACCGCCGAGAGAATCTCCCGCACTGTATGCCTCTTTGATCGCTTCCTGCATCCTGTCGCCCGCTTTTTCGTCAAGCACAGCGAACGCCTTTTCCTCAACGCCAAGAAGCGTGTCGCATGTATACGAAGCATCATCGGCCTGATCGGCAATGCTTCTGATACACGCACCCACCCAAATTCCCTCGCGCTCCAAAAGCTGTCGTGCAATGCTTCCGGCAAACACCAGCGGCGCTGTGATCCTGCCGGAAAAATGTCCGCCGCCGCGATAGTCATTCGCGCCGTGATATTTCACAAGCCCCGTGTAATCAGCGTGACCGGGACGCAGCAGTTCCACTGTTTTTTCATAGTCCTGCGAACGGGTGTCCTTGTTGCGTATCGCTGCACAAAAAGGTGTGCCCGTAGCCCGTCCGTTGAAATATCCACTCAATATTTCAGGCTGATCCGCTTCTTTGCGCTGCGTGGACGCTATCGACGCGTTCGGTGCGCGCCGTTTCATCGCCCGCATGATCTTGTCCTCATCGATGTCCATCCCGGCGGGAAGTCCGTCTATTACCACGCCGATTGCAACCGAATGGGATTCCCCAAAAATCGTCACCCGCAAATTTTTTCCAAATGTCGCGCTCATTTCACCTGTCCTCCCACCGAAGAAAACTCCTCATAAAAATTCGGAGCCGATTTTCGCACCGCCATTGCCCCGTGTATCACAATGTCCTCCTGCGTGATACACGAAGCGACCGCAAGCGCCATAGCGATCCTGTGATCGGCATGGCTGTCAACCTCGCCCCCGCGCAGCGTACCCGTGCCATTGATCACGAGGCTGTCCTCGTATTCCACGATGTCCGCCCCCAGCTTCTCAAGCTCCGTCGTGATGGCATGCAGCCGGTCGCTTTCCTTATACCGCAGCCTGCCGGCGTTATAGATCCGCATTCTGCCCCGCACACCGCAGCCAAGCACTGCCAAAACAGGCACCAGATCGGGAATCTGACTCACGTCGATCTCGATCGGCTTCAGCGTTCCTTTTCTGATACAGATTCCCTCTGCCTCATACTTGATCTGTGCGCCCATACATTGCAGTATCCCCAAAATCTCCTTGTCCCCCTGCTGTGAATCCTGTGCAAGTCCTTTGAGCGTTATTTCGCCTGAAAGCGCCGCCGCAACAGCAAAAAAAGCGGCGTGGGAATAATCGCCCTCCACCGTGAAAGTGCCCGGACGATATCCCTGCCTCCCCGAGATGTCTATGGCATTTCCATTCCAGTGGCTGTGTACGCCAAACGCCTTTTGCGCACTTCGCGTCAGCTCGATATACGGGCGCGATTCCAGCGCCGTCGTGATGTGTATTCCTGAATCGTCCATTTGCAGGGGAAGCGCATACAGCAACCCGGAAATAAATTGGGATGAGATATTGCCGGGCATCGCATATTCCGCACCGCTCAGTTTGCCACATAGTGTGATGGAATCCGGCGCTTTTACTACCTTCACATCATTTCGCAAAAAAACCTTGTCATATTCTCCCATCGGGCGTTTCATGAGCCGCCCATGCCCCACGAATGTCCGCTTCCTTCCGTCGAGTGCCAGCGGGATCAAAAAGCGCAGCGTCGAACCCGATTCCCCGCAATCGATCACTTCCTTGCTTTCTTCTCGCAATCCGCCGCGCACTCTGCACAAATCGCCGTCTAGCTCATATTCGCACATGCCCATGTCCCGCAGCGCATTTGCGGTCGCCGTGATATCCTCGGAAAATGCAATGTTGTGCAACGTCGATTCCCCTGCCGCAAGCGCGGCGCAAATCAGCGCCCTGTGCGAAACGCTTTTGGAAGGAATGATTTTGATGCTTCCTGCAATCTTTGAGGGAGCGATTGTTTTCATATCCGCAATTCCTTTACCGTTGTTTGTATTTCCTTTGCGTCAATCATTTCCACGATTGCGTGACCGATTCGGTCGATCAGCACAAACCCTACTTTTCCGCCCTCCGCCTTTTTATCGGCAAGCAATATCTCGAGCGCCTGCTCCAAAATATTCTGCGGCACAGAAACGGGCAAATCATATTTTTTCAACAGCTCAACCGTGTCCTCCATAAGCCCTGAGGGCGATATGCCAAGCTTTTCACCCAAAGCGGCAGCATACACCATACCAATGGAAATCGCCTCGCCGTGCAAATAAGTTCCATACCCCGCTACGGTTTCAATCGCGTGACCTATGGTGTGACCATAATTCAATTGCATGCGCACGCCCATATCATATGGATCGCGCTTTACATAATCTGCCTTGATTTCACAGCATCTGCGCACAACCTCACCAATTTCATACGCTCCGCCCACCAGCGTCTCACGCAGGTTTTGATCGTAGATATAAGCATACTTGATGACCTCAGCCATGCCCGCCGCGTATTGGCGATTGTCAAGCGTTTTTAGGGCCGCCGTGTCTGCAACCACAACCGAAGGCTGATAAAACGCGCCGACCATATTCTTTCCGCGCTCCAGATTGACCGCTACCTTTCCGCCGACCGAGCTGTCCACCTGCGCGAGCAGTGTCGTCGGATACTGCACAAACGAAATCCCTCGCTTGAATGTCGCCGCCGCAAACCCGGTGATGTCACCCACCACACCGCCGCCGAGCGCCGCCACCGCCCCCTTGCGGTCAATGCCGTATTCCATCAATCTATCATAGATCACCTCAAGATTTTTCATGCTTTTGGAGGCTTCCCCCGCCGGCAGAACGATCCATTTTGCGTTGGGGAAACGATCGCCGTAAATGGAGTGGACCACCTCATCGCTCACAACTGCATAATCCGTATATTCTTTCAGATAAAGATCCGAAATGATCCCTTCTCCTATTATGATATCATATTTTCCGTTTTCTGCGCTGACGAATACTTGTTTCATGATTCCTCCTAAGACATCACGCTTTTTAAAGCGTTGATTTTATGCATCACACCGAAAAATGCCTCCGGCGTCAGTGACTGTGCGCCATCGCACAGCGCATGCTTCGGATCGTTGTGCACCTCGATGATCAGTCCGTCTGCTCCCGCCGCTACAGCCGCGAGCGCGAGCGCTTCCACCATATAGGAAAGCCCTGACGCGTGGCTTGGATCGACCACCACAGGAAGATGCGAAAGCTTCTTAATTGCCGGGATTGCGCTGATGTCGAGTGTATTGCGCGTGTAGGTTTCAAAAGTCCTGATTCCGCGTTCACAAAGGATCACATTCTCGTTGCCGCCGGACATGATATATTCGGCGCTCATCAACAGCTCTTCAATCGTACTCGAAAGTCCGCGCTTCAAAAGAATCGGCTTTTGCGTCTGTCCCACTTCCTTTAACAAATCAAAGTTTTGCATATTCCGCGCACCGATTTGTATGATATCCGCTTTTTCTGAAAACAGCTCCACATGTTTGGGCGACATGATCTCCGTAACGATTGGCATGCCGGTGTTTTGCTTTACCTCCGCGAGAATATCCAGCCCCTCTTCCCCCAGTCCCTGAAACGCATAAGGGGATGTGCGCGGTTTGAACGCGCCGCCGCGTAAAATCTGCGCGCCCGCTTGCTTGCACTGCTCGGCAATTTTTTCCAGTTGGCCGATGGATTCCACAGAGCATGGCCCCGCCATTACCGTAATCTTTCCATTGCCGATCTTCACGCCGTCCACATCCACAACGCTGTCCTCAGGATGAAATTTGCGGTTTGCCTTTTTATATGGCTCCTGCACGGCCACGACACGTTCCACGCCGCCCATCAATCCTACGCGCTCCTTATCCACCATATAAGTGTCGCCCAATACGCCTAGAACAGTGCAATCGATCCCTTGGTTGTTCTGTACGTGCATCCCTTTTTCCACCAGCGCGTCTGTTACGCGCATAATGTCGTCTTCGGTAGCGTTGCTTTTCATTACCACGATCATGGTCATATTCTCCTTCGCATTCGCAAAAAATTAGAAATCAAACAAAAAAGCCGCGGTTGCCTGTCGGCTTCCACAGCATATCTTCAAGATCGAATCAATCCATGCGCGTATCCCGACAGAAATCAACATACAAACAAGCCCCAGCGGTAAAAGCCGCTAAAGCCGAATGTGCTAAAAAATCGTGTCGATACATGCAACATAGCTTCATACTCCTCGCGTTTTATTATAGGTCATGTAAAAGCACATTTCAAGGACTATTTTTTGATCCGATCCTGTTTTTTATGTTAAATATTACAACTTTTTTCGCTTTTTAATAATTTAATAATTTTATTACGATACTATTACAAAAAACACTTTACAAGTATAATTTCTTGTGATAATCTATATATAAGGATTAATGATTTTTTTCAAATAACGTTCCTCCAGTACCATAATTTCCGAAAAGGACCACGGCTTGGCCGTGGTTCTTTTTTACGTCAATATTCCGTAAGATTTAAGTCACAATATTCTCTTTGCGTTCTTTTCACCTTTCTTATATAATGGAATCGAATGCGAGGTAAAAAAAATGATCATTATCGTAAAACCAAATACACCCAAAGAAAAAATCGGCGACCTGATCCAGACGCTCGAACAGCAAAATTTTAAAACACATCTGAGCGAAGGCGAAAACACAACCATCATCGGCCTTGTGGGCGATACGTCCGTCGTAGATATCGACATGCTCAAAGCACGGGATATCGTATATGATGTGCGCCGCGTTTCCGAGCCATACAAAAAAGCCAATCGCAAATTTCATACGGACGACACCGTCATCAACGTTCAGGGGAACCTGATTGGCGGAAGTCATTTTGCGATCATGGCCGGGCCATGTTCTGTAGAGAGTCAAGCGCAAATCCTTGAGATCGGCGAAAAAATAAAAAAGAGCGGCGCAAATTTTCTGCGCGGAGGTGCGTTCAAACCGCGCACCTCCCCTTATGCTTTTCAGGGACTTGAAAAAAACGGACTCGATCTTTTGCTTGAATGCAAAAAAAAGTATGGGCTGCCCATCATAAGTGAAATCATGGGGATATCCGATATCCCGCTGTTTGAAGAAGTCGATATCATTCAGGTCGGTGCACGCAATATGCAAAACTTTCGCCTGCTCAAGGAATTGGGACGTTTAAAACAGCCCATTTTATTGAAGCGCGGCCTTGCGAACACGATTGAAGAGCTTTTAATGAGCGCCGAATACATTATGGCCGGCGGAAACGAAAACATCATTTTATGCGAACGCGGGATTCGTACCTTCGAGACATTCACGCGCAATACCTTTGACGTAAGCGCGATCCCGGTTTTGAAGCGTCAGACGCATCTTCCTGTCATCGCCGACCCGAGTCACGCGGCGGGGCTCGATTGGCTCGTGGAACCGCTTGCCAAGGCAGCGATTGCAGCAGGGGCGGACGGTCTTATGATCGAGGTGCACAACGATCCCCCTCACGCGCTTTCAGATGGCAAGCAATCGTTGACTCCCGCCCGTTTCAACGACACAATGACAAAGCTAAAAGCCTACCTTTCGCTTGAAGGAAAATCCATCGGGTGATTCGCTGATTTATAAAACCGCCAATCGGCGGTTTTTTTGATTGTTCAAATCATATAGATATATGGAGTTTTTAGGAGTATTTTCAATCTATATTCCAATAATCCTTGTTTTCTATGCTTTTTTATCCTTTCCATCTAAAATTAATGATTGTAAAAATGTTAAGAAATTGTTACAATTATCTTGCATTGATATTTTATTACAGAATAGAGGATTTGGATTGATGTTTAAGAAACTGATTACTGGTGTCACGATTGCTTTGTTGGTGGTGTCGCTTTTTCCATTTTCAGCATTTGCGGTCTCCAGATATGAAGTATTGCAGATTGGTGATAAGGATTCCGAAACGGAAAAATGGGTCGTCGAGCTTCAACAGAAGTTAAATGAAATGGGATATCTGAAATGCAATCCCACAGGTTATTTTGGTACGGATACCCAAAATGCAGTCGTTCAATTCCAAACAGAAAAAGGTCTTCTTGTGGATGGCAAAGCAGGCCCGGAAACAAGGAAAACTCTTTTAGGCAACGCTTATCAAGCAATTGGCAGCGAAGGGCGTACCACGGGCCAACCGGATTCCTCTGCCTCTGCCGCACCATCCTCCCCCACCCCTGCTGATGGAACAGCGCTCAATCCCGGCGACAAAGGCGAAGCGATTTCCGCCCTGCAGCAGAGGCTGAAAGACTTAGAATATTACGAATATGCCAGCATCACGGGCTTTTATGGTCCGGTGACCACTGAAGCAGTCAAAAAATTTCAGCGTACAAATAATCTGCCCGCTGATGGCGTAATGAGCGCGCAATGCCTTGCACTGCTCAATTCAGAAAACGCAAAGTTCTATACGATGTATCCCGGCGACAGCGGCGATGACATCAAAGCAATGCAGGATCGTTTAAAGGAGCTTGGTTATTTCGACGCGACTTCCACAGGATATTTCGGAAGCATGACGGCAAGCGCAGTCAAGGGGTTTCAAGATGCAAACGGCTTAACGGTTGATGGCGTCGTTGGAAAAAATACGCGTAAAAACCTTTATTCGGGCGACGCAAAAAAGGGAAATACATCTTCCCCCGCAGATAAAGGCTCTTCCCCTTCGTCCGGCACCTCGAATTCTGCCCCGAGTACCAACGCGGATGTCAACCGTCTCATTGAAGTTGCCCATACGCAAGTCGGAAAGCCCTATTCCTACGGCTCCAGCGGCCCAAACTCCTATGATTGCTCCGGCTTTGTGTATTATTGCCTCAAAAATATCGGCGTTGCGACAAGCCGCCTGAGTTCCGCAGGATATTCCACCGTTTCCAGATGGGAAACGATCAACGATGTAAATGCGCTGCAGGCCGGAGACCTCGTCTATTTCAAATCCGACACAAGCTCTTCGGTGGGCCATATCGGCATTTATCTGGGCGGCGGAAGCATGATCCATTGCGCGCCTTCCACCAGCGGGGTCGGTACCACACAGATCACCTCCGGCTATTACGCCAGAAACTTCCTTGGCGCAAAACGCGTATTCTAAGCAAACGATCAATTTCAAAAACCGTCACAAAATAATGTGACGGTTTTTTTCAATTTATGCTTGTATTTTAAAATTTTTTTTGATAGAATATATTTCGCATGGTAATTTCATATTTGGGGGTATAGCTCAGCTGGTAGAGCGCTTGCTTCGCATGTAAGAGGCCAGCGGTTCGAATCCGCTTATCTCCACCAAAACAAGTTCGCTGGTGCGGACTTGTTTTTTTATGCTATAATAAAAAACAATGACAACGCTATATTCTGCAAAAAAGAATATCGACTGGGTTCTGATCGGCACGCTGCTGCTGCTGTTCTTTGGCTATCTCCTTTTTCATGACCTCTTCGGGGGCTCTCTGCTCTCTTACAACAATTATGACGCATACACGCTGCAAGCGCTTGCATGGCGTGATGGGCAAACCGCCCTCTCAGAAAACTATACATGGCTTGAGCTTGCCGTGTTCAACGGAAACTATTATGTATCCTTTCCCCCCGTACCTTCTCTTGTCATGCTGCCTCTCACCTTCATTTTCGATGCGGATGTGCCCAGCAATTTCGTGGCTATGGTCTATGCCCTGCTGAGCGTAACCTTTGCCTATCAATGCTTTCGCAAAATTGGCGTCAGGGAGCTGTATGCGATGTTCTGGGCGCTTTTCTTCGTTATGGGAAGCAACATGCTGTGGATGTCCACAGAAGGCGGCTCATGGTTTCTCGCACAGGGCCTAAACCTTGCGCTGTGTTTTGGCGCAATATGGAGCCTGCAATGCAAGCAAAAAACGTTAAGTCTGCTTTTGCTTGCCCTTGCGGTAGGCTGTCGGCCCTTTTCCATCTGCCTTCTGATTGCGGTCTTTTTCTATATCTGCGTATGCGAATGGCGGAAAAAAGAGCACAGATCACTTTGGACGATCCTTTCCCAGTTCAAATATCTTATCCTTCCGCTCTTCATCGGGCTTGTTTACTGCTTGTATAACTATATTCGCTTTCAAAATCCATTTGAATTCGGACACAACTATCTCCCGGAATTTTCGGGCGTAGAAAATGCACAGTTTGGCCCGCAGTATTTTATGACAAATACCTTCAACATCTTTGCGCGACCCGTCACTTTAGACGCAGAGCTGTCCCTTCATTTTCCGCAGTTCGACGGCTTTATGTTCTACATCGCCAACCCCGTTTTCATCCCATGGTTTGTAATGCTGATCCGCGACCTTGTCAAAAAGAAAATGACGGCGGAAAAAATCATCTTTTCATTCGCTCTCGCAGTGAATCTTGTGCTGCTGCTCGTGCACAAAACTTTTGGTGGCTGGCAGTTTGGCGCACGCTATACGGTCGATCTTCTCCCTTATGTACTGATGTATTTTTTGTTGCATCAAAAGAAAAGCCTCCACAAGTGGGAGACCTTCCTCGGCATCTTCGCAATCATGTTTAATTTGTATGGCGCATTCTTCATGCACATGCAATAAAAGGCTTCAACACAAATCGTACCCGCCCTTTTCAAGCGCTGCCTTTGCCCGTTCCAGCTCTTTTTCACGCACCATGATGTAATCCGTATCATAGGTCGACACGCAAAAAATGCTGATTCCTTCCTCTGCGAGTATCCCGCTCAATTGCGCCAAAATGCCAACCAGTGAAAAATCGAGCGGTCCTTCCACCTTCAGCAGCGAAAAATCCTTCTGCATTTCCATCGCGTCCGCCGGCAGGGCATCCTGTTCACAAACAAGCGAAATCTCCTCCCCCGTAACCGTGAGCGTCACAAAATCACCTTGGGGCAGACGGGGCATGCTTTTTAGTTTGCACACGGCGTAGGTGCCTTTCTGTACAGAAATCTTTAAGTTCAAAAATACATACACTCCACATACTTTTCCATGAAATAGGGATTGCTTCCCAATTCCACATGCTTGCCGACCGCGCAAAGACGGTTCATGTCCGCTTCGTAGTCCCCATCAAACAATGCCATCACAGCGCCCGCACCTGCGGCGTTACCCACGCTGATGATCTCATTGAACTCCTTCGAAAGAAGCCCGATCTCCGTTGCACTTTTCTGGTTCATGTAGTTTCCAAAGCCTCCTGCAAGGTAAACGCGCTTGATGTCCTTCAGTTCCATATCCGCTTCCTTGACCAGCGAAAGCACCCCCGCCGCGACTGCGGCCTTCGCCGTTTGCAGCTCCCGGATGTCTTTTTGCGTGATAAATACCTCGTCCGTGATCAGTACGGCAAGCTCTCCATCCCGTTCGCCGATAAAGCGGCTTTTGGTCTCATCTGCGATGCGTCCCGTCTCATCGATCACGCCAATGCTCCGCATAAGCGCAATCGTGTCCAGCAACCCCGAGCCACACAACCCCTGCGCCTTTTCCCCGCCGATCACGCTTACCTCAAGCTTGCCCTGAAGCGCTTGTACGCTGTTGATCGCGCCCTTTACACCCGCCATACCGCAGCTGATCTGCGCTCCTTCAAAAGCGGGCCCCGCCGCTGTGGAGGTGCTCAAAATAAATTCCTTATTTCCGATTGCCACTTCCCCATTGGTGCCGATGTCCATCAGCAGGCAAACCTCGTCCGATTGTGCGAACCCGGTCGCGAGAAGCGCCGAGGTGATATCCCCTCCCACAAACGCGGACATGCACGGTGTCAAATAGCACGTCGCCTCCGGCAGATCGATTCCAAGCTCAGCCGCGGTCATATTGCAGCCAAACGTCGAAAGCGGCGCAAATGGAAGCACGCCCATAGACACCGGCGAAAGGTTCGCAATCAAATGCAGCATCGTCGTGTTTCCAGTGATGACGCATTCTCGAATCTCATTCGCAGATACGCCGCCCTCCTCAAGCGCCTCGCCCATCAGGGAGTTCAACTCCTTTACGATCGCGTCGTTCATCTTTTGCAAACCATCCTGCAAATCACCGCAGAATTTGATGCGGGAAATCACATCAAGCCCCAAAGATGCCTGCGCGTTGATTCGACTTTTTACGGACAGGCACGCTGTATCGTCAAAGCGATAAAGGTAGACCACAACGGTCGTCGTCCCGATGTCCACCGCGATCCCGTAACCGCTCTTTCCGCTTTTGAGCTGCGGCATAAGGCCCTTTGTCAAAATCTTCATTTCCGCGCGCAGGTCCTGTGCCTCCGCATTTTGCTGTAAAAACTTGATGCAGCGCTTATGTGGGCATTTTCCAAACAAACACTCTCCCCTGCACACGAGTTCCTTTTCCATACCGCTTCTCCTGTTTTCTCTTTTCTAACAAAAAGAGCTGCCAAAACTGACAGCTCTTAAGCTCAACTTTTGATTACTGGCAGATCTGCAATGCAACGTCGCTCGCGCTTGAAGCGTCCGGCGTATAATAATCAGCGCCAATCTTCGTCTTGAAATCTTCCGTAACCGGAGCGCCGCCAACCATAACCTTTACTTTGTCTTTTACGCCTTTGGCATTCACCGCGTCCACAACTTCTTTCATAACCGCCATTGTGGTCGTCAGAAGCGCGGAGCAGGCAATCACCTGCGCGCCATTCTCGATAGCCGCATCCACGAATTTCTCAGCAGGAACATCCACGCCGAGGTCTATTACTTCGAGGCCCTTGCTCTCAAGCATGATCTTCACAAGATTCTTGCCGATGTCGTGCAGGTCACCCTTGACTGTACCAAGCACAACTTTGCCCTTTGACTGCACCTTTTCAGAAGCAAGCGCACTCGCGAGGGAATCGATTCCAGCCTGCATTGCGCGGGCCGCAATCAACACTTCCGGAACATATACCTGATTGTTTTTAAACTTTTCGCCGATGATCGACATGCCGACAAGCAGTCCGTCCTGCAAAAGCTCCTGCGCGTTCGCGCCCTTTTCGAGCTCTGCGGTGATGATCTCCTTCACGTTGTTCGCTCTCCCCTGCTGTACCAACGTGCTCAGTTCTTCATAAACACTCATTGAAAAATCCTCCCCGATTTTTTTGCATTAAAGCAAATTATTTATTAGAAATATACCTTGATATTATGATACTGCGAATATTATCTCATTTATTATACTATTTTCTCTTTTTTTGGATTCTTTGAAGAAAAATGCAAATCAGTTGCCCTTTTTGGGTCTGGGGATTATTCATTTTCTATTCATATTTCATTCATACGCACTTCATATTCCATTGTTATCATAGACACAGATGGAAAGCAACAAACAACTTTTCATAAATCTTCTTTCTCTAAAAGGCCGAAAGGCCTTGTCCACCCCGCCCCTGTGGCGTTAAACATATATGATACTTCCAAAAAAAATCTGCCGGTCATCCGGCAGATTTTTTTCTTCTTTTGTACGTCGATAATCTCAGCGAATTCAAAACCACGCACACCGACGAAAACGCCATCGCAAGCCCCGCAAACATCGGCGTCAAAAGCGGTCCGTCAAAGGCATACCACACACCTGCCGCAATCGGGATGCCAATCACATTGTAAATAAATGCCCAAAACAGATTCTGTTTGATGGTACGCATGATCCGTTTGGAAAGCAGGATGCTCTGTGCAATGCTGTCTGTGTTATCGCGCATCAGAATGATCCCTGAGGAATCCGCTGCGACGTCCGTTCCGCCAAACACGGAAATACCCACATCAGCCGTCGCAAGCGCCGGCGCGTCATTGACACCGTCTCCCGCAAACGCAACCACCGCACCGCTCTGCTTCACCTTCTGCACCTCGTTTGCCTTGTCCTCCGGAAGCACGCCCGCAATATAATGGGTGATTCCGGCTTGCTGCGCAATGATTTTAGCCGCTTCAGCATTGTCGCCCGTGATCATCACCGCGTCGATTCCATGTTCCTTTAAAAGTTCGATGGTGCCAGCCGCGTCGGTTTTAATTTCGTCTCCCAGCGCAATCACGCCCTTGATCTGCCGTTCGAACGCCACATAAACGCGCGTCGCCCCCGGTGCCCTGCTATCTTTGGTCGCAATCCCGTTCATATCCATAAATTCTTTTGTGCCGATCACGATCTGTCCGCGCGACGTGTCCGCAATCACGCCTCTGCCCGCAACATTTTTGACCTGCTCCGGCTTTTCCGGCTCAATTTCCATAAAGTCGGCGTAAGCCATGATCGCTTTTCCAATCGGATGCGTTGCGCCATATTCCGCAGTCGCCGCCAGAAAGATCAAATCCTCCTCGTCTCCCTGTTCACTCACTACATTTTGTACATGCAGCTTTCCCCGCGTGATCGTTCCGGTTTTATCAAAAAGGACTGCCGTCACGCCGCCTGCGCGCTCTACCACGTCTCCGCCCCGGAACAATATCCCAAGCTGGGCTGCCCTTCCCGTACCCACCATAACCGCAATAGGCGTTGCAAGCCCAAGCGCACACGGACAGGCGACGACAAGCACCGACACAAATATATTGACAACAAAATTTGCGTCCTTGCCGGAAATCGCCCACACAATTGCCGCAATGATAGCGATCGCAGTGACTGCCGGAACAAACACCGCGGAAATTTTATCTGCAAGGCGTGAAATTTTCGCCTTTTTCTGCTGCGCCTGCACAACAAGCCGCACGACCTGCGAGATTGCCGTATCCTTACCTACACCCGTTGCCTCAATGTGCAGCACACCATCCGCCACAAGCGTTCCACCGGAAACCTTTGCCCCCTCCTGTTTAAAAACTGGAAGGCTTTCGCCGGTCAGCGTCGATTCATCTACGTCTGCCTGCCCGCTGTGCACGACCCCATCCACGGGGATTCGCTGCCCTGCGCCCACAAGAACGATATCTCCCGTTTTCACATCGGATGCTTTCACGTTCACTTGCTCGTTTCCGCGCAGCACAATCGCGTCCTGCGGTACAAGGCTGGCAAGATTCGATATTGCACTCTTCGCGCGGTTTTTGCTGCTCTCCTCAAGATATTTCCCCAACAGCACAAGCGCAATCACCACTGCGGCACTCTCATAGTAAAGGCTGTGCGCCGCGTGCATATCGTTTGGGATCATGCACGTCATCACAATGCTGTAAATGAGCGCGCTTCCCGTACCGAGCATCACCAGTGTGTCCATCGTAGGGTGCCGTTTCACAAGGGCCTTCATACCATTCACAAAAAAGCTGCGCCCCGCATAGATCACCGGCGCGGTGATCACAAGCTGTATCAATGCATAATTCAGCGGATTTAAGTCCTGCGATATGATGGACGGAAGCGGCCATCCCCAATGCGCGCCCATGCCAATATACATCACAACAAGCCCACATATCAGCGCCAGCGCCAGTTCCCACTTTTTGAACCGATGTTCATCTTGAGTGATCATCTGCCCGTCCTTTGCGATCGACGCGCCAAAACCGATCTTTTCGACCGCTTCAATCAGCCGCTCTTCGCTCACGCCCTCTTCCGCAACCACCACTGCACTGTTTGCCGCAAGATTCACCCCCGCATAAATCACACCGGGCACCTTTGAAAGCGCCCCCTCCACAGAGGCTGAGCAGGCTGCGCAGTTCATACCTCTGATGTTCAGCAATATCTCTTTTTGTTGCATTATGTCATCCGCTCCTCTCCGTGAGGCAGGTCCGGGTTGATGTGAACGATCACATCGTCAAGCTCCGGCCGATTTCCCAATAGCTCCAGCTCAATTTTTTTCGCGATTTCATGACTTTTGATCACAGTCATGTCCTTATCCACAGAAATTTTTACCACCAAAATCGACTTTGCCCCGATTGGCTTGGTGCTCAAACTGTCGATATGATCTACGCCGTCGATTTTCAAAACCTCCTGCCGATATTCGTCCAGCGTTGTTTCGTCCACGCCTTCGTCCATCAGCACACGCCCCGCTTCCACGACGATCATGATCCCGCTGTAAATAATCCAGCATGAGATCACAATACCAATCACGCCATCCATCCAGTGCCAGCCCGCAAGGCTCAAAAAGATAGCGGCCAGCGTTCCCGATGTCACAAACACGTCGTTTCTGTGGTCCTGCGCGTTTGCTTTGATCAAAATACTTCCATATTTCCGGCTCTTTCCAATGCAATAGGTATATAAAATCCCTTTTGCGACTATGGTCGTGAGCGCAACGCCGACAAGCCACCACGAAAACTCAAGCGACGTCCCCTGCATCAAAGACCCCACAGAGCTGCTTACCGTATAAAGCGCCATTGCCACCATCGAAAATCCGATGATCAGTGACGCAATATACTCCGCCTTCCCGTGTCCCCACACATGATCCGCATCCTTGGGCTTCGCCGCGTAAAGACTGCCGAGAAGCGTTACCGTAGAAGCAAACACATCACCCATGCTGTTGAATCCGTCAGCGATCATCGCCTGACTTTTTGCGGCATAACCAAATATCAGCTTCAAAAGCAATAAAATAATATTGACCGCAATTCCAAGCATTGCGACTTTTTTACCGGATGAAAAACGATCCTCCGCCATCACAAACTCCCTCATCTATTGATAACCGCACATGGTATCGGCAAACACGTTACGTTTCTTTCATTATATCCTATTCATAACAAAAAAACCGTCCCATCGGAACGGTTTTTTATGAAACTCCGTTAATTTCCTCCGCCGAACAGATTCATAAAGAAATCTCCGATCCCTTTAAAGAAATCACCAACGCTGGTGAAAAATCCTTCGACTCCCTGCTTTGCCTGAAATAAATTCAAAAAGGTATCCGGGTCTATATTCAACTCATTAAACTTTTTGATCAGCCCCAATATCTGCTGAATCTGGTCTTCCGTCAGCGTCACCTCATATTTTGTGGCGGTCTCCTTAATCAACTCGATGATCTGCTCATCAGTCATGTTCTTGGTTTCCGACAGTTTGCCCTTCAGATCGTTGATGATGTCCACCGAAACGTCGCCAAGCGCATCCTTTAGTTCGCCCGTCACCACAAGCTCTTCGATTGCCGTATTTTTCGCCGTTTCGTCGAGGACCTCGCCCGTCATATTTTCATACGCCTTATAGATTCCCGCAAGCGCACCGGTACCGGAAACAGGCTTATAGGCCGTGATTTTGACCTTCGCGTCCGTAATTCCAGCCGTCGCAAGCGCGGATTTGTACATTTTTTCCGTTACCCAGTTGATGTTATTGATGCTCGTCTCAAGTCCACCGCCATCGTTTGGCTCAATAAATACACAGGAAAGCGCAACATTACCGATCTTCGCATCCGGAACAAGACCTTCCAGATAATGGCGCTCCTCATCGTTTGTCACCTGCAGCTCCTGCACATCGCCGCGGTTGATGCCAAAATACTTGTAAATTTCCCCAATCTGGGCTTCCGTGTTGTCCGCACCGATCACAACGCGCGCATCCTGATCTGCCGCAAGCGCGGGCACTGCAAATGCGATTCCCAATGCCAAAGTCAAAACGACTGCAATTATCTTTTTCAACATGACCAAAACTACCTTTCATCAGTTAGTATACGGGAATTATAGCATGAGAATACAAAAAATTCAATTTTATCACAACGCATTTACCCATTGTTAAGAGTTTATTAATAAATAACTTTTGATCTCTTTGGTAATTTTTTAAAAAAACAGTTGATTTTTGATACAAATCTGATAAAATATTATAAGTCAGCATATTGTTGACTTGCAGGTGCCAACGTGGCTCAGCTGGTAGAGCAGCGCATTCGTAATGCGCAGGTCAGCGGTTCGAATCCGCTCGTTGGCTCCAACGCGGGGTGTAGCGCAGTTTGGTAGCGCGCTTCGTTCGGGACGAAGAGGTCGCAGGTTCAAATCCTGTCACCCCGACCAGTAACGGTGTTCATAAAGGAACTGAGGTTCCGATACGGACACCGTTATTATTTTGTGGCATATTTGAGCGTTATGGCAAATCGTTTATCGGATATTTTTCCGTTTATACTGTTTTGATTTAACAAGTAGACTCCCACAGCGAATTTGATATGCGTGGCTGCTTTACTCATTTTTATTATTTTCCTTCAATTCATGCCTGATTTTCCTATATTCAATGATGGGTGAATCTCCCGGAAACAGGTTCTCCTTCATGAATAGCTCCGTTTTCTTGGGCAACTGTGTCTTCACGACATCCCGATCCTGATGCAGCACCACCTTGCTGAATGCTTTTCCAAAAAAGTTCATCAGTTCGCGTAAAACAGGAATCTTTACCATCCCTTGATAATATCGCACGTACACGACGGAGTTTTCTTCATCCACCGGAACGAACGCCGCAAAAATACGCATTTGCGGCGCAATC
The DNA here is from genome assembly GCA_964438705.1 of uncultured Christensenella sp. Taxonomy (GTDB): domain Bacteria; phylum Bacillota; class Clostridia; order Christensenellales; family Christensenellaceae; genus Christensenella. Next base: position 68,745 of record CAYTKQ010000001.1, on the reverse strand, counting down.
AAATTTTGCCATATGTTCGGAAAGCGAAATTGTAGGGAAAACCAGTCCTCATATTGTGTGATCTGGGAGGGCCGCTTTGCAATGATATTCCCGTCGTCTTGATGGCTGTTGATGTAAAAGGTCATTGTCTCCCCGTCATATGTGACCTTCGGCCCGTCGATCACAGTCTTGTTTCCGCGTCCGATCGTCGTCCTGTGCACAAACGGAAGGTGGGGCGCATCCAGTTGATTCTCGATACAGCGTGAATAATGGACAGGCCACGGGTCGATGATCTCGGAATAGCTCATCGTATCCAGCTCTTCAAAAAAACGAATGGGTGGCAAGTTCTCTGTCTCGCCACCATACCACAGCCAGATAAAGCCGTGCGCCTCCCGCACAATATAACGCTTCACTTGAAAGTTGCCCGGCACAGGTGCGGCGCTTCCATTCGCCGGAATCAGCACAGCCTTCCCCGCGCCGTTATATTCAATGCCGTGAAACGGGCAAGCAACCGTATCACCGCAATGCCTGCCGATGGAGATCGATGCTCCTCTGTGGCAGCATTTATCCGCAATACATTGTATCATTCCCGACCGCTCACGAAAAAAGATCATCTTTTCGCCAAGACGCTTCACCCCGACGATCTTTCCCTTTTTCACTTCCCTGCCCGATAACACGGCATACCATTGATTTTGTATCATTGTTTTCTTATCTCCCGTTTGCTTTTCTGATTGATCGTAAATATATAAACTTCTTTTAAAAATGTTATTCATATTTTATTCAATAATTGTTTATCGTATTACATTGACAGATATAGTAATGTGCTGTACAATCTTCTTGGAGGTGCAATTATGAGCGAAACCAAACTAACATCCGATCTGCTGCGCGGGCATACGGATACTATGATTTTAAAGCTTCTGCTGGAGGCTGACCGCTATGGCTACGAAATCGTCAAATTGATTGCCGAACACTCTGGGGGCGAATACGAGCTGAAGGAAGCCACGATGTATTCCGGGTTGCGCCGACTAGAGGCGGATGGCGATATCTCCTGGTATTGGGGTGATGAAACCCAAGGCGGCCGGCGAAAATACTTCAAAATCACACAACGAGGAAAAGAAACCTATGCGCGCAACAAGGCAAACTGGGAATATGCCAAGCATATACTGGAAAAATTACTCTAGAAGGAGATAAACCTTATGAATGAAAAAATCAATCAATATATAGACGCCCTTTTCAAGCCATACGACGATGCAAAAAGTGTACAGGAGCTGAAACACGATTTATTAACTGATCTGAGCGACAGATATGAGGAATTGAGGACGCAGGGAAAAGACGAACAAAACGCCCTGGCCAATACAATTGAAAGCATTGGCGATATTGAAGAGACGCTTCACGAAATGGCGCTTCTTGATCACGAGACCGATCGACAGGACGGAATGGATTTCAGCGCGCAAAATCACAATGAAAGCGATTTTGCCAAGGTTGTTTTGCATCACGGCAAGTTCCACGCAAGCGCCATGAAGGAGGCGGATTTCTCAAATGCAGATCTAACGGGCAGCTCGTTTAAAAGCAGTGATCTGTGGGGCGCAAACTTTTCCGGTGCAAATCTGACAGGCGCAAAATTTGTGACATCGACGCTTGATTTTGCAAGCTTTAAAAACGCCGATCTCACAGATGCCGATTTTTCAAGTACAAGCCTCTCCGGTGCTGTTTTTGACGGCGCACAACTGACCCGCACGAAATTTTATACCGTAGATTTCAGAAAAACGAGCTTTGGCGGCAGTTCTTTGGCCGGAACGGACTTCCACATGTCCGATTTAAGCGGCATCAATTTCGAAGGACTGGTTCTTTCCGGTGTCATTTTCGATGGAACCAGCCTGCAAAACAGTGATTTCAGAGGTGCCATTTTAAAGAACGTATCATTTCGACCGTTTTTTGCGATCACCAATAAATATTACAAAATGATCAAAACCATCCACTTTGGCGGTGCATCTATGGATAAATTGACATATAACGCCTTAAAAGGCATGGGTGCCGATCTCGACGGTGTAACGATAGTGTAAGGAGCGATCACAAATGAAAAACATCATTGAAATTAATGGATTGCGGAAATCCTTCAAAAAATTGGATGTACTCAAGGGCGTAGATTTTTCTGTGGAGCGCGGAGCAGTATTTGCTCTGCTTGGCTCAAACGGTGCAGGCAAAACAACGACGATCAAAATCCTCTCCACCCTGCTCACGCCCGATAGCGGAAACGTCTGTGTATGTGGTTATGATGTCGTAAAACAGCCCGCAAATGTGCGGGCAGCCATCAGCCTCACGGGGCAATTTGCCGCCGTAGACGAAATCCTGACCGGACGTGAAAACCTTGTGATGATCGCAAAGCTTCGCCACCTCAAGAATCCCCGTCTCATCGCGGACAGCCTGCTCGAACGCTTCGGACTATCCGACGCGGCTGACCGCCGCGTACAGACCTATTCCGGCGGCATGCGTCGCAGATTAGATATCTCTATGAGCTTGATCGGCACACCGCAGATCATTTTTCTCGACGAACCCACCACCGGTCTCGATCCCGAGGCACGGCTCGAAGTATGGCAAGAGATCCGGCGGCTTTCACAAAACGGGACTACCGTATTTCTCACCACGCAAAATCTGGAAGAAGCGGAACAACTGGCCGACCGAATCGCCATTCTTCACGAAGGCAGGATCATCGCAAGCGGCACACTGGCGGAATTAAAAAAGCTCTTCCCACCCGCACAAGTAGAGTACGTCGAAAAACAACCCTCTTTAGAGGAAATTTTTCTGAACATCATCCGCAAAAAGGAGGCTGGTTGATATGGAATCGACAAAAAATCACTTTTTCAACGATGTTGGAGTCATGCTGGGGCGTTCTATGCGTCACATTTTCCGCAGCTTGGATACCATCGTCACTGTCACCCTGATGCCCATCGCCATCATGCTGCTCTTTGTCTATGTCTTTGGTGGTGCGCTTCACACAGGCATGGGAAATTACGTCAATTATATGCTTCCCGGAATCATATTGATGGCGATTGCCAGCGGAATCGCATACACGTCGGCCCGGCTCTTCGTGGACGTGAAAAACGGCGTATTTGAACGCTTCCATTCCATGCCGATCTCCGGCTCGGCGGCCTTGTGGGGGCATGTGCTCACCTCACTTGTTTCCAATGCACTGTCTGTGGTAGTCATCATCCTCGTTGCGCTGTTGATGGGGTTCCGATCATCGGCAAGTCTGCTGGATTGGCTCGCAGTGGCTGGCATTCTTGCACTCTTCACGCTTGCGCTCACATGGGTAGCGGTGATCGCCGGGTTAAAGGCCAAAACGGTGGAGGGCGCGGGCGCGTTTTCTTATCCGTTGATGTTCCTGCCTTTCATCAGCTCGGCCTTTGTGCCCACGGATACGATGCCCGCAGCCGTACGCGCGTTTGCTGAAAACCAACCCGTCACACCCATCGTAAACGCCATCCGCTCCCTGCTCGCCGGGCAGCCCGCCGGAGACGACATTTGGGTTGCGCTCGCTTGGTGTCTTGGCATTCTTGTGATCGCCTGTCTCTTTGCTTTACGCGCTTATCGGCGTAAGCCCGCATAAGAGTCTCACCGTTTGACTTTGAGAATAGACTACGCTATAGTGATGGTATTAAAGGCAAAGCAAATGGGAGAACTCATGAAAAAAATACTGGTTTTTACACTGCTGATACTGAGCGCGTTTGCGGCATCCTCCTGCGGAATGGTCACAAATGCGCTCATGCGGTTTGTCTCGGAGGGCGATGCCGCTGCCTATTCCTCCACGCTTGATGAACTGTCCGGCAATGATTGGGAGGCAAACGACGGCTCCCTGCTCTGCCTCAATGAAGACAGCAGCTTTGATTGGTATCAGAAAGCGGAAGACCTCACCAACAATTACTACAGCGGATCTTACAAGGTCTATAACGGCAAGGATGCAATTGAGTATATCACCTCCGAACTTTCGGAGTATGCGCTCACGCGCGAAGAACAAGAAGCGCTCATCAGCCGCAACAGCGAATACACCTACGACAATTACTATTGTCTGGTGCTCGATAATGAGGAATGTATGGTAGACGGTGAGAATATTCTGGATGCTTCGCAGCCAAGCAGAACGCCCTACTACGGCTTCTATTACGAGGGCGATGAATACCTCGATCTCGCCAACATGAACAGCGGAAACTACAGCGGATTCACCCGCGTGAATCCATAAACGCTATTTCTTTCTGAAATACTGATAATACGTGCATTTGATGCTTCCATTGTAAAGCTTTCGGCGTTTGTCCGCTTTCGCACCATATTTACTCTCGAATTGCTCATCTGCCGTGATCACAAAAACAAGCGTATCGTTGAGGGGAGCAAACGTTTTTCCCATGTCAAAATAAAGCCCGGAAACCTCCGTTTCTTCCCCCATGCGCGCCGCATAGGGCGGGTTGGTGATCACTGACGCAGGCCGCGACGGCTGTTCAAATTTTTTCACATCCCGCTGAGCAAAACGAACATACTGCGCAACGTCCATGTTGTGCGCGTGCTCGCGCGCAAGCTCAAGCGTTTTTCGGTCGATGTCGCTCGCGTTTATCTCCATCTCCGGCGTTTTTACAAGTTCCTTCGCGTATTCCTTCATATCCGCAAATTCCTTGCGGAATTCATTTCCGTATCCCTGTGCGTCAAACCTGCGCTTTAACCCCGGCGCCATATTGGCCGCCATCATCGCCGCTTCGATGGCAATCGTGCCGCTGCCGCAAAGCGGATCATAAAAATCGCGTGACCGCCATCTGGAAATCATGATCAACGCGGCGGCCAAAGTCTCTTTCAGCGGCGCCTGCGCGTTTTTCAGCCGGTATCCCCTTCTGTTGAGCCCCGCCCCGCTCGTGTTGAGCGCGATCGTTGCGTTGTCCTTCAGCAAATTGACATACAGGTTAAACATGCTGCCGTTTTCCTCAAAGCGCTCCTGCGGATAAACCCGCTGCATCGCCTTTACAACGGCTTTTTTTGTGATGGCCTGTACGTCTGAAACGCTTCCAAGCGCCGAACGCACGGCATTTCCATCCACCGGAAAGCGCGCATCCGACGGCAGGATGTCCCCAAACGGGATCGCCGCCACCCCTTCAAATAATTCATCAAACGTGGTTGCGCCAAATTCCTTCAGCACAAGATAGACGCGATCAGCGGTCCGCAAAAAAATGTTTGCCTTTGCGATCCCCCTCTCGTCTGCGTCAAAATATACGCGCGCGTCCTGCGCGTTTACGCCTTCAAAGCCAAGGGTGCGCAGTTCCTCCGCCAAAATCCCTTCCACGCCAAAGGCGCACGACGCATAGCATCTGTAATTCAAACCTGCTGTCCTCCAATTTTGTTCATGACAAGTCCGTTGATCACCAGCTTGAACGTACAGTTCAAAAACGCCGCGCTCTTTTCGCACATCTTCATACGGCCTAAATAAATCTCGAGAAACTCCATCGGCGTCGCGTGATCCTTCATTTTTAACTCAAATGTGATCTGGTTCTTTTTTTGCGACACCCGCACGTCCGTTTCATAGATTGAAAGGTTCACCCTGTCGTGTATGTCGCTCATATCGGCTCTCTGCACCCGTTTTTTGTATGCGTCCACTTTATCCGCTATAATAAGCGCAGCCGAAATGTCACTGAGCGGCACACCTGTCTCCTCATCATGTGCACCCACTGCCGAGCAAATATCGCATACGTCCTGCAAATCCATATCAATTTTTTGCAGCTCGTCAAAAAGGATCGACGCTCCGGTCAGCGGATGCATCTTGCGGTTGATCATGTTGCCCACATCGTGTGTCCATCCCGCGATGCGCGCAAGCTCCACGCGCTCGTGCGGATACTCGAGCTTTTCGAGTATTTCCCCCGCGATCCGGCTTACATATCCCACGTGCCGCGGACCATGGTCTGTATATCCAAGCGTTTCCAGACACTTGTTCGACTGTTCCACCAGTGTCCTGATCCTTGGGTTCTTTTTGATCTCTTCCGATGATATTTTTGCCATTTACATTCCCTCGCTGTCCCCTGTTATGTTGATGATCTCCATCGCGATGCCCGACATGCGGTTCACATCCGCGTCAAATAACGCCGCGATTTTCTTTGGTTCCGCAACCGTACCGTTGAAATACAGCGCTGCAAATGCAACGGCAGCCGCGAGCTCCTTTGTTTCCTTCAAATATTCGCTTCCCGCTGCCTGTTCCATAAACTCCTGCAGCAAACTGACAGCCTTCCCCGCCGTCTGCTCGGAATATTCCTCACTCACCACGCTTACGATCAGGTCAAACAACCGGTCGAAATGGTTCGCGTCATCTTCCTCCGCGTGATCGAGTATGCCCACCTTCACCTCAACGATGCTCTCGTTAAAATAAGCAACGTAAGGCTCCGCCGCCTTCATGCGCTTAAGCGCAACAAATACCTCGTTTTTGATTTCATCAGGTTGGTTGCGCCGCAAAATGAAACGTCTTAAAATTTGTTCCGCTTTGTTGTCCGCAAACCCGCTCAAAATTTCCACCACTGCGCGTTTGATGAACGTGTCGCCGTGTTCCAACCCCCATAGCAGCACATCTTTTAATTTCTTATCTGTTTTCCACAGCTCAAAAAAATCCTCTTCTGGCAATTTCATGCTGTTGTTGAGGTACTGTATCCGCTCTTTCGCTTCGCTGCCCGGCACCTGGAATACGTAACCAAGCGCACGATGCTCGCTCTTTTTGTTCATCACGTCCTTTGCATATTTCAGATAATAAGCTGCTATACTGTCCTCAGGCTCCAGCTTTAAAATGTCCGATAAATAGTTGATCGAATCGGCATAACGTTTGCTGTTAAAGCTTGCCATTGCCGCGCAAAAAAGCACTTTCTCATCATAGGGCGATGTGCCGAGAATATTTGAGAGATATTTGAGCGCCATGTCGTGCTCCCCGATCTCACAATAGGTGATCGCGATCTTGTAATAATCGTCCTGTGTGTTCATTTGCTGCTGTCTTACCGCACATTCCACATGCCGCAGCGCCCCCGCATGATCGTCCTTGTTGATAAACATCGCCATATTACAGTTCGCGTGTACGTTGTTCGGGTCCTTTTCCAAAACATATCGCGTGACTTCAACCGCTTTGTCCATCTTTTGCAGACAATAATAGGAAAGCGCAAGATTATTTTTTGCAAACAACATCTCCGGATCCCGCGAGGTGATCTTTTCAAGCACATCAGCCGCCTTCTGAAAGTCGCAGCTATCGAGATACCGCTTCCCCTGCTGCGCCAATGAATGCTGCTCTATTTCGCTCACATCCTCGAGAAGGTATTCCTCTTCCTCCTCCATCTCACAGAAAAACGCAAGAAACTCTTCCACTTCCTCGCAATATTCTCCATCCGGCTCGATCGACAGATACTTTTCAAAGCTTTCTTCTGCCTTATCGAGATCATTGAGCCCAATAAAATTGCAGCCCATACCAAAATAACACTCGCCGCGCGCCTCCTTGGTCTTGAGCAGTATCTCAAACAGCACACTGTTCGATTCCTCAAATTTGGATAGTTCAGTGAGTATTTCCGCGTGCTTCATCATATATTCGACATTGCCCGGCTCTTTTTCAAGCGCCTTACGCACCATCGGCAGCGCCCCGAGATAATTCAGTCCGTCAATCATCTTCAGCGCCGATTTGAAATAAAACGCAGCGGGTTTGTCGAAATTTAAAATTTTCAGATTTTCTTCTCTCATTCTATTCCTTTGTGGCCATTTCCAGCAGCTTTTTCAGTTCCTCTGCCGTAAACCAATACTTCTTTTCACAAAATCGGCAGACAATCTCCGCGCCGCCTTCTTTTTGGATCATATCCTGTATCTCGTGCTTACCAAGAGAGAGAACCACCTGCTCCAACCGTTTTTTCGAGCAGTCGCATTTCCAGATCGGCCGCTCCTCCTCGAGTATTTCCAACCCTGCCCCGTCAAAAATCTGCTCGAGCGATCCGCGCGCGCCCTTTTGCAGCATATACACCGCAAAATTAGCAATGTCACGCGTCCTCTTCTCGATCTCCTGCAGCGTTTGTTCGCAGCACTGCGGCAGCGGTCGTACGATCAGTCCGCCTGCATTCACAATGCTCATATCCGTTTCCAGCCATGTGTTGACGTAAACGATGGACGGCTGCTGCTCGGAAACCAGAAAATAATTGGCAATATCTTCGCCAATCTCGCCGGATACCACAGGCGTTTTTCCAACATAAGGCTCCTTGAGCCCCAAGTCCTTGATGACGGTGATAAAACCATCCCGCCCGACTGTGCCCGCAATATCGAGCGCGCCCCTTTCGTTCGCCGCGACATTCACCATCGGATTCGCGACATATCCCTTCATGTGCAGCGCCGCGTCTCCCGTCACCATGATCGTACCGGCAGGCCCGCCGCCGTTCACCATCAAAGTGATCTTGTCCTGCGCACTTTTCAGCATAGAAGCCATCATCGTTCCCGCGACAAGCGTCCGTCCGAACGCCACCGTCGCGGTGGGCATCGTGTTGTGCAGCTTGCGCGCCGTCTCCACCATCTCACTGATATCACAGGCGCACACCGCCGCTTCCTTGTTCAGCATCGCCTTGATCAAAACATCACTCATGTCCCGTCCCCTCCATTGTTGCCATAAATTGTATCCTGTCCTCCTCCGGCGTCGGTGACTCCTGCGTCAGGAATCCATATACGCTAATCTGTGAAAATCCTGCCTTTTTCAGCGCACACTCGATTTCTTTTTGCTCCCATGCCCGCTGCACATGCCGTTCGTCAAATCGCTCATATAATTCGCCTGTGCGCACAAAGATCGACAAATCCATTCGCACGATCCGTTCCGCCTCATCATAGGCATTCTCCCAAAAATACGTCTGGTCGTCGCCGTCGTCGTAAAAAAACTCATTTCCAATGCGTTCTTTGAGCTTGTATGCTGAGCTGATATCAAAGAGCAGCAATCCGCCCTGCCGCAGATTGGCGCGCGCACTTTGCGCGAATGCGTTAAGATCGGCTTCCTCCGTCAAATAGTTTACACCATCACATGCGCATATGATGGCGTCCGCCGGTTTATTCAGATAGAAATCCCGCATGTCTGCGCACGCGTATGTAACATGCAATGCGTGTCTGCGTGTCTTTTCCTGCGCCTCAAAAAGCATTTCTTCGGAAAGGTCAACCGCCGTCATGCGGTATCCCGCTTTCGCGAGGGGCATTGTAAGGCTGCCCGTTCCGCACGCATACTCCAAAATCGAAGCGCCGCGCACGATACCGTGCCGCTCCAAAAGCCCTTTCAAATATTCCGCCCATTCCGCATAGGACACGTCATACATCAACGCGTCATATAAGCGCGCCAATGCGCCGTATTTCTCACTCAAAATCGATCACCCTCAAGAAATATTCTACACCATTTAACAAGGCACGTTCGTTAAAGTTGAACGCACTTGAATGCAGCGGAGGCGTTCCCTCACCCTCTCCGATTCCTACAAACGTATACAGCCCCGGCACGCAGCGCTGGTAATTTGAAAAGTCCTCCGCCATCATAAACGGCTGTGTCGGTTGCATCTCGTCCGGCGCAAACTTTACGCACGCCTGTTCATATAGCGCCTCGTCATTGATCACCGCAGGATAGCCCATTGGTTCGTCATACTCCGTTACCACGCCATACATGGTCTCGATTCCATCAAGCATCGCACGCATCCGTTGCTTTAAAAGGGCCATCACATCCGGCTCAAACGCGCGCATCGTGCCTTCCAGATGCACATTTTCACAAATTACATTGTGAATGTTTCCTCCCTCGATCCGACCAATCGTCACGACCGCCGTTTCATATGGATCGACACTGCGCGAAACGATCGTCTGGATTCCCGAAACAAACTGCGCCGCCGCAACGAGCGCGTCGATCCCCGCCTGCGGCTTCGCACCGTGGCTCGCCCTTCCTTTGATGTCAATCTTAAAATCGCACATCTGCGCCATGAGCGGGCCGGGCCGTGTCGCGACTGTGCCAAGGGGCACGTCCGGCCATAAGTGTATCCCGTAAATTTCATCCACCTGCGGATTTTGGAGCGCCCCCGCCTCAATCATCGGCTGCGCACCGCCGACGGTCTCCTCTGCGGGCTGAAACAAAAAGACATAATTATATTTCCGGTTCTTATGTTCGCTGATCAATTTTGCGCATATGAGCGCAATCGCCATATGCGCGTCGTGCCCGCACGCGTGCATCGTGTTTTCATTGCGCGAGGCATAGGCAAGCCCTGTGTGCTCAGGTACGCGCAATCCGTCGATATCGGCGCGCATCGCCACCGTCTTTTCCGGCTTTTCCGCAAAAAATACGACCTTGATGCCCATCTGCGCGCATGGCTCCAAAATGTCGGGGCAAAGCCGGCGCAGATATTCCATGAGGTAGTCGTACGTTTCCTGCACATCAAACGAATAACCGGGAATTTCATGCAACTCCCTGCGAATGTTGACCAATTCTTCAAACTGTTCCTGCACCTGCGGCCTAATATGCATGCTCCCGCGTTCCTTTCAGCACATAATTTTCTACTATATAATATACCGTTTTTTCCGCCGTTTCGCAAGCGTTCCCTATTTACATCTGCGCCTGCATGTTGTATAATGGCAAATGAACAGACAGAGGCGCGTTACAGCATCAGTATCACAAGATGATAAGTCCCCGGCGGGGCGGTTGCATTTTGCGGGAAAGGGCTTAACGCCGAAGACGATTTTGCTCGCCGGGCAGATCGATCTGGGGGTATGGTCAACAGCCATATCACTGTCACCATCACAGATGGTGTTGCGCTGCTGGGATTCAAACCGTACAGGTATGAACAAACGGCGCAATACGCGCCGTTATTTTTATATCAGCGCAAAAAACGGGAAACCGTTCAAAATATTACAGTATGCCGCACTGCGGCAAAGAACAGGAGTGAAGGAATGAAAAAGTATAATGTTGCCGTCGTCGGCGCAACCGGAATGGTGGGCAGGAAGTTCCTGCAGGTGCTTGAGGAGCGCAAGCTTCCGGTGGAAAACTACTATCTGTTTGCAAGCGCGCGCAGCGCCGGAAAAAAGGTTGATTTCATGGGCAGGGATTATGTCATAGAAGAGTTGACCGAAACGTGCTTCGACGGGAAGGATATCGATATCGCACTCTTTTCGGCGGGCGGCGGCACCAGTGAAAAATATGCGCCGTGCGCGGTGAAGGCGGGCGTTCTCGTCATCGATAATTCAAGCGCGTGGCGTATGGACCCGAAGGTCCCGCTCGTTGTCCCGGAGGTCAATCCCGAAGACATCAGCTGGAACAGCGGAATTATCGCAAACCCTAACTGCTCCACGATTCAGGCCATGGTGGCGCTCAAACCGCTTGACGACAAATACAAAATCAAGCGCGTCATCTACTCGACCTATCAGGCGGTATCGGGTGCCGGTATGGGGGGCTACAGCGATCTTGAGAATGGAATCAGCGGCGACGCACCCAAAAAGTTTCCCTATCCGATCTTTGGAAACTGCCTCCCGCAGATCGACGTGTTCGATGAGGACGACTATACCAAAGAAGAGCTCAAGATGGTGAACGAGACGCGCAAAATCCTGCACAATGATGATTTGCGTATCACCGCTACGACGGTGCGCGTTCCCGTGTTTCACGGTCACAGCGAATCCATCAACGTGGAGTTTGAAAAGGACTACGATCTGAACGAACTGAAAGCGACGCTCGCCGACTTCCCCGGCCTCATTGTCATGGACGATGTAGCAAAGGGTGAAAGCAAGGGGCTATACCCGATGCCCCTCGATATCGCGGGCAAGGACGAAGTATATGTGGGACGCATCCGCCGCGACCGTTCCGTCGATTCCGGGGTCAACCTCTGGGTCGTCGCGGACAACATCCGTAAGGGAGCCGCCACAAACGCGGTGCAGATCGCAGAAAAATGGATGGAAATGCAGGATAAATAAAGGGAGAGAATATGATGATTTTCAGAGGTTCCGGCGTCGCATTGGTCACGCCTTTCACCGAAAACGGAGTTGCGTTTGATACGCTCGAACGCCTCGTTGAATTTCAGATCGAAAACGGTACCGATGCGCTGATCGCGTGCGGTACCACGGGTGAGCCCTCCACGATGAGTGACGAGGAGCAACGCTCGGTCATTGAGTGCGTTGTGAAAGCGGCGGCAGGCCGCGTGCCTGTCATCGCAGGCGTGGGCGGCAACAACACCGCGCACGTCATCAAATGCGCGCAGGCCGCGCAGGCGTTGGGCGTGGATGCGCTTCTCGGGGTCACCCCCTACTATAACAAGTGCACCAACGCGGGGCTGAATGCGCATTTCAGCGCCCTTGTGGATGCTACCGATCTGCCGCTCATCCTCTACAACGTGCCCGCGCGCACAGGGGTCAACATCTGCCCGTCCGTATACGAAAATCTTTGCTGTCACGAACGGATCGTGGGCATCAAGGAAGCGAGCGGAAACATTTCGCAAATCGTGGAGATCGCGCGGCTAACGCGCGGCAAGGCGGCCTTGTACAGCGGAAACGACGACCAGATCGTTCCCCTGCTTTCCCTTGGCGGCGACGGCGTGATCTCCGTGCTTGCCAACATCATGCCAAAATATGTGCATGATATGGTGGCGAACTATCTGGAAGGCCGGACGAAGGAAGCGGGCGATATGCAACTTGAGGTCAACCCTCTTATCTGTGCCCTCTTCAGCGAGGTAAGCCCGATCCCCGCAAAAACGGCACTGCGCAAAATGGGCTTTGATATGGGGCCCCTGCGCCTCCCGCTTACGGAAATGGGTCAAGAAACTTTTGAAAATCTCCTTGCGCAAATGCGCCGCTTCGGGCTTTGCGAATAGAAAGGCAGTTTGTATGATAAAGGTATTGCTGAGTGGTGCCAACGGCAAAATGGGTCAGATGGTCGCCGCGTGTGTGAGCGAACAGGAGGATATGACAATCGTCGCGGGTGTAGATAAAATGCCCGACGTTCGTCAGAATCCTTTCCCCGTTTACGCGAATTTTTCACAGGTCGCGGAGGATGTCAACGTGATCATCGATTTTTCGCGCCCGGATGCTTTAAAAGAGCTTCTCGACTATGCGCAGGATCAAAATTGCTCGGCTGTGCTGTGTACGACAGGCTATTCCGCCAACGATAAAATGATGATTGTCAAATATTCCGGTCACATCCCGGTGTTTTTTTCCGCGAACATGTCAATCGGCGTGAATTTACAGATGGAGCTGTGCAAGATCGCCGCTGAATTCCTCGGCGAGCGCTTCGACATCGAAATCGTCGAAAAGCATCACAATCAGAAGGTCGACGCGCCAAGCGGCACCGCTCTTGCCATCGCGGATAAAATCAACGAAACGTTTTCCGGTCAAAAGGAATATATTTACGGACGCACGCCCAAGGAGCGTGAAAAGCGTCAGGTAAAGGAGATCGGTATCCACGCGGTGCGCGGCGGTACGGTCGTCGGCGATCACGACGTTTTGTTCCTTGGCAACGACGAGATCATCGAAATTCGTCACCGCGCGCTCTCCAAGCAGGTGTTTGCCGAAGGCGCGGTGCGTGCCGCGCGTTTCCTGCCCTCTCAGTCCGCGGGTCTTTACTCCATGCAGGACATCATCAACTCGTGAGGTGCGCGCATTGAAAGAGTATGACGTTGTAATCATCGGCGGCGGCATCAGCGGCATCATGTGCGCATACCGTCTGAGCGAATCAAATCCTGCTCTCTGCGTCGCGCTGATCGAAAAGGGGCATCCCATCACCGGACGCGTCTGCCCTATCATCAAAAAGACGGCGGATCATTGCGTGAAGTGTCCTTCCTGCGCCATCATGGAAGGTATGGCGGGTGCGGGTGCTTTTTCCGACGGAAAATATGTCATCTCCACGGAATACGGCGGTTGGCTCACAGATTTTTTAGAGCCCGCCACAGTCATCGACTACATCGAACAGGCAGATCAACTGCTCGTTTCCTTTGGTGCGACCACAGAGCGCTTCATGCCAAACAATGACCTGAAAGCCGAATGCTTAAAGCACGACTTGCACATGTCGCAGGCGCAGCTCAAGCACCTCGGCACGGATGAAAATTTTGACACAATGCGCAAAATGATCGAGCATATTTCGCATAAATGCGATATCTACACGGATACTGACGTTACGGATGTGGACGCGGCGGCGCACACGATTTATGCGAAAGCAAAATCCGAATCGCTTATCTTTCACGCGCCGCATATCATCTTTGCGGTCGGTCGTGTGGGCAGCCAGTTTTTTGCGGAGTGGTGCAAAAAGAACAGCGTCGGCCTCACCAACAATCAGGTGGATATCGGTGTGCGTGTCGAACTCCCCTCCAGCGTGTGGGAACACTTCTCCCGCCAGATATACGAGCCGAAAATTTGGTTTCGCAGCAAGGCCTACGGCGACACGACCCGCATGTTCTGCTTCAACGAAAGGGGCAACGTCGTCACGGAAAACACCAACGGCGTGCTCACTGTGAACGGTCACTCCTACCGCGATCAGTCGCGCAAGACGAACAATTCAAACTTCGCGCTTCTGACCACCATCCGTTTCACGGAGCCGTTTAAAGAGCCCATCGAATACGCGCGTCACGTGGCGAGCCTCGCAAACCTCATCAGCGGAGACAGTGTTCTGGTGCAACGCTTCGGCGATTTGCTCGCCGGACGGCGTACGGATGTAAACAGGCTTTCGCAGTCTACCACGCGCCCTACCCTAAACGCGGTGCCCGGCGATTTAAGTTTGTGCCTTCCCAAGCGCCAGCTCGATAACATCATCGAAACGCTCTACGCGCTCGATAAGATCGCGCCCGGTACTGCAAACTACGACACCCTGCTCTACGGCATCGAATGCAAATACTATTCCGCGCGGCCCGTCGCGCACGATTTTGAGCTCGACGGCCTTTCCGGTGTATATTCAACCGGAGACGGTGCAGGCTTCACGCGTTCCCTCTCACAGGCTGCCGCAAACGGCCTGTATGTTGCGGACAAGATTTTACAAGCGATATAAGCACCCGCGAAAAAAGGCTGTGCGGTCGTGAACCGCACAGCCTTTTTATCTCCCGACCACATACTCTGCCTGTTCGAGCATCGCTGTCACCTGCTCGATGTCAAAACCGCGCCCCGCCGCCGTCTCGTTCTTCGTATCGCGCGGATTGATGCCGATCTCCGCATACAATTGATTTACCCCCGCAAGCAGCGCCATTTTCTTTGGCTCGTGAATGTTCATCGACTTTCCGGGGTTTGTCACCAACCGTGCCACTGCGGCAATTTTCGTCTGCTCGAGCTCAGTGATCGGCTCGTCATTTTCAAACGCCGTCCCCCGAACTGGCGTGCGCGCCATCACCGCCATCACGTCCACCTCGTAATCACGCGCGCGGATCATTTCATCGGCGATCTCGTCATACGTGTGCTCCCGTCCGATCGGCTCCACACAATAATAAAGGTCAAGTCCTGCGTCTTGCACTGCATTAAGCGTCCTGATGCGCTGTTCTACGGACAGCGCGGTATCGATCCCCTCGCGCAGTCGCACGATGTGGTATGCCGCATCAAATCCCGCTTCCTTCAGTGCCAGCGCATATGCTTGCTCAAAATCCCCCGTGTTGGCAACAAGGATCACCTCCGGCGGGATGCTGTTTCGCACCGCTCTGCCGATCTCAAGAAACGTTTCTTTGTCGTAATCTGCCGTGGTCATCAAGAACAATGCCGCAACGTTTTGAAAATCGATTCCCGCCACCTGTGTTAAAATCGCTTCTTTCGTCTTGGTTTCCTGCGTTTCAACACAGTAATTCCCTTCGGCAATCGAGCAAAATTTACACTTGCCCGGGCACGGATCAGAATTGATGCCGATCTGTACAAAAATATATCCTTTGTTGTCATATTGTTTTCTGGATAATTCATTTGCCTTTGCAATCAGTGCATAAAAATCGCCCGACTGATTGTCAATGCTCATCAGCGCCACCGCATCCTCTTTGGAAAGCGGAACACCGCTATTGATCTTGTTCAAGATAACATCCGTCATTCTTACGCGACCTCGTTTCGTTTGTTTGCTTTTATATTAATGTATCTCTAATGTCTTCTCTATCACGATTCTTTTTTGCTTTGTAAAAAAAGCATACAAAAAAGCGGCTTTTCCGCCGCTTTTTCGTGTATCTTACTTATTTGATCCCAATGTCACGTCTGTAATGTGCCCCTTCAAACCGGATCTTTTCAACGTTTGCATATGCCTTTTTGCGCGCAGCTTCAATGTCTTTTCCCGTCGCGCTCACACCGAGCACGCGCCCGCCGTTTGAGTATATCGCTCCATTCTCCGCCTTTGTCCCCGCGTGAAACACGACCACGCCATCCTCCACATCTTCAAGCCCGTCGATGCGCTTGCCATTCTCATACTTCTGCGGATACCCTCCGGAGGCCATCACCACGCACACTGCGCTTTCATCCTTCCAGTCATATTGCACCGTATCGAGCGTTCCGTCGATCACCGCGTTGATGATGTCATATAAATCGCTCTTGAGCAGCATAAATACAGACTGCGCCTCCGGATCTCCAAGCCGCGCGTTGTATTCCAGCACCTTCACACCGTCGGGGGTAAGCATAAGCCCAAAGAAAATCACACCCTGAAAGACTCGTCCCTCTGCGTTCAGCGCGTCCACCGTTTTCTCAAATATCTCCTTTTGCGCATATGCCTGCATCTCCGCCGTAAACTTTGGTGACGGCGCAAACGTTCCCATGCCGCCTGTATTGAGCCCCTCGTCGTTGTCATACGCGCGTTTATGATCCTGTGCGGAAACCATCGGCAAAATTGTCTTCCCATCGCAGAACGCCAGCACGGAGACCTCCGGCCCGGTCATGAATTCCTCGATCACAACACGTGCGCCCGCCGTTCCGAACTTCCGGTCGAGCATGATATCGCGCACCGCCGTCTCAGCCTGCGCGAAGTCTTCACAGATCAGCACGCCTTTTCCAAGCGCCAGCCCATCCGCTTTCACCACGATCGGATACTTTGCCGTCTTTAAGAAGTTGATCGCCTGCAACGCATCGTCAAATACCTCAAATCCCGCCGTGGGAATGCCATATTTTTTCATCAACTGCTTGGAATAGGATTTCGACCACTCAATCTCCGCTGCGGCCTTTGTCGGCCCAAAGGCTCGGATGCCCGCCTTATGCAACGCATCCACCATGCCGAGCGCAAGCGGGTCGTCGGGCGCAACAAACACCATATCCATACTGTTTTCCTTTGCCCAGCGAACCATACCGTCCACGTCGTCTGCCTTGATCGGCACACACTCTGCAAGCGAAGCGATCCCGCCGTTTCCTGGCGCACAGTAGAGCGCCAAATTCTCGCGGCTCTGTTTTAGTTTCCAAATGATCGCATGCTCGCGTCCGCCGCCGCCCACCACCAATACTTTTTTCATGCCTGCTCCTTAATGTCTGAAATGCCGAATGCCCGTAAACACCATCGCGATTCCGTTTTCATCGCATTTTTTGATGGAGTCCTCATCGCGGATCGAACCGCCGGGCTGTATGATCGCCGTAATGCCAGCCTTTACCGCCGCTTCCACGCAGTCGTCGAACGGGAAAAATGCGTCGGAAGCCAATACCGCGCCCTTCGCGTCCTCGCCGCTCCGCTCAAGCGCCATTTCCGTCGCCCAAATGCGGTTGGTCTGCCCCGGCCCGATGCCAAGGGTGCCCATACCCTTTGCAATCGCGATGCCGTTCGATTTTACATATTTCACGACTTTGAATGCAAACTCCAGATTCTCTTTTTCTTCCTCTGTGGGCTTGCGCTTGGTCACGACCTGCCATTCGCCGTCAAACAGCTCGCTGTTCACATCCTGAATGAGCATGCCGCCCAGCACCTTTTTGGCATCGTATGCGCTCTTGGACATTTTCGCCGCAATATCGGGAAGCTGCAGCACGCGCAGATTCTTTTTCTGGCACAAAATTTCCAGCGCCTCCTTCGTATAAGAGGGCGCGATCACGATCTCCAAAAATATTTTGCTCATCTGGCTCGCCGTCTTTTCATCAATCTCGCGATTCGCCGCGACGATACCGCCAAAAATAGAAACCGGATCACATTCATATGCCTTCACATAGGCGTCGTAAATCGTTTCCGCGCTGCCCACGCCGCACGGATTCGCGTGCTTCACGCCCACGACCGTAGGTTCTTCGAATTCACGCAGGCAGTCGAGTGCGCCTGCCGCGTCGTTGATGTTGTTGAAGGAAAGCTCCTTTCCGTTCAGTTGCTGCGCGTTCACAAGGCTTCCGGGAACATCGAGCGGTTCACGGTAAAACGCCGCCTTCTGATGCGGATTCTCGCCATAGCGCATATCCTGATGTTTCTCAAAGGTCAGCGTCAATTTGTCCGGGATCGCGTCCGGGTCGACCTGCTGACGCAGATAGGCAGCGATCAGTGCATCGTACGCAGCCGTTGTCTCAAACACCTTCGCGCACAGCCGGAATTTTGTTTCGCGCGACACCGCACCCTTGTCCTTCAACTCCGCAAGCACAATCTCATAATCAGCGCTATCCACAATCGACGCCACGTCCTGCCAGTTCTTCGCGGCAGCGCGCAGCATCGTCGGCCCGCCGATATCGATGTTTTCGATCGCGTCCTCGAGCGTCACACCCGGCTTCATGATCGTCTGCTTGAAGGGATAGAGGTTGACCGCCACGATATCGATCATGTCAACGCCGAGCTTTTTCAACTGCTCCATGTGCTCCGGATTATCGCGCATCGCCAGAATACCCGCATGGATTTTGGGATGAAGCGTCTTTACGCGCCCGTCGAGGCATTCCGGAAATCCCGTGATGTCCGAAACGTTTGTCACGGCGATGCCCGCGTTCTCCAGCTCGCGCTGTGTTCCGCCTGTGGAAAGGATTTCAAACCCCAGCTCCTCAAGTCCCTTTGCAAATTCGACGACTCCATTTTTGTCGAACACGCTCAAAAAAGCTCTTTTTGCCATTGTCTCTCCTCCAACCTATTTTAAAATTTTAACGATTCTTCCTTCTACTTGCAGCTTTTCGTCCGCCATCAGCCCCACGGCCTTTGGCAAGATCACGTGCTCGATTTGCAGCACACGCGCCGCCAGCGTATCCGGTGTGTCGCTTTCCAGCACGGGCACGGCCTCCTGCATAATGATAGGGCCGGTGTCCGCGCCCTCATCCACAAAATGCACCGTTGCGCCGGAAATCTTTGTCCCATAGGCGATCACCGCCTCATGCACATGGTGTCCATACATGCCCATACCGCAAAAGCTCGGGATGAGCGCGGGATGGATGTTGATGATCTTATTTCGATACGCGCTGATCGTTTTACTCCCAACGATGCTCAAATACCCCGCCAGCGCAGCAAAATCTGCCCCATGCCTTCGCAGTGTTGCGAGAATTGCCTCATCAAACGCCACCGCGTCCCCGAAGGCCTTCTTCTGCACCACCGCAACGGGGATTTCGGCCTGCTTCGCGCGTTCAATGGCATAAATATCCGGCCTGCTTGCAATTAAACAGCAGATTTCGGCGTTGATTCTGCCGTCAGCCACCGCGTCAATCAGCGATTGGAAATCCGTCCCGCCGCCGGAGGCCAGCACCGCGAATTTCAGCATAACTCGATTTCTCCGTTTCCGCTTACGATCTCGCCAATGGAAAACGCCTTTTCGCCGGAAGCCTTGAGTGCCGCAAGCGCCGAGCTTTCCTCCTCCGGCTTCACCACGACAATCATGCCGATCCCCATGTTGAACGTACCGTATGCGTCGCGCTGCGAAAGCTGTGCGTCCGCGACAAGCTTATCAAACAAATATGGCCTTTCCCACGATCCCAAGGTGATTTTTGCATCCGCCGTTTTGGGTAAAATACGCGGGATGTTTTCATAAAATCCGCCGCCGGTAATGTGCGCGATCCCCTTGGCCTTCACTTGCTCGATCAAAGAAAGGATCGATTTCACATAAATTTTTGTGGGCGCGAGTAGCAGCTCTCCGAGCGTTTTGTCAGCCTGCTCTACCCAGAAGGTTTTGAGCGTTTCATCCATTGCGTAAAGCTTGCGCACAAGAGAAAATCCGTTGGAATGCACGCCCGTCGAACCAAGGCCAATGATCCTGTCCCCCGGCGTAATCGTCGAACCGTTGATGATTTCCTCTTTGTTCACCATGCCCACGCAAAAACCAGCGAGGTCATATTCCCCGTCTGGATAGAACCCGGGCATCTCCGCAGTCTCACCGCCGATCAGCGCACACCCAGACTGCATACAGCCCTCGGCGATCCCCTTCACAATATCCGCCGCAACGTCGGGTACAAGCGCACCCGTGGCAATGTAATCCAGAAAAAACAATGGTCGCGCGCCGTGGCAAATCACGTCATTTACGCACATTGCCACACAATCGATGCCCACCGTGTCATTTTTTTCCATTGCGAACGCTGCCTTCAGCTTCGTTCCAACGCCGTCCGTCCCCGAAACAAGCACCTGCCCGTTTCCAATGTCATACATTCCGCCAAACGTTCCAAGGTCTGTGATCACGTTTTTGTCAAAGGTTTTTTTGACATGCTCCTTCATGAGGCGGACCGCTTCATATCCGCGTTCCACGTCCACACCCGCATCCTTATAAGTTACCGCCATTCCCGTCTCCTCTTATTCAATCGTCATCAGGTCCATCGATTCCGTTTCCTTGATGGCCTTTTTCATGTCGATCGGGTATTGTCCGTTGAAGCACCCGACGCAGAAGTTGCACCCCGCGCCTTCTACCGTCTTAAGCATATCCTCAATCGAAAGATAGTGCAGCGAATCCGCACCGATAATCTTGCGAATCTCCTCCACAGAGTTTTTCGAGCCGATCAGCTGATCGTGCGACGGCGTATCGATGCCGAAGAAACACGGACATGTCACAGGTGGCGAACTGATTAGCATATGCACCTCCCGCGCGCCCGCAAGCCGCAGCATTTCAACGATTTTGCGGCTGGTCGTGCCTCGCACAATGGAGTCGTCGATCAAAATCAACCGTTTCCCGTGGACGTTTCGCTTCATTGCGTTCAGCTTCAACTTCACGCCGCGCTCCCGCAGTGCCTGCGAGGGCTGGATGAATGTCCTGCCAACATAGCGGTTCTTCGACAGCGCCTTTGCGTAAGGGATCCCGCTTTCTGCGGCATAGCCCGACGCGGCAGGCGTAGCGGAATCCGGCACGTCGCTCACGAGGTCCGCGTCCACAGGAAACGCCTGTGCAAGCTTGATTCCCATGTTTTCACGCGAGCGATATACACTGATCCCATCGATGTCGGAATCCGGTCGCGCAAAATAGACATATTCAAAAATACACAAATTCGTATCCATAGAGGACTGCGCCTGATAAGATTTCAAGCCATCCTTATTGATTACGATGATCTCTCCCGGGCGCACGTCACGCACAAATTCCGCGTCGATCGCGTCAAACGCACAGGACTCAGACGAAACGACATAACTATTATCGAGCTTCCCAAGCGCAAGCGGGCGAATACCAAGCGGATCACGCACCGCAATCAACTCGTCCTGCGTCATGATTACGAGCGCGTACGCCCCTTTTACCACCTTCATCATCGCCGTGATGGCCTTAAGCATCCCGTGCTTGGAATACCGCGCAATCAGGTTTGCCATCACCTCCGTATCGATCGTGGTCTGGAAAACCGTACCCTCGTCCTCCATTTTTTCACGCAATACCGTGCTGTTGATGAGGTTTCCGTTGTGCGCCAACGCGAGTTTCCCGCCGCGGTAAGACATCACCAGCGGCTGCGCATTGTCTCCCTTGCTTTCGCCCGTCGTGGAATAACGAACATGCCCGATGCCAATGTGCCCGCCCAGCAGCTTATTCAGGTTGTCCTTAAACACCTCCGAACACAGGCCCATCGCTTTATGATACTTGATCCCTTTTCCATCCGTTACCGCAATGCCCGCGCTTTCCTGTCCCCTGTGCTGTAACGCAAACAATCCAAGATAGGTCGCCTCCGCCGGATCATATTGGTGATCGTCTGTAAATATTCCAAACACACCGCATTCCTCGGGCATCACATCGTCCTGCGGCTTCCATCTTTCATATCTGTCATGCTCAAAAGGATTGATCAGCATAGATTATTCTCCCATCAGTCTCTTGAGTATTTCCTGATATGCATCTTCTACGTTGCCAAGGTCCTGACGGAAACGATCCTTGTCGAGCTTTTCCCCCGTCTTGGAATCCCAGAACCGGCATGTGTCGGGAGAAATCTCATCCGCGAGAATGATCTCACCGCATTTTCCGCATCGGCCGTATTCCAGCTTGAAATCAATAAGCTCGATGCCAAACTGCTTGAGATATTCGGTCATCACTTCGTTCACTTTGAAAGAATATTCCGCAATTTTCTCCATTTCCTCCGGCGTCGCGAGCTCCATCGCATACACGTGATAATCGTTGATCATCGGATCGCCCAGCTCGTCGTCCTTGTAGCTATACTCCAACACAGTGGATTTCAGCTTCGTCCCCTCCGGGATACCAAGGCGCTTGGAAAGGCTGCCCGCCGCAATGTTGCGCACAATGACCTCCACAGGAACAATGGAAACGCTTTTCACCACCGTTTCGCGCTCTGAAAGCTCTTCCACGTAATGCGTCGGAATTCCATGCTTTTCCAGCATCTTGAACATGTGGTTGGAAACCTTGTTGTTCACAACGCCCTTGCCGACGATCGTGCCTTTTTTCAGCCCGTTGAACGCCGTTGCGTCATCCTTATAATCCACGATCACATAATTCGGATCGTCCGTTTTAAATACCTTTTTTGCCTTACCCTCATAAAGCTGCTCTGTCTTGTTCATTTTGCCAACTCCTCTCTAAGTTCCGCGTCCGCAGCCACAACCTTAAGCTGCATGTCCTCTTTGAATTGATATAATAAATCGCTTAACGTGTCATATTTCAGCGAAAGAATCTGCACTGCCAATAATGCGGCGTTTTTGCCGCCGTTGATCGCCACCGTCGCCACCGGGATGCCCTCCGGCATCTGCACCGTGGAAAGCAGCGAATCCAGTCCGTCCATGGTGGACGATTTGATGGGCAGCCCGATCACCGGAAGAATCGTGTGCCCCGCGATCACGCCGGCCAAGTGCGCGGCTTTTCCCGCCGCCGCGATAATAACCTCTATTCCGTTGTCCTTTGCCTTTGTCGCGAAATCCGCCGCCAGCTTCGGGGTCCTGTGTGCGGACATGATGTGCGCATCCACCTCGATCCCAAAATCCTTCAATGTGTCGATCGTCGGCTGAAGCACCGGCAGATCGCTTTTTGACCCCATAATCACTGCAACTTTCATTGTTTGTCTCCTTGTTTCATACTTGGAACGAAATTTTCAAGCCGGCTGTTCGCCGGCTTGAAATTCGTTTCTCTTCTTTTAAATAACTGCCAGAACGATGAAATTCAATACGAACAGGATCGTCGATACAACGAGGATCGGGTGCAGCTCCTTTGCCTTGCCGCGCACGATCTTCACGATGCAGTAGAACAGGAAGCCCGCCGCGATACCATAGGAAATGCTGTAGCACAGCGCCATAAACACACCCGCAAAAAATGCCGGGATCGCCTCTTCAAAGTCTCCCCATTTGATTTCCTTGAACGCCGCCATCATCATAATACCGACAGCGATAAGTGCCGGGGCCGTCGCCTGCGCGGGCACAACGCCCATCACCGGCGCAAGGAAGATGCACGCAAGGAATACGATCGCCGTCACAAGGCTCGTGAGGCCGGTACGTCCACCCGCGCCAATGCCCGCCGAGCTCTCAACGTACGTCGTTGTATTGGATGTACCGATCACCGCGCCGATCGAGGTCGCGATTGCGTCCGCAAAGAGCGCCTTATCCATCTTGGATTTGAACCCTTTGCTCTCGTCCATCATCTTCATGTCCTCCGCGCTGAAAATCCCGCTGCGGCGGCCCGTTCCGATGAACGTACCGATCGTATCAAATGTATCGGATATGCTGAACGCGAATATCGTCATGATCACCATCAGTATTTTGGACGAATCTGCAAACAGGCTTTGCATCCCCTCCGGTCCAAACGCCGCGCCAAAGGTCGTGCCGAGCTCCTGGAAAGAATTGCCCAGACTGTCCGTCGAAAGCGTGATTGCGGAAAGATCCACAACGCCCATCGGGATGCCGATGATCGTCGTCGCGAGGATGCCGATCAAAATCGCGCCCTTCACCTTCATCACAAGCAGAATGATCGTCAGCGCAATGCCGATGATCGCCAGAATCAATGCAGGCGAATTGAATACCGCAAGCGCCGGAACCGTTCCGCCGCTCGATACCACGCTGGTGATGCCCGTATAGCTTGCGTCCGCCGCAAACGCGGAACCATTGATCGACATGATCGTACCCGGATCGGATGTAAACTGGATCAGGTTTGCGTTCTTAATGCCGATGTAAGCGACAAAGATGCCGATACCGCCGCCGATCGCGTGCTGCAAGGATTCAGGAATTGATTTGATGATTGCTTTTCTGAGCTTGGTCACCGTAATAATAATGTTTACGATGCCGCAGATGAATACCATTGCAAGCGCCTGCTGCCAGGTAAACCCGAGCGCAAAGCATACCGTGTAGGTAAAGAACGCGTTGAGGCCCATGCCCGGCGCCTGTGCGTAAGGCACGTTTGCGAATAACGCCATTACGAGCGTTCCAATCGCAGCCGCAAAGATCGTCGCCAGAAAGACGGCCTGTGTAGGCATTCCCGTTGCCGACAGAATCGCCGGATTCACAAAAATGATGTAGGACATCGCAAAAAACGTCGTCAGTCCGGCAATCACTTCCGTTGAAACCTTGGTGCCGTGTTCCTTTAGCTTAAAAAGCTTTTCCATATGATACCTCCTATAAATTTGAATAACTGGGTCAAGAAACCCATAGCTATATCATACTAAAAAGCATCCCGCGCCGCAACGCATTTCCAAACGTTATGCTATACAAACAAAAAATAGTTCGTGTTAATCCGAACTATTTTTTTGCCTGTTATATTTTATTTAGCATCTTAAAGCGTTTTTTATTCATCCAGAGAATCGTATTAATTACTCCCACTCGCCAAGTTTATCTCGTTTCTAAACTTTTCTGTTTAGATGCTTTGATTCCATTTGATAGGATATGATTTCAGTTATCCTTATCCTAACGGGTTGCCGAACTTTTGCTATCAAAAATCTATCAGGGTGAGTCTATCACAGGTCGCATTCACTGTACCTTTGCAAGAGGTTTGCAGGTTAAACGAGGATGCTAAGGCTGCGCTATCAACTCAATCTGCACTGCTTAGAAATTATAACATGATAATGTCAATACTTCAATATAACTACATTTGCTTAGTATAGCTTCCGACTAACTGATTGATAAAAAGTTACTTGATATTCATATAGTTTGCTAAAAAAATCATCGCTTTTAGGTGTCGGCATTAATCCAACATCCATTAGCCCATGAATTTTCATCTCATAAATGAGCAGCCATCTTGCACCTGAATATTCTTCCCCTTTGAGTTCAACTGAAAGTTGCTCGATGGCCTTCCTAATTTGTGTTGCTTGTTGTCTTGTGCGATCGACATATGCTTTTCTATTCTTCCAAATATCAAGCGCAATAATAATAGCAAAATCGTTAGAGCGGCTCAAAATGTTGATCAAATTTTTTGAGTGCAGGGATAGCTTTAATTCCTTAATGATGTGCAAAAAAATCAAAGTCTCCTGCTGCAATTCTTCATTTATGCTAATACTCAATTCTCTATTAATCAGTTCTGTAACAAGTTCTCTTTTCCATTTGTGAATGTGCTTTTTCAAATATGCGATTAAGTATTTTCCGTATTTGGGTTCGAGAAGCAAAATATTTATCAGAGAAGACATTATTATTCCGAAATCCTCAATTGAAGGCTCTTTATCTCTGATAAACTTAAGTGCATATTTGTATGCACCTTTTTCGCCATTTGAATAAAGCTGTGAAGCTGCATTCAATACCCCAAATACGCCTTCATTCTCTAAAGCTTTTTCATATATTTGTTTTATCTGCGATATGATTTCAAAGGGGAAACAGGAAACTTCTGTTTTCGCCGTGTTTAGATGTAAGCCAAACTCATTAAGTATTCTTTCAATCTGTGGGATGCTCTCTTTCGCCTGTACTTCCGAACGAAAATAAAATTTATAATCGTCTACATATCGCCTAAATATGTATTTTTTAGCTTCTAATTGTCGATCAATGGCCGATAAGACTATTTCTGAAAATATCCGTGATGTGAAGGGGCCCACTACAATACCATTTGTTTCATTGTTTTTCTGAAATCTTATAAATGCATCTAATTTATCAGCCAACTCATATCTATCTTTTAATGCCTCTGGCTCTTGGGTGCGAAGGTATCTTTTCGCCTCTTCTTTGCCGCATATTGCCCAAGCAACGGAATGTGTGTAAATAGAATTATAGCAATTCGCTATGTCAACCTTTAACCTGTATTTATATCCTAACGCAGCTTGAATGCAATTTTTCAAACCTTCTACAAAATCGCTTTTTGAACGAATACTTTCCCGAACATTCTCGCTATTCAACATTGCTTTCTCGCCTGTATCACTATATTTATGAATATAAGTTATTGGCGATAGAGAGTTTTTACTTTCAGCATAGTTCTGAATATCTTCCCAGTTCTCCTGCATCAACTTTGCTAAGCGCAAAAAAGCCTTTGGGTTCGGTAGCGATAAAATTCTTCTGGAAATATCGTCTTTTCGCATAGACAGTGTAGCAGGCAGTGTAGCATTTGAGGTTTTTTTTGCTTGCGACTTTGTACAGGGAGCAAAAGGTAATAATTCATTTATCTTTGAAGCAAATACTTTTGACGAAAAACAAGAAGGAAATTGCTCGGTAAAATAACCATACTCAGCTATCTGCTCAATAAAGTTCTCACTTTTTAGTTTGGGTGTAAGCAATTTAATGAAATCTTCCCAAGTTACTTTCAAGCGATTCCCCTCTTTCACGCCGCTACCGCGTTCCGATTGATCCCCTCAATCACAGCTCTTAAATCCATAAACACTGCGGCATCATCAAACAGTTCGCTAATGCCACCTTGATCGGTAAATGGGCTTTCCTGCAACACCGACAAATCCTTCATCATGCCGTTTTTCACGATGTAGTTGACAATCTGCCGCACAAAATACATCTGTCTGCTGTCCAATCCTGCATCGTTCAAAAATTGCGAAAAGGCCTCATTTGCAGCTTTCTGGCTCAAGCCAACAATGGAACGCACCAACTCACCAAGCGGCGTTTTTCCATACTGCGCGTCATACTGTTCTTTGGTACCCAACTCATTCCAAAGAATATTTTCAAGCGAGTGCACATCCTCTCCGGTCAGTGGCTCGTTTCCTTTGAGTTTGGCGATCGCAGGGATGCTTTGATGCTGCAAAATATAATAATTCACTTTCTTTTTATAATTGGCCAAATCATCATTGTCAAGTTGAGATTCATTCCACTCAACGGAAAGAATATCATCGGTAAAATCAGTATCGTAACGAATCCTATCAGTCTCCGGGATATACTTGATCAAGTCGCGAAGCTTTACACGGATGGTCTCATAATCAGAAACACCGGCTCTTTCCAGCAGATCCTTATGTAGGATTTGCTCTAGTATCTCTTGCTGCTCAGCAATGGCCGGAATTGTGCCATACTTAGATAACTCTGAGGCTTTGCGGATGACATCGTTCTTAGCCCTTTTATAGCTCTTTTCAACCAGCATTGCAAGCTCTATCTGATAGATGAGCATATCAAAACGCGCCGCCGAAATATCATCTCCCGTGGGCAAAATAAGCGGTGCAATATGTTCGGCGATTTGCAGCGTGTTTTCGTATGTGAGGGTATCAAAATCAGATTCAGACAGATATTTATCAATAATGCGCAAATGCTGCTTTACTGCAAAATTATCGTGTGGCAATGCCTTGACTTGCCCCACCAAATCCTGCACCAGCTTTTTGCGATAACCTTGCAGTTCCTCTGTTTGATAAGCAAGCTCTTGCAGCTTGTATGCCATTTCCACCTTTATATTGAACATACGCTCCTGCAAGGTAGCGACGATTCCAGCTTCTTTTCCCTTTGCATGAAGTCTGAAAAAATCGAAGTTGCTGCAAAGATCAAAAATATAGAACTGCGGCTTGTCCGCACCATCAACCAGACCTTCGCAGGTACGTGTGCCCCGCCCGATCATCTGCCAAAACTTCGCCCGGCTCATCACCTTCTTGAAAAAGACAAGGTTGAGAATTTCCGGCACATCAATGCCGGTGTCCAGCATATCCACCGAAATGACAATCTGCGGCATCTTGCTCTTATCGGAAAAATCGTCAATCAGGCTTTGGGCGTAGTTGGTATAGTTGTCAATCACCCGCGCATAGTGGGAGGGATAATCAGGGAATTCTTTATTCCACACCTCAAGGATTTTTTCAGCATGATTATGGTTTTTGGCAAAAATGATCGTTTTCCCTATCTTCTCTCCATACTCCACCCGCTGACCATGCTGTATCAAAGTGTGCAGTGCTTTTCGGATGGTGTCGCTATTAAACAGCCACTCGTTTAGGGCGCTGGAATCAATGCTTTCGGGCAAATTCCCATCCTCATCAGCAAACGTATTCTCATATTCCTCTTGTTCCTCCGGAGAAAGCTCTTCATAAGTAATCCCCTTTGTCATAAACTTCAGTGCTGTCTCAATCGACACAAAGTCAACGAGATAACCATCCTGCACCGCCTGAGAAAGCTCATAGCCATAGGTCGGCACGCCACTCTCCAAGTCAAAAATGCCATAGGTGTTCTTGTCTATCTCATCTTTAGGCGTGGCGGTCAATCCTACTAGCAGCGCGTCAAAGTACGTGAATATGTCTTTGTATTTATTGTAGATGCTGCGATGCGCCTCATCAACAACGATTAAATCGAAATGCCCGGGCGTAAAGAGCCGTTCACCCTTTTCGTCACGAGTAACGTCAATGCAATTCATCATGGTTTGGTAAGTGGAAAATACGGCACGGGCATTGGCCTCCTCCTTCCCTTCGGTTAGGTTACAAAGGGAAAGATTGGGCAGCATATTGTGAAAAGCACGTTTTGCCTGCGTCACCAAAGCATTGCGGTCAGCAAGAAACAACAGGTTTTTCACCCAGCCGTGGCGAATCAGCACATCCGCCAGCGAGATCACCGTACGGGTCTTTCCGCTGCCTGTTGCCATAACAAGCAGCACCTTGCGGCGGTTGCGCTCACCGAAGGCATCGCATACCGCTTGTATTGCTTCCTTCTGATAATAACGGTTTGATATATCATCGTTTATCTTTACCGCTTTGAGCGGCGCACGGTCGCTCATGATGTTAAACAGCTTCTCCAAATCGCGCTTGGAGTAAATGCCCGACACCTGCCGCTCCGGGTAATATTTATCGCTCCAGATACGGGTTTCATAACCGTTTGTCATGAAAATTACGGGGCGTCGACCATACTTCTTCTCTAAAAAATCAGCATAAAGCACTGCCTGCTGCCTACCTTTTTCTATGTTGACGCTGGTACGTTTGGCTTCTATCACAGCAAGCGGCAGGCCGTTATCTCCAAACAGCACGTAATCGGCATAGCCTTTGCCCGTCTTATTGGGCATGTGATCAATTGGATATTCGTCCATCCAGTTGGAGCCGCGCTGCCAGCCTGCATCCATGAGCATCACATCGATGTACGCTTTACGGGTCTGCGCCTCGGTCATGTCCATAGGCTTAACGGAATAACCTTGCTTAAGCTGTGCTACACGCTTTGCAGTGAGTTTTTCTCGTTTCGGAAAGTTCTCGTCCAGCAACGTCTGAAAATCCACCTCTTCGGCGGCGGGCGGCGTGACAGCTACAGGTACTGGCTGCGTCTTTTCTTCCAGCAGGGATTTATCAAATGGAGCCTCAATGTAGTCGGTTCCATAGCAATAGGCGACAAAGTCAAGAAAACTGTGCAGGTTTTGCAATGCCAGCACCGCTTGGTCGCGGCTGACACTCTTGGGGTTATGGGTAGCATTGTTGCCTACCTTGCGCAAATAGTTCAATTTTGCATACATGCCGGAAGGAATTAAATCTTTGAAATCTTCTGTGCTGACAAGGGTAACCAGCTTGTCTTCATAGGGCTTCACAAGCGAACCATCTACGCTGTACACCCACTTTACAGCAAACTCCAGCGCCGTGCGGCAAGCCGTGGCGCAGAGCGCGGGCGAAATGGGCAGCACACGCTCCGCCGAGACGGCAGCCTCGGCAAAGGGTTCAAATTGCGGGTCTTTTGTTAAAAAATCAAAGTTGGTGCGCATAATGGTCACCTCATTGTTTAAAATATCTCTCCCCGAAAGCATTTTTGCATCAGAGATTTATAGTTTTGCTCCAGCTTTGCAAGGGATTGATGAAGTAAGGATTTTTGTGCTTCGACTTGACTTACAAAGTTGGCAAATTGATTTTGAAGTTGGATAGGTGTAATAGAAATCCTAATTTTTTGTAACTCTTGAGCATTTATATTTGCTTGCCCAACAATCGCCTTACACATATCCAACAATATTCGTTTGCCATAATTGGAATTAAGATACCCTGAAATGTACTCAGGATTAGCCCGCTCATTTACACGTATGCGGATGATATATCCAGCAATAATCATAGGGGTATTCTCTTTGAAAACTGCTGTTTTCCCTACTAATTCCTTGCTATTTGTTCGATTAAAAAGGATGTCACCTTTCCGAACCACATATTTTTCTATTTCATTATCATCAATATCAATATATTTAAGGCTGGTATAATCCATTGAACCATTGTAAGTTATATTATTCATTCGCAGGTAGACATATTTTCCATTATCAACAGCGGGTTTGCTAGTGCCATATTTTACTTCTGATACTAAATCACGAATAATTCCTATCTCCCACCCCTTCGGATTTGTCACCGGATTACCAAACATCTCAATAAACTGCGACTTCACCAGCAAATCAAGCTTTTCTATCTGCACCTTGCGCTTTTCGATGATGTCACTTGCACGGTCGAGCACATCTGCAATTTGCTTTTGCACCGATAACGATGGAAGAGGAAGCAGCGCTTCCGTCAAATAACCAAGTTTTATATATTTTATAACTCCACCGATGGACTGCTCCCGTAGCTTATCCACATATTTATCGAGAAAGTGGAATAAATATTTTGTATTTAATACCTGGCTATCTTTACTTTCAATAATATATGTTCTTTGGTAGGCATCAAATTTTCCAGAATAATATTTTACATTCAAATCTCCGTTTCCTGCAACAAGCACACATTCGCAATTGTAGGAATAGTTGCTTATTCTTAGCGGCTCTTTTGAACAAGTGAAAAAAGGGTAATTACCGTCAATGGAACTGGCATTAGCATCAAGTTTACCAGTCATTATTTTTGTATATCGACCTAACGGTACAATTGTCTTACCCACGCAGCAACGCCTCCAGTTCTTTGAGCCCATCGGTAATTTCCGCCTCAAGCGTGTTGATTTCGGTCATGATTTCCAGCGGATGGGGATATTCTTCTTCCACATAGTTGCTCTTTTTATATTTGTTGATCGAAAGATCGTAGTCGTTATCCACAATCTCCTCTTTAGGCACAAGAAAACTCTGCTCCGTGCGCTCCCGCGCTTCTTCCTCTTTTAACGCATGAAAACGGGCAACGATATCGGAAATATCACTATTGTCAAGTTGGGTGCGCTTGTCGTCCAAGCTGTAGCCATCGCTCTGCATATCATAAAACCACACCTTGTCCGTGCCGCCCGCGCCTGTTTTGGTAAACACGATCACTGCGGTGCTCACCCCGGCATAGGGCTTAAACACGCCGGAGGGCATCGAAATGATAGCCTCCAGCCGGTGGTTTTCCACAATCTCCTTGCGAATATCCTTGTGCGCTTTGGATGAGCCAAACAGTACGCCGTCCGGAACTATGGAGGCACAGCGCCCCCCATTCCTCAGCATACGCAGGAACAATGCAAGAAAAAGCAATTCTGTCTTTTTCGTTTTTGTAACTTTCAGCAAATCGGTCGCCACAATGTCATAATCTAAACTGCCCTTGAATGGAGGATTCGCCAGTATTTTGGTGTATTTACCCATGTCGGTGTTCTGGTCGGAAAGGCTGTCTTTATAAACAATATGCGGATTGGCAATGCCATGCGTCATCATATTCATAGCACCGATGCGCAGCATAGTTCTGTCCATGTCATATCCTGTAAACATATCACTGTCATAACGTGCCTTTGCGTCTTTATTGTAAAAAATATCTTTTAGATAATTTGTCTTTAAGTACTCCCCTGCCGCTACTAAAAAACCACTGGTACCGCAAGCCGGATCACAAATCCTATCGTCCGGCTGCAAATCTAAAAGCTCCACCATCATGCGGATGATGTGGCGCGGCGTGCGAAACTGGCCGTTTGTACCTGCCGTTGACAGCTTTGACAGCATATATTCATACAGGTCGCCCCGCGCGTCCTTTTGGTCCGGCAGCTTTTCAATATAGTCATACATATCATCCAGCGATGTGACAATCTTTTCTAAAAGCTGTGGTGTGGGTACCTTAAAAATAGCATCAGCCATGTATTTGGCGTAGGTGCCGCTGTTTCCGTTTAATTCTTTAATAAACGGAAACACCTCAGACTGCATTGTCTGATACATTATTTCCGCCGGCTTATCCCTAAACACAGACCATTTTAAATGTTGTTTCCCAGCAAACATGCTTATATATGGTTGCCCTATCCACGCGCTTTCTTTTTGCCGTGTTTCATCTGTTTTATCAAGGTCGCGTATGAACATCAGATAGGTAATTTGTTCAATGACATCCAGTGGGTTGGTAAGCCCACCCGTCCAAAACATTTCCCACAGCTTGTCAACTTTACTTTTTAGCTCGCCTGTAATCATGCACGCACTCTCCTAAATGTAATCACTTCGTCTTTTGGCTACGTCCATCTTTTGGCTTTTCAGCATTGGAAGGAATCACCCAAGCGTTGCCGAAACGAACCGCGCCGGATATCCGACCTTTCGCGCACAATAGCTGTACTTGGCGAGGCGTAATGCTCCATTTTTCAGCGACTTCTTTTGCCGTCATACCGTTCATCTCAGCTTCTCCAAAACAAGAGTAGATTAATTTAATTGTATCGTAAATGCGAAATATATACAACCAAATTTATACAGCTCTGCAGAAGTGATGCGTGCTATCTCACATCCCTCCTGCAGAATCAATTATCTAAATATCTTCCGGTTCTTTACCCGTCATCCATTGGCTTCCGCTGTTTATTCTTCCTGCCAATCAGATGAGCGAAGGCAAAGTATTAAAATGCACCTGATCACCGCTCTATTTCCCTTGAACGAGAATTCAGATGTTGTACCAAGCGTTTTTGTTCAATTCGGTAAGACGACATCATTTCTTCTGCAATGCGGCTGGCGCGCATTAAGACTTTATCCTCATGCAAGGAAGATCTTCTCACTTTATGCCTTAGCTGTTCCAATGTTTCAATATTGTGCTCTTTCAGATAGTCCCGCAATTCAATGAGCATCGCCATGTTGCTTCCACGTCGTTCGTGGTCTTGAGCGGCGCACTTGGCAATTTTAGTTTCCGCAATTTCAAGCATGGTCGGCTGTATTCTTTTTTCGTTGGTCACTTTTTTGTTTTTCGCTGGAAAAATATTTGCCAAAGCCGAGTTTCTCATCCAGTCTTTAAGTTGCGCTAAACGCTCTTTAATTTTTCGCAAAATAACGTTCTGCTTGACGATTTCACAATTTATGTTCCCGCGATCGGTAACAATCCCACGCTTCTCCATTTGCGATGCCGCAATACCAATATGCACGGTTGGAATCTGTTCCAATCCTTGGCGTTTAAAACTGCGGTGATCAATACGAGTTTCGATTTTCTGCTGCTCCAATGCACGGTTAACAAACCGGGTCCACGCTGCTCGCCATTCCTCTGCTTTTGTCGACTCGTTCCAATCCACAGCACTAATTTTCCTAGTCTTAAACTCGCCGCTTTTTAGCCGTATTTTTTTGCCATATCTGTCTAACACATATTCTTTTTTAGATTTTGGGCCCCACTCGCTGCTTGGTTCAAACGGACGCATGGTTAGCATAATGTGGGCGTGAGGATTACCGTCGTTTTTGTCGTGAATACAGATGTCGGCACACATTCCTTTATCTACAAATTGTTCTTGCACATAGGCGCGTGCGAGCATAATATTTTGTTCTCTGGCAAGCTCCACAGGCAATGCCAGCTCAATTTCCCGCGCAAGTTGCGAATTTTTCGCACGTTCTATTTTCTCCACTGCGTTCCATAAAATTGAACGGTCTGAATATTCGCGCGGCGCATATTCGGGCAATAGTATTTCTGTATGAACAACGCCGCCTTTGCGCGTATAGTCATGCGTTATGCCGTCGTAATCATTTATCATTTTCTCGCCTGCGCGATATGCAGCAGCGGCAACAGCAGACTTACCTTTGCCCCGCGAAATTATTTTGATACTGCAATGATAGATTGCCATGGGTTATGGGTTAACCTCGTCTTTCTGTAAAATCAATACTCTGCAAACCGAAAAGACGACAAGCTGTATCCGCAATACCGGATACAGTTTGCCGCCCTGTTTTGCCATAGAGATTTGGAGATCGCAAACTTCCCGTGTGTTTCACTAAGCGTACATGCCCTCCGCAGGAGCGCACACACCGCGCAGCGGTGTATAAGTGCGCCCTTGTTATCAAGGGAAAAGAGCGTTAGCCCGTTCCCTTGCTCGCATCCGTCGTTTTAGTTTTGGTTGTCTGTGACAAGCCGAAAAGAATTTTTTTAGATGCTTCTGTCTGCAAAGTCTGACGCAGAAAAGATTGAATCTGCTCATTTGTAAAATCCGCTGCGTTTGGGATAAGGCTCTCTACAATCGCACCGCGTTCAATAAGGCGCTTTGTCCGCGCCTTACGCTCTGCCTCTTTCTGTTGCTGTAAAAGTTGTTTTTTTTGATTCTCTAACTGTACCATTTTATTCGTTACATTTTGAATCTTATCAGTAAAATTTTTCGACATTGTCACGCCTCCTTCAAACCATCCATTGTTGTAGTGATAAGCCGGATCGTATCCAACAAGTCATCATCAACCTGCTCGCCGGAAACAATGCGTTTCAGTTCTTCCAATATGGCAGCAAGCTGGTTGCGAAGAGCTTTATACACTCGCGGATTGCCCTGAACCACTACATCAAAACATTGCAGTCGCCTGACAATATAATCCTGCTTGGAAAGACCAGAAAGGCGAACGGCGGTTTCAATTCGTTCATCTTCCTCTGGCGACACACGGAACGCCACGGTCTTGTTGCGCCAACGACCTTTGTTGTCTATGCTTTTTAATGACATTTTACTCAAGCTCCTTTCCCAGTTCTTTGAACATCCAATTTTTCTGCCATTTCTGTCTGCCGTGTGGGAAATAGATGAGCATATCGATAAGTGATGTCAATACTTTCATGCCCCACGCGATCAGCAATCGCCAGAGCTGTAAATCCCATGTCAATTAGCAAGCTGATGTGGCTATGACGAAGATCATGGATTCGTATACGCTTTACTCCCGTTTGTTTGCTGCCCCTATCCATTTCATGATGAAGATAATGCTTGCTGATTGGGAAAATCCGGCTATCCGGCTCTACACCGTAGAATTGCTTGAGATATTCCTGCATCTCTTCACACAAAAATTGAGGCATTGTTATGATACGATTGCTCTTTTTGGTCTTAGGCGTTGTGATAAAATCCTGACCATTAAGCCGCTGATATGATTTGTTAATGCGTACCGTCTCGTTCGTAAAGTTGAAGTCTGCCGGTGTCAACGCCAGCAGCTCCCCCTCGCGGATGCCGCACCAATAAAGCATCTCAAACGCATAATAGGACATTGGTTTATCCATCATGGCATCGGCAAACCGCTCATACTCTTCTTTTGTCCAAAACGACATCTCCCGACGTTCTTCGGTTCCCATATTGCCCGCCCTTTGCGCCGGGTTGAGGTTCAGCCCATAATATCGGATAGCATGGTTAAAAATACAGCTAAGCTGGTTGTGGACAGTTTTTAGATATGTCTGCGAATAATGCTTCCCTTTGGAATCCTTCAGCTCTCGCATTTCATTTTGCCAATCAATGACATCCTTCGCAGTAATTTCAGACAGCTTGCGTTTCTTGAAATACGGAAGAATTTTCTTTTGAATAATACTGTCCTTAGTTAGCCATGTGTTCAGTTTCAGCTTGGATTTGATGTCCTTTTCGTAAAGCGATACAAAGCTCTCAAAAGTCATGCTCACATCTGCCTGCTTTTGCTGGAGAAACTCTCGCTCCCACGCCTGCGCCTCCTTCTTGGTGGTAAAGCCTCGCTTCAACTTCTGCTGCCGCTCGCCTCTCCAGTCGGTGTAGCGGAATTGCACATACCATGTGCCGTTGTCGTAATTCTTAAAAGCCGCCATTAAGTTCTCCTTTCATTCTGGTCACGGGTTCCATAAAACTTCTCATAGAAGAATTTCCTGTCAATCCTACCAGAGATTGTGATACAACCAGTCTTCTTTAGTTCTGCGTTCATGGAGCGAATTAACTTGTAGGCGTAGGATTTGGAAACTCCCAACTCCTCTGCCACTTCCTCAACTCTTAAAAACATTT
This sequence comes from uncultured Christensenella sp., assembly GCA_964438705.1. Taxonomy (GTDB): domain Bacteria; phylum Bacillota; class Clostridia; order Christensenellales; family Christensenellaceae; genus Christensenella. Next base: position 32,165 of record CAYTKQ010000001.1, on the reverse strand, counting down.
GTCCTGCCACCTAAAAACCTCCCTTTTTTTACCCATTTGAGCATAGCTTATTGTTTTGTGTCGGAATACTTTCTGGCCGCCTTCCGATTTGCCCGAGCGGATGCACCATTACCGTGGTGCACGACGGTTATTTATTTAAACTTAACTCTTTTTGTTTATATTTTATCAATTATACTAACTCTTTTCAGTTAAGTCAAGTGGTTTTCAATAAAATATTTAACATTTTTATTTAAGTTTTGTTGACTATTCTTAAACATATATGCTATACTCGTGTCATGAATCAAATTATTGCAATCAGGAGACGATGTTATGGCTATTGGTGAAAGAATTAAATTTATCCGCAATCTGCGTGGCATGACGCAAAAATATCTTGGAATGGCCATTGGTTTTACTGAAAAAACAGCTGATGTTCGTATGGCGCAATACGAATCCGGCGCTCGAAGCCCAAAAGAAAATATGACTGCCGACCTTGCGAATGTCTTGGACGTCTGCCCACAGGCCTTAGCTGTCCCTGATATTGACAGCGATATTGGTCTAATGCATACTCTGTTTACGCTTGAAGATTTGCGCGGCCTGCGTATTGGCGAGGTTGACGGCGAGCTATGCCTGCGGCTCGACAAGTCCAGAGGCTTAACTTATGCCGCAATGTTTGAAATGCTTTCTGCTTGGCTTGAGCAAGCTAAAAAGCTGGAATCCGGAGAAATCACCAAAGAGGAATATGACCAATGGCGGTACAGATATCCCGAATTTGATACCACGCAAAGGTGGGCAAAGGTGCCGTCACAAGAGCTTAGCGATTACCTAATAAAAGAGCTGGACAAATAGAAAAACGGTCTTACCGACTATCAAAAGTCAGCAAGACCGTTCTATAGGATAAGACCTGTTTACCTGCAAACCACCTGCGATTCAGGAGTAAACAGAGTAAGTCAGAAATTGACAAGTGCTATCAATCTGCTATCAAATGGTCAAAAAATGCCCCAAAAGTCTTGAGATTGCAAGGCTTTTGGGGCTTCGTTAATTATTCCCACTCGATCGTCGCGGGGGGCTTACTCGTAATGTCATACACAATCCTGTTGATGTGCCCCACCTCGTTGATGATGCGGTTTGAAACCACGCCCAGCACATCGTAAGGAATGCGCGCCCAGTCTGCCGTCATCGCATCCACGCTCGTCACGCCCCTGAGCGCGACCGTGTAGTCATATGTCCGTTCGTCGCCCATCACGCCCACAGAGCGCATGTCGGTGAGTACCGCAAAATACTGCCATATTTTCTCATCAAGATTTGCCTTGGCGATCTCATCGCGGAAAATAAAGTCCACGTCGCGCAGCAAATCCAGCTTTTCCTTCGTGATCTCGCCAATCACGCGGATCGCAAGCCCCGGCCCCGGGAACGGCTGCCGCCATACCATATGCCTCGGCAGCCCAAGCTCTTCGCCCAGTTCGCGCACTTCGTCTTTAAACAGCTCGCGCAGCGGCTCGATGATCTCTTCAAAATCCACATGATCGGGCAGCCCGCCTACGTTGTGATGGCTTTTGATGAGCGCCGCGTCTCCCACGCCGCTCTCCACCACATCGGGATAAATCGTTCCCTGCGCCAGAAAATCCACTTTGCCGATCTTCTTCGCTTCCTCTTCAAAGACGCGGATAAACTCTTCGCCAATGATTTTACGCTTCCTCTCCGGCTCCGTCACACCCGCCAGCTTCTCCAAAAACCGCCGTTCCGCCTTCACGTGCACAAGATTCATGTCAAACTGCTTTTGAAATACGTTTTCCACCTCTTCCGGCTCAAACTTGCGCATCATGCCTGTGTCCACAAATACGCAGGTCAGGTTCTTGCCGATCGCCTTGTGCAGCAGCACCGCGCACACAGAGCTGTCTACACCGCCAGAAAGCGCCAGCAGCACTCTTTTGTCTCCTACCTTCTCTCGGATCTTTTCGATCGATTGTTTTGCGTAATCGTTCATATCCCAATCTCCCTTCGCTCCGCATACGTCAAATAAAAAACGCTCCAGTATGCTCTGCCCTTTTACCGTGTGCTGTACCTCCGGATGGAACTGTACACCGTATATCTTTTTATCGTCGTTTGCAAACGCCGCCACAGGGCATGCGCCCGTCGTCGCCAGAATCTTGAATCCCTCCGGTGCCTTATCGATATAATCCATGTGGCTCATCCAGCATACGGATGACGCATCCATATCCTTAAATAAAACATCGGATACGTCATACTCGATTTTTGTTTCCCCATATTCACCCGCAGGCGCGGAAGCCACATGTCCGCCAAGCTTCATGGAAAGAAGTTGGCTGCCATAGCATATCCCGAGGATCGGAATGCCAAGCTGCAATATCTTCTCATCACATACGGGCGCCCCCTCTTCATATACGCTTTTGGGCCCTCCCGTAAAAATAATGCCGATCGGGTTCTTTTCTTTGATCTGCTCTGCGCTCGTCTGATAGGGCAGCAGTTCTGCATAAACATGTGCCTCCCGCACTCTGCGTGCAATCAGCTGATTATATTGCCCGCCAAAATCGAGCACTATGACCGTTTCTCTCATCAATCACGTTCCTCCAAGTGTCACATTCCAAAAAATTCTATTTTAGCAATCCCAGCCGCAGCGCCGTCCTGTATCAGTTCGCGCTCCACGTCCTGCTTTGCCTCCTCCGTCAACCCCTCAACAGAATAAACGAAAGCCCTGTCCCCGTCAATACAAACTTTCATTTCCCCGCGCGTATAGCGGCGAATATACCGCTCGGCACGTTCGATGAAATCAAGAGTTTGCACCGCAATCTCGCTACCGCCCAAAAATCTGCATGCAAGGCAATCATTGGGCGGTTTCACATAATATCTTCTGCCGATCGCACCCAGCATTTCCTCCACGTCCTGCCGCGTATAACAAAGCTCGATGAATGGATCGACTGTTTCCCCGCAAAACGAACATCCGCCTGCTTCATAGGGGTAAAGCCGTCCGCTCAGCAAAACCGAAGCGCCCACGCCGCGCGCCGCACGCATCATACGCTTCAAAAGCACAGCGCCGCACGCACCGCACCTTTTGTCCAACGCTTGGATGCCCGGCTCGTCCAACAATTCCGGAATCGCCACACGTTCGCTGTTCAGCTTATATTCATCCAGCACCTCGTGTACACGGTATAGTTCCTCCTGCGTAAAGAACGGCGTGTTGGCGGTCAAAGCCCATATGCGGCTGCCATGCGCCTCGTGCGCCGCACTTAAAAGCAGGGACGATTTCGTCCCTCCCGAAAACGCCACCGCCACGTCATCGTAACGACGGATCAACGCCACCAAGGCGCTGAACTTTTCCTGTGCAGTCATATCCGCTATTTCACACTGTAGTTCGGCGCTTCCTTCGTGATGTTGATGTCATGCGGATGACTTTCCAGAAGCCCCGCTCCCGTGATTTTTACAAATTCCGCATTTTTTTGAAGCTGCTCAATATTCGCTGCCCCGCAGTAACCCATGCCGGATTTCAAGCCGCCTACCATCTGATAGGTCGTATCTGCCAGCGGGCCTTTGAAGGGAACGCGCCCTTCCACACCCTCGGGTACCAGCTTCTGGCTTCCCTCTTGGAAGTAACGATCCGCGCTTCCCTTTTGCATCGCGGAAATCGAACCCATTCCACGGTACACCTTGAAGCTGCGGCCCTGATAAATTTCCATCTCTCCGGGGCTTTCCTTCGTCCCCGCAAACAGGCTGCCAATCATCACTGCCGCCGCGCCGCCCGCGAGTGATTTCGTAATATCTCCGCTGTACTTGATCCCGCCATCGGCAATCACCTTCACACCGCTCTTTGCGGCTTCCTCCGCGCAATCCATAACTGCCGTCAGCTGCGGAACGCCAATGCCGGCGACAACGCGCGTCGTGCAGATGGACCCCGGCCCAATGCCAACCTTCACGCAGCTTGCGCCTGCGGAGATCAAATCACGCGTCGCCTCTTTGGTTGCACAGTTACCCACAATAATGTCGAGATTTGGGAACTTCGAACGAACCTTTTCCAGCACATTCAGCACGTGAATGGAATGTCCGTGCGCGGTGTCGATCACCACAGTATCCACCTTCGCGTTCACCAGCGCCTCCACGCGCTCCAGCGTGCCGTTGCCAGTGCCCACTGCCGCACCCACAAGCAGTCTGCCGCTGCTGTCCTTTGCGGACATCGGGTACTGGATCGACTTCTCGATGTCCTTGATGGTAATAAGCCCCATCAGCTTTCCGTTGTTGTCCACCAGCGGAAGCTTCTCTATCTTATATTTGCGCAAAATCTGCTGCGCCTCATCAAGCGTTGTGCCGATGGGCGCTGTAATGAGGTCCTTGCTTGTCATCACCTCGCTCACCTTGCGCGAATAATCCGTCTCAAAGCGCATATCACGGTTGGTGATGATGCCGATCAAGGTTCCATCCGGCTCAACGATGGGCACGCCGGAAATCTTGTACCGACCCATCAGCTGATCCGCGTCGTTCACCGTATGGTTTGGCGAAAGCGAAAACGGATCGGTGATGACCCCATGCTCGCTTCTCTTCACCTTGTCCACATTGTCAGCCTGCATCTCAACCGACATGTTTTTGTGTATGATTCCCATACCTCCTTCCCTTGCGATCGCGATCGCAAGGCCGCTCTCAGTGACCGTATCCATCGCGGCACTCATAATGGGAATGTTGAGCTTGATATTCGGCGTGATATATGTAGACACATCGATCTCGTTCGGTGTCACGAGACTCTTTTGCGGTTTCAGTAATACATCATCAAATGTCAGACCCTCAGTAATTTTCATTTGTATTCATCCTTTCTCTTTCTTTGTCTTATGAAATATGATTGACATTATGCATATACATAATGATGCAAACAATGTATAAAAAAACACGCGCGCTTCTACGGCTGCGGCGTATTTTTCTCTTCTTCCGCTTTTTTCTTTTCCTCTTCCTGCGCCATCAAGTGCAGATGCTCCCTTTTGAGCACGATCCAGTTGATCGACCCGACCACGAAGGCCAGCACCAGTACCAGTACCGCTCCCATAAACTCACGCTCCGCAAAGAGTACGGCCGAAATGGCAAGCAACGCCGAAATGGCATAAAGCAGCGATACCGATTGTTTTTGGTTCAGCCCCATGTCAATGAGCCTGTGATGAAGATGTTTCCGGTCCGCACGAAATGGATGCTGCCCCTTCATCAGTCTTCTGATGATCGCAAACGCCGTATCGATGATTGGAAGCCCCAAAACAAGGAATGGGATACCAAACGAAACCACGGCATTGACCTTAAAAAATCCCTGTATCGAAATAACGGACAACACAAAACCAAGAAACATCGCACCCGCGTCGCCCATAAATATTTTTGCCGGATTCAAATTGTACGGCAAAAAGCCGAGGCACGCGCCCGCAAGCACCGCCGCCACCACCGTCACAATCGGGTTCCCTGCCGAAAGCAGCGACACCGCAAGCAGCGCAAAGGAAGAAATCGCCACGATCCCGCAGGCAAGACCGTCAAGCCCGTCGATCAGGTTGATGGTGTTCGTCACAGCCACAATCCACAGCACTGTGATCGGAATTGCCCAATTTCCAAAATAAAGAATTTGATCGAACCACGTGACCTTTTCGATCACAATACCGGAAAAACATACGACGAGCGCCGCGCAAATCTGTCCAAGAAGCTTGATATATGGCTTCAAATCATAGATATCGTCAAAAATCCCAAGCAGGATAATCATCAGCGCGCCAATCAACAGCCCGATAAAGGTCTGATCCAGCTTCACAAAAGCAAGAACGCCAAACGCAAACGCAACAAATATAGCAAGCCCTCCCATCGTCGGGATCGGCTTGCTATGCATACGTCTTTCGTCCTTGGGGATATCCACCGCCCCCACGCGGAAAGCAAGTTTACGGACAAGCGGCGTCGTTGTGTACGTCACAAAAAACGTAAACAGCAGTGCAATCACAACCAAAATGCCCGCGCGTGCATCCATAATTAGAAGGCTTCCTCTTTCCACAAAATTTTGAACAAATATCACAAGAGCGGCAAATTAACTTTGCCGCACTTGTACTTGTTTTACAATTATATCAACTTTCTTTTTTAAATGCAATATCTCCATTCTCGACAAACATCTTCACTTTGTCTCCAATTTGGATTTTGCCTGCGAGAATCTCTTCGGAAAGCTTATCCTCCACCGTTTGCTGAATCATACGACGCAGGGGTCTCGCGCCATACTGGTCGCTCATCCCGTCCTTCGCCATCAGCTTTGCGGCATCTTTGGTAAAGCTCAGGTCGATCTCCCGTTCGCTCAGCCTTTTGCCAACGCTCGAGAGCATCAGCTCGGCAATCTGCAGCGTATCCTTTTCCGTCAGCTTGTGGAATACGATGATGTCGTCGATCCGGTTTAAAAACTCGGGCCGGAAGGTGTTTTTCAGCGCTTCCATCATGCGCTCCTTCATCTCGTCATATTCCTTAAGTTTTTCTCGATCCTCGGTCTCGCCGTTCGTAAAGCCGATCTTTGCCTTGCCGATCTCGTGTGCGCCTACATTCGAAGTCATGATGATGATCGTATTTTTAAAGTCTACGGTCCTGCCCTTTGCGTCGGTCAGCCGCCCGTCCTCCAAAACCTGCAGCAAAATGTTGAACACATCCGGATGCGCTTTTTCGATCTCGTCAAACAGCACCACCGAATAAGGCTTTGTACGCACGGCCTGTGTCAGTTGTCCGCCCTCGTCGTATCCGATATATCCCGGAGGGGAACCGACCAGCTTCGACACGCTGTGCTTCTCCATATATTCCGACATATCGAGGCGGATCATCGCATTTTCATCGCCGAACATCGATGCCGCGAGCGCCTTTGTCAGCTCTGTTTTACCCACGCCCGTAGGGCCCAAGAAGATAAACGAACCGATCGGCCTTGCCGGGTCTTTTAACCCCGCACGCGCACGGCGGATGGCCTTCGCGACTGCGGATACCGCTTCCTCCTGCCCGATCACACGCTCGTGAAGCATGGATTCCAGCGCAAGCAGTTTTTTGCTCTCGTCCTCTGTGAGCTTCACAACAGGGATGTGCGTCCAACTGGAAATGATCTGCGCAATATCCTCTTCGGTCACGATGCCCTTCTCCTTGGCAACCGCCTTTCTCCACTCCTCCGAGCAATGCTCGATGTCGCGCTTGATGTCGGCCTCCTCGTCTCTTAGCTTCGCAGCCTTCTCAAAATCCTCATGCGCGATCGCGCTCTCCTTTTCCTTGCCAATCATCTCAAGCTTTTCTTCAAGCTCCCGCAAATCCGGCGGAGAGGTGAACATCGAAATACGCACCTTGGAAGCCGCCTCATCGATCAAGTCGATCGCCTTGTCGGGCAGGAAACGGTCCATAATATATCTCGTGGAAAGATCGACCGCCGCCTTCAGCGCTTCGTCCGTGATCGTCACTTTGTGATGCGCTTCATATCGGTCGCGCAGCCCTTCCAAAATCTGCAGCGCCTCCTCCGGCGTCGGTTCGCCGACGTTCACCGGCTGGAACCGGCGCTCAAGTGCCGCGTCCTTTTCAATATGCTTCCTGTATTCATCAATCGTGGTCGCGCCGATCACCTGTATCTCGCCGCGTGCAAGCATCGGCTTCAAGATGTTCGCCGCATCCATCGCACCCTCTGCCGCACCCGCGCCAATCAGCGTATGCAGCTCGTCGATGAACATAATCACGTCACCCGCCTTTTTCAGTTCATCGAGCGCATCCTTAAGTCTCTCCTCAAACTCTCCGCGGAATTTCGAACCCGCAAGCATACCGGCGAGGTCGAGCATCACAACGCGCTTATTCTTGAGCATATCCGGAATATTGCCCTCCACGATCTTTTCGGCAAGTCCTTCGGCAATCGCGGATTTTCCCACGCCCGGTTCGCCGATCAATACCGGATTGTTCTTCGTCCTGCGGCTCAAAATCTGAATGATCCGCTCGATTTCCTCCGCCCGTCCGATCACCGGATCAAGCTCTCCGTTTTTCGCTGCAACGGTCAGATCGCGTCCGAATTTATCCAGCTTCGGCGTGGAAGATTTCGGTTTCTCCTCGCTGCCCGTGGGCGCACCCTGCGCAACCGCAAGGATTTCCTGCTGCATCGCAGCCATGTCCGCGCCAAGGTCATACAGCATGCGGAAACCCATACTCTCACGTTCGTTGATGATCGCAAGCAGCATATGCTCCGTCCCAATAAAATTCTGACCAAGCTGCCTCGAGAAGGCGACGCTCATTTCAATGATTTTTTTGGTTCTCGGCGTATAGCCGATCACCTGCGGATTGCCGTATCCGCCGTCTGTGGTTACCGAGCGGATATATTCCCTCGCCTTATTCGCGTCGATGCCTTGTCTCTTCAAAATTTCCGAAGCAGTGCCCCCTTCAAGGATCAACCCCAAAAGAAGGTGCTCCGTTCCCACCGAATTTTCTCCCATACTGCTCGCAAACTGAGCCGCCTGATTGACAGCCTCCTGTGCTCCCGCAGTAAATCTCGACATATTGTTCATATCTTCCTCCTTCAACTTCCACCCAATTCGGGAAGCGCCGTTTTTGCGGCGAACGGCACGCCGATTGTTTCCATCCATTCAGCCAAACTCCGGTTAAAATATAACCGTCCTGCTCTTTTTCAAACATCAGTTTCCGTCTTCTGTTTCCTTTTTCAGCAAATCTCTTATTTCCGCCGCCCGCTCATAATTCTCCTCTTCAATCGCCCGTGCGAGCTGTGCCTTCAAATCACCCGTCCCTTTTTTCTCACGCAAATCGATTTCGGGCAGCTCCAGGCTGTTTTCATATACCATAAATTCCGCGTTGTGGCGATCATTTTTTCCAGCCGATTCCTGCGGCATAAATTCAAACATCGTTCCCATCCTTCCTGAGCCGCGCTTCAATAGGCTCGTCGCAAACAGATCGTTGAAAAATCCGTCCATAGAAAACGCATCCATCAATCCCTGTTCTTCCTTTGCGCACACCGAGCAAAGCTTTCGTTCCGTGGTCACACCGTTGATGCTTTGCCTGATATGAATATTTGCTTCCCTTTGTTTACATTTATCACACAACATCACTCGTTATCCTCCCTCAATAATACCGAAGTCAGCATCTCTTTTAGTACCATACTTCTCAACTCATTCCTAAATTCTCGTGCTGCGCCAAGTGCCCGGTCTGAAATCGCGGCAAGCATCACATTTTTCATATCCTTGCCGATCGCTCCTGTCTCCCGAAGCCCTTCGATCAGCTCGGCCGCCTGCCTCATGTTGATGGCTTCGCTCAAATATCCGTCTATCACTTGCGACAGATAATCGCACCGATCCATATCCACACGTATCACGCGGATATACCCGCCGCCACCACGCCGTGACTCAATCACATATCCTCTGCCCGGTGAAAACCGGGTCGTGAGCACATAGTTGATCTGCGACGGTGCGCAATTGAATTTTTGTGCAAGCTCGTTGCGCTGAAGCTCCGCCATTCCGTCTTCCTCCGTCATCAGCTCCTTAATAAAGCTTTCAATATGATCGCTCAAAATCGACATCGCGCCGCCTCCTATCTTTGACTTTCTTTGACCTTCAATTTTATTATAACCATTCAAAATTTTTTGTAAACACCTTTTTCCTATTTTTCAGCAATTTCTTCCGGAATTTTTCCTTTGACTTTCGTATGATCGTAATCCTGTCGCAAGGCGCGAAAAAACGCGTCTTTTTGCGACGGCTTCAAAACTGCGTTCGCAAACTCAATCAGTAAAACAAACTGGTTTCGCGCCCCCACCGGCCGCGAAGCATAACCGTTTTCCTCGCAAAAAGCGTACAGCCTTTCGTAAAGTTCAAACGGACGAAATATCCCTTCTTGCGTGAGATAGTCAAACGCAGTCCTCGCCCTGCCCGTATTGTAATAGCGGTTCAAAAGCTGCTCGATGCCTTTTAGGTACAAAATCTCTTCGGCAGACATATCATCTGTTCTGATCACCTCGTACGGCGCATAGCTTCTGTAGACAATTCCGCGCCTTTCCGCTTCTTTTCGCAGCCTCGTTCCGGGCAGCAGCTTCAAAAATCCAAGTTGCAGCGCATCCGGATAAATGCCGTAAATCTCATCAAACGACCGCCGAAAACTTTCCAAATTTTCATACGGAAGCCCCGCGATCAGGTCAAGATGCAGATGGATATTTCTTGCTTCCATGATTTTTACGGCGTTTTTCGCGATTTTTTTTACATCCGTTTTGCGGATCACCGCCGTAAGCGTACGTTCGTTCGTGGTCTGTACGCCCGCCTCAAGCTGTATCTTACCGCGTGGTGCACTTTGCAGAAGCGCGATCATTTCATCATCCATCAAATCAAGCGCAACCTCGAAATGAAACGCCGTATCCCCTGCCTCTTCCAGCAAAAAACGGATGATTTCCCTTGCGCGCTCGGCATTGTGGTTGAAGGTCCTGTCCGTAAATTTTACCAACTTCACACCCCGCTGCAAAAACGCTCTAATATCACTTTTCACCTTTTCCAGAGATTTTTCACGCACGCCGCCAACCGCACCAGACAAGCAATACGCACAGGCGAACGCACATCCGCGCGAAGATTCGTAATAATATATTCTGTTTTCATCATAAAGATCGCCCGCCGAAAAAGGCGCAGGCAACTTTTCAACATCTGCGGTCTGATACGCTTCATTTCCCGCCAACGCTTTGTCCTCAAGAAATAAGACGCCCTTGGTTTTCACCCTGCTCCCGTTCTCCAGCTCAGCAAGGAACTCTTCGATGCGCTCCTCGCCCTCGCCGCACATCACATAATCCACAGACAGTTTATGCAGCAGCTCCTCTGCGCGAAAGGTTGCCTCCGGGCCGCCAAGAAAAACGCATGTATTCGGCACGGCCAGCTTTACGTCCATCGCAAGACGAAGAACAAACTCTATATTCCAGATATAGCATGAAAATCCAATTGCATCGGCTTTATAGGCCAATAATTCGCGCAGAATGTCGTGCGGGTCCTGATTGATGTTGTATTCCGCAAAGGAAGCCCTTCCATTGCTTGCAGTGGCAAGCGACCTGACCGCCGGATTGATATGGACATAGCTTGCATTGACTGCGACCAACACTGTTTTCATGACAACTCCCGCCTGTTTTTGCAACAAAAAAGCCGCAAAAGCGGCTTTTGCTTCAAACACTTCATTTTTCCGTCTGAATATAGGTGACATAAAAGCTGTCGCCATTCTGACTGTAATAATTGATAAAATACAATTCCTCCGGATTTACGCCGGGCAGAATTTTCTCTGTCTTGGAATACTCAAGCAAATCAAGCTGCGGGGTCGAAATCGTGTATTTCAATACCGCAAACGGATACGCTTCGCTCACGCCGTCGTAAGACGCGGTGGAAATATAAAGCGCGTCATTGTTTGCGTCAAACGCCAGCCCAACGCCTTCGCCCGCGTCACCGAGCGCTTCGGACTGCGCACCCGTTGCCAGATTCGTCACGATCACATGGAATGCGATGGTTTCCGTATCCGGCTGCGTTTCATCGACCTGCCTGACGGGAACCACAGATGCAAGATGGTTTCCGTCCCTAGAAATGACGAAGTCCACCCCCTGTGCAACCTCGGTCCGTTCCTGCGTATTGATATCAACCGCATAGATCCGGCCGCTTTCCACAGTCTTGTCGACATAATATAGCTTTGCGTTCACAAGGGCGATTTTGCTGTCCGCCCCGGGCATATCGCCGCCGATTCCTTCCACACGTGCGCCTTCCGGCTTGGAAAAATCATATTTCACCAGTTGCAGTGCCTCCGCTCCCGACATCGCATACACCACCGGACGCTCCGCATCCCACGCAAAGGAGGTCGTAATGCTTCCGAGTCCTTCTTCACCAAGGTTATGCAGCGCCTTTTCCTGCAAATCGTATACATACAGCACCTTGTTTTCAATTCCCGAATCAAGGATGCCCAGATATCTCCCGTCCGCAGACACCGCCGCTTTTTCTACCCCGTAAAAATCCTGTAGTTCAAGCTGTGTTTTTTTTCCGTTCGCTTCGAGCAGCCACAGTTTTTCTTTGAGCACCTGTTCGGTATCCTCGCCGCTGCTCGGTACATAGGAACGCGCATAGATCGTATTGCCCTCCGGCGTCATGCAAAGATATCTGCCGTTTTCCACCAAAACCGGGAGCGCCGTAGGCGTGCCGTCCTTCAAGATCACAGGCTCCTCTTTCATTGATTCCGCGTCCGCATCCTTATTATATTGCGGAAGCGCGTCCGTTTCCATCTCAAAAACATATGCCTTTTTTGCGGGAACCGCGCTCGCAATTTTCAAATTAATCTCTTCGGCAAGTTTCTTTGCGGAAGCCTCGTCCTTCAGCGCTTTTGAAATCAGCATGATATCCTTGAGTCCATCACACATCGTAGGCGTCAGCCCCGTATCATCCGGGATCAAATTCTGCTCATATGCTTCGTATGCGTTCAGGCCTACATAATAAGCGTTCTGCGCCGCAGATGCCTTTGGCACAAGCGTAAAAACGAGCTTATCCGCGTCCTCGCGCACCGTTGCCTCCACATTTTCATTCAGCTGGAAAAAGACGGACAACCTGTCGTCCTCTGCGTGCATGGTGTTAAACAAGCCGTAGAGGACGCTGTTGTTGTATGTTTCGCTGTTTTGCGCATAGTCCCAGAAGCTGACCGCAAGATCCACTTCCAGGCGATAGGGTGCCGAAAAAAGCCGGGCGCTATATTGCGGCACAGTCGAAATCTTGGATTCATTCACCCCCGCGACCCGCGATCCGCTGAGAAAATACAGTGTGATAACCGTATTTTCCCCCTGCTGTTCCACATTGATGTTTTGCAGATTGACATTCTCGCCAAGTGCGGCATCCCCGCCTGTGACGATGCCGTTGATTTGTGTATCTTTTTTCTGTGTGCCTTGAGACTGCTGTTCTTCTGCAGAGCAGCCAGCAATCAACACAACAGCCGCGAGCAGTATGAAAAGCAGCAAGGTCGTGATTCTTTTGCGCATTGTCTCTTCCTTAAATCCGTTTCATGATTTCGGCATATTCCGAAATTTTTTCCTTCACTTCTTTGATATCCGCAAACGAAAACGCCCCGTTCTCATAGATAATATCGCCGCCCACCATCGTCATACAAACATCTGCATCACTGCCCGCATAGACGATCAACGAAACCATATCATAATCCGGCGTATAGCGAATCCCGCTCACGTCAAGCATCACCATGTCCGCGTTTTCGCCTGCCTCAAGCGTCCCTTTCCCCAATCCAAGTGCCTGCGCGCCATTCGTCGTCGCAAGCTTTAACGCCTGTGCCGCCGGCATCGTTTTGGGATCGTATGTCGTTCCCTTTTGCAAATAACTTGCATACGTCATTTCATCCATCATGGAAAGCTTGTTGTTGGACGACGCTCCATCCGTTCCCAGCGTTACTGTAACACCCGCTTGTATCATTTTTGTAAGTGGCGCAATTCCGCTCGCAAGCTTCAGATTACTTTTAGGACAGCTCAGCACCGTCGCGCCGTGTTTTGCCATCAGCTCCATATCATGATCGCTCACCCACACACAGTGGGCGGCATAAAAGGGCACGTCCATCAGTCCCGTCTTTTCACACAGCTCGATCGGTGTGAGACCTTGTTCTTTCAGGCAGCCTTCATGCTCTCCCCGCGTCTCTGAAATGTGCATATGAACGCCCGTGCCAAGCCTTTTGGCTTCTGCCGCGATCTGCCCCAGCATCTCATTATTCACGGTATACTGCGCATGCGGAGACAAAAATACCTTCAATCGGCCTGCCCCATTGTATTTTTCAAACAACTCGACGCTTTCAGCGAGCATTCGCTCTCCAACGCCCAGCGCCGGCGTGACAACTGCGCGCGAAAGCACTGCGCGCAATCCGCTTTCTTGCACGGCGCGGGCAATCGAGTCGATAAAAAAGTACATCTCATTGAACGCCGTAACGCCTGCCGCCGCCATTTCGCACATCGCCGCCATGCTCGCCCAATAGGCACTCTCCTCTGTCAGCTGATCCTCTGCCGGAAATATCTTCGTGTTGAGCCATGTCATCAAGTCCAGATCATCGGCAAAAGAACGAAAGAGAGTCATCGGCACATGCGTATGCATGTTCACAAAGCCCGGAAGCACCGCATTTCCATGCGCGTCGATCGTTCGTTCTGCAAGAAACTCCGGCGCACCGGAAGCAGCTCCCGCATAGGCGATCTTTCCTTCCTTCACCTGTATGACGGCGTCCTGTATCACATCATTTTGTTCATTATTTGTGATCAGGGTCGCGTTCTTGATTTCAATCATTCTATTATTCTCCATACAAATACTTGCGCTGCTCATCCGTCAGCACGTCTACCGCACCGCCCATTGCATTCAGCTTACGTACCGCCACACCATAGTCGATGTCCTGCGGAAGATTTTTAAGCCCCGGCTTCATAGACGTATGATTTTCCTTGATATATTTTTGCGCAAGGAACTGCAATGCGAAACTCATGTCCATGATCTCCGCCGGATGTCCGTCGCCCGAAGCGAGGTTCACAAGTCTCCCGCCCGCAATCACATTCAATATTCTGCCGTCCTTTTGCACATAGCCCTCTACGTTGTTGCGCATTTCAACGACCTTTTCACTGATTTCTCCAAGTTGCGCGACGTTGACCTCACAGTCAAAATGTCCCGCGTTTGAAAGAAGAACACCGTCTTTCATCTTTTCAAAATGACGCGATGTGATTACATTATCACAACCGGTGACCGTTACGAAAACGTCGCCCAAAGCCGCAGCGTCGTCCATGGTCATCACGTCAAACCCATCCATCAGCGCTTCCGTCGCCTTGATATGGTCGATCTCCGTTACAATGACGCGTGCACCGAGTGCCGCAGCGCGCTTCGCAACGCCTTTTCCGCACCAGCCGTAGCCCGCCACCACCACGCGCTTCCCTGCGACGATCAGGTTTGTGGTTCGCATGATACCGTCCCACACCGACTGCCCTGTGCCGTAGCGATTGTCAAACATATACTTGCACTGCGCGTCGTTGACCGGTATGACGGGAATTTTTAACTCGCCCGCCTTTTCCATCGCCTTAAGCCTCAGCACGCCCGTCGTCGTCTCTTCGCTCGCACCGATCACCTTTTCAAGCAAATGCGAAAACTCTTGGTGCAGCATGGTGATCACATCACCGCCGTCGTCCAAAATCAGGTTCGGCTCCGTCATAAGCGCGCTCCTGATGTGGCCATCATATTGCTCCGTCGTTTCTCCATGGATCGCATATACGTCTGCGCCGCCTTCCACAAGCGCGGCAACAACATCGTCCTGTGTGGAAAGCGGATTGGACGCGCACGCCGCGACCTGCGCGCCGCATGCCTGAATCACTTGAATCAGATACGCGGTTTTCGCCTCTAGATGACAGCACACGCACATTTTATAGCCTTCAAACGGCTTTTGCGGCGCATACTCCTGCTCAAAGCTCCGCAGAACCGGCATATACCGCTTCACCCACTCGATCTTCTGACGTCCGGACGGCGCCAGCGTTATGTCTCTGATATCACTCATTTCATACCTCCAACCAGTTTTTTCAAATATTGTGCAAAATCATCTCTTAAGTCTTCCCTGTCAAGCGCAAATTCGCACGTCGCTTTTAAAAATCCGAGTTTATCCCCTACGTCATAACGTTTTCCATCAAACTCATATGCGTACATTGGCTCCGCTCCGTTCAGGATTTTGAGCGCATCCGTCAATTGTATCTCCCCGCCTTTGCCCGGGCTGGTCTGTTCGATCGCTTCAAATATACCCGGCGTTAATATGTACCGCCCGAGGATGGCGATATCCGAAGGTGCGGCTTCCGAGCCGGGTTTTTCGACCAAATCGGTTACCTTATGCAGCTTTCCCTCCTTCTGATCCGTCGCGATCACGCCGTATTTGTCCGTATCCTTAATATCTACCCGCTGCACGCCGAGGATTGTTGAGCCGCATTCGTCGTATGCCTCCATCAACTGCTTGAGAGCGGGCTTTTGACCCGCTACAATGTCGTCGCCGAGGATCACACCAAACGGTTCGTTCCCGATGCACTCTTTGGCCGTAAGGATTGCATGCCCCAAACCAAGCGGCTCCTTCTGGCGCACATAAATCACATTCACCATGTTTGCGATATCGTCCACCAGCTTCAGCAAATCACATTTTCCGTTCTTGGTCAGTTCAAGCTCAAGTTCAATGGATTTATCAAAATGATCCTCAATGGCGCGTTTGCTGCGGCCCGTTATGATCACAATACTCTCGATCCCGCTTGCGACGGCCTCTTCCACAATATACTGAATCGTCGGCTTATCGACGATCGGAAGCATTTCCTTGGGCTGTGCTTTTGTCGCCGGCAAAAATCTCGTCCCCAACCCCGCTGCCGGGATCACCACTTTTCTAATCTTCATTCCAGTCCTCCATAATAATCATCTAGCATCTCCTGCATTTTCGCCTTTACAAACCTTCCCAAAAGAACCGTCTGTTTTGGCTGTTTGACCCCCTGCGTCCCCGGAACATCTTTTAAGTAAATCGGTTCTCCAACGATCAATTTAATTCTTTTTGGTTTTGGAAAAACAAACACCATTGGCAAAACGGGCACGTCGCTTTTGACTGCAAAATGAAACGCGCCATTTTTAAAATTGCGCAGCTCTCTGGAATATGGAGAAATTTCAGCCTCCGGATACATATGCACTTTACGTGTCGTGTTTTTCAGCGTATCATTCATCTGCTCTGAAAAATTTTCAAAATTTTTCAGATCGGACGGAAGCGGAACGCCGCGCAGCACGCGCACCAATCCCCCGATGATAAAGGCTTCAAAATTATGCTTGAGCGCAATAAAATAAGGCGCGCTTGGGTAGAACACATAGGTAAGCATCGGCGAATCCATATTGTGCACATGATTCGCTACCGTGATCGCCGCCGTTTTTCTGACAAGCTTTGCATTTTGTTTATCGATTACCGAAAAGCCCCAGCGAATTTTGAAAAAAAGATACGCAAACGGCATGCCTACAAACATAGCAAAATAATAAAGAAACCGCAAAAACAAATTTTTGGTCACATACTGGTAATCTTCATCCAGATGAAGTTTGATCGGCGCCCACATGCGCTCCGCCGGGCCGACCCTGCGGTGCTTTCCGTTTTCTTTTGGTTTTTCTATTTCCGGCAGGCTTTCCTCGCCCGCCGGTTGGATCATTTCTTCCTGTTTTGAATTCAAAAAATCATTCTCCTATGATCTTGATCATTACTTTCTTTCTGCGTTTTCCGTCAAATTCTCCATAGAAAATTTGCTCCCATGTACCGAAGTCAAGCCGCCCATCCGTCACAGCGACGACGACCTCGCGTCCCATCACCGTACGTTTGAGATGCGCGTCTGCGTTGTCTTCATAACCATTGTGGGCATATTGGCTGTATGGTTTTTCCGGTGCAAGACCCTCCAGCCACTTCTCCATATCCGCATGCAGACCGCTTTCATCGTCGTTGATGAAAACACTCGCCGTGATATGCATGGCGTTCACAAGGCATAACCCCTCTTTGATCCCGCTCTGTTCAAGCGCCCGCGCCACCTGCGGCGTGATGTTTAGAAACTGCCTGCGCTTTGGCACTTCAAATTCCAACACCTCACGATAACTTTTCATCGCTTCCTCCTGATTAAAAACAGATATTATATTATAGCACAAAACTGTCCCGATTCCAACACGGCTTCATCTTCTTCACAGACATATTATGCTGATGTAAAAGACGCCCGTGGGAGCAGCTCCCACAGGCGTCTTGCGTGTAAATCAATTTTTACTTTTCTTCCTCTTCGATTACCGCTTCCACGGCTTCCGCAACCGCTTCTTCGACCGCTTCATTCATCTCGATCTCCGCCTCGATGATCGCTTCCCCCTCTGCCGCAAGCGCTTCCACCTCATCGGCCATTTCGTCCACGCGTTTCTCGATACGCTCTACGATCTGCGCTTCTTCATCCGTCATTCCGATCACCGTGCAGTCAAATTTCCGACGGCTCATCGTCGCATAGAAGTAAACTACGTCAATCAAGACAAGCACAATTGCCAATGCCGTAAGCATCAAATACTGATAAAGATAAACGCTATCGATCGTCCCCGTAAGATTGAGACCGGTTTGCACCTCATCCAGCATATTCTTCGCCTGAAAAATCACCATGACTGCCGCGACCAGCATACATACGAATGAAACCATATTAGCCGCCTTGTGCTCCCCATTGTCCCACTGCGCGATCATCGCCACCGACGCTACTGATACAGCCATATACGGCGCATAACGTGCAACAAACGCCAGCCCCTGCGTGAAGTTTGCCGCTGCGAGCTGCGTCAGATTCCCGAAGAAATTCGCGCTCGCAAGCACGGACAAAAGCAGTATCCCCCAGATGAGTATTTTGGTCCAAAGCTCACGCTTGTTTTTCAGCACAAACATAAGGACCATGAGAACCACCACGCACGCCACGATCATTCCGCCGCTTGCGTATAACACATTCAAAAATTGTACAATATCAATTCCTGTCGGCGCGGCAATGGAAATATATCCGCCCAACCCTACAAAGTACCCCGCGCTAAAAATCAATGTAATGATGGCAATGATCGCAAATGGCACTTTATTCGTCTTTTTTTCGATTGTTTGTTCCATAAGATTCAAATTCCTGCCTTTCTTTCAAAATAAGTTGTTTTACTGCTTGTTTTGATCCTTTTCCCGAAGCTCCACCCTGCGGATCTTCCCGCTGATCGTTTTGGGCAATTCCTCAACAAACTCGATCTCTCTTGGATATTTGTAAGGAGCCGTGGTCTTTTTCACATGGTTTTGCAGTTCCTTTTTCAACTCCTCTGAGGGCTGAAAGCCTTCCGAAAGGACGATCGTCGCCTTCACGATCTGCCCGCGATCCGGATGCGGCACCCCTGTAATCGCCGTTTCCAGCACAGCCGGATGCTCCATCAGCGCGCTTTCTACCTCAAACGGCCCGATGCGGTAACCCGAGGACTTAATAACGTCGTCCGAACGGCCGACATACCAAAAATATCCGTCTTCATCCTTCCACGCGACGTCGCCGGTGTGGTATACGCCGTAGCTCCATACACCCTTCGTACGCTCGTCGTCCCTGTAGTATCCCATAAACATGCCTGTGGGAACTTCCTTATCCGTATAGACCACAATCTCTCCGGTTTCGCCCGGCGCGCAGCTGTCGCCGTTTTCATCCACAATGTCTAGGTCATACATCGCGTTCGGTTTCCCCATGGAACCCGGGCGCGGCTCCATCCAAACAAAATTGCCGATCGTCACTGTCAGCTCCGTCTGCCCGTAAATTTCCATCAGCTTAAGACCCGTTGCCTCCAGAAACTGGTAGTAGACCTCAGGGTTCAAAGGCTCTCCCGCGATCGTCGCATATTGCAGCGCGGAAAGATCATATTTACTCAGATCCTCCTTGATGAAGTAGCGATAAATGGTGGGCGGCGCACAGAATGTCGTAACTTTATACTGTTCGATTTTCCGGAGCAGCTTGTCCGGCACAAATTTGTCCATATCGTAAACAAAAATACACGTTTCCGCAAGCCATTGTCCATAAAGCTTGCCCCATGCGCTTTTTGCCCAGCCGGTTTCCGCAACGGTAAGGTGCAGTCCTTCCGGATCGGCGTTGTGCCAGTAGACCGCCGTCACGATATGCCCCAGCGGATAAACGAAATTATGCGCGACCATCTTCGGCATACCTGTCGTGCCCGATGTGAAATACAAAAGCATGATGTCTTCGTTGTGCGTCGCCGCTTCCCCTTGCGGGCGCTCAAACACCTGACCATATTTGTCCATCTCTTCCCAGAACTCAAGCCACCCCGGTCTTTTTTCCCCTACAATGACTTTCTTTTCAAGGGTTGTGGAATCCGCCTCTGCGGCCTCTACATGCTCTTTTACATCTCCATCCTTGGTACAGACGATCATTTTTACATCCGCCGCGTTGTTGCGGTAAACTATATCTTTTTTTGTCAAAAGATTTGTCGCAGGGATCGCAATCGCTCCGAGCTTATGAAGACCAATGATCGCGATCCAGAATTCATAATGACGCTTTAGGATCAGCATGACCTTGTCGCCCTTTTTGATCCCCTCACCCGCAAAAAAGTTGGCCGCCTGATTCGATAATTTGCTCATCTCATCAAAGGTAAACGTTCGTTCCTCGTCGTTGTCGTTAGTCCATAAAAGAGCACGTTTATCCGGTTTTTCCTTTGCGAGCTCGTCTACCACGTCAAATCCAAAATTGAAATTTTCAGGAACGATCGTCTTATAATTCGCGGCAAAATCTTCATAGCTTTGGAAGCCTGTGGTGCTGTATTTTTCAAATATTCTCATGTCTGCCCTCACTTGGAAATGATCGCTAAAAACTTGCAAGGCTTGCCGTCCTCCGCGCGCATCGCATGCGGAGAGGACGCGTCAAAATATACGGTGTCTCCTTCGCTCAAACGCACTTCGGAGTCGTGGATGAAGAAGGTCATGCTGCCCTCGACAACGTAATTGAGCTCCTGCCCTTCGTGTGCGTTCTTTTTCACGGCCTCCATGTCCTTCGGCTCCACCGTCACCAAAAACGGTTCCATTGCACGGTTTTTAAAAATCGGTGCGAGGTGCTGATACTTGTACGCTTTTCTGCGCTCCATTTTAAGGCCCTCGCCCTTGCGCACCAGGCTGAACGTTTTCAGCTTCGCGTTATCTCCCGTCAAAAGCTCTGTTATATCCACGCCAAAACGGTTGGCAAGCGTATAAAGGAAGCTGAACGAAAAATCCTTTTCTCCGGCCTCATACGCCCGATATTCTTCAACGGTTTTTCCCGTCAGACGGGCCATCTCTTCGATTTCTATTTCTTCAATCTCGCGCAGAACACTGATCCGTTCCGCAATTTCCTTAATTTCATTCATCCTGAAATACCGTCCTATCCGTTTACTTGATTGTTACCGCTTCGCTCTGGAAAATAGCAATCACACCATGCTGATCCCAGATGACGTCTTTTCCCTTCAGGTTCTGAAATTTGTTGCCATAGACCTTCGTCACTTCGGCAGGCTGTCCGTCGGACTTTTGTGTGTCGAACATCACATAGCCAAAAACCGTCTCCGGCCAGTCTTCATTCACTTGAAACTCCGCCTTGAGGTTATCTCCCTGTTTTGTGATCTTCTGCTGGTCGATACGCGTTCCGTTGGAATTCAAAACACTGATGACGCCGTTCGTCCCGTCCATTAGGTTGGTTTCCCCTGTTACGACGAGTTTATCGCCCTGAAGCTCTGCCTTGCACAGACCCGTCACATCGAATACTGCACCGTCGGCAACCGGTTTTTTAATTTCCTGCACGCCGCCGCACCCTGCGAAAACAGTCACTGCCGCTAGTACGATCACCAATAATACGATCAATTTTTTCTTCATGCTTATTTTTATGCCCCTTTCGAAAAAACACCTTGTATTAGTATAGTAAAAATCACCTTGAAAGTAAAGGTTTTTCCTGTGGCTTTACGTCCAAAATCACCGTAGGCAGTTCCTTTCGATGCGCAGCATGCCGCCGCGGAAAAATCTGCGCGTATCCCACGCGCGCACAAAATCGAATGAGCATTTCCTGCCCCATGTCGCAAACGTCGTTGTCATTGTATCCGCGTGCTGCTCGTATCCCGTCAGATTGAACCAGTGCCATTCAAATTCATCAAACGCAACATCGGCGTGCTTGAGCATCAAATACATCACGGGCACACCGTCGTCGATCGCTTCTTTTACAAATGTCTTCGCCTGTTCGATATCCGCGTGCCCATCCAGTTTTTGAAATGAAATGGGTACGTTTACAGATTCCGCATAGCGCTGAAACATCCGCTCGAACTTATCCACGCTGGTCAACCCGCCGATGCCCGGGTAGATGTAGCGGAACATCGTCTCAAAAAAACGCAAAAAATCCGTTTTGCTTACATGATTGGGATCATAGGGATATAAGCCCCGCAGCCCCGCAAAATCCCGCGCAGCCTGAACACATTGCTCACACGCGCAGATCGCCGAGCAGCCGCCCAGTTTCATCATATGATGCGTGTGCCAGTTCTGATCTCCGCCGTAATAAGTGCCGTCTATTTTAAAAAAATCCAGTTCCTTTTCCATGCTTATTATTATAACATACTTATGATTGACAAACACAATCAGATATATGAGAATAGAGAAAGCAAGCCAA
This sequence comes from uncultured Christensenella sp., assembly GCA_964438705.1. GTDB lineage: Bacteria > Bacillota > Clostridia > Christensenellales > Christensenellaceae > Christensenella. Next base: position 10,018 of record CAYTKQ010000001.1, on the reverse strand, counting down.
ATTATGATACAGGAGCGGATTCTTCGATGAACAATGATTTGAAAATAGCAAATTCCATCCCTGCGGAACCGATTGCAAAAATTGCTGAAAAACTTGATATTCCCGACGAGGTTTTGATTCCCTATGGCAAGGATATCGCAAAAATCCAGCTTTCTTACTTAAAACAGTTGGAAGAAACGCGCAAGCCCGGAAAACTTATTCTTGTGACAGCCATCAATCCCACGCCTGCGGGCGAAGGAAAGACGACTGTGTCCATCGGGCTGGGCGACGCGTTTGCCAGAAAAAATAAAAAAACGTGCCTTGCCCTGCGCGAGCCTTCGCTCGGCCCGGTCTTTGGAATCAAAGGCGGCGCGACAGGCGGCGGATATGCGCAGGCGATCCCTATGGAGGACATCAACCTTCATTTCACAGGCGATATTTACGCCGTCACCACCGCAAACAACTTGTTGTGCGCAATGATCGACAATCATATCTATCAGGGAAATGAATTGAAAATCGATGTAAAAAACATTGTTTTCAGACGCTGTATGGACATGAACGACCGCGCGCTCAGAAACATCGTCTGCGGCCTTGGGGAACGCACGGATGGTATTCCCCGTCAAGATGGTTTTGATATTGCCGCCGCTTCCGAGATCATGGCGGTGCTGTGTCTGTCTTCCGACCTTGACGACTTGTGCCGGCGTCTTGGGCGTGTTACAGTCGCATATAACATGGATGGAGAACCCGTTCTCGCAAAGGATTTGGGCGCCGCGGGCGCGATGTCTGTGATTATGAAGGAGGCCATCAAGCCGAATCTCGTGCAAACGCTCGAGCACACCCCCGTGCTGATGCACGGCGGCCCATTTGCAAATATCGCGCACGGCTGTAACAGCGTGATTGCGACAAAAATGGCGATGCATCTCGCGGACTACACCGTCACCGAGGCAGGCTTCGGCGCAGACCTGGGAGCCGAAAAATTTCTCGATATCAAATGCCGGGCCGCCGACCTGTGGCCGGACGCGGTTGTTCTCGTCGCCACAGTGCGCGCGCTGAAATACCACGGCGGTGTGAGACGCGATCAACTGACAGAGGAAAACGTTGACGCGGTCTCTGCGGGGATCGCAAACCTAAAACGTCACCTTACCAATCTCAAGGACGTTTACGCTCTTCCCGTCACCGTCGCCATCAACCGCTTTGTCACCGATACGGAAGCCGAAATCAACGAGGTGCAGCGTCAAGTGGAAGCAATGGGTGCGAAGGCCTGCATATGCGACGTGTGGGCAAAGGGCGGCGAAGGCGCGCTGGAGCTTGCGGACGCGGTGATGGACTCCATTCCGCACCATTCCTCCCCTTCCCATCCATATGATTACGCCGCGCCCATCATGCAGAAAGTATGCGACGTTGCTTCGCGCATCTATGGCGCGGAGCGTGTTGACTTTTCCAAGGCGGCGAAACAGAAAATCAAAATGTATGAGGAGCAGGGATATACCAACCTGCCCATTTGCATCGCCAAAACGCAGTATTCCTTTTCAGATGACGCTGCAAGGCTGGGCGCGCCCGAATGCTTCACCATGGACGTGCGCGATGTGATGCTGAGCTCGGGCGCAGGCTTCATCGTGGTGCTGTGCGGCACCATCATGCGCATGCCCGGGTTGCCGAAAAAGCCAGCCGCAACGGGCATCACGCTCGATGAAAACGGAAACACCGTAGGGCTGTTCTAAATCAAAGATGCTAAAAAGCCGCGAGAGATTGCGGCTTTTTGATTGTCTGAAGAAATACCTTTTGCTAAAAACTCAAACCACTGCAAGCCTTGTGTTGTCAGGCGCAAAAAATTCAAAGGTCACTTTGACATTTTTACCCGTTTTGTTTTTTGCGTCAGTACCCAGTACATTGGCAATATCGTTTCGTACTGCACTCAAATCCTTGTGCTTTACAAGCTCGTTTGCAGCTGTAGATAACTTTTCATCACTTGATAAAATTCGTTCCGGCAGATCTACCGCGATCGTAATCACAATATTATCCTTATCCGTAAAAATATTCATTCCGTAGAGCTCGTAATCGTATCCACTTTCGTTCATACGCTCCAAAAGTATATCCAGCACATCCTGATCTACTTCTTCCATCAGGTATTCACGTACCCCCATCGCCTCCGTTTCATCTTCGTTATCTGACCCCATCAGCTGTGAAAACAAGCCGTCCTCTTGCGACGATGAGGACGAGCCCCCCATAAGGGAGTTTGAAAAGGACATCAATTGATTCATAGGCGAATTGAGGTTCACCACGATCAAGATGACAATGACGACTGCCGCCGCGATTGCGCATAGCCCAATGATCAACCCGGTTTTCGGCTTTTTAACGCCCGCATATTGTTGCGGAGGAGCATATCCGGGCTGTGCATATTGGCGATTCATTTGCTCCATCTGCCGCTGCATCTGTTCGTATTTGCGCTTATAGTCTTCATTGACCTGTTTATCATGGTCCGTTACAATGTTTTCTGTGCGATTTTGCGGCATGTGTTGTCGCGCAGGGGCGGCTGCGTTTTGCGCAAACTGCGCTGCCTGTGCCTTCATCTGCGAAAACGCGGGCAATGGGCTTTTAAACAGATTGGCCCCGAACACCTGCCCCACCCGTACGGAACGAATCAAATAGACCACAAACAAAACATCCATGATAAGTACCAGCACCAGCATGATCGTTTGTACAGGCATAAACATTGCCGCCATTTTCATCAACGGATTGTTGGCCAGCACCAGCCCTCCAATAAAGTTTAAAATCATCATAATAAAAAACATTAATGGGAAGATGGGCTTACGCATAAAGAACAATACCGCCGTAGGAATGCAGAAAAACCCGGCGATCATTATCATCACGCCCGCATTGCCCAAAAAAGGGCTTGCCGCGCTGATTCCCATAAGAATGCCAATCAAAGAGCCCAATATGATGCGAATCACCATACAAATCAAAATTCCGCCATAGCTTCTCTTTTCCATCGGTTACCTCTTTCTATTTTCGTTTGCACGTTTCCGCAGATACGCACCCGCATTTTTGACGCCGTGTACCAATATGGCAAAAACGTAGATCATAAAGCCGATCAGCAGCAGAAAAAGAATCATTCCCCTTCTCATGGCTTATCACAGATAGGAGTTATACGCCAGCCACACGCTGCCGCTCCCATCTTCGTCCACCTGAACGCCCACAGCAATCTCCCCCGTTTCATCCGCATCCCACACCAGCTCATACGCAACGCCTGTATCTGTGCTGTAAAACAAGCCGACTGCCTGCGCATAGCCCACCTCCTGCTCATAATCCTTTATCACGCGATCATAGTCTCTTCCCATATATCGCTGTATTTCATCTCGCAGAGAGAAAAAGAGCGCCAGATCATCGTCTCTGGTACGTTGCATATCTTCATAATTTACGACATATTGCGTACAAAAGATGCTTTCCGCCGCGTATACATTTATGGTTCCTTCCCTGCCCATCACACGAACGGGAGCGGAATAAACCGTTGTAATGTCGTCGTACGCCGTTGTGTATGCGTCCGGCAAGGCGAGCACGTCTTCTGGCCCCACCCAAAAAGTTTGATCGTCCACTCCGTCACGTTCGATGTTATACGGATTTTTGAACGGAACTGGCGTGGACTGCGGCGTTGGTGTGGGCAATGGTTCCGGCTCTGACCTTGTTTGCATCTCGTTTTCAGATAGAATTTCCCGTTCCCGATCTGATCCTTCCGTCTGTTCCAATGCCTGTTTCCCTCCAAGCTGTTCCAAAAGGCTTCCGCCATTTTTTCCGCTGCCCTGCCTCCCGAACAACAACGAGCATCCGTTCGCAAACATGAGCACCGCAATCAAAAAGATGATCCCAATTCTTTTCATGGCCAAAACTCCTTTGCCGGCAATGGTTTTTCTTTCTCAAGGCTGATATTTTTCTAATTGAGCGTGTAAGCGCCTCCAAAATAATTGTTCTCTACAACAATGGTTTCCGAATCAATTTGTTCGAAGGTAGCGTTGCCAAATTTTCCATCGTCGATCATGAAGGCCTTGTTGCCCGATATTTCGATTGTAAATTGCCAGACATTATCATCACCGTAATCAACCGTTAAACTTGTTCCATTGATGTACAGGAATGGAGTTCCTCCCTCCAACGGATAATAGGCCCCGCTCATGATTTTTTGTGAAGCCGGCACCGGTGTAGAAGCTGGCTTCGGTGTTGCTGTTGGGGTCGGCGCTGGCGTTGGTGTTGGCGCAGCAATATCATTGTAGGAATAGATGAATACGCCGATATCACCGTTTTGATGCTCCATAACAACATTGGGTGACAAAGCGATCACCAGCCGCATACTATCCTCGACTGGATCCCACGCGCGAGAAAATTCATAATCGCCATCAGGTGTTGCGGCCATGAGCGCCTTTATGGTTTCATCATAAAAACTCAAATCTTCTGTGCGCTCTTTTCCGCCCATATAATAGTAATGATAATAGCCTTCATCAATTGTGCCGTAGCGATCGGCGGCCGTCTCACAAAGCGCGTTGTACAATGCCAGCTTCTCGTCTAAAGTGACATTGTCCTGAAAAACATAATATTGGCTAACAAAATCGTAATCAGTCTGAACGGAAGCATAGAATTCCGTCTTTTCCTTTACGAAGGGCAATTCAACCTTACCAAAACCTTTATATTTCTCCAATAGCTCTGTCCCCGGATTTTCCGCAAAGTACGTTTCATCATACTCCAACACATCAAACGCAGATTGGTTTCCTCTTAGAAAATCAAAAGGATCGATGACAGAAAACGGGATGTTTTCTAAATCAGCGTTCGCATCGGACGGCAGCGGCTGTGAAGGTTCTTGTGCCTTAGAGCTCCGGCTTCCGCCAAGCTGTTCCAAAAGGCTGCCTCCTTTTTGCGCAGTGCTTTGCTGCCCAAACAGCGAACACCCCGCAATGAAAAAGAACGCTGTCAGTAAAAAAATCGCCCCTATTTTTTTCATCATATCGACTCCTTTTCTTGCCGCTGTAAATCCAATTTCATCATAAGACGTTAAGCGCCTGAAAACTTTGAGCTCATATGGCAGCCGCAACTACTATTGATTGTAAAATAGACATCAAAAAAGCCATATTGACCATCTTACATATCATATGGATTATCTTACAAATTTGATCGCAGAAATAAAATTGCATCCTTGATTACAAAGTATGGAGTTATTTGTTTTGTCTGTATTCTGTGGGAGATGCCCCCCAATAGTTTTTAAAAACACGAAAGAAATAAAAATAATCTGAATATCCGCATTCAAGCGCGACATCTTTGATGGTTTTTTGCGTTTTTGTAATAAGCCGTGCTGCTTCTTTCATGCGAATATCGGTTAAAAATGCGGTCAGCGATGTTGCATAATGCTTAGAAAACAAGCCGCAAATATGGGATTGTGATATATTGAACTGTGTGGAAAGCTGTTCAAGCGTGTGCCTCTTATCATAGTTTTGCGCAATGTATTCAACCATATGGTCAAAGGCAGGCATATTTGTTTTTTTCAGCATCGGTGCACTGTGATTGCCAAGCTTTCCAGATAGTTTTCTGCTCAATTTCTCCAAAAGCAGCTCCGCATCCTGTATATTCAATGGCTTAAGCAGGTAATCAAAGCCGCCCATCCTGTAAAAATCCCGAGTGGCGTCAAACTCAGCATGTGCACTCAAAATCACAAACTCACAATCAGCATCTCGATATTTCACTTCCGATATCAGCTTGATCCCGTCGATTCCGGGCATCTTTAAATCACAGAGCACGATATCCGGCTTTTTTTCACAGATTTCCGCAATTGCATCAAATGGATTTGTCTGTGACCCAACGACTTCAAAACCATTTTCTTTCCATGGCATACCGTTGATCAGGTTATCCACAATCATCCACTCATCATCAACAATGTAAACGCTATACAAAAAGATCACCTCCGCGATTGGTTAAATCAAAGTGTCGTCCTGAATTGCCGGCAAACGCAATGTTACGGTCGTTCCTTCATGCTGCCTGCTCTGAATCCAAACGCCAAACTGTGCCCCGTGCTTTGCCTGTATTCGTTTTTGAATATTGATCAGCGCAACTCCATGCAGACCTTGTTCGGGTAATTCGCTGGCATTTGCGGTTTCCAGCTTTGTTTGCAGCACAGCAAGGTCAAACGGCGCGATGCCAATTCCGTTGTCGGATATTTCAAACACGATTTGGCGATTCTCAAGTGAACCTCTCAGCGTGACCGCACAATTTGAATTTCTCCGTGAAAACCCATGCGTAAATGCATTTTCTACGATGGGCTGCAGCATAAAGCCTTGCATAACATATTCGGCTAGCTCCTCGTCCACCTCAATATCCACTCTGAATTTCTCATGATACCGGATATTCATGATTCCAATATAGTGTTCCAGTACAGACAGCTCCACAAACACATTGCTCATCCCGCTGTGCTGATTTTTCAAGATTTCCGTTAAGCCATAGGTCACCTGTTCCGCACTCTTTATCTCGTTCTTTTGCAGCAATATCTCGATCGTATGCAGTGTATTTACAACAAAGTGGGCATCCATCTGCGTACCCAGAAGTTCCATATGCATAGTCTCCCTTGTGGTGAGCAAGGGGTTTATAATGACACGGGACAAATATCGATACAAAACAGTCAAAATAACAACAAACAGGATGCCGACAAGAACCGCCATCATCTGGAACATCAGGATGGGCGTATCAAACACCGCCTTTTCAACCGTTGCCACAACCGATAGATTCGTATCTTCGATCGCGGAATCATATACGACCCTATAGTCCTTTCCCAATTCTTCCACCTGTTTTCCCTCCAGCACAGAGCTCGTGGAAAACAAAATAACGCCTTCGGAGGCAACCGCCGTATCGATCCCCTTTGTGCTGCTGTTCGCAAGAAGCCTGCGCGTTTTCGTCAGCGAATTGACGATGATGATATCCCCTATTTTCTCCACGTTCATACTATTCGTGCTATAAACAGGACTGATATAACAAAAATAATCTCTTCCGTCGAGGCTTGCGATCGTGAACACGGGAGAAGTATCACCGAATTCCGCTCGAAGGTCTTCAATCGCGCGGTTGCTGATTCCCCCAATGAACCGGTAATACTCACCCGCGTTATTAATTGTAACAACGCCGTCAAGCGGGTCTCCGGCACCGCCCACCTTGCTGATGATTTCATGCACCATCGTGGCTTTTTCGTAATAAGCGGCCGTATCCTTTTCGGTTAAAAATTCTTTTACATATGAACTTGAGCCAATCAATGCCGCGTTTGTCTTCATATTCGAGAGCTTGGTTTCAATTTCTTCAATCAATGTGTCGGATTCCATAACCAAAGCGTCATTGACGGTTTTTTGCGTATAGGAAAACGTAATATTGTGGTAAACGAGCCACAACAACAAAATCAGAATCGTGTATACAAGCAGCACGATCGTAAATTTTCTTTTAAAGCTTGTGTTGTTCATTTTATCGTTATTCTTTCATGTCATCATACGCCGTTTGCGAGACCCTCAAAAATGCATCAAGCCCAAGCTCCTCAAATTTCACAACATAGCGATCCCAGGTATCGTCATTGTGAATGTCTCTTTTCCCCGTAACAAAATCTTCAATGCTCTGTTCTGTATACCGCTCGATCTGCGTCCTGATGTTTTGTATGCTGCGCTTTGCCTCCGGAGAATAGATGATCGTGCCCACAAATTCTTCCGGCTCATAAGGCGTATATAGCATGGCGGCCTGCGCGTTCATATATTCGCCATCCGTCAGCGTATCGTCCCAAGTAACGCCGCCGCTGTATTTGGGCCTGGAAATATAGGGGCCGATCTGCTTCAAATGCTTGTTTTGGGATGTGTTCCACAACTGATTGATGATTTTGATGGTGGCTGGTGTGCCATAGATGCTCACCGCGCCTTCATCGGCAAAATCCCAATCCACCCCCCGTTTGCCATAGCGTCCCATCAGGCAGGCTTCTTCACTCAACATAAGATCAAACAGCTTGAACACTTCCTCCGGATACTTGCCTGCGGACAAAATGATGCCGTTCGCCTTGGGCAACGGTATGCTCACCGTCGCGAGCTGCACGCCATCCGGCCCTTTTAAAGGCGCAATGCCCACATAGCGTGACAATAGTTCGGGGGAATTTTGCTGCACCGTGTAGGTGATGCCGGGGGATGTGAACGCGCCCAAGATGTCGTTGGCATCCGTCGCCATCTGCTTCATTTGCGAATCGTTTTGCATAAAGCTGAGCGGAGAGAAGAGTCCTTCTTCATACAGTGCGTTTATATATATCAGTGCTTCGCGCCACTGCGGCCTGATCGGCGCAAAATCCAGCATGCCGTTTTCCAAAAGAAGCCATGCGTTTTTTTCGTTATTATAGATAAATGAATTAAACAGGTAATCGTAACCCTGCTTGCCCATATAGTCTTGCGTTCCGGCAAATGGGATTTCATCATTTTCTCCGTTGCCATTCGGATCAAGTGTTTTGAATGCACGCAGCGTATCCGCAAATTCTTCCGTTGTGGTTGGCACAGGCAAGTCCAGCGCGTCAAGCCATCCTTTATTGATCCACATGATCTGGCGATACCGCGTAATCGTAGAATAAGAAAACCCCGGCATAAAGTAAATATGCCCGTCTGCGGAGGTCATCTGTTCTTTTACATCATATTCCGCAAGTTCCTCCCAAACGGCTTTGGTGTTTTCACCATACTGCTCAATCATGGCGTCGAGCGGAAAAATGACCCCTTGCTGCCCCAGTTCCTGTAAATTTTCGTAGCTGAATATAGAGTAGCTGTCAAAGCCCACATATGCATCGGGCAAATTTTGCCCGGTCAGAAGCGCTGTTCTGACAAGCTCTTCTGCTTCTTTCTCCGGCAACCAGTTCATTTTAATTTTCAGTCCGGTCTTTTGCTCCAGCCACAGCTTATAATCATTTGTTTCAAAATCTTCAATAAACGCGTTTTGTGGAGCGCACAACGTGATTTCCTTCACCGGTTCCGGCTGCGTTTGCATGACACATGATGCCAGCAGCAGAAGCATCATGCCGATGATTAAGTACACGCTTATTCTACGTTTCACTGTGTGCTCCTTCATTTTCAATTGTTCGGAAGAAAATAATTTTTATTGATCCTATATAATATATCATATCCGAACTTTTGAGAAAACGTATATTGACATAATTCCAATTCATATGGACTATTTTACAAAATATATTTTGAGCAGTAAAAAAGGCCCCTTATCACGAGGCCTCGTTTTGCCGCAACCATACCCGGCAAGAATTATGAAATCATGATGTTTCTTATTTCTTGGGCGTGTTTTGAATATTCAAAAAAATACTTCCGTCTTTTATTTCGATGATGCGATCCGCCCACTGGGCAATTCGCCTGTCGTGCGTAATCACCAAAAACGTCGTTTTGAACTTTTCTTGGACAAATATAAACGCTCCTCGGCCTCTAAGCCCAAACAAGCTGCCATGTAATACCGAACCGGTCTGTTACCCATGCAACCTTGCGCAGTGCGAGGACGGCTTCAGGGCCCATCATGACAGTCCCGTTTTTTGATAGGCCATCAAAAATAAGATCAAATTCTTTTTCGTCAGCGCAATTGACATAAAGCGACATCGCCCAGCTAAAATCGGGCGGCGGCACCGAGCTCATCACATCCATAAAATATACTTTTTGTCCCGAGAAGGATAGGCAGCCGTTCAAAACTTTCCCCTCTTCTCCATGCTCCTGCCCTTTTTCAAAATACACTATCGATTCGATCACAGCGTCCGGCAAAATTCCATCATAATAGTGCATTGCCTGTTCCGCGTCACCGTGGAATGTCAAAAATGGTATCAGCCTTTGCTTCGTATTCATATCGCGCCCCCCTTTAATATTTTTTTATGATTTATGAAACATATTTTGCTCTATCCCGTCGATTTTGACAACAAAACCCATTGCGGGTGGGTTTTCGTTTCGTACGCTTCGCATCCTCAACAGGCTAAATCCTCGTACATAAAAGAAAAACCGTGAATAGTCACGGCTTTTACTGGTGG